>CAYWPR010000001.1:0-252884 GCA_964460115.1 uncultured Myxococcales bacterium
AGGGATTGAACCTGTGACCCCCGGCTTGTAAGGCCGATGCTCTACCGCTGAGCTATACGCCCATCGCCGCGCATCTTGTTCAAAAAAGACCCATGTCGCCCACAGCGTTCAAGTGGCAGTACTGGTAACAGACTCAGACCTAGAAGGTCAAGAAAAACTTTGCAAATCTGCATATTTAGCCCCGTTAGGTTCCGACTTGCCGCTTGACGGAAGGGGCACCATCCCTCGTATCATGCCCGCATGATCGAGCTCATTCGCAACTATATAGGCGGAACCTGGCACACGCCTGAAAATAAGCGCACGCAGGACAACATCAATCCGGCCACCGGAGAGTCGATTGGCCAAGTGGTCGTATCGGGAGCCGCTGAAGTCGCAGCAGCCGTCGCTGCGGCCAAAGCTGCGGCGCCGGCCTGGCGGGCCCTTCCCGCGCCCAAACGCGGTGAAATTCTTTTTCGTGCGGCGGCGATTCTGCGGCAACGCAAAGAAGAGGTAGCGCGCGCCCTGACCCAGGAAGAAGGCAAGTCGCTTACCGACGCCAGCGGCGAGGTACAGCGCGCCATCAATTGCATGGAGTTTTCAGCGGGTGAAGGGCGGCGCATGTTTGGTCAGACCATTCCGTCTGAACTGCCCAGCAATTTTATCTATACGCGCCGCGTGCCGCACGGCGTCGTCGGCTTGATTACGCCGTGGAACTTTCCCTTGGCCATTCCGGTCTGGAAGGCGGCGGCGGCGCTTATTTGCGGCAATACCGTGGTTCACAAGCCGGCCTCGATTACCCCCTTGTGTGCGCAGATCTTGGCGCAGATATTTGTCGAAGCAGGTGTGCCAGCAGGGGTTTGGAACGTCATCTTTGGCCCCGGTGGCACGATTGGCGATGCCATTGTCGAGCATGCCGACGTGGCAGCGCTTAGTTTTACCGGCAGCAATGAAATCGGGCAGCGCCTGTACAGCCTGGCAGCGGGCCGCAAAAAGAAAGTGCAATGTGAAATGGGCGGCAAAAACGCCCTGATTGTGCTTGATGATGCCGATTTGGAACTTGCGGCCACGGCAACGGTACAGGGCGCTTTTTACTCGACGGGGCAGCGCTGTACCGCGACGTCGCGGGCGGTGGTCGCAAAGCCGGTACTCGGTCGTTTTACCGAGCTCGTAGTCGAAAAAACTCGGCAGCTCAAGGTCGGCGACGGCCTGGCTTCTGGGGTCCAAGTCGGTCCGGTCGTCGACGAAAAGCAGTTTTCGACGGTCATGCACTACCTGAAGGTCGGCAAAAGCGAAGCGCGGCTGCTTTGCGGAGGCGATCGCTTGGACGGCGAGCTCGCCCGCGGTTTCTTTATTGCACCGACGGTGTTTGCCGATGTAAAGCCCGAGCACCGGATCGCCAAAGAAGAAATTTTTGGCCCGGTACTTTCCATTCTGGAAGCCGCTGACGATGCAGACGCGTTTGCAATCGCCAACGACAGCAATTACGGGCTGTCTTCCTCGGTATACACCCGCGATGTGGGGCGAGTCTTTCGCTATATCGATCAGATCGAAACCGGAATCCTGCATGTCAACTCGCCGACGGTTGGCGGAGAAGCGCAGGTGCCATTTGGCGGCATGAAAGACACCGGCATCGGCGGACGCGAGCAAGGCACCACTGCCCTCGATTTCTTCTCGGAATGGCAGAGCGTGTATATCGATTACACGGGTGGCCGCCGAACCGCCCTTTTCTATTAGAGACAGCGCCGCCGGCTGGGCACAAAAGCCGGCGGCGGCCTTTTGCTCTATTTAGATTTGCGCTTTTTGGGCGGCTTTTGCGGCGGATTGGGAAATGGCGAGGGCATCCCCAGTTCCGGAAGCGCCTGTAAGCGCATAAGGACGGCCAGCGTCGGTTTGTGCCGCCCGGTTTCCAGGTTGCGAATGGTACTTTCGGCAACGCTGGCCCGCACCGCCAGTTGCCCCCGCGTCATTCCCGCCCCTTCACGGCGCTGACGCAGCTGCTGTCCCCACTTGCAAAGAGATTCGGCGCTAAGCCGGGGCATTGCGCGCGGCGGCACATTGGGCAAAAGACCCTGCGCTCGCTGCGCCTCGATGTCGCGCTGCGCCCGTTCCAAAATGCGGACCGCATAGGCGTAAAGCCGCTGATTGCGCGGACTCGCATGCGGGATCAACTGATTGTTGATCAGGCGAATTGCGGCGGGAAAAACCTCCATATAAGTAGACGGCGGGGTCGGCATGATCTAGGTCCAAATCCCCAGGAAATTACTACACTCTCGTTTTGGGTCTAGAGTCTTTTGTAAATCTTTATGGATGAGTCCGCCGTCGCCAGGCATTCACGGGCTTTTCCTAGAAAAACCAAACGCATTTTCAGCAGCCAGCGGGCAGGCTATTGTGCCGCCGATGAGCAAGTTTGAAAGCACGTCCTTAGCCCCCGAGTCGGCAAAAGCTGCCAGCACCGATGGTGACGCTTTGTTCGAAGGTGCGCCTTCGGGCGCAGAAGCGATTCGCGGCAATGTCGGTTTTATCGGCACCGGCAACATGGCCGAGGCGCTGATGAAGGGTTTGCTGCGCGCGAGTGTACTGCGCGCCGATTCCATCTGGGGCTCAGAGCCACGCCAAAGCCGTCTCGAGCTTATTAAGCAGCGCTACGGCATCGCCATGACCCGCAGCAACATCGAGGTGGTGCGTGCCTGCTCGATCATTGTTTTGTCGGTAAAGCCCCAGATCCTGCCGAGTGTATGCGACGAAATCTCGGCGCACTTGCCGCCGCATGCGCTTGTCATCAGCATCGCCGCCGGCGTGCCAACTGGGGTCATTGAAGCACGCTTTCAAGAAGGAACGCGCGTGGTACGCGTGATGCCCAACACCCCCGCTTTGGTGGAAGCCGGAGCCACAGCCATTGCCGGCGGGCGCTATGCCACGGCTGATGATCTGACGGTGGCCGAACACATCTTTCGCGCGGTTGGCATCACCGTGGTTCTAGATGAAGAGCAGCTAGATGCGGTGACCGGCCTTTCAGGCAGCGGGCCGGCCTACATCTTTTTAATCATTGAGGCGCTTTCCGACGCTGGCGTAAAAATGGGATTGTCGCGGTATAACGCCATGGCGCTGGCGGCGCAAACCGTGCTTGGTTCGGCCAAGCTGCTTATCGAGACGGGCGAGCATCCCGGGCAGCTTAAGGACATGGTGACTTCGCCGGGCGGCACGGCGATCGCGGGATTGCACACGCTAGAAGCAGGCGGCCTGCGCACGACCCTCATCAATGCGGTCGAAGCCGCCACTCGGCGCAGCCGCGAGCTCGGCGATAGCGCGCAAAAATCCATGCAGCCCGAGCGGCGGACTTCGACCGGTCGCGTCGACCAAAGTTAAGCCGCCATGTCTTTTGTTCGCGTCTGCGCCGAAGGGATCGATATGGATCTGTGGGTGGTGCCGCGAGCGGCCCGCCCCGGGCTTGGTCCGCTGCGCGCGCAGCGGCTTCGTGCCGCCGTCAGTGCTCCTCCCGTAGACGGCGCCGCCAACGAAGCCGTACGCAGTTTGGTGGCCGATGCACTAAACGTTGCACGTGGCGAAATCAGCCTGCTAAAAGGCGCAACCGGACGAAACAAGACCCTACGCGTCCGTGGCGATTCGCAAGAACTGTTTTCGCGGGCTATGTCCTTTGGCGTCGAATTTGTGCCCATCACTGCACGCGGCGCACAAAAAATTTCGAGGAAAGCATGAAAGCAAAAAGCTTGTTAGGTCTTCTCGGGCTGGGGGCGCTTTTAGGGATATGCGGCTGCGGTCAGAACACCGGCTTGACCCTGCAAATTCTGACCCCTCCTGACTCGGATCCCTTTTCCGAAGCCGCCACCGTGGTCCTGACCGTCCAGGGCACAATGATGACGGCCCAGCAAACCACTGCAGCAGTCACCGGGGGCAAATTCAGCACTTCGCTGGAAATTACCTCGCCGGCGCGCGACAACTACGTTTACGTCAGCGTTGAGGCCTTTAATGGCTCTAACCAAGTCGTGGGACGCGGACGTACCCCAAACTTCATCCTGCCGCAAAGCGATACAAACGTTACGGTTTATGTCGGCCGCCCCGGCTTGGTGACGACTACGCAGGTCAAACTTCCCGATGACAATGGCAGCCAGGGGACGCCTGTGGGCCGCAAGTTCCTGGCGGGCACAAGCCTGCGCGGTCGCCATGCCAGTCCCAGCTCCGAGCCCAGCTTGGGAGTATTAATCGTCGGTGGTCTGAACGACATTCCGCAGCCGACGGCACATGCTTGGCGTTACAGTCCAGTGCTGCACAACCTGGTGGATGCCGGCGCCTTGCCGGCGCCTCGGCATGGCGCGGTGCTTGTGCCGAGCGCTGACGACCAGCAGGGCCAGCAGGCGCTTTTATGGGGCGGTGCCGATGCCAGCAACAAGATGCTTACCACCGCTGAAAAATTCGATCCGGCGGTCAGCGATCTCAGCATGTTGTGGGCGGCACCGGCTGCCGACGTCGCTAACCCTGGCGATCCTGGCGCCTATGCCCCCGCTGTCGTCGAAGTCAAAGACAACACTTTTTTGATTTCGGGCGGCAGCAGCCAGCCGACGGACGGCATGCCCTTGGCCCAAGCCGTGCTTGCGGTACGCACCCCGGGCAGCAGCAGCGATATGCCGGCCAAGCTGGGCGCGGTTCGGCTGCCGCCAGCGGCCGAGGGCAATGGTAAAGGCCCGATGGTGGCCCGGCGTTTTGAGCACAGCGCCACCGCGGTAACATGGCTCGACGGCAGCGGCGCCTTGCTATTTGGCGGTTTGTCCTTGGCCGATATCGCGGGCGCGGCACCGGTGGCCGAACTTTTTCGCGTAGACAAAAATACCTTTGAAGCTTTTTCACTGCAGCCGGCCCAGCCCTCGCGCAAAGGACATGCGGCAGTGGCATTGCCAAGCGGCAAGGTGCTGATTGTCGGCGGCTACGAGGAAGATATGGCGACTTTGCACAAGACGGCTTTAGGTTCGGCGCTGCTTATCGATCCGTCGAGCCATATGGTCGAACTGCGCGAGAATTTTTTAATGACGCCGCGCTACGCCGCCAGCATCAATCGGCTGACCAAGGAAATCCTCGTCTGCGGAGGATATAACTCCGACGGAGCGGTATTGGACAATTGTGAAATTTTCAACCCCGATGACGGACTGAATCGCATCGGACCACCCATTCCGCTTATTCACCCGCGGGCCGGGCACCTGGCGCTGCCGCTAGAAACCGATCAGCTGCTTTTGGTCGGCGGCGTCGGCGCCGGCAATAAGGCACAAGCCGACATCGACATCTATACCGCCCGCTAGCCGAAACTAGAATCTGATGGGCGCGGCGAGCGGTGAAATTTTCGACAGAGTCGGCGATTCACTTTCGCTGGGGGCAGACGCGGGCGGCTCTATGTATTGATAAAGCAGCTGCGGCTCGCTGGGGATAACGCGCGGTCGGTGCTCGCCGGCGATCATCAGAATCGCCCCAGCGGCAATGTGCAGACCGCCCAGGGTCAATGCCAAAGCCCCGCCGGCGACATCGCTGATGGCCCGCTCTTCAGAGGCGGTCGGTTTGTCGAGCCCCACCGCCATTCCCAGGGCCAGGTGCGGCAGCGCCATGCCCAAAACGACTCCGCCAATAATTAATAGTGGATTTTGCCGCGCCGCCGCGACGCGATAAAAACGCGCTGGACGCGCCACCGCTTGCGTCATTTCGCTATCGGAAAGTCCCAGGGCGCGATATTCGACAAGCACTGGTTTGCGATCGGGCTCGTGGATAGCCGGAAGCTGCGCGCGCGGACGCATATCCGGCTGCAAACTGCTCCATAATTCGATCGATTTGTTTGGAATTAGATATGGCTCGGCAAGCTTACAGCCCGTGCTGGCGACGGCGAGCGTCAAAAAGAAGCCCAAAAGTACACGTCGAGTCAATGGACGCTTCATCCTGGAAACATTTTAGCGGCTTCGGAGTATAATTCAGCGAGACTTACCATGAAAAAGGAACAGGCTAGCATGCCAAGCCTTGGCTACGATCGAGAGATAAAGCGCCGTCTACAGTCGACCAAAGGTCGCTGGCTGCTCCTGGCAGCCGTGATGGCGTGGCTCGGAACGAGCTCAATGGCGCACGCCGTTGCCGTACCGATTAGCATCGGCTTACTCGGTATCGACGATACCAACGTCAATCCGGGGATGGGCAAGGTTCTGACGGAAACGATACATCGGCACCTGCCGAACCTGCAGGGGATACAATTCGAAAAAAGCCAGCAGGATCTCGTCGAGATCAAGCTGGTATTCAATTGCACCGACGAAAATCCCTCTTGCATGGCCAAGGTCGGCAAAAGCCTGGGGGTCAATCGCCTGATCTACGGCAGCATCCGCAAGCAGCCTCAAGGCAGCCTTTATCTCGTCGCCATCAAGCAGCTAAACGTCTCGGACAGCACCGTAGAGAAGTTTATTACCGAGGCCGTTTCGCCGGAAGTTTTGCAGCGCGACAATGCGCAACTAGATGAACTGGTGCAGCGCTGGGTGCGTGTGCTGCTTATCGAGGCACTGCGCGGCAGCCTGCACGTGATCAGCGAGCCCACGGCGGCCTCTGTGTATCTGGACGGCGTGCCGATTGGTCAGACGCCGCTGAACGTCACCGATCTGGATGTCGGCGATCATCTGCTGAAGCTAGAGACTGCTGGCCACGTCAGCATCACTCGAACCATTCATATACGCGGCGGCCAAGTGCATGAGGTGACCGCCGAGCTGCCCGCCCTGCATGGTCAGCGCCCCGCTAGCCGACCCGGCGATCGCAGCCGAGCGCTGCGCATTACTTCTTATGTGACAGCGGGCGTGGCCGGGGTGTTGGCGCTAGCCGCCATCGGTACCTGGCGCGGCTATGTCGGGGAAGAGGATGCCGCGCGCAATTCCCTGGATCAGCTACAGCGTAGCTTAGACAGAACGACCTTGGTTTCCAATCGCGGGTTTTTTGAAAGCTCGGCGCAGTTGTCAAGCTGCGCCCAAGTATCCGGCTTGCAGGGCAACATGTACTACCAGGCCTATCTAAGCCAGTGTCAGCACGGCAATACGCTGGCGCGGGCCACAACCGGTCTGTGGATCGTCGCCGGTGGCTTTGCGGTAGCAAGCATTACCACGGCGATTTTGTCATCGCTGCACCCTTCCAGCGAACAAGCCAGCTCTGGCCAGTCTGGCGACACGCCGGATTCCGGCGCCACACCGAGCCGCTCGACTCCGGCAACAAGTCCAAGCAGCCCGAGCCCAGAAAGCTCACCCGCGGTATCCGCCGCCGCGCTGCAACTGACAAGCCTTGTCCCCAGCGTCGGCCCCGATGGCGCCGGCGTAGCCGCCAGCTTTCGCTTCTAACTCGACGGGATTTGGTACCTGCCTGCTCAATACACGGCTGAAATGATGCTAAAGTAGGCGCATGCGAATTGGCGAACGGTTGGCCGGCTTGGCCATCTCAGACATTCGAGCAATGACCTTGCGCTGCCAAGCGGTAGGCGGCATCAATCTTGGGCAGGGGGTGTGCGATTTGCCAACGCCGCCGCCAGTGGCCGTCGGTGCGACTGCCGCCATCGCCGAACATCGGGCGACGTATGCCCCGCCGGCGGGAATCGAAGTTTTGCGCAGCGCGGTCGCGGCCAAAATAAAGCGCGACTATGCCATGGCCTACGACCCGGATCGCGAAGTGGTTATCACCAGCGGCGCCACCGGAGGATTTGCCGCCGCGATGCTGGCGCTGTGTCAGCCAGGCGATGAAATCCTGCTTTTTGAACCTTACTATTCCTATCACCTCAATACGGTCCTGGCCTTCGGATTAACCCCGGTGCTTGTGCCCGTTTCGCCACCCGACTGGCGCATCGATCGCGAGGCCTTGGCCCGCGCCGTCACACCGCGCACCCGCGGCATTGTCATTTGTTCGCCGTCGAATCCCTCGGGCAAAGTGCTAACGGTGGCTGAGCTCGATCTATTGGCCGACTTTTGCATCAGCCACGATCTTATCGCCTTCACCGACGAGATTTATGAGCACTTGGTTTTCGATGGCAAAAGCCATATTCCGCTTTATACGCGCCCCGGTATGCGGGCGCGCACGGTGACCGTCTCGGGCTTGTCCAAGACTTTTTCGATCACCGGCTGGCGAGTCGGCTATCTGACCGCCCCCGCGGAGGCCGCGGCGCGAATTGTCGTGGCGCACGATTTGCTTTACGTATGCGCGCCGACTCCGCTGCAACTTGGCGTGATCGATGGGCTAAAGATGCCTCCTGACTACTTCACCAGCCTGTCGGGGCTTTATCAGCGCAAACGCGACATCTTGTGCAGCGCTTTGTCCGATGCCGGGCTGCATCCTTATGTGCCACGGGGCGCCTACTATGTTTTGTGTGATATACGCCGTTTGCAGTGTGAAACGGCGCGCGCGGCCGCCTACAAGCTTTTAGACGAGGTCGGCATCGCCGCGATTGCCGGCAGCAGCTTCTACCGCGATCCGGTGGGCGAGACGCTGCTGCGCTTTTGTTTTGCCAAGCCCGACGAGGTTCTTGTGGAAGCGGCGCTCCGTCTGCGCCGCCGCTATGCCGGCTAGATGTTTTGATTCGCCGAGTGCAGCGTCGGTGCAAAACGCTTCTCGACCGTCTGCCAATTGATGTGCTTCAAAACTCCCGCCAGGTAGTCGGGCTTCTTTGTGCCGTAATCCAAAAAGTACGCATGCTCCCAGGCGTCGATGGCGATAAGCACGCTATTGTCCGGAAACAGACCGACGTGGTGCTCGCCTTGCACTTGGTTTGTGCGCACTCGATTGAAGGTCCAGTCATAGGTGACTAGGCACCAGCCATGACCAGAGCCGACGATGCCTTTGATGTCGGCAATAAAAGCATCCCAAGTGCCAAAGCTCTTCTCGACGGCTTTTTTAAACGCATCAGAAGGTCCGCCTTCCGGCGCGCCCAGGTTGGCAAAATACAGCTCGTGCAGCACCGTGCCGTTATAGGCGACCGGCTCGCGGCGGCGCAGCTCGGAATACTCGCTAAATGAGTAGTTGGCAGTGGTCGGATCGGCCTTTTGCAGCCTCTCTTCGATCTCGTTGAGCTTTTTCACATAGCCCTGATACAGCGTGAAGTGAGCCTGAAGTTGCTTGTCGCTAAGGAACGCCTTGCAGTCGCCGAGTAGGGACTCGAAATTCTTAGGTGTATGCGCCATGGTAGGACCTCCCTGATTGCGATGGTTTTCAGCATGAAGTGGGCACGGCGCCCGCGGGCGCACCCGTTCGTGCGAAGGATGCGCTGTGGATATACGCCGGTCAAGCTGATTGTGCGGGCCATGCTGTATGCTAGGGAGCATATGTATGCTGTCACAGCCCTTGGGGCCAGCTTGGTCGTGCTAACTGCCAATGCCGCGCTTTTTGCAACGGGCGCTTCTATTTTTGCTTCGGCTTCTGCTTCTGCCGCAGAAGCGGAAGAAGTGCGCCCGGCCCTGCGGGTGGCCGGGCCTTTAAGTCCTCGCAATGCCAGCTATCGTCTGCGCGCCCGTCTTGACGAAGTGAACCATCGCATCATTGGCGAGGGAACTTTGACCTGGCGCAACATCGAGCGCCAACCAGCGGACCGTCTCGTTTTTCATCTGTATCAAAACGCCTTTAAGAATTTGACCTCGACCTTTGTATTCGAGGCTGGACCACAGTTGCGCGGCGAGATCATGCCCCAAAACGGCTATGGGGCCATTGACATGTCCAAGCTGACGCTAAACGGGCGTGATCTTTTGGCCGATGCAACTCTAGACGATACGCTGCTTATCGTGACTTTGCCCGAGCCCATCGCGACCGAAGCCACCGTCGAGTTGCAAATGGCCTGGACGGTACAATTGCCGCGCGTTTTTGCGCGCTCCGGCTGGGTCGACGACTTTTATGCTGGCACCCAGTGGTTTCCCAAGATTGGCGTTTTCGATTGCGCCGATGACGCGACCAAGGCCTGCCATTGGCGGGCGCATCAATATCACGGCTTTACCGAATTTTTTTCCGACTACGGCGTTTACGACGTTGAAATCGATGCGCCGCGCACAAGCGTGATTGGCGCCACCGGCGTGCTCACCGCGCAGCAAGATCGCGGTGAACGCCGCGTGCACCGCTACCACGCCGAGGACGTTCACGACTTCGCATTTTTCGCCGATTCGCAGTTCGTCGAGGTTTCCGAGCGCATTTTCGATGAATACGGCAGCGTCATAGTGCGCCTTTTGACCCGCCCCCAGCACCAGCCCTATACATCGCGGCACTTGTCCGCCGTCCGCGCGGCTTTTTTCGCCGCCGAGCGCAACTTGGGCGTCTATCCGTACAGCAGCATCACCGTGGTCATTCCGCCAAGCGAAGGATTGGGCGCCGGCGGAATGGAATATCCGACGCTGTTTACCTCGATGCCCCTGCCTTTTCCAAGCGGCGTCCATTTTATGGAAAACATCACCGCCCATGAGTTTGTGCATCAGTATTTCTATGGGCTCCTCGGCAGCGACGAAGTCGAAGAAGCCTGGCTCGATGAAGGCATTACCGAGTCATTTACCGCCACCGTCATGGACGAGCTTTATGGAGAGCGCTGCTCGGCCTTCGATTTGCTTGGCCTGTGCATCTCGTCCATCGACGAAGAATGGCTGGGCTACCGCACAACCACCCGCTACATGCCTATTGCCAGCCGCAGCTTCACCATTTTGCAGGGATTTTACGGCCCGATCGTCTACAGCCACACCGCTGTGGCGCTGCACACTTTGCAGCGCTACCTAGGCAAAGAGCGCTTTATGGCCGGGCTGCGCCGCTATTTCGAACGCTTCCGCTTTCGTCACCCCCGTCAGGCAGATTTTGTCGCCGCGATGAGTGAGGGCGCCGGCGAAGATCTGACGTGGTTTTTGCAGCAGGCGCTCGATTCCACTCGAGTCGCCGACTATCAAATTTATTCACTGGAGAGCAAAGCGCACGAACTTGGCGCCGGGCTGTGGGATTGCACGTCGCGCCCGCTGGCGCCGACTGTAGAAAACAAAGCACGATTGCGCCCGCATGAAGACACCGCGGATCCGATGGATCCAAGTTGGCTGCGCGACCGACAAGCGCTCATTGCCGAATCGCAAGAGCGGGCTTGTAGCGACAAAGGCCGGCCGCGACCCGCCGGCCGGCACGAGCTTGGCAGCGAGCAAACGAGCACTGCGCTTTATGACAGCACCATCGTCGTGCAGCGCCGCGGCGACTTTTACTTTCCAGTCGACATCTTGGCGACTTTTGCGGACGGCAGCACCGAACGCACAAAGTGGACCTTGACAGAACAGCAGGCCGGCTCCGAGGTACGCTTCAAAATCTTGCGCTATCCGCGGCGCGCAAGTCCGCTGGTACGGGCTGATGTCGATCCCGAGCAAACACTTTTGCTGGATGAAAACCGCATCAACAACAGCCGCTACATTGAGCCGCGCCGGCAGCCGATTGCTCGTCTGTATTTTTCGTGGGTCGGAGCACTGGCCACGCTTTTTGATTTGCTGGGGGCCTGACCATGAGCGCCGGTTCCATTTTTCGCATCGGATGCAAACGGGCCCTGCGGCGGCCCGGACTTATTTGCGGTCTGTGGCTACTGTCGCAGTGCATCGCAATTTTGGCGCTGCTACCCGCCGGAATCGCGCTGTATCTGGGTCTTGCCGAATCTCCCGCCGCCTTCAAGCTGGCCCGCGGCCAAGCCGATGTGCTGTGGGCCGAGTTGCTATTTCCCGACGGCAGTTCCGGGGGTATAGGCTTGCTCTTGATTTCGGGAGCGCTGCTTGGAATTTTCTGCCACTGGCTCCTCCAAACGCTTTTGGCTGGCGGAATATTGGGGGCGCTGCTTCGTCCCGGACATCCGGCATTTGCACCGCCCGGCCGGGTGCTTTTGCGCGCCGCCGAGACATTTTCGGCCATGTTGCGCTTGGAATTGCTCGGCCTTTTGACGTTGCGTTTGCCCCTGGGAATCGCGACGGGGGCCATTGCGTTTCTGTTCGCGCATCGTCCGCACCTTCTGGAATTGACGATGCAAAGCCTGCTACTCAGGCTGGCGCCGCTTGGCTTTTTGGTCCTGCTGCTTTTTTCCATGGGCAGCGTCGTTTTGTACTATGCGCGGGCATTTCGCATGGGCGACCCCGCTGGGGCCATTCAAAGCCCCGCAGCCAAAAGCGCCAGCGCGGCCCTATTTTTGGCCATGCGCCTAGTCTTTCAGAACGGCGCGGGTTTTTGGTACACCCTGGGTTTGGGGCTGCTATCGGTCGTGGGCTATGCCGCGCTTTTGCTCATTGGTCGGCTGCTCGTTTTGCACTTAGATACCGCGCTAATGGTGCTTTCGGCGTTTGCGCTTCGTCAATTATTTGCGCTGGCCCGCGCAGTGCTGGCAGTTTGTATTGGTGCCACCGCCGCTGAAACTTGGCATCAGACTGGACGCTGACAGTGGGCTGGGACGACGAATTGAGATATAATGACCCGGCTCATGTCGAGGCAAAAATATGCCAAAAATCGCTCGGCAGAGCGGTATTTGCGGCTCGGTTTCGCCCTGGCGCTCTTTGTGTGCGTGGGCCACAGCCGAGTCTATGCCGACGAAGATGCCACGCCGCGTCGCGATGACATGCAAAATCTGCAGCAGCGCGTCGGCGAACTGAAAGAACAAGTATTTCGCGCCAAAGCCCGTCTGAGTCTGCTCAGCGAACGTTTTTTGCGCTCTAGCGCCGGCGGCGGGCGGGCGGTCATCGTGCACCAAAGCCAAATGGGCCAACTGTACCAGCCGGTGCGCATTGCCTATCAACTGGATGGCCGCGAAATCTTTCGCAAAAGCAGCGATAGCGACGGCGCTCCTTTGGAAAAAACCGGCGAACTGACCGTTTTTGAAGGCGACCTAAAACCCGGCAATCATACGCTGAGCGTGAGCGTCGAGTATCGCGGCAACGGCACTCGCGTTTTTTCTTATTTCAACAAGTACAACTACACGGCCAATGCCGCGCAGCGTTTTGCTGCCAGCGATGGCGGCATCACTCGCATTCGCGTCGTCTGCCGGCAGCAGGGCAATCCCGCGCTGACCGAAGTCGCGGATCGTCCCCTTATCGAATTTCAAGTAGATGACGGCGGTGGCAAATCGCCCGCCAAGAGCGGCGAAAAAAACTCGGCAGCTCGGGCGCCAACCGTCAAAGCTGAAAATGGTCGCGGTGCCGAGCCCGCCCCCAAGCTCGAAGCGAGCCCGAGTGTACCGCCGTGAACACATAGCAGGGCTTTTGCTTTGGGCTTTGAGCGGCGGGCTGGGCTCGGCGGCGTCCGGTCAAACATTGTCGCCAGCGCCGGCTGCCGCGGCGAATGTAGCCAAACTGTCGCGCCGCGCCGAGCCCGAATATGCAGCGCGCCGTTTGGCCGATGCCAAAGCGCTGCTTCAGCTAAAAAGCGCGCCCGCCGCTGCCACATTGCTTTGGGATGTGCTTGCGGCAAGTCCAGCGTCTGATGCAAAAAGCGACGCTGAAGTGCTGCACACCCTGGGCGAAGCCCTGTATCAGCAAGGCGACTTGCGCACCGCGCAGCGCATTTTTACCGCAGAGGTTGAACTGCCGGCGCCCTCCGTGCATGCCCCCCTGGCTTTGGTGCGTCTGCTCGAGATTGACAGCGAACTTTTTAACGATGACCGCGCCGCGCAGTGGTTAAATCGCCTGCGCTCCCATACGACACCACCGCCGGCGACAAACTATGTCGTGGGGCGGCATTTGCTGCTGCACAAGCGCTATGACGAAGCGCGCGCAGTTCTGGCGCGCGTGCCGTCCGCCGATCCATATGCTTTTCGCGCCCGCTATCTTGATGGAGCCGCGCTGGTCGGGCAAAACCAGCTCAGCGCCGCGCAAGCCGTGTTTGCGGACCTTGTCGAAAAGCCGCTGCCGGCGCCGGACGATGATCGACGGGTCGTTGAGCTGTCGCACCTGGCGCTCGGCCGAATTTTTCAGGCCCGCGGCGACTTCGACAAGGCCCACCTCGCCTATTTGCACATCTCGCAAAAAAGCGACCTATTTCGCGAGGCCATCTACGAGGCCGCCTGGGCGGCTTTGCGCGCGCAGAACTTCGAGCGCGCCGAGCAATCGCTTTCCCTTTTGCTATTGGCCTATCGCGACGTGCGCACCCAAAGCTACCCCGCCACCGAAGCCAAGTTGCTGCTTGGCAATCTGCTTGTGCGGCGCGGCGAGCCCGATGCGGCATTGCCGTACTTTCAGCAGGTGCTTGCTGAGGCCGCACCGCTTTTCGAAGCCCTGGCCAAAGGACTTGCGCAGCCCGATTCGAGCGCGCTTTTCGCCATGCTGCAGGGCAAGCAGCAGACGCGGCACGGTTTGGATCTTTATGCGCTGGCGCCGCTTGAGGCGGCACCACTTTTTGCAAACGACAAAGAGCTCGGCCGCTTTTTGGCCCTGCAAAAAGAACTGGGCGAGCTAGGCAGGGCGCTTTCTGAAATAGAGGCCCACATCGCCCTTTTAGAACGCCGTTTGGTCTCAGAGGATGGCTCGGATGTGGCGGCAAATTCGCCCAGCCAGGCACTGTCCTTGGAACGGCAACAAGCAAAAGAGCTGCGCCTATTGCTTGTGCAAGCCGGCAAAGATGCGGCACAGCTTGGCGCTCCACTGCTTTCCGCCGCCGGTCGGGCGGTTCACAAAAAATATGCGGAAGTTCTGCTGCGGGCCGAGGCCGGAACTCTCGATGTGGCGTGGGCGCACAAAGCGCGCCACAGCGAACGCATTGCGGCGCTTGTTCGCGATGAAAAGCGCGAATTGCGTATTTTGGACGATGAATTTGAAGCGCCCGCGCCAAAGCCCGACAAGCTGGACGGCGCGATAGAGCCGCTTCTGGCGGAACGCTCTAATCTGCCGGCCGACCTGCCGGCCGACATTGCCGAGGATTTACAGCGCTACTTTGCGACTGCAAATAGCTTTGCGGACACGCTTTATACCCTCGGCAAGGAAGAATACACCCGCCGCCGGCGCGAAGTCAGCAGCGAGTACGCCGAGCGCATCCATCGCGAAGAACAAGAAGAACGAACCCGCCGCACCCAAGCCATTGCGCAGTTTGAGCAATTTTTGATCCGTCATCCGCAGCATCCGCGTTTTGCGCCCGATGCCATGTTTCGCTTGGCCGAACTTTATTACGAGCGCAGCAGCGAAGAATTCGCCGCCGCCGTCAAAAAAGAAAATGCCGGCAGCGACGTTCCGGGCCTGCCAAATTACACCCCCAGCATCGAGCTTTATCAAAAGCTGCTGCGCGACTATTCCGGCTATAGGCTTATCGACGGTGTTCACTACCTTTTGGGCTATGCCCTGGGCGAAATGGCCAAAGACGCCGAGTCACGGCAGGCCTTTTTGGGCTTGGTTTGTGCAAATCGCTATCGCTCGCTTGATGCGCCGGCGCCGTGGCCCGGAAAAAAACCGGCCACCGAGCTTTATCAGGGTTGTCAGCCCAAATCGGGCGATGAACGCTTTGTCGCCGAGATCTGGACGCGTCTAGGCGAACAGCATTTTGATCGCGGCGAACTTTGGGCCGCCATCGCCGCCTATACCCAGGTGCTGCCCTTCCGCGACTCGGCCTACTTTGACAAAGCGCTTTATAAACTGGCCTGGGCCTCCTATCGCGCCGATCGATTTTCCGAGGCGGTGCGCCGCTTTGACGAACTGGTCGTTTACGCCGATAGCGCGCGCCTTAACGCCAGCGGCGGCGACGGCGCAGTTTTGAGAAAAGCCCCGACGCAAAATACCGGCTCGACGCTGCGTACTGAGGCGGTGCAGTACTTGGCGCTGAGCTTTGCCGAACGCGATTGGAACGGCGACGGCCGCGACGATGCAGAATTCGGCATCACTCGCCTGACCGATTTTTATCGCGGGCGACAAACCGAGCCGCACGTGCGCGAAGTGCTGGTACGGCTTGGCGACATTTGGTTTGAACGCACCGAATTTTCGCGGGCCGTTGCCGCTTATAAGCTGGCCATCGACAGCGCGCCGCTATCTGCCGACAATCCCAAACTGCAAGAGCGCATCGTCACCGCCTACGACCGCCAGCACGCCGTTGAAAAAGCGCTGCGCGCCCGCGAAGCGCTGTCGCGCGACTATGCACCGGGTTCGCCCTGGTATGAGCGCAATTCCAGCGACAGCGCGGCGCTGGCCACTGCCAGCGATTTGGCGGCGACCTCGCTTTTGCATGCCATCACCAATCGCCATGCCAGCGCCCAGGCATTGCGGCAAGAGGCGCTGGCTGCTGGCCAAAAGGGCAAAGGGCCCCCCGATGCCAAACTGCTAAAACAAGCGCGCGAAGCCTATCGGCAAGCCGCCGAGTCCTATGCCGCCTACCTCAAGCAGCATCCCGAGGGCGAAAAAGCCTACGAGTACAACTACCTTTATGCCGAATCGCTGTTTTACGCGGGAGATTACGCCGCCGCCGCTGCCGCCTACAGCCGAGTGCGGCAAAGCGACCTCAAGGGCACTCACCTGGAAGAAGCGGCGTACGGCGCCATTAAGGCCCAAGAACACGTGGCCCTTATGCGGCTGCGCCCGGCCGGCGAATCGGCGGATGCGGATGGAGACGACGTCAGCCAGGCTCTAGACGAAAAAATGCCGCCGCTGCCCGCCGTGGGCGCGATCAAGCCGCCGGTGACAGCGCTGCCTTTGCCGCAAGAGCTTGAAGATCTGGTCGTCGCCTATGAGCGCTATGTGGCGGTGGTGCCCGAATCGGCGCGCGCCGCGCTTATGGCTTACAAAGCCGGCGAGCTCGACTTTCGCTATCTAAATTTTGATCGCGCGCGGCAACGCTGCGCCCTGGTTTTGGATCGCTACTGCCAAAGCGACCGCGCTGTAGACGCCGGCAACCTCATTCTGGTCAGCCATACCATCGAAGGCAATCTGGATCAGGTAGAGACCTGGACCCATCGGCTGTCGCAAAAAACCTGCGGCGCGGGCAGCGCCCTTATCGCCCAGCAGCGCGACAGCCTAAAGCGCTTGTCCGAAGACGTGTCATTTAAGCGCGCCGAACAGCTTTTGCTCGACAAGCACTACGATGCCGCCGCGTCGATGTTTGTGGCTTTGGTGGAAAAAAATCCGCGCGCGCAAGCCGCAGACAAAGCGCTTAACAACGCGGCCGTTGCGTACGAAAACCTCAAGCGCTATGCCACCGCCGCTGGTCTTTACGAACGTCTGGTTCGCGATTACCCGCAAAGTCCCCTGGCTGCGGAAGCGCTGTTTCGCGCCGCAGTCGATCAAGAGCGGCTTTTCTTTTTTGACAAGGCGCAGTTGGCATTTGCCGCCCTGGCCACGCTGCCGCGCTATGCCGGCTCGCCGCATCGCCACGATGCCCTGTATAACGCCGCGCTGCTTGCCGACCGCGAGGGCGACTTGGCGCTAGGTATCGACCTTTGGCGGCGTTATCAAAGCGACCCCGCGACGACTTCCGTCGATGCGCAAAAAGCCGCTTATCGCCTGGCGCTGCTGGTTGACAAACAAGCGCGGCGCAGCGGCAGCGCCCAATCGGCCAAAGAAGCCATCTCGCAGTGGGAGCAGCTTTGGCAGCGCATCGCCAGCCAGGTCGATAACGACGTGGAAATGCTCGCCTGGGCCGTCGAGGCGGCTTTTCGCATCGGCCGAGCGCGCGAGACGCTGCATAGCGACGCGCAAGCGCGAGACAGTTATGCCAAAGCGCTAAAACTTGGACAGCGGCTTTCGGCCGGCAGCGCTGCGGCGGAATTTGCCGCGCACGCGGCATTTTTGCTAGCCGAGCGTCGTTTTGAAGAGCTGCGCCCCTTGCGCATCGGCGGCAGCGGCAGCGAACTAGAGCAGAGCATCTCGCGCTATAACAGCGAAGTCACAGCGGCGATTGGCGAATACGAAAAGGTTTTGGAATTTCGCCGAGCCACCTGGACACTGGCCGCCTACTTCCGCATGGGCCACGTCACCGAGCTATACGCCAAAGCGCTTTTGGCGGCGCCCTGTCCGCCGGAAGTGCAGCGCCTGGGCGAAGGCGCCTGCGGCCTGTATCGCGAAAAGATCGAAGAAAACGTCGCGCAAATCGAAGAAAAAGCAGTGGCCCGCTACGCCGTGACGCTGGAACAAGCCGGACGGCTGGGCGTTGGCAATGTTTGGACGAAAGAGGCGCGCGCCCGTCTAGGAGCTTACCGTCCCGACAAGTATCCGGTTCTGCATGATGAGCACATTGCGTCGGGTTTGGCGCTTTTTGCGCTGCGTCCGTCTGCGCCGCTTGGCTCTGGCAAGGCCGATGCAGAAAGTTCTTCGGAACGAATGCTTTCCGAGGCGCGCGCCGCGCTTTTTAGCCAAAAATATGAAAACGCCATGGTGCTGGCCCGTCACGTCCTTAGCCAAGACGAGCGCAATGTCTTTGCCATTTTGATTTTGGCGCAAGTCTACTACCAGCGAAACAAGCTCGATTTGGCGACGACTCTTGTCGGAGCGGCGCAAGAAATCAGCGACCAAAACGGCGAGGCATATTTGCTGCTTGGCCTTATCAGCTTGGCGCGTGACGCGGGAGAAGACATCGCCGCCACCGCCGCCTTCAAAAAAGCCGTCGAGCTAGATCCTAATTTGGGCCTGGGCTGGCACAACCTTTCGGCGCAGTATCTGCACGCCAAAAACTACGAAGAAGCTTTGCTGGCGGCGCAAAAAGCCGATTCTCTCCTTGGAGATGACGGACCGCGGGCGACTTTGGGCGCAGCGGATGTAAAGCTGAACCTGGGCTCGGCGCTGCGCGGACTAGGCCGCTACAGCGAGGCCAACCAAGTGTACCGGCGCATTGTCGAGCGCAATCCCGATTACGCCGACGGCTACTTGAACCTTGGCGTGCTTTATTTGGACGCGCCGCAATTTGGAGACAGCGACCTACTTTCGCAGAAGCGCGCCGCGGTGCAGTATCTTATGCGTTATCAGGACCTTGCTCATGCCCAGCGCGAACAAAGCGCCGACGCATACTTGAAGGAAGCGCGCGCGGCTGTGGACCGCGAAGAACGCAAACTGAAGCGCAAAACCGGAGGCCCCTAACATGATGCTCGTCAAAAATCCCTGGCTGTGGGGAAGCGCGTTATGGGTTTTGGGACTGCGCACTGCGCTAGGCGCTACGCCGGACGATTTACCGCCGGGCGCGGTTGACAAAAAACCGGCGCCAGAGGCCAGCGCCAAAGCGCCAGCCGGCGGTGAAAAAAACACCCCCGACGCCGCGCCGCCCGCAGCCGGAGTTCGCGTCGAGCGCACCGCGGGCGGACAAAAGCTATTTCGCATCACTGAAAGCATGGTCGTCGAAGGTCAGAGGCAAAAACCCAATGCCTTTTATGTGCTGCAACGGGCCAGCGCCCCCTATGACTGGGAAGCTCTCGAGGAGAGTTTTCTGCCGCGCATACTCAAGGCGATCGAAAAACCGCCGTTTTAGGAGCCCGCTTTGTTCGATCCACCGACTCGCATGCTTCGCGCTTTGCGAATTGGCCTGTTCCTAAACGGCAGGAAGCTGGAAGAACGCATATTGCGCCGAAGCGAGGACGTAAGCTTTGGTTCCGACGCCGGCTGTGTCTTCATAATTCCCCCCATTGCCGATTTGCCGCCGCGCTATGTGCTTTTTCAAATTCGCGACAGCGGTTACACGCTATGTCTGACGGAATTTATGCGCGGCAAGCTCACCCGCCGCGGAAAGTCTGAATCCATCGCCGATGTGTATCGCGACAGCCTGCTCGATCGCGATGGCCGATGTCGAGTGGCGCTTGATGAAGACAACTTTGGCGAGGTGCGGCTTGGCGATTTGCGCGTGCTTTTTCAATTCATAAAACCGCCGCCGCTTTTGCCGCGGCCGGTGCTGCCGCTGTCGCTACGGCCATCGCTGCGCGAGCTTATAGGGCGCGATAGGCGAGTGTGGCTGTTCGCGCTGGCTTCGTTTGTGTGTCACTTCGTATTTGTCATTTATTTGCGCGCCATGGAACGCCCCAAGCCCCCCGACATCGAAGACATCCCCGGCCGTTTGCGCGACGACTTTGTGCACATGCTGGTTCCCAAAAAGCTGGAGCTCAAAGAGTCGCGGCAACTGCCCAAACCCGACGTACAAAAGCCGAGCCTCTCCAAAAAAGAAGAGCCGGCGGAAAAAGCGGCGGAAAGCAAAACACCAAAAGCGCCAGATCCGAATCCAGCGGCCGCGGCGCAGGCTGCCGCCGAGCGGCAAGCGCGCATGGCTGAAAAAGTGCAGAACCTGGGTGTGCTGCGCATGCTGACTGCCAAAGGTCCCGGCGGCGCGCTCAGCGATTTGCTAAAAGAAAGCGGCCATGAGGGCGATGCCGAGCAGGTCTTTCGGCAAGTCGGCGGCGCCTTACTGGCGACGGCTGATTCGGGCCTAGGCACAAGCCGCGGTGGCGAATCCGGCCAAACCCAAGGAATCGGCGGACTTGTTGCTACCGGTCCTAAAAGCGGCATAGGCACCGGCGACAAAGCCGAAAAAAAGGTGCAAGCCATCGTCAAAGAAGAAGCGGCGCAGGATTTGGATGCGTCGGATCTGAATCCGGCGGAAGTGGCGGCCAAAATACGCCAGTACCGCGGGGCGCTTGTGGCTTGTTATGAAACGGCCCTCAAGCGCAATCCCAATCTGTCGGGGAAAATCGTTCTGCGCTTTACCATCGGCCAGATCGGCAAAGTCACCAAGGTAGAGATTGAAGCGGACACCATGCACGATGACGAAGTGAATCAGTGCATTTTGGCGCGGGCGATGAACTGGCGCTTTCCCGCCCCGCAAAGCCGCAGCGATGGCGTGCAATTTGCCTATCCCTTCATCTTTCAGGCCAGCAAGTAAAATGTCGGCGCAAGCTTGCGGTGGACGCTGGGCCAATCGTCTGTTTCGAGCCCCGTTTTTTTCAGGCCCCAGGTGGCGCCGCGCCGCGCTGCTGCTTGCGATGCTCAGCACGACTTGGCCTTTGAAAATGGCCAGCGCCGCCGACCTTTATGGCAGCGGCAGCGATCTGGACAGCGAAGTACGCAACTTGCTTTCTTCAAGCGATGCGGAAAAGCGCCGCCTGGGCATTGAAAAACTCGCCGGCCAGGATTTACGGGTGGCGGCCGCGCACCTTGTCGCGCGATTGAGCGACCAAGACGGCAGCGTGCGCGCGCGGGCGGCACGGGCGCTTGGCCCGGCGGCCTTGCAGGAAGCAGCGGCGCTGTTTATCGCCGGACTTAGCGATGCCGAAAGCAGCATGCGCAGCGCCTGCGCCGAAGCGCTGGGACAGTACGGGGCGCTGCCGCCCGATTTACTCGGACGCGCTGCGGCGACGCTAGGCCGGGCCCTTGGCGATACGCAGTACGAAGTCCGCATCGAATCGCTGCGCGCCATTTTGCGTTTGCTGCACGCTCGCGTTTTTGGCCTGGTCGAGGCGCAGCAGCTACTGGCCTCTATCCTGCTGCGAGCAGAGGATGAACACGTCGGAGTTCGTCACGCCGCGGTTCGCTTGCTTGGCGCCATGGGCGAAGTGTCGATGCCGGTGGAACCGCGCCGCCGAGCGGTGGTGGCGCTTTTGGGTCGCTTATCAGACAGCGCTCGCGACGTACGCGCGGATGCGCTGGCCAGTCTGGCGGCGCTTGGGGCCAGCGAGGCGGCCAAAGCCGCGCTGCGTTTGCTGCAAGACCCCGCCGAGGAAGTGCGGCGCCAGGCGCTCTTGTATCTAGGGCAGATCGCATATGCTGCAGCGGTGCCGGTCCTGGCCGAGATCTTTGCAAACGGCGAAGAAGGGCTGCGCAAAGCCGCGGCGCAGGCTTTAAGCGGCATCGCTTCGGGTCCAGCGCTAGAGGCGCTGTGCGCCGGTCTTTCGCGCGAGGAATGGCGGGGCCTGGCGCGTGTAGCGCTCTTGCCAATTGGCGCGGCGGCGGTGCCGGTGCTTCTTGGTCGAATGCGGCAAGGGGGGGCCGGGGCGGCGGAAATGGAGGCGCTCGTCGATTTGCTGCGCGATATCAGCGGCGCAGCCGCAAAACCGCTGCCGGCGCCGCTGCAAAAGCAAATTCTGGAAGAATTAAGCGCCGAACTAGACCGCGGCCGCGTCCCGCGCGAGCACGTGATCGATGCGCTTTCGAAATTGATCGAGCCGAGTGCCACTCGACTTTTGGTTGGGCTTTTGTTCGATAAAGAGGTCTCTGTACGGCGCCATGCCGTTTTGGGCTTGCGGCAGCAAAGCCTACTCGACCAACGAGCGCTAGATGCGCTGAGCAGCGCCACGCGCGATGAGGATCGCGAAGTGCGGACGCAAGCGACGCTGCTTTTGGCGCTGCTGCCGGCGCGCACGGCGACGCCGCGCCTGTTTGAGCTCTTAGGCGCCGAGGATGGCGATACCCGTCGAGCGGCCGCGCAAGCCCTGGGACACAGCGCCGAGCATATGAGCCGCGATTGGCAAGGCGTGGAAAACGCGGCCGTACCGGCGCTGGTTACAGCGCTGCGCAGCGGTCCGGGCAAAAGCGGCGATGCCTTGAGTGACCTGCGAGCGCGGCGCGCGGCAGCGCAAGCCCTGTTTCAAGTCGTGTCGGCATTTCCTGCGGTGCGGGCCCAAGCGGTGTCAGCACTGCTTTCGGCGCTGCGGCGCGGTCAGGCGCCCCTTGAAACCTGGCCCGAGCTTCTTAGCGCGCTTGGCAATGTGCTGCGCGGCGATGCCGGTCGCGGTGCGTCCTTGCGCGGCGAGCAGGCGGTCGCGGTGCGCAAGCTGCTATGGGATTTGGCGCAGGTTTCAAGCGATTCGGACAGCTTAGAAGCGGCGCTGGCGCTGCAGGCGCTGGATGCGCTGGCGGCGATGCGCGACTACGAAGCGGCAGAGCGCATCGGGCGCTTGCTTGGCCACCGCGATCCGCTGCGAAAGATGCGCGCGGCGTCGGCGCTTGGCACTTTGTTAAGCGGGGCGCGCGGAGACAGCCCGGCTTTGGCACTATTTGCGGCGCTGAAGGAAGAGACCGATTCACGAGTTGTCGCGGAAGTGGCCTGGGCCCTTGGCAAACTGCCGCGAGAAACGGCGCTGGCCAAGCGCGCGGGAATCGAGTTGCGCCAATTGCTAAGCGGATCCGCGCCCAAAGGGACCAAAACCATGGACCCGAGCCTGGCCAACCTCGATCGAGCTGTGCGCATCAATACGCTGGGCGCCTTGGTTAAATTGGGCCAAGCGCAAGCAGAAGATGCGCAGTGGCTGCAGGATGGCGATGCCAGTGTGCGCCAAAACGCCGTGCTACTTGTGACGGCGCTGCCGGCGCTTTCACCGGGGATGCAGGCGCGGCTGCGCAATGTCGAAAGCGCCGACGCCGACCACCGGGTGCGCGAAATCGCCGAGCGCGCCCTACGCGCCGTCGCGGCCGGAGCGGCGCGCGAGCCATTTAGCAAAGAGCGCTTTCATTTTCTGACCATATATCCGATGAGCCACGACGACAAACCGCTTGTCGAAACCGCCTACAGGCTGATTGCCCCCGATGGACTCGTACGCGTCGGAATTACCGATCGGCGCGGCATTGCTCGAGAAGAATTGCTGCCGCCGGGAATTTGCCAGGTTGAGCTGTTTACAGATTTGGTTCGCTAGGTTTTATCTTTGCTGGCGTTTCAGGTCGCCGAGCTCGGCTTCGGTTTTGGCCAGCTTCAGGTTTGTCTGCTCAAGCGCCGCGGTGAGCTCGGCGATGCGCAAAAGGGCGGGCTTCACCGCTTGGGTCAACTGCGCTTCGCGAGTTTCGCGCTGCTGAATCTGCTCTTTGAGCTGCTCGACTTCTTTGCGCAGCGTTTGCTCGCTGAGCATGCGTGCGGCATCGCGCTGCTCCAGTTCGACGGCGCGACTTTTGTGCCGTTCGCTTTGACGCAGCGCATCACTTAGCTGCTGGCGCAGCCCTTCGCTTTCCGGCTGAGGATGGCTGCGCGAGGACAAACGTTCGCGCAGATCGCGACCCAGATCTTCAAGGCGAGCTTGCAGATGGGTGTTTTCCTGACGCATTCCGCCTAGAACTCCGTGCAAGCGTTCGACTTCATCCTGCGCTTCATCCCGCAGCCGCTTGGCATGTTCCTCGGCCTGTTGCGCCGTGCCCACGGCCGAGCGCAATGTCGCCTGCTCGGCGATCAGGTTGCGTATTTGCTCTTGCGCTTCGCGCAAGTTGTCGAGTGTTTCGCTCGGCAAAGGAGTGGACTGACTGGCCAGCTCTTTGTCAGAAACTTGGGCCGTCGGCTCGGCATCGATCAGAAATTGAATAAGAACTCCGCCGCAGCGCAGGATGTCCTGATGCTTGAGCGTCTCTTTTTTGATGGGACGGCCGTTTAAAAGCGTGCCATAGCTGGAACCTAGGTCTTCGGCTTCATACTGGCCACTCGGCAACGCGCGCACGGTGGCATGATGACGGGAAGTTCGCCGATCTTCGCTGCGCAGAGCATTTTCCTTGGCGCGACCGATGCGTAGCGGATGGTTGCCAAGCTGGCATTCTAAAAGTAACCCCTCTTCGGTGGAGATCGAAAGGCGCGCGGGCATAGTGACATGATAGCTTGACTCCCATGAAGATCCTACGCATCGATCATGTCGCTTTGGCAGTCCCAAATATCGACGCAGTTTGGCGACTTTGGGTCGATCTTCTGGGTTTGCAACTGGGCGCGCGCGAAGTCGTACCGGCTCAGCTTGCCGAAGTGGCCTTCTTATTGACCCCAGCCGAAGCGGAAGCCTGTGTAGAGCTTATCGCGCCGTGCCCGCCCGGCGAAAATGCGGGGCTGGAGAAATTCCTAAGCAAATTCCCGGACTCGCGCGGGGGACTGCATCATGTCGCGTTTGCCGTGGAAAATCTGCCGGCAGCGCTGGATGAACTGGCGGAGCGGCAGGTAGAGCTTATCGATCGAGTCCCGCGGCCGGGGGCGCGCGGCCACAAAGTGGCCTTTTTACATCCGCGGGCGCTCGGCGGAATTCTGGTGGAACTGGTTTCTACAGAGAAACATTGAGTAATATGTAAACCATGCCCCATCCCGGTTCGTCCGGAGCTACACGGCCGCCGCCTAAGCCGCACAGCGAGCCTACGGCGGCGGAGTTGGAAAGTGAAATTCACAAACGGGCGCGCGAGTTTTCCCTGCCAGCGCTTCTGGATGTCCTGCATTTTCTAGGCTATCGCAGCGAGGACATCGAGTTTCGCAGTCACATGAGCCAGGCGCGACCAAGCAGCCTGGTGCAAGCGGTGAACTTTTCCGAGGATACAAGCTTTGCGGGGCGCGGAAAGAAAGTGCATGTCCTTTTAAACTTGGGACTGCTTTCGGCGCAAAGTCCGCTGCCCTCTTATTTTTTAAAACTGGCCGAGCGATTGGAAGGCGAGGCCTTGGTCGATTTCTTGGGCTTTTTCGACCACCACTTGCTGAAGCGGCGCGCCATGAGCTTGTATCCGGAACGCGACCGCACGGTATTTGCCGACTGGCAAAAGGCGCGCAGCGACCTCGTGCAACTTGTAGGAATCGGTGCGCCAAGCACGCTGCATTGGCTGTGTCAGCAGGTCTATCCGGAACTCGGAATTTTGGTGGAACGCTCCACCGCGCAAAAGCCGTTAAAAGCGCAAGGCGCCGTGCTTGGAAACGCCGTCCTAGGCGCCGGCTGCGCCTTTGGCGGTGGGACAAGCGTTCCGATTGGCGGCATCGACATTACACTGTACTGCGAAGAGACACACTCCCCCACAGGCATTCCCTGGCCGATGGAAGCGGCGGCGCGGCTGCATGCGCAGATTTTCCCTCTTTTGCACAGTTGTGACTTTTATCTGTCTGTACACCTTTTGATCCTAGAACAGGAAAACTGGCTGCAGATTCAAGAAGAGCGCTTTTTGGGATATGAGCCGCTGTGGGAACCCTCGTTAAAAAGGAGTGCTCCGCCTTCACCGGGTGCACTGCCCACACCACCGCGTACACATGAAGTCCTGCTTTATGCCGGGCCGACAAAACAGGCCGCCAAGCTGGCCCGTAAACCGGACGAGACACAAGCCCCTGCGCCATCTGCTTTTGCCGAAAAAAATCCGCAAAATTTCGACGAATACCAAGCCTTTTCCAAGACTTAAGACCTCATAGGCCAGTGCCCTGCCCTTTCCGAGGGGGGCTGTTGACTAATAGCTGGGAAGTATGCGAAGCTAGGGGCCAAATTCTCTTCTTGCCAACTGCACCGGTATGCCTGCTTTGCCCACCGGTTGAGTAGAAAGGTGAAAGAACGTGCCGATTCAGGATGAGCTACCGCGTTCCCGGTTAACGCTGACCTATAGAACCACCATCAATGGCGAACCCGAAACTGTCGATTTGCCGTTTCGCTTGCTTGTCATGGGGGATTTCTCTCTCAATTCTTCGGAAGACCGCAAAAAGGACCTAGATGTTCGCGGTCTGCGCTCGATAAACGGTCGAAACCTCGACAGTGTCATGAAAGATATGAAGATGTCGGTGGATCTGGAAGTTGCCGACCGCATCAGTCCGGAAGCCGACGGCAATATGAAAGTGTCGCTGCCGATTCATTCGATGAAGTCCTTTTCTCCGGATGAAATCGTCAAGCATGTGCCCAAGTTAAAAGCCCTGATGCTGCTAAAAGGACTGCTTCAGGAACTGCAGTCGAGCATCGATAACCGCAAAGATCTGCGCAAGCTGGTGCAGGAGCTTTATAGCAAACCGGAAGTCGTTTCTGCGCTCCGTTCTCAGCTTAAAGAGCATGAAGGCTTCCGCTTGCCGGCGCGCGCGACCGCTGCCGAAAGCAAATAACTGGGCTTTGTCATTTATGAACACTTCGCGTTTGAAGTGTGAATCTGGATTCTTGATAACGGAGTGTTAGATGTCCGATCCGCAAACCCTGACGCAAGACAACGTCCTTGAAAAACTCCTGTCCAGCATGCGCGTGGAGAAATCGGACCAGACTCTGGTGCCGATGATTCGCAACAACTTTAACCAGGTTCAAGAGGACGTTAAAGCCGACGGCCGCTTTGTCTCCAGTTTGGCAGCTCTGCTTTATAATCTGGATGCCGAGAAGTCCGGCGGCAAATTTGAAAAAGGCAAGGTTGTGGAGCTACTTGGGCAGATCGATGAGATCATCAGCGATCAGCTTAATGAAATCCTTCACAACGAAAAATTTCAGCAAATGGAAGCGACGTGGCGAGGTCTAGATGACCTTGTGTCGCACACTAATTTCCGCGCCAACATCGCTATCGATATCCTCGATGTGGCCAAAGATGAAGTCTATCAGGACTTTGAGAATAACTCCTCCAACATATTTGGCGGAGCGCTGTTTGAGAAAGTCTACATCAAAGAGTACGACCAATACGGTGGCCGGCCGTTTGGCACAATTGTCGGGCTTTATGAGTTCGCGCATACCGAAGGAGATCGTTTTTGGTTGCGCAATATGGCCAAGCTGGCCAATGCCGCCCATGCTCCCTTTATTTCGGCAGTGTCGCCGTCGTTCTTTGTACCGGGCTGCAGCGACATCAGCGAAATTGAAGCCATTAAAGATCTAGATGGTCTTTTGAATCATCCGCGTTTTGGCCGCTGGCGGGAATTCCGCAACAGTGAAGAAGCGGCATACGTCGGACTGACTTTTCCGCGCTATGTGCTGCGCTTGCCCTGGAATCCCGACAGCAACCCCTGCAACAAAGTGGTCTTTACGGAAAAGGCCAAAGGAGATAGCAAAAGCTATCTATGGGGCAACGCGGCGATTCTTTTGGCCCGCAATATGGTCAAGGCCTTTGAAATCGGTGGTTGGTGTCAGCAGATTCGCGGCCCCAAAGGCGGCGGACTCATTGCCGGACTGCCGGTGGATACGTTCAATCTGCGCGGTCAGGATGAGATTAAGCCTCCGGTCGAGATCATCATTCCCGATTACCGCGAACTGGAATTTGCCAAGGGCGGATTCATTCCGCTTGTGTACCGCAAGGACACTGCGGATGCCTGCTTCTTTAGCACGCAGTCCTTAAAGATGCCCAAGCGCTTCAAAGATCCACGAGATTCCGAAAACGCTCAGATGGTGTGCAATCTGGCCTATACCTTTTCGATTACTCGCATCGCGCACTACGTGAAAAGCATCATGCGGGATAACATTGGCAGCACTGCCGATGCCGTGTACACCCAGCGCATTCTGGATTCCTGGCTGGGGCAGTACGTAACTCAGGTTGCCGATCCCGATGATCTGACGCTGCGGCAATATCCCTTCAAAGCCAGCAGCGTCAATGTTGCGGCGCGCGCGGGTGAAATCGGCTGGTACGACTGCACCATTTCGGTCCTTCCGCACTTGCAGTTTGAAGGAATGAACGTTGAATTGCGGCTGGAGTCCCGCTTGGGAGCAGCAGGCTAAGTCGGGCAAATGCCCGCAACACAGGTACGAATTTCATGCCGGCGGCGCTCGATTTTGCCAAGCGCCGCTCGGCTTGCGAAAACCGAATTGCAATATAACCGGCAAACGAGGAGAGGCGTATGCCCCAGTTTACAAAAGCATGTGATGTCTATCAGGGCTTTAACTTCAAAAAGGACGTATCCACTACGGTCGGTTTTATCACCGCGCTAAAAGTAAACGGCGTCGAAATCACTGCCGATGTTACCGCCAAGGATCCGCTGAATCCGACGACTGATCTGCCCGTTTCGGCAGTGCTTCGCGAGGTCTCTTGGGCCACCGGCACCACCGATGCCATCTACTTTACCGGACAACTGACCGCCGGCAATCGTCAGAATCTGGCCTTGATGGTTTATAAGGATCTGACCAGCGTAGAAGTACTCTTTAAGTACAATGTCTATGAGTACGATCCGGTGGCCAAAAAGTACTTCAAGTGCTTCCATGCCAACGACACCGAGATGAAAGGAATTCTCGAAAAGAACGGCGGCGATTTGACGCTGTCCGTGGCGGACGATGCTTCGACGGATGTGCAGTCGCCGCTGAACTACTCCTTTCACATCGGCGTAAAGCCTCAGCCGGCCGAACAGACGCTGACCATTGCCACTGCGGATCAGAAGAACGTGGTCAAGCAGTGGGGCGTCAAGCAGACTTAGTCCCCTCTTACCTGCTGCCTTGCGTTCGATGAGTACCTTCAAAATTGCGCCCGTTCGTTGGTACATGGGGCAAACCCTGCTTCCGGAACATTTTGTTGCGCAGGAGGGCGCCCTTCTATCCGAAATGCGCGTGCGGGCGCAAATCACCGGACTTCCCGCTTTCGGAATTGCGCAGCTTAGCTGGAGTGAACAGCAGCTTGTCGATGGAACACTGGCCATTTCCACGCTGACCGCAGTGCTGCCAGGAGGCCTGATCATCGATGCGCCGGGCAATATTACGCTTGGCGAATTGGCCCTTACCGCGACCGGGGCCGCCCGCTGCACCGTCTATCTGCATTTGCTCAGCGAAACGAGCAAAGCCGACGGCATTTCCCTTTACGAAGACGATCCCAAACAGGTGCAGCGGGTCATCTTTCGCGCGCAGCTTTCCACGCAGGAGGCTTTGGAAAATACGATTGGCGCGCTAAAGCTTGGCGAATTTGAAAAAGCCGCAGACAGCACTTGGAGCGCTGTGGCCAGCTACATTCCGCCCCTCCTACAAGTCGGTCCCAATCCGTTTCTGCGCGGCTTTGTTTTGGAGCTGGAACGGATGCTCAAGACTTTTCGCGGCCAATTGCAGGCCCAGCTCAAAGACAGCTTTTTTGGCCCCGCCAAACTGGCCAGCATCCGTCTGTGTCTGACTGAGCTTTATCACTTGCAATCGATTCTTGAAGACCTGAACCATCAGGTGCAGCGGCACCCCTTTTTCCTATACGACGCAGTACGCAGGTTCTATTTGCACTTGTGCAGTTTTCAGGAAACCCTGCCCGAAGGCGATCCTTATCCCTACATTCATACCGAGCTTGGGCCCAGTTTCAAAAAAATGCTGCGCCTTATCGAAGATAGAATTCGGCCGCTGCGCTCGCGTTCTACACATATCCGTTTCGGCCTGCTCGATGGAATTTACAAAGTGTCGCCGCTGCCTGCCGAGGCCGGCAATGCGTCGGAAGTCTACTTGCTGGTGCAGCGCCAAATGCTGCACGACAAAGTATCGCTTGATGGAGTCAAGCTGGCGGCGCCGTCGCGCCTGGTGCAAGTACATCGTTTGGCGCTAAAAGGAGTTCCCTTCAAGCAAATCTCGCAACCGAGTTTTCCCCATTCCTTTGGTCCGGACATCGACTTTTACCAAATTACTACGGGCGAGGAATGGAACCTGGCGGTTAAAGAAGGCGCGCTCGCATTTTATCAGCACCCCGGTCTGGAAAAAGCCAGCGGCGTTTTCCTTTTCTGGCGGTACTACTGATGACTTTTTTCGACCGCTTTGGTGCGCCCGGAAAACGCACGGACGAACTCGATCACGTGGTGCAAAATATCAGCGCCATTCTAAATACCAAAGAAGGCTTTGGCTCGGTGATTGGTCAGCTAGGAATCGGTAGTTACCTGGCCCGACAAGGCAGCCGAGATTCGCTGGAAACGCTGACCCAAGAAATCAAAGACTGCATCAAGCGCTATGAACCCCGTCTGCAAGACTTTGAAATGGAGCTTTTGGGCAAAACCGCCGAGCTCTATTTATGCTGGAATCTGACGGGCCGAGTCAGTGGCAAACGCTGCAAGCTGCGACTTTTGTTTCACACCACGTTTGGCAATGTGATTGTTGAAAAGGTAGCGCTGTGACTCCTTTAGATCTCAAGCTGTTTCCTGAAGATGCACCGCCGGGTCAGGATCGTCTAAAGATTGCTCTGACGCTGACCATCGCCGAAACCGAGCACAGTATTTCCGGCGGCAGTCTGAAGAATCTAGAGCTACATCTGCGCAGCTACGGATTTTTCGGACGGCTCGATTTCATCCTTCTAAATGACAAGGATTTTGGCGGCAAGATCAAAGATGAGCTCAATGCCGACTTCATCAAAAATGATCTGATCAGCGTCAAGCTGACCGTGCAGTCTAGCCATCCGGACTTAGAGATTGATGACAGCGCCACACCGCTGACCCTGACGGGCCTGGTTTTGGACAAAGGTTTTTCGGAAATCGTTTACAAAGAGGTCAAAGGCAACGCGGTTCTGGCCCGCCGCTACTATATACGCTTTGCCGACGCGGCATATCATCTGTGGCGCCAGCACTACCCTTGTGAACTTTATACCAATAAGACCCTCAAGGATGTGATTGAGGCACACAAACCCGAGCAGATTGCGCTGACCTACGACTGGACGGAATTGACCACCCAAAAACCGCTGTGGTTTTTGGGACATCAGCCGGGCGCCGATCAAGCCAGTTTTTATGACTTCCTATTGTGGTTTGTAGATACGCGCGGCGGCGTTTTTTATTTTGACTATCAGGAACAAAAATTTGCCTTTGCCGCGGAAAAGCCGACGCCCGCAACAACGGTTGTGCTGCATCAGGAAGACATCAGCGGATTTCGCATTCTGTTTCCAGAAGTGATACGCCACGCCGTTAAGATTCACAATTCGTACACCGAAAGCGCCGTTACCAAGGACATCGATCAGGACGAAAAACAAGCTCCGATTCGTCAGGACTACCTTTTGGATACGCCGGTGGCCGCGCAGGTCGATGCGCGCGAAACCTTAGAAAAAGCGCGGCTTATCATTCGCCAAAGCGAACTGCGAATCGACTTCAAGCGCTTTCCTTCCGATCCTTTGGTGCCGGGCAACGGAATTGATCTATCCAGCAGCGATTTCTGGGCAAAAGTATCCAAAACCCTGCCTGGACCGGTGCAAGGCAAAACCCTTCGCGTCATCGCTTTTGATCTGCTGGCCACAGCGCTAGATTCCAGGCCCGATGCGCATCCCGGACTTGCGGACGGAATGTTTGGGGTGCAGGCCAGCTTGCAGCTTGAGCAACAAGCGGAAAAGTACTGCCATCTTCCCAAGTACATCCGTCCGCATTATCCGCGCTATCTCGAAGGCAAAATCGTCAGTGAAGTCGGCGCCGACGACGAACTAACTTATCAAATTTATACCGACGCCGATACTTCGGTAGAGCAGTACAAGATCAAGATTCCGCTTTTTGCCAATCAGGAAATTTTCGTTCCGTTTAATGCCAATCTGTTTCCCGGACACTATTTCTTTCCGGCGCACAAAACCCAGCGCGTGCTTGTTGCTTTTGATCTGCAAAACGCCTGGCTCAAACGTTTTCTCGACTGGCGCGCCGAAGGCCGTCTGGCCGCCGATACACAAGGCAATCATCTGCTTTTCGGAAAAAAACCGACCAGCAGCACTTCCATGAAGCACATCTACGGCGAAGACAAACCGGAATTTCAAATTCTGCGCACCCATGAAAAGGACGTGCAGACCGTTCAAATCAAAGAGGGCTACCTGCTTATAGAGGTCAAGGAGAATAGCTAGTTCGTCATGGGAACGCTGGTCTGCAAAATCGAGCTCGACAAGAACCAAGGCATCACCGTCACGGTGGACAATGCCGATGGCAAGATTACGCAGACCATCACCATGGACGGCACCACTTTGACGATTCGCGTCAAAGGAGAAAGTCAGACCAGCACGATTACGCAGAAAGCCGAAAGCATCGCCATCAAATGTCAGACTTTTACGCTAGAAGCTGAAACCATCACCTGCAAATCGACCAAAGCCACCGTTCACGAAAGCCAGGATACATTCACTATCAAGAGCACCAAGGATATGACGCTCGAGTCCTCGGCGAAAATTTCCGCGACGGCTTCTGCAGACATGAATCTTTCCGGAAACAATATTGTGATTTCCGCCACCCAGGCGCTGACAGGTAAAGGCGGCAGCGGTGTCACGATTCAATCCTCGGGGGGCGAAGTAAAAGCCCAAGGGATGACGTTGACGCTAAAAGGCGACACCGCAGCCAAGCTGCAAGGTCTTACCGTCGATGTGAAAGCCGATACGGCGATGACCGCCGAAGGTGGGGCCACGGCGACGCTGAAAGGCGCAATCACGAACGTGCAAGGCAATCTGATCAAATTGGGATAAAGACCGCACTTATGGACAAGCCACAGGCCAAAGACGAAGGAGTTCTGGCAGAACTGCAAGCCGCGCGCAGTGGGACAAGCGATGCCCAGCTTTTGGCCGAACTGCGCGCCCTGGAAGCGCACCGCAAAGGCTATCAGGATTCCCATCCTCTGGCTCGTCTGAATCGCGAAGATCCCGATGTGGATCGCTTGATTGAGGCTTTGGCATTTTTCTCGCTGCGCACGCGTCAGGCGACGCTACGCAATTTGCGCGCGACCTTTGAACGGCTGTTTCGCAGTTATTTTGATTTTTTGCTCACGCCGCTGGCCAGCATGGGAATGCTGCAAGGGGCGGCGACGGCGCAGCGTGCCGAGCCGGCCATTTTACCGCGCGGCAGCGAATTCCTATTTACCGCACAAGATGGAGCCAGCGCGGTCTTTCGCACGCTGCAGGACGTGCGCATTTTACCCATCAGTCTGCGCCGCGTGCGGCAGCCGCTGATACGTTCCGATGGCGGCTATCGACTGATTTTGGATTTTCAGGCCCCCTCGGCGCGGCTGTTGCAAATCGGTCTTTTGCGCCTGTACATCAATTACCTGGGCGACTATGTCAGCGGGTTGCGCATTTTGCATCAACTGCGCATTTACACAAAGCGCGCCAGCATCGTGTACGATCGCACCACCGATGTCGAAACCCAAGGCGAGGAATGTACGCTTAGCTACGGCGCGGTTCGCGAAGTCGCCGACAATCTGGACAACATCCATCCCATCGAGCAGATTCGCCGCTTTTTCCATTTTCCGGAACAGGAACTGTATCTAAACATTCAAGTGCCGCCTTCTTCGCGGCCGTGGACGCGTTTTTCGATTTGCCTGGACCTCGATTCGCGCTGGCCGCGTACTCCGCACTTAAACCACGATGTGTTTCAGCTTTTTGTCGTTCCGGTGGTCAATTTGCGACGCGAACTGGCCCAGCCCATCGTTTGCAACGGAACGCAGGATGTATATCCCATTCGCCATCCGAGTCCGGGTCGAGAATTTGAACTGCGTTCCGTAAAAGGCGTCTATCAAATCACTCCGCAAGGACTTTCGGCTTTGCCACAAGGCAATTTGACGGCAGCCTGGGCCGAGCAGGATTTGTCATCTTCCGGACAAGAAGGTTGGGAAATCGAAGAAAGTACCGATGAACAGGGCCGCTCGCGCCACGAGCTTATCATTCGCCTGCCTAGCGCCTTTGCCGCGCCCTGCAAATTGGCCGTCGATGCTTACTGGTATCAGCCCGAATTTACCCGGCATGCCGTCGGCAGTCTGCAAGTCAAACTGCAAAGTCGCCATCTTGAAGGCTTGGAATGGAGCGCCCTTTTCGGCTTGCGCCCCGAACAAAAAAGCCCCCTGCGCGAGGATTTCGCCAGTCTGCTACAGCTTTTGGCGCTGAAGATGAAGCCGACCTTGGGCAAGCAGGAAATCATTTTGATGTTTCAGTTTTTGGGAACGCTGCGCGAAGGTCCCTACAAAGGAATTCCGAGTCGCCTCTTGCGCGTGGAGTGCGAGCAAATGCCCGACAGCGCCCTGCGCGGCGCCGGCATCAAACATGTCTATATCGTCGATGTAAATGCCTATCCGCCGGAAGACGAAGCTTTGATGTGGAGCTTTTTGTGCCAAATGATGCATCTGCTTGATTCCTGGAATCAGGATGCCACCGTCGATTTGCAACTAAACACCGCGGGCAGTCCGATGTCGCTGCCCATCAAATTCTAGCCGCCTTCCCAAAAAGGAAACTTTATGGAACTAAAGCTCTGGCACACCATCGTCTCCGCCTGCGGCGATGTTCGTCAGATGCTTGATGGTCAGGCGCACTCGCTAGTGCCCGGTGCCGCCGCCAGCGCCGCCACCATCATCGTCAGCCAGGCCGTGAATGTGCAAGGTTCGCTACGCAGCGAAATTCGCGCCAAACTCGACGAACTGCGCAGCGAGCTGGCCAAAGTCCTAAGTGAGCGTGAAGTCTACTTTGTCCTATTTCCGCTTACCATTCACTACGATGAGCTCGTGCTGCGCCGGCTGCCGCCTAGTGAACAGACCGCCTGGCCGCTTTTGCAAAGCGAGCGCTTCGGAATCGATGACGGCGGCGATAAATTCTATAGTTTTTCCGACGAGCGCCTGGCCAATCCGGACACCCCGCCGCTGGTCTTTGAAGTGCTTTATTTTTGCTTGAGCGATGGATTTATCGGCCGCTACGCCAATGATCCGGCGCGCATCGACGGCTATAAATCAAATCTGGCCGCGCGCATTCCCACGCCGCGAACGCCCGCGCAAAATGCCGCCCGCCGCGCCCGTCATCACGATTTGTTGCCGCCGCCTTTGCTCGCAAAAAATGCGCACGCTCCCAGCAAAAATTCTCCTCGCGGCCGCGATCCATCGACGAAAAAGCCGGTGCACTCGGCCAAGCACACTTCGCCGCCGCCCGGTCGGCTTTTTCTAGTCCTTTTTTACGCGGGCGCCGCCGCCGTGGTGCTCCTCATGCCGCTCCTGCTTGTCTGGCTGTCGATCTTGTGAGCAAAATAGACTAGGCGCCAATATGTCTAAGGATCTCAACCAGATCTTTGATCTGGCCACACTGCGTCAAGCTTGGAAAGATGAGCGCAATACGCCCAAACCCGAGCCATCCGCAATCGAGGCCCCGACGAGCGCCGCCAATGCTCCACTTTTGCAACTGCTCAATCGGCTACAGGAAGCCATCGCACAGGAGTTTTTCGGCGATCCCAATGGCCCGCTTCTAGACCCCAAGCTCGCAGAAATTCACGCCCGGCTTTTAGCCCTGCCGGGGCCAGACGGCCAAGAAACGATGAAACTAGCTCAAAGCCTTGATGAGCTGGAGGACCTTCTTGACGCGTTCTCGCTGCCAGCTTCGCCCAAGTAGACAAGCTCGGCAGCCGGTGCAGACATCGCGCAATTCGGACCGCATGCCATCCTTTGCTTTGATAGCGGCCGGCCCAGCCGGAATCAGCCCTTCGCTGAAGGTGCTGATCATCGTTTTTTTGGTCATTTTGGTTCTGATTGGGCTTTTGCTGATTGTTTTGTGGTTTCGCTCGCGCAAGCCCGCGGTTTCTGGCACCACCGCCCTAAAGCCCGGCAGCCTGCGCAAGATTTACAAACGCTTTCTGCAACCCCTACCTTGGCGCGCCCGCAGCGTTCTATTGACCTATCCCTGGGTGGTCGTGCTTGGCGATTCCGGTGCCGGCAAAACCCAGATCATCGGCACCCATGTAGACTGGCAAGGTCAGCAAAGTCAGTTTTTTCCCAGTTACACCGCGGATCCGCTTCTGCAGTTTTATTTGGGCGGCCGCGTGCTTGTGCAGGAGCTCGCTTCGCCGCTTTTGAATGACAGCTCGGCGGCGGCAAAAATCGCTTTGCGCAAGCTTTGGCAGCCGCTGTGCAGGCGCATGCCTCCGACCATTCTGATTGTGCTCAGCTACCGCGCTTTGCGCCGCAGCACCCCCGAACAAATTCAGCGCCATGCGCAGCTTTTGCGCGGCAAGATCAACATTTTGTCCGAGCTGCGCGGCGAGCCGGTACGCACCCGCATTTGCCTCAGCTTTATGGACAGGCAGCCCGGTTTTGCCGAATTCGCTCGGCTGCTCAACCTGCATCAGATTCCCATCTCGATGCCTTTGCGTAGCGAAAGCGGCGAGCTTATCGATTTGCGCAGCGGCCTGACAAGCTACGAAAAATACCTGCCGCTGGCGCTAACCAGCCTCAGCGCCGGCGAATTTCGCGTGCTGGTCGAATTTCTCATCAACAGCCCCAGCGTCCTTTCCGGATTGTCCGAGTCGCTGCGCATTTTGGGCGAGGACATCGCTTTTTCCCATGCTCCCGCTTTTGATCGGCTGTATTTCGCCGCCGAGGGCGTGCCCGACAAAATGCCCAGCCCTTTTTTCGTGCGCGCGCTGCAACCGTTTTTGTCGCTGAGCAAGCGCGGCATTCGCTGGGAATTTTGGCGCTCGCTGTTCGATCTGACGCACCTGCGCATTCATCTCGTCGGTTTCGCGGTGATAGCGGGGCTGGCGGCGCTCCTTTACGGATCGATTTACCACAGCCATCTGCGGCGCGTCGAAGCTACAACGGCAGCCGTCGAACATTTGGAAGACGCCGTCTTCCGCGCCGAAAAGTCTTTGAACGCCCCTGCGGCGTCTCAGACCGTGCGCAATTCCGCGGAAGAAGCGGGCGCGCAGCTATTGCGCCTGCGCCGTTTTGAAGAGGGCCGCCGCATCATCGGGCGCCTGCACAAAGACGAAAAGCGAGACGCCCATACGCACTTTTTGACCGCCGTCCGGCGGGCTTATTTGCTGCCGGCGCTTACCGATTCGCGCGCTCCCAAAGATCGCCACCGCTTTATACGCACCCTGGGGGTGCTGTATGCCGGGCGCTATAACACCCTGGGCCATGAAATTCGGCGCGCTCCTGACGAATGGGCTGCCGCCGTGCCGATTCCGGCCGAAATTCTGCTGAAGTACGTAGACCTTGCCGACCCGCCATTTGCCGTGCGCGTGCCGGTTCCGGCGCCTTTGCCCGCCGACGAGCTTCTGCAAAATCCCGCCGCCGATTTGGCGCCGTGGTTTTCGTATCTGACCATTCTTGATGCCGCTTTTGTCGGACCAACTCTGACGCGCGTACAGTTACAGCGTCTGCAGCAGGTCACGCGGCGCTTTGCCGAGGCCCTAGGTCAGGCGCAAAAAAACCGCATTGGCGAACACATCCTGCGCGTCCTTTCTGAAGAATCGGCCGTCGATCTCAATGCGCTTTTTGGATCGGCGCTACCGGCGCTTATGCCGCCGGCCTGGCTGACCGAAAATGCCGAGCGTTTGCAGGCGTTTTTTCAAATGATCCTGCATGGCAATCTGGAACCGCCGCGCGCCGAGCAAGTGCAGCTTAGCGAGCTGATGAGCCTCTTGACTCCGCCGCCGAGTCCCGCGAACAAAAAGGATACCGTTTACACCTTTGAGCTATCCGGCCGCACATTTCGTTTTAGCAGCGCCCGCTGGCAAGAGCTTTTGGCCAGCAGCAAAAGGCGCGATTTGCTCGCCGGCATCGGCAAACCCAGCCGCGAGAAAAGCGAAAAAAGCGCGGAAAAAAGCTCGCCAAAACCGGCACGCCACCATCGCCATCGTTCGCGCAAAAGCGATGCCGGAGATTCGACAAGGGCGTCGGCCGGCAAAAGCAAAGCCTCGTCCAAATTTCACTACCTGGGCGAGGTGACGGGCACCGACAGCATTTCCCCGCTTTATACGCGCGCGGGTTTCGAAAAAGAAATGAAGCCGAATCTTCTCGACGCCGAAAAGCGCCTAGAGGCCGCGCCTTTGTCGCCCGAGCAGAAACAGCAAGTGGCGAGTATTTTGCTTGGGCAGGCCAAGCGCTACGCCAAAAATTATCGCGAAGCACAGTTTTCTTACCTGCTTGGTTATAAGCCGCGCGGCGATTCGCTGATGAGCATCGTCGGCATGCTTACCGAGCTGCTTGCCAATTCATCGCCGCTTTTGGAACGCCTGCGCGTGATTGCCGACAATGCCGCGCTTGGACCTTTAACCGGCGCCTATTTTGCGCCCATAAACGAAGAGCTTCCGGCCTTGGCGCCGCTGGCCCGACTGGCCGCGCAGAAGGACGGCGTCTATCCGGAATACGAAAAGTACAAGGTCATCATTGCCAAGCTGATTAAAGATGTTTCAAGCAGCGTTCCCGATGAACCGGCCGTGGGCTTTACTCCCGTGGGCGCCGCCGGGGCCGGCGACGCCAAAGCTGCCGATGCCAAAGCCGCGGCCAAGCCCGGCGCCGTCAAGCTGGATACGCCGACCGGCGCGGCGCGCGTGACCGCGGCCGTGCTTTTCGATCAAGAAACTTCGGCCTTGCGCCAAATCGAGGCCTTTTTGGATGCTGCAGGCATCGTCGGCGATTTGCGCCGGCCGTTTCTTGCGCCGCTGCTGCGCGTCTATAAGCTGGGCGCGCAGGATCTGGAAAAGGCAGTGGCCAGCAAGTGGGCCGAGCAGGCCGCCCAGCATGTCGCGCCGCTGCAAAAACGTTTTCCCTTTCAACGCAGCGCCAAGGCGGAAGCCACTGCCTCTGATCTGGCGGCGTTTCGACCGCCCGACGGCGCGTTTTGGACTTTTGTGCAGCGGCAAGTGGCGCCGCTGTGTAGCGCCAATCAGCGCCTCGATGGTTCGCTCATGCCGCTGGAAGGGCCGCTTGGGGCCCTCAAACTGCCCGAGGATTTGCTGACCAGCATCGGCAAACTGCGACGACTGGCGCGCGCTTTGTGGAACGGCGATGGCACCGAAAAGCCGATTGCGCTTTCGGTAAAAGCCCTGCCTTTGCCGGCGGTTTCGACGGCAAGTGCCGCGTCCGCGCCGCTTGTGACGCAGACCTTTCTAAGCTGTAGCAACGTGGCGGTACACGGCTATAACCAAATGCCCGAATCCAAAGCGTTTCCGCTGCCCTGGTCGCGGCAGGAAAATTCGTCCGTCGGCGTCGAGCTCGGCAGCGCCGACTCCAAAGCTCGGCGCTATCAGTCGCTGGATGTCAACGGCTCGGCGTGGAGCTTTTATCGCCTGCTCGACAAAGCCGAGTGGAGCGAAGACAACGTCGCCACCTGGCAAATTCCCGGCAACGGGCAGGGCACTACGCCGCGCCCGGTGCGCTTTGGCTTTGACAGCGATCCCTGGGCAATTTTTCAACTGGGCCAAGCGTCGGCCGACAAATCGCAACCATGATGCGGATGCGCCGTTTTGCGCTGGCCACTTTGCTTGCGCTATGCGGCTGCCTTCCGGGCTATGTGCGGCTTTCCGTCAACGCAGCCTCCGACGTGAACAATCGCCAGCCGCTTTATATGCTGGTCCGCACCCTGCCGCATAAGACCTATTTGGCCGAATCCTACTCCGAAGTCGCCGCCAAGCTTTTGGAGATGGACGCGTCGGTCTTGCGCAAAGAACTGCTTTTGCCCGGCCACGCTTATACGATGTACATTAAGCAGCCTAAAACCCCCCTCGCCGTCTACTTTCTTTTTACGGAACCCGGAGGAAGCTGGCGGCTGATTGTCGATCAGCCCTTTCCCTGGCAGCTAAAGACCGATCTACGCGGCAACATTCTGCTGCAAACCGCTCCAGCCTTTTAACGGGCAGTTCAGGGCGACGGCGCGGATGCCGGCGTGGGACGCGAAGCAGAAGCCGAGGCGGCATGGCCTTCGACCTGTGACACGATTTGATCGACGCGGCTGGCGTCGTCTACACAAGCCATGACGCCATCTACGTAAACGATCAGGGTTCCGGGCATGCTGGCGTTTGCACCAACGGTAATTCGCGGATGCAAAAGCGACGAATCACACTTGGGCAGGCCGCTGACTAGCGCCGCGGAACTTTCGGTTCCGCCCGCCAAACCACAGCCACTGGCCAGTGCGAAAACGGCCAATAGCGCCGCGCCAAGCCGCAGCGTTTGTGCACTTTTTTTCCCTGGTCTTGGTCCCATTAGAAATGAATGCTAGCACCCCCTGGGCCGTGACAAAAGAGGGTGTATGCTTAAAATCCCAACAACGTGACGCCCACGGCGGAATTTTGCGTCGATGCCAGCGTAGGATTTGATCGATCCAGCAAAAACAAGGCGCCGGCCCCGCCTAGTCCACCTAGCCCTAGCACTAGTAGCGGCACGCCCGCAGATTGACCGTCGAAGGTGGTGCACATCGTACCCCTTGCCGAGCAGCTTTGGCGGCCGTTTAAGCCAAGCAAGGTCCCGCCAATCACGGTCAGGGCCACGCCGCTGCCAAGCAGCACCCACTTGGCGATGCGCCGCGCCCGCCCGCTTTTGACTGCCGTCGGCTCAATTTGCGGCAGGTTCACTTCCAGACGGGTGGATTCTCCGTCGGTGATGCTGATGTTGTCGGTATGCGATGAGTAACCGGCCTTGCTGATCGTCACTTCATGCGGGCCGACAAAAGCTTCGCGCCTATAGGGCGTGTTGCCAAGCGTGTGGCCGTCAAACTGCACGAGCGCGCCGACCGGCTCTGATTCGACCACCAAAGTACCGCGCGGCCGCGCCACCGCCTGGCGCAAAAGCTCTTGCACCGAATCGGCAAGCTGCGCAATCGCCCGCTTCAGGCTGCAATCGGCACAGCCCTGCGTGGCCTCCACGCTGACCATGCCGACATCGACATCAAGCAGCTTGGCGGTAAAACGAAAAACGCTGCCCTTGTCCAAGGCCCGGCTTGGCGGACGCCCCCCAGGTCGCACGCCGCTGCGCGGGCTCGGATGCGTCGCCGGCAGCGCTTGTGAGCTGGACTCGGAGCGCACATCCAGATGCAGCACGAACTGCGCAGAAGCCATTTGCCCCAGCCGTTCCTGACAAACGGTCTGATCCAGGCAGTTATTTAGGTCCGTCGAGCGATGCAAAAGCTCGGCCTGCGTTTCCGAAGAGATCAGCACCGCGTTCTGCTGCGCCACAGCCGTTTGCAAAGCATTTTGTAAAAGCGGCGCCAGGGACGGCTCTAAGGCCCGCGGTTCCATCTGCATGACGAGGAGCACCCCCGGCGTCATCGTCAAAAGCGCCAGCGGCGGCAGCAGTGTAAAACGCACCTCGGCGCGCCGACGCGCTGTCAGCATGACTTGGGTTTCGACCTTGCGCCGCCCCTTTTCCAAAATCAGCCGATGCGTACCCGGCGCTAGTTGCAGGGGTTGATCGAGCGGCAGGATTCCGACAATGCGCCCATCGGACAAAAGCAGCGCGCCGGCTTCGCCTTGCACTGTCACTTCGCATTCGGCGGGCGGCGCCGAGGCCAAAAACTGCTGCACCTCCAGCCGGGTGTCGGCATCGACTTCCTCGCCCGAGCCTTTGAGAAAACGCCGGTACAAATCGGCCGCCGCGACATAGCGCTGCTGCGCCAGCGCCACTTTGCCCAAGTGGTAAAGCAGCGTGGGGCGCGGCGATTGCCGGTACAGGCTTTCAAAGGTCGAAAGCGCTTCGTCAAAACGCTGCCCAAGCAAAGCCTCCACGCCGTGCGTAAAAAGCGGCCCCAGCCGCGCGTCATTCTCAAGCGGCAAAGCCGCATTCGGCGCTGGCGCGGGCCGCAGCGGCGCCGTTTGGGCCCAGGCGGTCGGCACAACCAAAAAAGTGCCGGTGCAAAGCACACCGGCGAGCGACATCATGACTACAAGGCTCAAAACTCGTCGTAGCATATTCAGCACTCTTCAGGTACCGCTTGGTACCTTTGAAAAACTTTGGCTTAGGGCGCGCCTTTTCCGCACAAATTGAGATCGGCGGTGGCGCCCTCGCGCACGTGCACGACCTTGGGCGTTCCTCCCCCTTGATCAATGACGTGTTCTCCGGGCCGCACCCACTGCTCGGTGGACAGGCAGCGTCCCTCGACCTCTTTGCTGACGCGAATTCTTCCCAGCTTGCTGGCCAGGCGGTTTGAAAGGGCGCGGGCGGACGCCATATGCTCGGCCTTGCGCTGTGCTTCCGGCAGCGCCAAAAGCGCTTGCACATTCTTCATCGCTTCTCCCCAGTTGCCGCGAAGTTCGAAGATGCGCGCTTGTAGCAGCAATAGCTCGCCGCTGAGCGTGCGTGGACTGCGAGTTCGTTCAAAAAGCGTCCGCGCATGGTTTACAAGCTGCTGCGCCTGGTCCAGATCGCGCCGGCCAATTGCATCGCCGGCATCGCCAAGTAGCTGTTCGGAGTAAGCCAGCGGTACCTGCGTGGTGACGCTGCCGCCGGGCTCGACGCGAACTTCGATGCTGCCGCCGGCAAATGAGACAACGTGGCGTCCCGAATCGACGGTTAGCACCGCTGGTCCGGCGCCAAGTAGCTGCGTGCCCTGCCCGTCAAACTGAAAGCGCACCCGCGGTTCGCCGACGATACGGACTACGCCTCGGCTATTGACGACAACCAAATCGGGCGGCGAAGCGGAAAGATCGGCCGGAGGCGCACCCAGATCGGGCGGCGGCTCTTCACTAGGAACGACGGGAACCGCCAAAGCGGTGCTTGGCCGCATCAGCTTGCCAAGGAGCGTGCCCACCCGCGTCCGCACATCGATATCGGAATCATTGAGCAGGCTGTAAATCACCGCCAGAAGCTGCGAATCGGCAGCCTTGCGATACATGCTGGCTGCAATCTCGCCTACATGTTTGCGCACCGCGGGCACGGCATCAAAGCGCGCCTGATTCAGAATCGGCAGCGCATCGCGCAGCGGCAAATCGCTAACCGCGTCGAGCAGCGCCAAACTGGTGGGCGTGTCGCGGCCGAGCAAAGCAGCGTAACCGGCCGGCAGCTCAGCCGCTTCGCCAAGCTTCTTGAGCAAGCTGTAAGCAATCAGGCCATCGGCTCCTCCTTGGGCCAGGACTTGCCGCAATACCGGCACGGCTTCGCGAGAAGAAAGCGCCGCCAGCCGCCGCGCTGCATCAAAGCGCACCGCCGAATCAGTATCGGCAAGCGCCATTTTCAAAAGCGGCAGCCCGTCATCCCCCGTCACGCTTTCGACGACCAGCTTGCGAAGCAGCGGATCCGAAGAAGCAAGGCCGGTGCGCAGCCGCTCAAGCTGCGCAGAATCGCCCAGACGCAGCAGCGTGGCGCTGGCCATAAGCTGCTCTTCCGGGCTGCCGGTTTCGACAAGCTCTTGCAGCCGCTGGCGCGTTTGCGCATCGGTGACCCGGCTGCCCGCGGCGCCCAGCGTTCCCAGCAGATTGCCCATGGCCGAAAGGCCGGCTTTGCGCACCTCTGGTTCAGCATCGTCCAAAGCAGCGCGTAGCGCATAAAGCGCGCTGCGCACCGACTTTTGGCCAAGGGCCACGGCGGCGCTGCGGCGCACTTCGCGCTGCGTGTCTTTGAGGGCGCGCGCCAAAAGCGGAACCGACTGATCGTTGTCTAGGTCCGCCAGCACTGCGGTCGCGGCCTGACGCACCGGCCAATCGTCGTGCCCTAGCGCCGCCTGCGCCCAGCTTAAGCTTTGTTTGGCAATCTGGCTGGGATCGCCGCCGGTGATTTGCAAAATGGCACTGGCCGCCATCTGACGCAGCACCGGCCGAGTGGTGGTTTCATCCAAAACCCCGGCCAATAAGACCGCGCCCTGGCGCCGACCGCAAGCTCCCAGGCCATCCATCGAGATTTGCCGAGCTTCTACCGGCTGCCGCGTGTCTACCGCCGTGCTTTTGAACAAGCTGTAGCCGAAGGTATCGCCGACGATTGCCAAAAGCAGCGCCGAGAAAAGCTGCTGCGGACCCGGTTTTTGCGCCCCTTGCGTCAAAAGCGCGCGCGCCCGCTCATCGCCAAGGCGCGCCAACTGCCCAGCCGCCGAGATGCTGCGCAAGCCAAAGCTTTCGCCGGTCAAGCGCGCGCTAAGCTGCCGCTTGGCCGCGTCATCGCCACTTTGGGCCAGGCGCCCCAAAATTCGCACCACCGTATCGTCGGGCAGATTGCCCTTTTGTACCGCCGCGCGCAGGGACTCGGCCGCGCTCATGTCGCCGGTTTCCAAAAGGATCTGCGCCGCGCGCAGGCGAACCCGCTCATCGGGATCGTTGAGCATGGCTTTTAAAGCCTGCGAGCCGCGCGGATGTACCAGGCGCGCCAGCGCCCCGGCGACTGCCACCCGCACGCCGGGAACCAAATTGCTTTCCAAAGCCACGAGCAGATCGCCGTGCGCATCGCTGGCCCCAAGCTTGCCCAAAGCCTCGGCCGCTTCGGCCTGAACCCCGGGATCGGAATCTTTGAGCAAAGAGGCGATGCTGCTCCATTGCGCCACATCGCGGCTTTGTCCAAGCGCTTGCGCCGCCTGCGCCCGCAGGCGCGGATCGCTGGATTTAATGCCTTGATACAGCACGCCAAGGGCCCGCGCTTTGGGCCCGGCAGTGTCGATAAGCAGGTCGGCTTCGTCCTGCGCCAGCGGTACTTCCGGGGGCGGCGGACGCAACCCGCCTCGATATGCAAACATACCGATGGCGACCGCAAAGACAAGAAAGATGCCCAGAATCACCCAGCCCCAATAGCCCGAGGAAGGCACCACGGGCGGCGGGGCCGGCGGTGGCGGTGGCGGAATCACCACGGGGCTAGGCGGCGGCGCTACCAACTGCTCCAAAACCTCGCGCATGGTGGGCCGCTCGGCGGGTTTGGGCGTCAGCATGCGATGAACCAGCGCAATCAGCCGGTTCGAAACGTCAGGAGCCGCTTCGCTAAGCGGAATCGGTGCTTGATGAAAAGCGGACAGCGAAGTTTTGGGAAATGGCGCCTGCCCCGACACCATTTCGTACAGGATGACACCCAGCGCAAACACGTCGGCTTTGCCGTCCACCTTGCGCGCGTCGCCGTATTGTTCGGGCGCCATGTATTTGGGCGTGCCCATGGTCGTCCCGATGGCCGTCTGAAATTCCTGCGAATCGGGGTCGCTAGGCACATTGGGCAGATTTTGCTGCGTGACCTTGGCGATGCCGAAGTCAAGTATCTTGACGCGTTCGCCGTTGGAGCGCGCCGGATCGGCGACCAACATGACGTTTTCGGGCTTCAGATCGCGGTGAACGATGCCTTTTTGATGCGCCGCATCCAAGGCCTGGGCCATCTGCAACGCCATATCGGTAGTGGCGTGCTCGCCGAGCTTGTGCAGGCGACGCAGTTTGGCGCGCAGCGACTCGCCTTCCAGAAACTCCATAATAATGTAAAGAGTTCCATCGGAAAGCTGACCAAAGTCGAAGATCTCGACGAGGTTTGAGTGCCGTAAGATGTTGACGGCGCGCGCTTCGTTGAGAAAGCGGGCGGTATAGTCGGCGGTGCGAGCCAGCGGGCCATGCAGGACTTTGATCGCGGCACGGCGACCGATTTGGCGGTGCACCGCCGCATAGACTGCCCCCATGCCGCCCTGGCCAATCTTGGAAACGATGCGAAAATTGCCGACGAGCTGGCCGACCTTGAGCACGGTGGTGCCGCTAAGACCGGGCTCGACCGGAGTGGCGGCAGTGCGACCGCCGCCGGTGCCAGCCTCTGCGCCGCCTTCGCCGGCAGACTGGGTGCTAGAAAAGGGCAACAGATGATCGGATTCGCGCTTGGGATTGATCGTGTATTCGGCTTCGATTTCCAGCGCTTCTTCGTCTGCCGCCGCCTTCGCCGGAGGGTTCTGTGCGGCCCCCGGCGGTGGGATTTTGCTCGCGGCGTCGGCCGGCGCCGTGGAAACCATATGCGTGGCTTCCGTGCTTAACGTCAGCTCTTCCGCCGCGACAACATCCATTTCGAGAATCGAATTCTGATTCTGGGTAGCCGGCGCTGGCGTCGCCGCGGCACTCGATTCAGCCGGAGGCGATGTTTGCGCCGCCACAGCAGACGGCGCCGCTTCGGACACCTTTGCACCAGGCGAAAGCTGCGAGGGCGGAGTTTGCGCGCTCGCTATCGCTTCTACGCTAAGCGCACTGACCTCATCGGTGTCGTGGCCTTCTGCCACGACCGGCTTAGGCTGCGCAGTGGGCGCTGCAGCAGACGGCGCAATCGGTGGAGGGCTAAAGGTCCGCACGGGGTTTACCGCGGTCGCTTCGCTGGGCGGATCCGCGTCCTTGGCATCGCCATTTGCCCGCGGTGTAACCGCCGAGTTCGACAGAAGCGGACTTTTGGCATTGACCGCAGTGATTTCGCCAAAAAGCGGAATCGTCTCGCGCAGCGATTTTGCCGATTGCGACGGAATTTGAATGAGCGGCAACTTGGGCGTTGCCGCCGATTGCGGCAGGCTAGTTCCAGATGGATTTGGCGCCATCGCGGTAAGCTGCTGCAAACTGGCCGCGACCTGCGCCATGCTCGGCCGCTCAAAAGGGGCCGAAAACATCATTCGATCGAGCAGTTCGCCAAAGGGTTGCAGCCAAGATGGCAACATGCGCAAAAGCGCCGTTTGAGCGTCTGCTCCGGCCAGCGATCCGGTGCTGCTTAGCGACTCGCCGCGCAGCTTTTCGGGCTGCCGGGCCTGCGGCGGCAGACCGCCGCTGCCCATCTCGTACAAAATGACGCCCAGCGCATAGACGTCGGCTTGTCCGCCCGCCCCGGTTTCTTCGCGAAAATATTCCGGCGCCAGATAAGGCAGCGCGGTTTTGGGCAAATCATCGGGACGCGGAATACGGCCAAGGGATGTAAATAATCCCAAATCTAGAATTTTAAGATGCTCGGTATCGGTCGTGCCCGGCACATGGGCCAAAAGAATCTTGTCGGGACGCAGAGCCAAGTGATGGATGTTGGCGGCGTGCGCGACCACCAGGGTGGCCGAAAGCTGACGGCCAAGCCGCAGGGCTTTATTGGGCAAAGGCAGCCCGGCATGGCGCTTTAGTTGCGTGGCCAGGCTTTCTCCCGTGACAAACTCGCTGACGACAAAAAGCGAACCATCGGGCAAACGACCGCACTCAAGAATGCCCGCCACGGAAGGATCGCCGGCTCCGGGCGATGTACGTACCGGCATGATGATGCTGCGCTCGGGCTCGAGCCGGCCCAAAGCGCGTTGCAATGCCAAAAGCCGCCCTAAAACATTGGGCTCCTTGGAGAGCGCCGGCGGTAGGATGCGCACGACCACGCGCTCCTGCGTCTGTTTGTGGGCCCCTTCGTAGATCGCGCCGCGAGGGCCTTCGCCCAAACGCGATAGAATCGTATAGTTGCCCGCGTCCATTAATGAACTCGAGTGCCGCATGGCGACGTAGCGACCATGGCCAACTGATACGAAGTGGGCAAATGGGCCCCGCGCAGGTGGGTGCTGTGGCCACCGCTAAGCGGCCAAAAAGTCAGGACAAGCTTTTCCACTCCAATGATTTTAACCGATTTATTCCTTACATAATTATGGATATGCAATGGGCAGTCGCTTGCGAGGCGGGCTACCTTGACTCTATCGCCTTTGGAGCCACGGTAAGACTGGTCAGCACCCCTCGAGTGCCCAGACAATGATAAAATGACTCGGCCTTTATGAGTACGTCCGAACAGAAACTCCGCGACGATGGCGCACCCCTGGCCAAAGATGGGGCTGCCGTCGAGGAATCCGAGCTTGCACTTGGCGAAACGGTCGCCGGCCTGGCTGCGCGCAAACCGAATACGCCCGAAGCCGGCATCAAAATCGCGCCCAAGCCGGAAGTCCCGACCTTGCCCGAGCCAGAAAAAGTCCGCAGCCCCTCGGGAATTCTGCCCAAGCACATCGAAGACAAACTCAATAAAGAGAAAAGCCTAACCGGCCAGATCAAAGTGATCGACAACGAGCTGCCGCGCGGCGCCAGCTTAGGCCGTTACATCGTGCTGAGTTGTCTTGGCGCCGGTGGAATGGGCGTTGTCTATGCCGCTTACGATCCCGAACTGGATCGCAAAGTGGCGATCAAGCTGCTGCGTACCGATATTGGAGGCACCGACGCCAGCCAAGCCCGCATGCGGCTTTTGCGCGAAGCGCAGGCCATGGCGCGTTTGCAGCATCCGCAAGTCATCGCCATTTATGACGTGGGCACCATCAAAAACCAGGTGTTCATCGCCATGGAGCTTATCGATGGCTGCACGCTTTCGCAGTGGCTGAAAGAAAAGCCGCGCAGCCAGCGCGAAATCTTGGATGTATTCACCCTGGCCGGGCAGGGACTGATGGCGGCGCATGCGGTTGGGCTTGTGCATCGCGATTTTAAGCCCGACAACGTGCTTGTCGGCAAAGACGGGCAGGTGCGCGTCACCGATTTCGGATTGGCGCGCAGCGTCGATCAAAGCGATGAATACGGCAAGATCGTTCCCGATGTCGTCGATCCTTCTACAAGTCAGCCGCTGGCTGTACATCTGACGCGCACCGGGGCATTGATGGGAACGCCGCGGTACATGGCGCCCGAGCAGTACTCGGGCAGCAAAACCGATCCGCGCACCGATCAATTTTGTTTCTCCGTCGCGCTGTACGAAGCACTTTACGGGGTGCCGCCGTTTTCCGGCGATACCATCGCCACCCTTGGCTTCAATGTCGTGCACGGGCGAATTTTGTCGGCGCCCTCGGACGTGCGAGTGCCCACCTGGATGCGCCAGGTGCTCTTGCGCGGCCTGAGCGTTTCTTCCGACGATCGCTACCCGAGCATGAATCAGCTACTTATGGCGCTGAATCGCGAGCGAGGCGGCCCGCCCTGGCTTTGGCTGTTTAGCATCGGCATCGTGGTCCTGGTGCTGCTTGGCAACCTGGCTTATCACCTGCGCAAAGAGGACCGCGAATCGCCGTGTCGCGGCTCTGAGCGGTTTTTGCGTGGCGTGTGGGACGAAACTCGCAAGCAAGAGCTAAAGTCGCGGCTTTTGGCCAACGGCAAGTCTTTTGCCGCTGACTCGTGGCAGCGTGTCGAGGAAGCGCTGGACGCTTACACCCAAAGCTGGATCAAGATGCGCACCGCGGCTTGCATGGCCACTGTGCGCGGCGAGCAATCTCCAGCCATTTTCGAGCTGCGCCGGCGCTGCCTGGACGATCATTTGCAGGAAGTGACGGCGTTTACGACGGTCCTTAGCAAACGCGAAGAAGAAATCATCGAGCGCGCCAGCACCGCCGTGCACGATCTGCCACCGCTGACGATGTGCGCCGATGTCGAGGCCTTGCGCGCCCCACCGCCGCCGCCGGACAATCCCAAAGAACGGGCCAAGATCGCCAAGCTCAACGAACGGCTGGCCGAGGTCCGTACCGAGCAGCGCTTTGGACTTTACGGCGTGCTTCTGGAAAGAACGCGGGCCTTGGCCAAGCGCGCCACCGATCTGAACTATCTGCCGGTCAAAGCTGAATCGCTTTATTTGCTGGGCCAGCTTGAAGAACGCGCCGGCATGGGACTACAGGCCGAAAAGACATTTGTGCAGGCGGCGGCAGCGGCGATGGAGGGGCACAATCAGCGGCTGGTGGCGCAGACCTGGATACGGCTGACCGCGCTGACCGGCTACCGCTTGCGACAGCCCGAAAAAGCCGAAAGCTGGGAAATGCTGGCCGATGCGGCGCTCGATGCGCTGAGTCGCAGTGACTCGCAGCCGCTGCTCGCGCAATTGCAAGTGGCCCGCTGTCAGGTTCAAACTTCGAAGCGGGCCTACGATCGGGCCATTGTGTACTGCCAACAAGCCCTAACGCTGTCGAGTCGATATAATGCGTCCAGCAATGCCGAGGTCGCCGACGTGCTGCACACCATCGCCAGTGTTTATCGGCGGCAAAACGACTTTGATCAGGCCATGCGCTACTACCAGGAAGCGCTTTTGGCCAAGCAGAAGGCCCTAGGCAGTCTACATCCCGAGATTGCCGCAGAGCTACGCGGCATTGGGCTGCTTTTGCAAGGGCAACGCCGCTTTCGCGAGGCACAGGACTACCTGATGCGGGCGCTTGGCATCGTGGAGAAGTCACTAGGACAGGACCACATTCGAACTTCGGATTTTCATCTACTGGTCGGCATTAATTTGCTGTACCAAAATCGTCTTGTCGAGGCGCAGCGCCATCTGCAGCGCTGCTATGAAATCCGTGAAAAAGCCGCCGCCAACGAAAATGAACGGCGCGCGCAGGCCAGCTATTTTTTGGGCCAGGCCCTGGCGCGGCTTGGTCGATATAGCGAAGCGCTAAAACTGAATCAAATCGGTCTGGAAATGGCCGAAAAAGATCCCAACCGCAAAGGCGAGCGGGTCGCCATGAACCTGCAAGCCATTGGCGTCATTCAGCTAGCGCTTGGGCACGACCACGAAGCCATTCCATATTTCGAGCGCGCCCTGAGCATTCGCCACAACCAGCGCGATGAAGATCGCCGCGAGTTTCTAAGCCAGCTTGCGCAGACGCAATTTGGTCTGGCGCAGGCGCTTTGGAACATCGGTCGAGGCTCGGCGCGACGCCGCGCCACAGAGCTTGCCCGCGAGGCCCAGGCCAACTATACCGAATGGGGCAATAAGCCAGACAATGAGCTTAGCACCGTGACCGCATGGCTGGCTGCCGGCAACAAAAAACCCTCGGCCTTGGCGGCGCTGGGTTTTGGCAGCGGCCCGGTGCCGGCCGCGGCCAGCGTACAAGCTTCCGGCGCCGCCCCAGAAGTGACCGCCGGCGACGCCAAAAGCCCAGCGCCGGTGACCGCGCCAGCCGGAAATAGCCCCGACCCTAAAGACGGCAGCGCCGAGCCGAAAAATCCCTAAACATGTACGCCGCTGCCAACGCCGCCCTTCTCGCTAGCGCTCCGCTTGTGCCGGGAATTCTGCGACCTCGCTATGGCTCCTTGCCGCTGTTGCTTTTTGGGCTGTGTTTCTTGTGGGTGCTCCTTTTGCGCTATGCCCTTCCGGGTTTTGGGCGGCGCGCCACCATCGCCGTCTCATGTTTGTGCGTCGGCTTGCTCTTGTCCTTTTTGCCGCGCGCTGCAGGCCGCAGTTGGGGGGCGGCGTGGCTAACCCCCGGCTACTACCACTACGTCATTTTGCCGATGACCGTGGTTCAAGTGACGATGCTTCTAGGCGTGCTGAGCGCTCCGCTGTGGGTGCCGATTGGCCGCTTGGCGCGGCGGCGGCTGCAGGCGCTTGGCCCAAATCCAGATCGACCGCCACAGGCGCAGGCGTTGCCGCCTAGCGCGCCTTCGGCCTCTAGGCTGATCACGCGACGGACCCTGCTTCAGACGGCCCCTTGGATTGTGCCCGGCGGAACACTTTTGGGCGCCAGTTACGGCAGCCTGATCGAATCGCGCCGTGTGGTCGTGCGCCGCTTGCGTCTGCCCATCGTCGGATTGCCGGAGGCGCTTTTTGGTTTTCGCATTGGTCAGATTACTGACTTGCACATCGCCCGCGACCTGACGCAGCTTCGTCATCTTGAGCGCGGTCTAGAGCTCTTGGCCGCCGAGCGTTTGGACATTCTGTGCGCCACCGGAGATCTTTGCGACGAACCCAAACTTTTTGCCACCATGTTGCGGCTGCTCGCACAAGTACCGGTGCGGCTTGGACACTACGGATGCCTCGGCAATCATGAAAGCTTCGTCGGCCTTGATGTCGTGCGGCGCGCTTATGATCGCTCGGCGGTGCAGCTTTTAGAGGATGAATCGGTACGGCTAGGCGCTTTGCGCTTGGCCGGCATCGGCTATGCCATGCGCGGACGCTTCGCACGACTGTGGCTGCCCGATGTTCCCGCGCAGCTAGATGTCGCTTTGCAAAAGCGCGCTTCGACCGAGCCGACGCTGACCGTGCTTTTGGCACATCATCCGCACGTTGTCACCCAGCTTGCGGGACGAAATATTGCGCTCATGCTCGCTGGACACACGCACGGCGGACAACTGGGATGGGGCAGTGGTTCGGCCATCGAAAAATTTTACCCATACGCCCGCGGTTTGTATCAGGTGCCCGCATCGCCGATTTGGACCCCCAATTCCGATGCGCCACAAAGCTCCATCCCACCGCCGACGCAGCTTTTTGTATCGAGCGGCCTTGGTCATTGGCTGCCGGCGCGCATGAACTGCCCCCCCGAAGTCGTCGTTATTGAGCTTGTATCCGCGTAGTTCGCGATTCAATTGGTACAGCTTTCGAATTGCTCATCCGTTGTTTCTGAAAAATCTGTACTGGCTGGATCTTTGTAACAGTCGGTGAACGATTGCCTCGGTGGTTCTATTGGTGATGAAATAATCCCCAGGAACTACGCACGACTGTCACACGTACTTTAAGAATCCCTTGTCACTTGGAGGACAATTACCAGATGAGTTTTTCGATTGAGCGTTTTGTCAGCCTATCAAAGGCCGTAGAGACCAGCGATCTGGACTGGGACTATATTGCTCGAGTTGGTGTCACCGACGAAGAAGCCCGAGTCTTAAGATATATGGCCGACACCGAGAGCCATACCATCATTTACCTGCGAGATGTGCTTTCCGGACATACCGCTCGCGATCCGGAAATCACCGCTTTTATGTCTTGTTGGGTATACGAGGAATTCAATCACGGACGGGCCATTGATCGCTTTTTGAGCGCCAGCGGACGTCCGGCCGACAAAGGCCACTATAGCCGCGTCACGGCATCGGCCAGTTGGGTCGAAGATTTTGAGGCTTTTTTAACCACCAGCTTACCGCGGCTGACTCCGCATTTTGCAGCGGTGCATATGTCCTGGGGGGCGCTGGATGAAATGATGGCGGCTTCGGCCTATACGCAATTGGCCAGCTATACGCAAAACACCGAGCTGGCCAAGCTGCTTTTGCGCATGGCCAAGGACGAGCGTCGACATCAGGCCTTTTATTATGATCAGGCCGAAAAGCGCATGCGCCATCCGCTGGCCCGGCTCTTGGCCCGCACGGCTTTGAAGCTTTTTTGGTCTCCGGTCGGCATTGGAGTAGGCGGCGATGATGACGAGCTCGCTTTTATCGGTTGGCTGCTTTACAACAGCGAGCATGGCCAAGAAGAGCTGCGCCATATGGATCGGATGATGGCGCGTCTGCCGGGTATGGAAGACTGCGAACTTGCTTACTCTGGCGTCACCCGTCGTATGGAATCTTTTCGGCAGCGGCGGCCCCAAGAATTGGCGCGGCTCGGCACTTCGCCTGGACGTTCAGCGGCTTACAAGCCGACATGCCCAGCGGTCCTCGGAGATTTGCTCCCCGAGGGCACTTAGTAAGCATCCGCCGGCGCACGGAGACGCGCGTCGTACATTGAATGCGACCTTGCAGAGGTCCATAATGGGGACGCAACCTCATCATGCAATCTTCAACGAAGTCGATCCCGTCGACGACGCGAGCTGCGAATTCATCGTCGACGCGCCGGGTCTCAGCGTCTCATCCAACCCTTCGCCACGGTCCCAAAATTGAAAACACCGCTGACCTTTTGAAAGTGGCACTGGGCGCCCTCGGGGTCGTGTACGGCGACATCGGGACCTCGCCGCTATACGCCCTCAAAGAGTGCTTTGCCAGCTCGCACCACCAGATACAGCCGACGCCTGAGAATGTGCTTGGCATTTTGTCACTGGTCTTTTGGGCGCTGACCATGGTCGTGGTGTTTAAATACATCACCTTCATCATGCGCGCCGATAACCATGGCGAAGGTGGCATTCTGTCGCTTTTGGCTTTGATTGCGCCGCGCGGCTCCGTGGGCAAGAAGCTAACCGGACGCATGGTGCTGGTGCTTTTAGGGCTTTTCGGCGCCGCCTTGCTTTACGGCGATGGCGTCATCACTCCGGCGGTTTCGGTACTTGGCGCCATGGAGGGCCTGGAAGTCGCCACGAAGGCTTTTCAGCCCGTCGTCGTCCCCGGAACCATCATCATTTTGGTAGCGCTTTTCGCATTACAAAAGCGCGGCACGGCCGGCGTCGGTGCACTTTTTGGTCCGGTGATGATGGTTTGGTTTGTCAGCATCGCGGTCTGCGGACTGCCGTGGATCATTCGCAATCCAAGCATCTTTTATGCAGTGTCGCCGCACCACGGCGTACTTTTCTTTGTGCACAACAAGCTGCAAGGCTTTTTGGCGCTGGGTTCGGTGGTGCTGTGCGTGACCGGTGGCGAGGCGCTTTACGCCGACATGGGTCATTTTGGACCGCGGGCCATACGCGTGGCCTGGTACACAGTGGCTTTTCCGGCGCTGCTCATCAATTACTTTGCGCAGGGCGCTTTGATGCTGGCGTCGCCGCAAAAAGTTGTAAATCCATTTTTCGAGCTGGTTCCGCACTGGGGTCTTTACCCGATGGTGGCCATTGGCACAGCCGCCGCGGTGGTTGCCTCGCAGGCATTGATCTCGGGGGCATTTTCGCTGACCCGCCAGGCGGTGCAGCTTGGGTTCTGGCCGCGCGTCACCATCAAGCACACCTCGGGAGAAGCCGAAGGCCAGATCTACGTACCCGAGATCAACTTCATCATGATGCTCGGCTGTGTCTGGCTGGTTTTTGCATTTCGTCAGGAGGGTTCCTCGGGTTTGGCCGCGGCCTACGGCATTGCCGTCACCGGCACGATGGCCATCACCTCGATTCTGTTTGGCGTCGTTGCACACGAGCAGTGGGACTGGAGCCTGCGCCGCATCTATCTTCTGGTCGGAACCTTCTTGATCATCGACCTAAGCTTTTTTGGCGCCAACCTGGCCAAGATCAAAGACGGCGGCTGGATTCCTTTGGCCATCGCCGGGGCCGTCTACATCTTGATGACCACCTGGAAAACCGGTCGAGCCGCTCTTGAGGACTTCGTACTGGCGGCATCTTTGCCCATCGATTTGTTCATGGGCGATCTGGAATCGCAAAAACCGGTGCGCGTCAAAGGCACCGCGGTGTTTATGACCTCGAACATAGTAGGCGCGCCGGTGGTGCTATTGCATCACTTTAAGCACAACAAGTGCCTGCACGAGCAAATCGTACTTTTGTCGGTGGTCACCGACCGAGTTCCCGAGGTCGATAAAAAGCAGCGCGTCAGCGTGAAAGAGATGGGCCAGGGCTTTTTTCAAGTGGTGGCGCACTACGGATTTATGCAGACGCCCAATGTCCCCGACATTTTGCGCGCCTGTCGCGACACCGGCCTTATCTCCAATGAAAGCGACACCAGCTACTTTTTGGGACGCGAGACGCTGCTAACGACCGGCAAATCGGGAATGTGGCGCTGGCGCAAAGCCCTATTTGGATATTTGTCGCGAAACGCAAAATCGGCGACCTCATTTTTTGGAATTCCCCCAAACCGTGTCGTGGAGATGGGCGCTCAAATCGAACTGTAAACACATTTTTTTAGGATTGTATGGATGCGTGTCACCCTGCCCACCGGGACTTTAATTGCTGACCGCTTCGAGATTGAACGGGTGGCCGGTAGTGGAGGCATGGGTACGGTCTACAGGGCGTATGATCGGCAGCGCAGCGAGTGGGTGGCGCTGAAAATGCTGCACAAGCAAAGCGGCACCTTCCTCGAAACGCGGCGTTTTGCACGAGAAGCGCGGATTTTGTCGGAATTGCGCCATCCCGGCATTGTGTCCTATGTCGACAGCGGTCAGAGCCGAGAAGGTCAAAGCTACCTGGTCATGGAGTGGCTGGAAGGGGAAGATCTGGCCCAGCGCATGGAACGCGGCCGCCTGACCGTCCCCGAAGCTCGGCAACTTTTAGAACGCGTGGCCGCGGCGCTGTCCTGTGCGCACTCGGCATGCATCATTCATCGCGACATCAAGCCGAGCAATTTGTTTTTGTGCAACAAGCAGTTCACCCGTGTGGTGCTTTTGGACTTCGGAGTGGCGCATTATGAACGGCCGACCACACGCTCGGCGCTGACCCTGGCCGGAGCAGTGGTCGGCACGCTTGAGTATATGGCGCCGGAACAGGCGCGCGCCGACAACGTGATTGATGCCGCGGCCGATATTTATTCTTTGGGAAGGGTGGTCTACCAGGGAATTTCGGGGCGGATGCGCCGCATGCCCGAGCACGTGGCGGCGGCGCTGGCGCGCACCATTTTCGAGCAGGATCCGCCGCTGCGCCAAATCTGTCCCTGGGTTCCGGATTCAATTTCCGGACTGCTTTGCAGAATGCTCGCCAAAGATCCCGGACTGCGCCCTGTGGATGGCGGAGAACTTTTGGCCGAATTGTCCATGCTGGGGCCGATTTCGGAAGCGCCGATTGGCGAAGCATCCTTGCAGGATCCCTTGCACGGCGCGAATTCCGAAGAAGAGCAAAGCCTATACAGCGTCGTTTTGGCCGTTCCTGCAACAATGACGCCTAGCGGCGAAGAGTCCCTGCCCACAGACGCTTTGCGCGCCGATATGACCACGCGCCGCGAGCTTGAGAATGTGCTGCTCGCGCAGGGTGCACATCTGGATTGGCTGCTCGATGGTTCTTTGCTTTTGACTCTGTTGCCGTCGGATTCCGCGCATGATCAGGCGGCACAAGCGGCGCGCTGTGCGCTAATTATCAAAACCTATTGGCCAAACTCGGCAGTGGCGCTGGCCACCGGACGGGGCCAAGTGACAGGCCGCGCGGTCATTGGCGAAGTCGTCGATCGCACGGCGCGACTTTTGCGCGATCGCCATTCCATCGCGCTGCGCGATCCCAAAGTGGCCGCGGTCGAGCGCGGTGGAATCTGGGTCGATGGACTAAGCGCTTCACTTCTCGAACGCCGCTTTGTTCTAGTGACCGCCGAAAGTGTGGCCCTTTTAACTGGCGAATTGACCTCACAAGACGAAGCGCGGCCGGTTTTGGGCAAGCATACGCCTTGCCTGGGCCGTGAACAGGAACTGACCATTCTGGAAGCGATTCTGTATCGCTGCCGCGAGGATAGCGAAGCCCAGGCGGCGCTGATTACCGCCTTGCCGGGAATGGGAAAGACGCGGTTGCGGCAAGAATTTCTAACCCGCCTGCGGCGGCGCTCGCGGCCTACCATAGTTCTTTCAGGGGTCGGCGAGGTGCTGTCAGCAGGAACACCTTATGCGCTGATTGGGCAAGGTTTGCGGCGCATGTGCGGAATCGGCGCGGGCGTCGATCCGGAATTGGCGCGAGAGCGGCTGCTTACGCGCTGCACCGACCTTATGGGTGCCGAAACCGGGACGCGGGTGACCCCTTATCTGGCCGAAGTTTGCGGACTCGGCTTTTCTGAAAAAGGAAACTCAGCGCTGCGCATCGGACACGGCGATTTGCGGAATCTGCCGAACCAAGTCTTAAACGCCTTCGTCGAATTTTTGGGAGCCTGGTGCGAACGCACGACGGTACTGCTTGTCCTTGACGATCTGCACTGGGGAGACATGCTGACGATTCAGCTTGTCGATGGGCTGCTGCGAGAGCTGCGCAACCGACCGCTTATGGTGCTGGCATTAGCCCGGCCCGAGATCAAAACCACTTTTCCCAAAGTGCGACATTGGCCTAGTGTCAAAGAGATTCCCTTAGACGGCCTAAGTCGCAGCGCCAGCGAGCGCCTGGTCCTCTTTGTTCTGGGAGACTCGGTAAAGTCGGAAGTGGTCAATCGCATTGCGCAACAAGCTGCCGGCAATGCGCTGCTTTTGGAAGAATTGATTCGCGCCGAAAACGAACGACAGGGCGAACAACTACCAGAAACCGTCATCGCCATTCTGCAAGCGCGTATGCAGCGCCTGGACCCACGCGCGCGGCTGGTGCTGGGCAAAGCCAGTCTATTTGGTCAACGCTTCTGGCGCGGCGGCATTCAGGCAATCCTAGACAACACCACCACGCAAATCGAACTGGATATAGAGCTTGAGCTACAAGCCCTGGTGCAGGCAGAGCTGATTACGCGCCACAAGCAAAGCTGTTATCCAGGCGATGCCGAATATAGTTTTCGCCATACTTTGATGCGCGAGGCTGCCTACAGTCTGCTCGTCGATGAACAAAAGCGGCGCTGGCATCGCGTCGCCGGACAATATCTGGAACGGATGGGAGAAACCGATCCGCTGATGCTGGCCGAGCACTTTGGTCACAGCGACAAGCCGTATCTGGCGGTGCCCTATTTTGTGCGCGCGGCGGCGACGGCTTTAGATGGAAACGATTGGACGGGAACGCGAGCCTGCGTTGAACGTGGGCTCAGTTGTATGACCGCAAGCCATACCGATGAAGATGCGCGGGGCGAGCTTTTGGGCATTGAGGCCATTGCGCTGGCTCGAACTTCGGAGCTTGAAGCATGTTTTCGCGTCGGAGAAGAAGCTCTGCGGCTTTTGCCAGCGGGCGGGGTGCGCTGGTGCCAGATCCTTTACACGCTGCTGATGGCTGCGGTGATGCGCGGCCGCCAAGATAGCTTTGCCGTCCTTAGCACCCAGCTTCTTGGCGTCGAGCCGGCAGCCGAAGCCATGGCCACCTATTTGGAGGCCGGCGGAATTTTGTTAGGCGCCTACAGTCTGTCCGGCCAGCGCCAAGCAGCTCTAGCCTTTTTGGCGCGCATGGAAAATCTGGCGCACGGAATTTCGGATCGGCAGCCCGGCGCCAAAGCCTGGCTGCGCTTTGGACAGCAGCGAATGCTCCGCATGCTGGACGGAGATCCCTTTTTGGCCTGGAAATATGCCGAGGAAGCGGCGGCAGCCGCCCTGCAAAGCGGCAACCGCCGCTTTATCGGAATCATGCGCGGAGATGCCGTACTGGCCGAGCTAGAGCTAGGCGGCCCCGCGGGCCCCGGAGGTAAAGAGAAGCTGCAAGAAGTTCTGGCGATTTTAGAACTTGGTGAAATCGACGTCAGCCAAGGATGGATCGCGGCCAGCGCCACATTGTGGCTTTCCGGACAGTCTGCACATGCCGCAGAAGCGGCAGAGATGGCCAAGTCCGTGCTGTCTCGATACAAAGGAAATGAGCTTCTGTGCGGCATGGCGCACTGGGCGCTTTCGCGCGCGTATTTGAGCATGGGAATGTTGCCCATGGCCGAGCGCGAGGCGCTGTGGGCCTTGTGGTCGCTAGAGACGCTATTGGCGATGCAACTTGGCGCGCTGGCCCAGCTTCTTTGGGTCCGTTTGGCGGCAGGTGGACGTCTGGAAGAAGTGTGCTCGGTGGCTGTATCGGCCAGAACCCAGCTAGCGGCACTGCAGGGCGTGGGCTTTATGGACCTAAACTTGCGTCTGGCGCTGATTGAAGTGGCTTTGCAATGCGGACAGCGCGAAGAGGCGCACGCGGAACTGCGCCTGGCGCTGTCCATTCTGAAAGCGCGCGCAGAACGAATTCCGGACGCGCTTTGGCAAAAGCGCTACCTTGAAAACATTTTCGAAAACCAGCGTCTTATCGCCCTGGCGGAAGAATTGCTGGGCGAAAACCCGACCGCCTCACTCGGTTCAAGTCTTCCAGCGCCCGCAAGCAGCTCACTGTAGTGCATCTAAGAACTGTTCGCCTTTGGGAACGCCAAGACCAGTGACCGCATCCCACCCTGAAGCGGTGTGTATGGACTGTTCCGGATAGTCGAAGTTGACGGCAATGCCGCCGGGCAAAGCCACCGCCTGCGGCGTGCTAGGCGCGACAATGTCACGCAGCGCCGTCGCGCGTCGTTTGTACAAAAGCGGATTGGCGAAGCCAAATTTGCGGCTGCCGTTTTGCTGGGCCAAGGCCATCGCCGCGGTAAATAGCGGACAGGACAGGCTGGTGCCGCCCATCGCGCCTTCGAAGTACTCACTTGTATCGGGATTGGTCATGCCGACGATAAAACCGGTGATCGGATCGGCAAGCCAGGCGACGTCGGGAACGGCGCGGGCCGGAGCGCCGCCGCCATTGGCGATGGCATCGGGAACGACGCGCCGCTGCCACGCCGGCTGTTCATAGACCACGCTGATTCCGCCCCCAGAACCAAAGGCAAAACGGCCCGGAGGGGCCGGATCCCAATAGGCTTCCATAGCGCCGCCGTCTCCTGCCGCGCGGCTTGCAAGCAGGCTGTATCCGGACTCCCAACCTGTTTCCCAAAGAATGTTGCCCGTGCGACCAAGCGCCAAAGATGTGCCCCCGACCGCCGTGACATTGTCCAGCGACGCCGGAAACATGACCGAGGGCGCGTGCATGTCAAAAGCCGCATCGCCGTTGTCTCCGGAGGCAAAATAAAGACCCACGCCCTTAAGGCCCGCCTGCGTGGCCAGCGCATGCCAGACGACAAAGTTGATGCCGCCCCCTTGTTCAAGCATGCCCCAGGAATTCGCAACCAGATCCGCCAGCTTCTTTTCGACCACCATATTGATTGCCGCTAGCAAATCCTGCGCATCGGCGCTTTGCGCACCGACATAGGCAATTTTGGCGCCGGGAGCGATGGCATGCACGGCTTCGACGGCCATCGTTTGCTTGCTGTACCAGTCTGTATCGGGCGAGGTCGGCGTTCCCGGAGCCATCTGCGCGGAAAACTGCGCGTCCAAAAGCGGATAGTCCGGATCATTATTGGCGGCAAAAGTCTGCGCATCGCCAAGCAGCGTTGGAGACAAATAAGGCCCCACGATGGCCACAGTCTGTCCGGTGCCGTCAATTCCGCGACGAACGGCATCGCGCAAACCATAGGCAGCGCGAATTCCCGCTGGTTTATAGCCGCAGGGCGCGTAACTTAGCGGCGTATACCCGGCATAAACCGGATCGACCGTATCGGCAATCTGGCCATACCATGTCGAGCAGGTGCTCGGCGGCACATCGTACGGATGTACTTTTTGCCCAAGCTCGCTTTTGCCGCGTTCGCCGATGCCTTTGCTGCGCGCAAAAGCCGTCGAAAGGCCGACGATGCCGAGCACCTGCGATGCCAGCGCCCGAGGAACAGTCGGCTCTTCCATTGCAACCCGCTGCAGGGTCATACCAGTTCGAAAATATCCCAGGCGCGTGGCAAAAATTTGCTCGATCTGCGCGGCGCTGCCCTCGGCGGCGATGTATGCGTGGTTCGAGGGAATGTGCTTGATGCGCAGGCCGCTATTTTCCAGGTATGCCCGCACAATGCCGACCGCTGCGGCGCTTGGAGCGTACTTCGCGTCGTACTCGGCATTGGAAAGGAATTTTCCGTAACGCGGGTTTTCCGGATCGATAATGGCCCCTAGCTCGGCCTGCGCAGCCTTTGCATTGCGCATCGCCATATGCACTTGAAAGGCAATTCGCTCATTGCCATCGATGCGGCTAAAAAAGCGCGAGTCGCTGCCTTGGCTACGCAGGGCTTCTACCTGCTTGGCCTCTTTCGCGGCCGATTCATCGAGCATACAGGCGGCTAATAATCCGCTCCCAGATAGAAAAAGGACAGAGAGTAGCCGAGTTGGTTTTTTCATTCGTTTTTTCATCGGTTGCGCCTCGCAGGTCATTTGTACGGCGCACGCTACCCGCAAGCTTCGAAGTCGAGCAACTGAAAAACTGGCTCAAAAAATGATTGCGGAAGTTCGCGATTCAATTTGAAAGCGCACGCTGCCCTTGGCAGCAAGGCGGGGCCATGATACGACGACACTATGGCCACTACGATCGAAACCGCAGCGACAGGGACCGTAACGAATAAAAGCACGTCGATGCTGTCGCGGCGGGCGCACGAAGCACCAGCCAGCCCGATTCGCAAGCTTGAGCCTATGGCCAAAAGCGCCACCGACCGTGGAATCAAAATTTACCATCTGAATATCGGCCAGCCCGATATCGCGACGCCGGCGGTGTTTTTGCGCAACGCCCGGCTTGAGCCGGGTCAGGTGTTAAGCTACAGCCCGTCGGTAGGCCTTTATCCTTATCGGCGGGCGCTGGCTGCTTATTACGCGGCTTTGGGTCTGCCGGTGACCGAAAAAGATGTGCTGGTGACGACCGGCGGCTCCGAGGCGCTGCTGTTTTGTCTGCTGGCGCTTTGTGACCCCGGCGATGAAGTCATTACGCCCGAGCCCTACTATCCGAACTACGGAACTTTTGCCGTCATGGCGGGCGCCAAAATACGCGCTTTGCCGACGCGCATCGAAGACGGTTTTCGCCTGCCACCGCCGGCGGATTTCGCGGCCGCAGTGACGCCGCGAACTCGCGCGGTTCTTTTGTGCAACCCCTCAAACCCAACCGGCGCCGTGTACAGCCGCGAGGCGTTAGAGCAAGTGCTGGCCATTTGCAAAGAGCGCAATCTCATCCTGATCTGCGATGAGGTGTACCGCGACTTCGTCTATTCCGGTGCTCCACCGCTTTCGGTGCTATCGCTGCCCGGCGCGGCCGAGCATACGATCGTCGTCGATTCGCTGTCCAAGCGCTTTTCGGCCTGCGGGGCGCGTCTAGGCTGCATCATCAGCCAGCGGGCCGAGATCATCGATGCGACAACGCGTTTTGCCATGGCCCGATTGTCGCCGCCGACCCTGGGACAGCTTGGTGGGCAAAGCGCCTTGGAAGATCCCGGACCGTTTGTCGCAGAGATGCTCGGCGAATTTCAGCGCCGCCGCAACGTGCTTATGACCGAGCTTGGACGACTGCCCGGAGTGCTGGCGCCCGAGGCGCAAGGCGCTTTTTATCTGATGGTTCGTTTGCCCGTGCAAAGCAGCGAACACTTTTGTTCCTGGCTGCTCAGCGATTTTCAGCACGAAGGCGAAACCGTGATGCTGGCCCCGGGACCGGGCTTTTATCACACACCCGGTGCTGGCAAAAATGAGGTGCGCATCGCCTATGTGCTCAGCGAAAAACCGCTGCGCCGCGCTGTCGAACTACTGGGCCTGGCCCTCAAGCAGTATCCATTTCGCGTCGCTGTCTAATCCTGCAGATGCGCCTTGATTTCCAGGCTGGCGCTGCGAACGCCTGGGTCGGCATCGGCAAGTCCTTGCGCCAGCAACGCCGCCGCTCGCCGAAACGGCAAGCGCGGCAGCGTCTGAATGATGGCAATGCGCAGAGGCGCATCGGATACGGCAAACAATCGCTCAAGCGGGCGCAGCGCTTCATAGCAGCGCAGCCCGCCAAGCGATGAAATGATCATCCAGGGACGCTTTGTGCGATTGAAATCGCTGGGCGGCAAATCTAAAGCGGCGTCCTGGCTTTTCACAGTCAGAAGCGCCGCATGCAGGAGCACAAGCATTGCATGGCGGCGCGTAAGCTGCGGCCGCTTGCGGTCGCCGACTAGACCCAAGCAAACTGCGACCGGGTCGCCATCCGCCTGCCACTCGCATAGATCCAGATCCCAGATTGGCGGCCCGATGGTTTCTGCGACAGCGTGGGACGGTTCTTCGGCCTTTGGCAGCGGCGTATCGGGATAGCGTTCCGCAAGTTCGCGATAGCGCGACGCCGCCGGCAGCGGCAGTTGCGAAAGCTTGGTCAAAATGCCGCGAAACGCTGAAAAGTCATCCAGCGCGTTCCAAATGTTTAGCGCCGCAAGCAGTGCGCTTTCACTTCGCTCGGCCGGTCCGCCGCGTTCGAGATTGTATTGCGCGGCGCGTAACAAAGCCGCGGCGCCTTGGCGTTTGTAGCCTAGCGCCAAATCGCGAGCTTCCTGCGCACCCTGCCGCTCCAAATATTCGGCCGCCTCGCGACATTTTGCGGCGGCCAAATGATGTTCGTGGTGCGCGGCGCAGCTTTGCAAAAGCTCGTCGTAATGGCGCAGCACATCGGCCAAAAGCCGCGCTTGTTTCAAGAGCCGCAGGCAATTTATAGAGCCCTCGACGATATTTTCGAAACTTCTCAGCGCTTGTCCCAGCCGAATGTACAGGCGATAGCAGTCTAGGGCCCGTTCAGGCTTTTCCGCGGATTCCCAATCGTCAGCCAGTTTTTCCAAAAGCTCTTGCGCTGCGACGGCATGCTGGCGGCTGCTGCGCGCATCTTTGGCCGGCTCAAGCGCAGATTTCCCAGGCTGCTTTTGCTCGGCGAAAAGAATGGCCAACTGACAATGGATCAGCGCCTGCTCATAATCGCCCAGTCGGCGGTCGCCGAGCAGCCGCCTATAGCAGCGAATGGCGCCCGGTTCGTCTTGCGCTTGCGCATAGGCTTGCGCCGCCGAAACCAGACATTGGCTTTTTTCGAAAAGCGCCGCCGCTTCATGCTTTGCCGTCGCGTTTTCCGCGGCCAGCGCAAAAAGTGCGTGAGCACGTTCTAGCGGAAAGCGCTCGGCCGAAAAAATGCCGCGGCAAAGCTCTAAATCGCCGCGATATAGCGCCAGATAGCCGACAAAGCGCGGATCTTCGGGGAAAATCGTTTCAAGAATTTGCGCGTCTTGCACCCACGCGTCGTAAGCCGCGGCTGGAGCATCGACTTGACCAAGCGCATCGAGGCAGCGTTCTAAGGTCTTTGCAGCACTTTCGCGCCGTCCTTGTAGCGCTCCGCGCTTGGCCATTTGCAGATCAGTTTAGTCGTTCAGGGCGCGGTCGATCTCGGTCTTGAATTTTTCGAAGGGTTGCGCGCCGGACAGCATCACACCGTTGATGAAAAAGGCGGGAGTGCCGCGCACGCCAACTTTCTGACCATCGTGCTGATGCCGCTGCACTTCTGCGCTGTGCTGGCCCGAGCTTAGACATTTTTCAAAAAGCGCGCTGTCCAGGCCAATCTGCCGCGCCGCTGTCTTCAGACCATCGGTGTCCAGCTTGTCCTGATTGTCAAACATCCAATCATGCATGGGCCAGAACTTGCCTTGATCCTCGGCGCAGTGACTGGCCTCGGCGGCTTTTTGCGCTTTGTCGTGAAAATCGAGGGGGAAATCGCGAAACACGACCCGCACTTTGTCGCCGTAGTGCGCCACGACTTCATCCACAACTTTGCGTCCGCGCGAACAAAACGGACATTGAAAATCGGAAAACTCCACGATGGTGACTTTGGCGGTTTTGGGGCCGCGCGACGGACCTTCCGCAGCCACTTCGACGCGCGGCGCGCGCAGTAGCAATTTGACGCCCACCTTGGCCTTCATTTCTTCAACCAGCGTGCCCATGGCGTCGCGGCGCTTGTCCGAAGTCAGCCCCTGAACCACCATGTCTTTGATGTCGTCAAAGGATTTATCGCCCAGGCCGCTCGGCAGACGGGCTTTGTTTTGTTCGAACCAGGTCTTCGCTTCGCTTACCGAGATGAGCGGCACCCGCGCCTCGGCCTGCTTGCGCAGATAGTCGTCGGTGGACATTCCGGCGGCGCGGGCGGCGGTACCGACCACGCGTTCGGTGATGAGTTCATCCAGCGCTTTTTCTCGAACTTCGTAAAGTTCGCGACCGGCCAGCTTGTCGATTTCAGCCATGGTGATGGGCTGATTGCCAACCATCGCAACGACTTCCTGCGCCGCGGGTACCGCCTGCGGTGGCGGCGTTTTGGTGGCGCTACGGTTACACGCCGTCGGAGCCGCAAAAAGCGCCAGGCAGAAAAGCGCCGGACGAGCCCCAGCGCAAAAATTTGCATTCATCGATGAATTCCTTTCTTCAGGGAAAAAGCCGGGTGCGGTGCCAGTCGCCCGTCCCTTGGCGTTCATAAAGCAAGCGGTCATGCATGCGAAAGGGGGCGCTGTGCCAAAATTCGATGCGAGTCGGAAACAATCGATAGCCGCCCCAAAAATCCGGGCAGGGAATCTCTTTGTCGGCGTAACGCATCTCAATTTCGCGATGTCGAAAGTAAAGCTCGGCGCGATCGAATAGCGGTGCGCTTTGTTGCGAAGACCAGGCGGCGATCTGACTGCCGCGCGGACGAGTCGCAAAATACCTTTGCGATTCCTCCGCAGAAAGCTTGCTGACGGCGCCCTCGACGCGCACCTGAACCGTCAAGGTCGGCCAGTGAAAGCATAGCGCCGCATTCGGGTTTTCCTGAAGCTGCCTTCCCTTGCGGCTTTCATAGTTGGTGAAAAAGACGAAGTGCTCGGCTTCTACCCCTTTTAGTAGGACCATGCGCACTGCGGGTCGCGCGTCGGCGGTGGCCGTCGCCAGCGCCACCGCCGTGGCATCGTGCGATTCCTGTTTTTGCGCCTGCGCGAAGTACTGCGCAAACAGCACAAGCGGATCGGAAAAGCTGTCGGGAATCAGATTCACGACAAAAAGCCTAGCATGGGACACATTGATTAACAGTTCGCCTAGCGGGATTGGGAGCGCACGGCAATAAACAGCTCTTCAAGCTGACGCGCCGAGACGTCTGTGGGGCAGTCGCTCATCAAATCGGTGCCGTGTTGCGTCTTAGGAAAGGCGATGACGTCGCGCAGCGAATCCGCACCGCACAAAAGCATGGTCATGCGGTCCAGTCCGAATGCAATTCCGCCGTGCGGGGGCGGACCATAGCGAAACGCGTCGAGCAGAAAACCAAACTTCTGTCGAAAATCGTCTTCGGTCAGTCCAAGCGCGGCAAACACTTTGGCCTGCACCTCGCGCTGATGAATGCGAATGGATCCGCCGGCGATTTCGTTGCCGTTTAACACCAGGTCGTAGGCGCGCGCCAAAACTTTGCCCGGATCGGTCGCCAAAAGCGGCAGATGCTCGGGCCTAGGCGAAGTAAAAGGATGATGCGCCGCGACGTATTGTCCCTGTTCGTTCTGTTCGAACATCGGAAAATCGGTGACCCACAAAAAGCGCCATCCTTTTTCCAAAAGTTCCAGCTTGCGGCCTAGCTGCTGCCGTAGCTGCGCCAGCACCGTGTTGACGGGCTTAGGGGCTCCCATTTGAAACAGCAGCAAATCGCCGGGCTCGCCACCTATGGCCTTTTGCACGGCGGCGCGCATTTCGCTCGTGATGGTTTTGCCAAACGGCGACTGCGTCCAGGCCAAAGCTTCGCCGCTGCCCGCCGGATCCAGCCGCGCGCTGCCGAGGCCAGCAGCGCCCATGCCCTTTACCGTATCGTCGAGCTTGCGAACTTCGGTTCCCGACAGTTTTTGCGCATGCGCCGCCGGAATGCGCAAAAGCTTGATGATGCCGGTGCCCTCTGCGGTCTTTTCAAACAAAGGAATGCCGCCGCCTTTGTGCGCCCGCACGATGGCCGTGATGTCGTGCAGGCGCAGGGGATTGCGCAGATCCGGTTTGTCCTCGCCGTAAGTGCCCATCGCCTCGGCGTAGGGCATGCGCACAAAAGGCCGCGCAATGTCGGCTTTTGCCACATCTTTCCAAATGCGAACGATTAGCCCCTCGACCATCGCGTGGATGTCTTCTTCGGTGATAAAAGACATCTCGACGTCGATTTGCGTAAACTCGGGCTGACGATCCAGACGCAGATCCTCGTCGCGGAAGCAGCGCACGATTTGAAAATAGCGATCCATGCCAGAGACCATGAATAGCTGCTTAAAGATCTGCGGCGACTCGGCCAGGGCGTAAAATTTTCCGGGATTGAGCCGCGACGGCACCAAAAAGTTGCGCGCTCCGCCGGGGGTGTATTTGACCATAAACGGCGTTTCCAGCTCTAAAAAGCCGTTTTGGTGAAAATAGTCGCGAGTGGCGCGGTAAAGCTGACTGCGCACCGCAAAGTTGTGCTGCAGAATCGGACGGCGCAGATCCAAAAAGCGATGCTTCAGCCGAATTTCCTCGCGCGTTTCAACGTTGTCTTCAATTTGAAAGGGCGGTGTGTCGGCGCGGGAAAAGATGCACAGCTCCGACGCCTCGACTTCAATTTCGCCGGTTTTTAATTTCAAATTGGCTTGGCCGCCCGAATCGGTGCGCAAGCGCACGCGGCCGACGATGCCGATGCAAAATTCGCTGCGCAATTGCTCGGCCTCGGTGTGGGTCGGACCGTGAATGTCCGGACCGAATACCACTTGCGAAAGTCCGCTGCGGTCGCGCAAGTCGATAAAAATGCGCCCGCCAAGGTCGCGCCGGCCCTGCACCCAGCCGTACAAAACTACATTTTGTCCGACGGTGTTAGCGCGCAGATCGCCGCAATAATGGGTCCTTTTGGATACATCTAGAAACGTCGCCATAGCGCGGCAGTGTAGCAGAAAAAAAAATGGCGAGGCAGCTTCGTGTCTGCCTCGCCTCGTCGGGGCGAGAGGATTTGAACCTCCGACTCCCTGGTCCCGAACCAGGTGCGCTACCAGGCTGCGCTACGCCCCGAGCCTCGTCTTTGCGAATCAGGCTTTCGAATCAGCGCCGCGACTTTCGTTGCGGTTGCTGCTTCATTTGCGCTCTTCGTAGACGATTTGCGAACAATGGAGTGCACATTACCTATCTGAGTTCACAGGGAAGTGTCAACTTTTTTGTCGTCCAGGCAGGCCTAAGATAGGCTTTGGCGATGCCCATGAAGTACCTAATTGCCGACGTAGACGATACGTTTACGGTTGCCGGATTTTTGCATCCACAAGTTTTGGCGACGGTTGCGCGGGCGGCCGCCGCCGGCATCGAGGTCATTTTGAATACCGGCCGGCCGGCCGGCTACGGCGCAGCACTTTTGCAATACGTGGACGGCGTTTCCGCGGTTGTGGTGGAAAACGGCGGCGCCTGGCTCGACCGGCGTTTGCTCAATACTTTGGACAAAGAAGTGGCTTTGCAATATCGCGTTTCGCCGCCGCCTGATTTGCGTCAGCGGCTGCAAGCGCTTAGCGAACGCGCCGCTTTGCGCGCCGGCTTGCAATTTAGCCCGACCGCCGACAATGCCTACAGACTGACTGATTACACGGTGCTGCGCGCCCTGCCCAAAGACGTCGATGCCGCAGTGCTTTTGGCGGCGCTTGCCGAACATGTGGCTGCGGAAAGCGATGGCGTGGGCCGCATTTTGGCCAGTTCGATTCACATTCATTTTATGCTCGATCCGCGCAGCGCCGGACCGCGCAGCAAGGCCGACGGTGTGGCCGCCCTTTTGGCCCGGCGCGGGGTCAAAGATCCCGACGTCGAGCTGCAAAAATACGCCGTTTCCGTCGGTGACAGCGCCAACGATGCCAGCTTGTTTGCACCCGGCCGCTTCGCGCTATCGGTTGGCGTGCGCAATATCGAGCCCTACTTGCCCGAGCTTGGCACCGCGCGCCCCGCGCGCATTACCCGAGCCGCCGAAGGCCTTGGACTTATCGAACTTATAGACGAGCTGCTATCGAACTACGCCGGAATTTAAACGCGTCGAGCGGCTTGGCGTACACTGTGAATACAGTCCAATACGCTTTCCGCTTTCATCAAGGAGAATGGAAGATGAGCATGCGCAGCCTGCTATGCAGCCTCGGCCTCGCCCTATGTCTTTCCGGCAGTCAATGTTCGAACGAGATCAAGATTGAACAGCTTGAGCCGCCGCAGGGCACCTTCGCGGGCGGTGAAGAAATTCAGATCAAAGGCAAAAACTTCCCGATCAAGCGAGGCGGCGTCAGCGTCACCTTCGGCCGTCGGGCCGCCACCAATGTGGTCATGGAAAACAGCAGCACCATCAAAGTCAACTCGCCGCAAGGCGACAAGAACACCGACGTCGATATCACCGTGCTCTTTGACGATGGACGCGCGTTTCAGATGAAAAACGGCTTTCGTTACCTGGACGCCACCGACAACACCAAAGTCATGAAGAACTTCGGGAAGAAGTAGCCCGCGCTGCCTGCCGCTTCAGCACCCCGGCGGCATGCAGCACCGCCGGTTCTTTCTTCAGCAAAACCACCAGATCCAAAGTCAGCGCTTGTTCTGAAAGACAAGCCGATAGGCTCGTCAAAAGCTCGCTAAGTTCTTTGGCATCGAGGGCGGTTTCGTCGCGGTCCAGAAGTGGCCCAAGCACCCCCTCGGCCAGTTTTTGCGCTTCCGCAGCTTGCAGCGGCAACAGCGCCGCCTCCATCCAGGTGTCTTTGGTGGTCATGGTCGTCAGACGCAAAATCGAACCAAGCCCGCGTTCGACCCCGGCTTGCAGGCGCAGCTTTGGCGCCGGCGCCGACACTTCGCGCAAAAGTACGTGCGCGCTGTGCGACAAAAGCAGCGTCGCCTGCCGTTTGACTTCGGCCTGGGTGCTACACAAAAGCCGCGCGGCGGCTTCTTTGGCGATCACTTCTTCGACATCGGTTTGCGGCTCAACCGCGGGCAGAAGCTCGACCGGCAGGCTGAGTTTTCCCAAAATCCGCAGCGCCGCCGTCGTGGTATTGGCCGGCGCTTGGCGCGAGACTCGCACCCCGTAGGCGTTAAGCAGGCGCTTGAGGTCGTGATCGGCAAGAACCTCATCACAGACCGCTGCGCTGCCTACATAAAGGGGTGGAGGCAGATCCGCCAAAACCCCTTCGACGCGTTCGCGATCGACCTTGCCTTTGGGCGCTTTGTCATCTTGCGGCGCGAAAAACAGCGCCGGCGGACTGGCCAGCGCCCGCAAAATAGCGCGCAGGCGCTCCGGCTGCGCCGGATCGACGCGCAAAAGCGGTCCCGGTGCGTTCACCTCGGCCAAAATATCGGCGGCGCCGCACAAAACGACGATCTTGGCGTCTAACGCCGCCTGCCGCAACGCGGTATTCAGCTCTGAGACTTCCTCGCTGCGGGTGGCCCGTAGCGAAATCGCGGCTTTGTTCTTTAGCCGGGTTTTTTGTACTTCGCTGGATACAAAATCTACGCCCGCGCCCGCCACCACCACCGCTGCGCGATAGCGGCGCGGCGGCATGGCTGCGTTCTTGAAAGCAGGTCCTTCGGCAGCCGCTTCCAGCAGCGTGGCCTGCGCCAGCCATTCTTCAAGCTGGGTCGTGACCACTGCACCCGCGCGACGCGCCACGGCGCGAATCAAAGCACCGTCTTTGGCCGATACGCTTGGCGGCAAAAGCAGCACCGCAGGTTTATCGCCAAGCGCTTCGCGCAAAGTCTGCGCCCGTACGCCTTTGCCCAGCGCCAAAAGGATGCTGCTTGTGGCCGGATCCAGCGTCAAAAATCGCAATACTTCCGCTGGATCGCCGTCGCCGACCGAGATCAGCCAAGACGCGCCCAGCCCGCGGCCAAAAAGTAGCGGCGCGACCTCGGGCAGAGCATCTCGACGCGGCACCACCCAAGCGATATGACCGCGACGCGGCCGTTCCTCGCTAGACAGCGGCAAGGGCGTAGCCAAGGGCGCGACCCCATCGAGATTATTCAAAAAGCCGTAGCTATAAGGCCCAAGCGCACCGGCATATTCTCCCAGGCCCAAAGCGACGCGGTCCGATGGAGGCCGATCTAGACCGATCCAGGCCGCGGCGTCTTTTTCGATGTGACCCGCCGAGGCTTGCAAATTGGCGGCAATGCGCGAAATCAGCACGCCCTCACCGCTTAGACTAAAAGCGCGGGCCCGCAATAGCTGCGCCAGATCCGTCGCGGCCTGGCTGGTATGCAGGCTGCGTTTGCCGCTGGTTGCGGCAGCCGCCAGCTCAGCCGGTCGTCGGCTGGTCGCGATGGCTTGGCGCGCGCGGGCCATCATCCCCCATCCTGCGCGCCGGGAAGGGCCAGGCCGTCCTGACGCAAGCGTAGAGCCAGCGCTTCTAGGCTGTCGAAGGTGCGACCGCTTAGCACCGAACGTCTTTCGGGCAGTATGGGTCGCAAGAGCGGTCGCGGCAAATCAACCGGTCCGATGCCCAGCCGCGCCAAATCCCAGCGTTCGCTGACGACATTGCCAACGGGGGGAAGTTTGGCGCTCGAAGCAACCGAATGCGGCAGCACGCAAAGCACCCCGATGGCCGGACCGCGCAAGCGCTGCACCCCTTGCAGGCAGCGCCGCCGAACAATGACCATCGGCGGCGCCTGTGCCAAAGCCTTCGGCGAGGACGCAGAATCAGCGGCTGGCGGCGCCAATGCCGCGTCTAGAACTCCCGAGACGTGGGTCACGCCCAGTTCCTCAGCCAAGGCCGGCCCCAGCCAGCCGTTGACAGTTTCGGGAACGATGAAAAAGCTCGATTCCAACTGCCGCCCCAGGGCGCTAAGCACAGGAGCCAAAATCTGTTCATGGCCGAGCGGGTCGCGCTGGCTTTCGGCAAAACTGTTGTCCCAAAGCTGAATCAGCCGGCTGGCGCCAGCGGCGCGAGCTTGCGCAAGGACGGTAGCGCTTGCATTCGCCGCGATGGCCACCGCCACGCATTCGCCAAGCCGTACAGCCAGCGAGATGACGCTGAAATCGGCTTCTCCGGCAAGCGCCACGACCTTCATTTTCCCTCCTTGGGCTTGCTGCCGACCGGCGCGACCACCGGCACCGGGGCGGTATCGGCGTGCGCAACGTCCAACTGCGATTCACCGTCGTCATCATCGGCAAATTCGTCAGTATCGGGCATGGTCGCAAAGCCTTCCCACATCGCCGCCCCGTTTCCAGTCGCCTGTATGCCGTTACGCATGCTCAAGCGAAAGGACGGCGCCGAGGTATCGACGGGGCGTATGGTTGGCGTAATCAGCGATGGCGCCTGCGCGTCATAAAATGGCGATTTTTGCGTTTCGGCAACGGTCGAGCGGATCAGCGCCGAAGTCGCCTCGTTGCCGTTTAACGTATCGCCAGCGTAGTCGTCCCACGACTCTTCCGTCGGGGTGCTGTCATTGAAATCGTCAAACCCATCTAGGGCTTGTGTAGGGATGGGCCGCGAGCCAGGGTTTTGAATCGGAGCAATCGGCCCTGGCGCCGCGAGCAAAGCCCGCAACTGTTCCGCTACCATCGCCAGTTGCTCCGCAGGCAGCAGCAGTTGATAGTTCATCGTGGGTTCTGGCTGCGCTCCGATGCCGACGCGAAATGGCGACAGCGGAGCCTCGGCTCTCGCAGTGGCTTTGTCGATATAAAGCTGGCAGACCGGCGGAGCTCCGTCGGCGGCGGACTCTTGCACGGCGGGCAGGGCTTCGATGGCTTCTTCGACAAAACCACCGCGCTGAGCGCGCTCGGCAGTCAGATTGGGAATGGTCTGCGAGCTTTCGTCCTGAGGCGGTACGATCATAAGCTCGGCGTCTTGATCGCCCCAGGCCATGGCATGGCGACCCGCCGGTATGGTCACAAGAATAGGCACCGTCAAAGGCGGAACGCCCTCGGCACCGGTGACTTCGAGCGGAATGCGCAAATGACGGCCGGTGGCATCGGTCAGAACCAAATGACGGCCTTCGGCCAGCGCCGCCCCGCGCGGCAAATATGCGGCGCCAAGCCGGGCGGCCAGGCGCGGCATGATGTCACGACCGGCCGGCGTGTCGCCCATCAGAAACAGACGTGGCGGCAGCATAGAACACGCGGACAAAAGCGCGTCGGCGCATTGCTCAAAGCGCATCTCATGTTCGACAAACAGCGAATCGCCGGTCAAAAGCATCACTTTGTCGGCGCCAAATCGCCCACAACGAACGGTGATGTCTTCTTCTTCCGTCGGCTCAGGGGGCAGGGGCACAAGCGCATACACCGTTAGCCCGAGCGCGCTGCCGAGTGAACGCGCATGACCCAGCACCTCCAGCGACACGGGTAGGAGGGCGCCGCGATAAAACTCCATCATGACCAGCAGATTCGCCACTAACGTGCTACCTGTCCGCCGTCGATGACTAGCACCGATCCGGTCATAAACGCCGAGTGATCCGACGCCAAGTATACTAGAACTGGTCCCATTTCGTCTGGTAGACCTGCGCGCCGCAGTGGAATTTTTTTGAGCAAGCGCTCGCCAATTTGCGGATCATCAAGTGCCTGTGCGTTAAGGTCGGTGTGAATGTAGCCCGGAGCCAGCGCATTCACGGTGATATTGTAGCGCGCCCATTCGACTGCCAGCGCGCGCGTCCAAGCGATTAGCGCTCCTTTGCTGGCGCAATAGCCGGATAGCGACGGCTCGCCGACTAGTCCAGCGATCGAGGCGATGTTAATCACCCGACCAAAACGGCGGGCGACCATTTGTGCGCCAAATATGCGCGTGCACGTCATCGCTGACAAGACGTTGAGTTCAAACAAGCTGCGCAGCGATTGTGTGTCACTGTCCAAAAATGGTCGGACAAGTGAAGTGCCGGCATTATTGACCAAAATCTCTGCACTGCCCCAGGTTTGTTCCACGGCCTGCGCCGCAGCCAGCACTGCGCCTTCGTTCGTGACATCGGTCGGCAGCGCCAACGCAGTGTCGCCGCGGTCGCAAAGAGTGCGCGCAACTTTTTGCAGAGATTCGGCGGTACGGCCGAGTAACGCTACTTTGGCGCCCGCCGCAGCCAGGGCCAGTGCTATCGAGCGCCCGAGGCCACGTCCGGCTCCGGTCACCACAGCCACGCGACCGTGTAATGGACGATCGGCGCTTGGCGTTTCATTTCTAGCTACATCGGCGCACATGATGCGTATTTATACCACATTGTGGTTTTACGCTCTACATTTTCGCCAAAGTGTCTAGGCCCGCTTAGATCGACAGCGCTCGATAGCCAAAGATGCGGACGCGGCGCAAAAGTACATCGAGCAGCAAAAGCCCAAGCGCACAAGCCACCAAATAGGGCCAAAGCGCGCGCAGAAATCGCGTCTTTTCGTTTCCCGGGTCAAGCGCCACGGCGGCATCTTGGTAGCGTGCGCCGCCCGTCACCTCGGCGATGCGATCCAGTAGTTCCAGATCCGGAGGCAGCGCCAAATACTCGCGCGAGTAAGACAAAGACAATGTGCCCCACGATTCGGCGATGATCGGCCCCAGATGGTCCGAGGCCGGCGGCGGGCTGCGATGCACGGCTCGTAACAAAAATGCTCCGGTGCGCGGCAAAAACAGGTCGGCTTCGTAGCGGCCTGGCGCCGTTTGCGGCAGCGATGCCGTCAGCACGGTGCGGGTTCGCCCGCTTGCAGCCGAACCTTGGGAAAGCGGAATGCCGATGGTGTTTTCGAGCACTTCGATTTGGCTGTCCATGCCGGATACGAAATGATCATCACTGGCCACCGCATCGACGCGCACATGGACATAAGGAGGGGTGGCCACGGCGGACAGTTCATAGCTTAGACCGCGATGGCGTCCGTCGTGCCGCATCGTCGAACGCACAAGTTGCGCCCAGAATCGAGAATATCCCGGCCAACGCAGCCAATCCACCGCCCAGCGATTTTTCACATCGCTTGTAAACGCCGCCGCCTGGCCAAGTCCCTGACGCCAGCGCGCCAGCAGTGGTTCGCCCTGCGGCGATACCAGAATCAATTCGGCAAGCGGCTTGGGCTTGGTCGCGACATAGCCGCGCAAAGGCGGGGCGCTTTCGATTCCGACGCCGTCCAAAAGCTCTACAAATTTGTGTACCACCGGCCGCACCCGCTCTTCCACCAGCGCCGAGCGCGCCACTTGAGTGGTTTCTTTGGTGAAAATCTTGGGAATCGAGCTCGCATCTTGCGTGAAATAAAAGCGCCCGCCGCCGTTTTCAGCAATGGCGGTCAAAAGCGTTTGATCCGCGCCCGAACCGACGCCCACGGTCGATACGGTAATTTTCTGCGCGACCATTTGGTTCACCAGGTCAATGATGCCGCCATACTCGGCCTGGCCGTCGGTCAAAAGAATGACGTGTTTGATCTTGGCGGCCGTGCTGGCCAGTTGCTGATAGGCCTCTTGCAAAGGCGGTAAAAGCTGCGTCCCACCGCCTGCCGACAGACGAGCAATGTCCGAACTGATGCGCACGCGATTTTGCGCCCGCTGCAGCCGCACTAGCGGCGTCGCCTGGCTGTCGAAAGCCACGACCCCGATCAAATCATCGGGGGCCAGCATCTCGGCAGTGGCGCGAGCGGCGTCTTTGGCCAATTCCAGCTTCGGACCATTCATCGAGCCGGATCGATCAATGCAAAGCACCAAAGCCAGCGAGGGCTGATCGCGCTTTTTCTCTTGTTCAAAACGCAGCGGCAGAACTTTTTCAAGCTGCGTCCCTTGATAGCCGCCCGAACCAAAGCTGTTTTCGCCGCCGGCCATAATGAAGCCGCCGCCGTGATCGCGCACATAGCTTTCGATGGCCAGCATCTGCGCTTGGCTGAGAAGCGTCGCGGACACGTCGGACAAAAGCAATAGGTCGTAGCTGGCCAGCTCTTTTTCGCTATGCGGCAGACCGTAGGCATTGCGCGTTTCGACTTCGATGTTTTCGCGTTCCAGCGCCTGAGCCAGAAAGCCTTTGGCCGCGGGCTCGCCTTCGATATAAAGAACGCGCGGTTTGCCGTGGGCGTAAAGCGGCAAAAGGGCCGAGTTGTTCGCGGCAAAGCGATCCAAAAGTGGTGTTTGCGCAGACGGTACCGCGCTGACTTGGACGCGATAATCGACGTAGCCAGGACTGTCGGCCTGGCTGCGAAAGCGCAAAAGATTGCGGCCTGCGACAAGCTGCACATCGCGGTGTCCATCGCCGGGGTTTTCGCGATCGCCTTGATACAAGGTCACTCGCGCCGGCTGAGCGATGCTCGAATAGATTTCCGCTTCCAAGACAAACGGCGCACCGACTTTCAGGTCGGCATTGTTCGGACTTTGCTCGATGCGGCGCAGCTCGCGCAAAAGGACCTCGGGCTCGGGCTCGGCGGCGATGGGAAAGTAGCCCACGCGAACGCCTCGCCGACGAGAATTTAAGGCCTCGGCCAGCACATCGCCTTCGGTCTGATTTCCATCTGAAAACAGCACCGCTCGGCGCAAGGTATTCGGCGCATGCAGACCGTAGCTAAGCTGTAGTGCGCCGGCCAGATTGGTGGCCTGCCGACCGGTGTTGCCGGATACATCGGTGCTCGCGCGAGCATTTTCAAGCGGCGGCAGCGCTTGCTCGGCCGACGGCAGCGGCAACAGCCGCGGCTTTTGCGCAAACGTCAGCACGTGCAGATCGTCTCCGCTTTTTCGAGTCAGCTGGCGCAGTTCTTCCAGGCGCTTTTGCGCGGCAGCAAGCTGTTTTTCGGCCATCGAGTCCGAAACATCGACAAGCGCGACCAGCGAAATCTTGTGCCGCTCGCCAAGCAGCGCGGGCTGCGCCAAAGCCAGGCTAATGGCCAGCAAAAGCAGGCTGCGCATGAAAAGTTGCAACCCAAGCTGCCGCCGCGACATATCGGTCAGCGACAGCCAGGTCGCCGGAAAAAGCAGCGGCAGAAGCAAAAGCAAGCATAGGGCGCGCGGCCGCTCGACTAGAATCTGCTGAGCGCCAAGCTGTACCGTAAGCGTCTGCGCGCTCAAAAGCGCCGACTTTAGGCTCAGGTAAAAAGGGGCGGCCATCATACGGTCCACCGCCTGTGGTAGCTCCACCACTCAAGGCTTAGCAGCAAAAGCGCCCCGAGCAGCAAATACGGCCACAGCCTTCGCCGCAGCGCCCGTTGCCCGGATTCGGGAGGAGCAAGCAGCGGAGTATGCGGCCCGCCGATGCGCATCCCGTGTCGAATTTGCGCAGCGGATTCGTTCAAATCGCCGAGGTTGGCCGCGAACCGACGCGAAGGCTTTTGCGGCACGACCAATTCATAAAATCCCACGCGCTGTCCATAGTGCAAAGCATGGCCTTCGCTGACCGGCACCGGCACAAGGCTGCCATCGGGCAAAAGCAGCGTCGCGGCGCTTGCGGTTTTCAGGTCGGCGTCGCTTACGCGCCCGCTTGGCGGCAGCGCCATGCGCCATATTCGCCCGGTGCGCAGGCTGCCCAAATCGTCATCGACATCGCCGGCGAACCAGTCTAGGGCGTTCATCAGCAAGACCGGAAAAGCGACGCGCAAAGGCAGGTCGCTTTGGCGCAAATCAAAGCCCAGGGCCAGGCTGCGGCGTCCGATGCCGCTCGAAGTAAGCTCCTCGCGCGCGACGATAAGAGGCTGCTTGAGCATCGCAGCCAGCGCGCGATCGCCAGCGCGTAGCCCAAAGACCGAGCTGCGCGTCATATTGACGTCTCCAAGCGACACCCAGCGCAAAACCGGATGCTGCGCGTCCAAATCGGTGAAAAGCGGCGATTTTACGACCCCGGTGATGGCAAACGGGCTGTTTGGGCCCTGCGGATCCAGATAAATGGCATGGGCCGCCGGAGGCGTTTGCGGAGTCACGGCATCGAAAATGACGACATCATAACGGTCGGCGCGTGCCGGGTCGTAGGCGCTGGGCGTCACTTTGTCGATGCTTAGGTGGTTTTCCTCGCCGGCGCCGGTCGATAGCAAAGCGCCCTCTAGAAACAGATTGCCGCGGGTGACAACTAGGACGCGCTGCTGCCGGCGTTCGGGCAGAACGGTAAAGGCGCGATCATCAAGCGGCAATAGATCGGTGGCGGATTGCAAGTGCAGGCGCGCTTCCAAATGCCGACCGGCTCCGGAAAGATTGGGGTACAAGCGCTCGATTTGCTGGCCGGGGGGAAGCTCCAGGGTTTTGACATCGACGACTTCGCCCTCTTGCAAAAGCTCTAAGGTGGCGGGCTGCGCGGTGGCGTTTTTGCCGGGAAACCAGGCCAGGCTGATCAGAACTTCGTAACTCAGCCGATTGCGCCGATAACGGCGGACCGCAAAAGCCGTCACCGCGGCGTTGCCGCTAGTGGGCCCGGCATCGGCAATGGTCGAAAGCGGTGCAAAACGCATATCGATGTTTGCCGGCACGGCCACTTCGCGCAGGGTGTTTTCATCAAAACCGCCATCCGAAAACAGCACGATGGTCGGACGCGGACGTCCGGCCAAAAGGGCCCGCGCCAGGGTCAAACCCGCTGGCAGATCTGCAGCGGTATCACGCGCCAAGAGGCCATCTACTTGGCTCAAAAGCTCGGTCTCGTCATCGGCCAGACCGCCCTGCGGAGCGGGTTGCCCGTCGAGCGCCACGACCACGGCCAGGTCATCGCCCCCAAGCGAACGGATAAGCGCCTTGGCTTGCGCCTTGGCCAAATCCAGCCGAGTTTGCGGCGCCGTTTCCAGCGAATTCGGCGCCGGCGGGATGTGAGACTGCATCGACGCCGAGGTATCGACAAGCAGCACCAATGTGCGTCCCTTTTCGCTGCGTGAAAGCCGTGGATCGCCAAGCGATAGCACCAAAAGCGCCAGCACGATGAGCTGTATCAAGAGCGACAACAAACGCAAAAGCTTGCGCCACAAGCTGGTCGAGGTGCTTTTTTGCAGCAAAGCGTTCCACAGACGCACAAAAGGCACTTCGACGCGGCGCCGCTGCTGCCGCAAAAGGTACAGTGCCGTCAGCACCGCGCCGCCGGCAGCAAAAAGCATCCACAGTTGCGGCGCCGCTAGCCCGAAAAGGGTCATCGAATAAAACCCCCTTCGCGCAGGACGCGCAGCACCAAATCCTCAAAGGGCACCTGGGTATCGGCGCGCAGGTAGCCAATGCTGCGCGCGGTGCAGAACGACTCGAGCGTTTGACAGTATTCGGCATGTGCCTGCGCATAGGCATCGCACAGCGTCTGGGTCAGCGTCACTTGGCGGCGCTCGCCGGTTTCCATGTCGGCAAGCTCTAGATCGCCGCGCAAAGTGGGCCGCGCTTCGTGTGGATCGATAATCTGTATCACTGCCGGCTCGAAGCGGTGATAGCGCAAAAGGTTCAGCCCTTCTTCATAGCCTGCCGTGTCATAGAAATCCGAAAGGACGACGACAACTCCGCGGCGGCGAGTGCGATGAACGAATTCGGTCAGGGCGGTCCGCAGGTCGGTTTGGCCGGCTGGGCTTAGCCTCGACAAAAATTCGAAGACCTTGAACATGCGGCCCTTGCCGCGCGCTGGCGGCAATTGGCCGAGCAATCCATCACTAAAAGCGTAAACCGCCACGCGATCGAGGTTGGACAGACCGACATAGGCCAAAGCGGCGCCGACCTGGGCCGCGTAGCCAAGCTTGGCGATGCGACCATCGCTGCCGCGGCTAAGCAGCGTACCGCCGGGCCCCGGCGAACCCAGGCGCATGGATGTACTGCTATCGATAAGCAGGTAAATGTACAGGTCTTCTTCTTCTTCAAAAAGCCGCAAAAGCAGTCGGTTCATGCGGCCGTAGACCGCCCAATCGAGGTAGCGCAGGTCATCGCCGGGCGTGTAATCACGGTGATCGGCGAATTCGATGCCAGCGCCGGTCTTGCGGGAGCGGCGTTCGGCGCGCAGGCGGCCGACGAAGACTTTTTTGGCGACGATATGCAGGTACTCAAGCTTCTTCAAAAACGATTGATCAAAGCCGTCCTCGGTCGGTTGTACCTGCGTGGCCATGTCTAGGCGGCTCCGTCATGGGTCGGTACGTCGGAGACGGTCTCGGGAGTGCGCTGCAGAATGGCCGCGATGATGTCATCGGCATCGACGCCTTCCGCCTGGCCTTCAAAATTGAGAATCAGTCGATGACGCAGCGTCGGCCGAGCAATGCGAGCAATATCGGCGCACGAGGCGGCAAAGCGCCCGTCGAGCAGCGCCAGCACTTTGGCGCCCAGCAAAAGCGCCTGCGCGCCGCGCGGTGAGGCCCCATAGCGCACAAAGCGCCGCACCGGATCTTTATCGCCTTTGCCCGCCGGCGCCGATTTGCCGTCGCGCTGCGCACTCGACTCGAGAGGGGCCGGATGGGTCGCACGCAAAACGCGTACGGCATAGTCCTGCACCGACCGCGCCACCGGCACCTGACGCACCAGGGCGCGCAGCTCTAAAAGCTCGGCGCCGCTTATCACTTTGCGCGCATGCACAGTTTTGTTGGACGTGGTGCGCTCCAGGATGCTGTGCAGGGCGTTGCGCGATGGAAACTCGACCTTGAGCTTGAAAAAGAACCGATCGAGCTGCGCTTCGGGCAGCGGATAAGTGCCTTCCATTTCCAGCGGATTCTGCGTCGCCAAGACAAAGAAGGGTTGCGGCAGCTCGTACGTCGTTTTGGCGACGGTTACCGTCTGTTCTTGCATGGTCTCAAGCAGCGCCGATTGGGTCTTGGGCGTGGCGCGGTTGATTTCGTCGGCAAGTACGATGTGCGCAAAGATCGGCCCGCGCTGAAATTCGAAGCGGCGACCGCCGTGATCATCTTCGAGAAGCACGTTGGTGCCCAAAATGTCCGCGGGCATCAAATCCGGGGTGAACTGAATGCGCGAAAAGGTCGAATTGATGGCCTCGGCCAGCGTGCGCACGAGCATTGTCTTGCCCAGGCCCGGCACGCCTTCTAAAAGCACATGTCCGCCGCTAAGCAGCGCGACGATGACGCCGGTGATGATCTCGTCATGGCCCACGATGACTTCACCGATTTCTTGGCGCAAGCGAGCGACCTTGTCGCGAAAGTGCTGTACTTTCTGGGCCATATCGGACTTGGCCGACTCGGCTTGGCTGCTATTTGCGTCGGCGAAAAGCGCCGAACTGGTCTCTGTCATCGAAGCACTCACCTGGCTGTGCGGGTTTTTGGGCGCTATTCGCGCGGTTTGATCATTTGAAAGTAGCGTTTCACGTAAAAGCGATAGCCGGGGGGCACACGCTGCTGCGACATGGCTTGTTCCGAGACGGCTCTGTAGTCCTGATAGGTGCGACGGTAGGGTTGCGAAGCGAAACCTTTTTGAGCGGCGCCTAAAATGGTTTCAGAACGGGTTGGTCCGGCCCCCTCTTTGCCATAGACGCGAGTCAGGCGCCTCTTCGATTCAATTTGGGTGGCATTGCCAAGCAGGTTGGGATCGTGCTGCCGGCCCGGCGAATCGTTGCCCGAGCCCATTCCCTGCGGACCGCTTTTTTCATTGCCGCTGCCCTGCCCACCTAGGCCTGGTATCAGAACCGGATCGTTGCCTGTGCCAAGGAGCATCACTTTGGGGCCGTCTTTGTCGTTGCCCTCGCCTTCGACCAGAACCTCGCCTTGGCCGTTTTGCCCCTTACCGCGCGCGCGATCCATAAAATCCTTCATCGCTTTGCCCGAGCCGCCTTGCCCTTGACCCTGGCCTTGGCCCTGCCCCTGCCCTTGACCTTGTTGATCTTGTCCTTGGCCGCTGCGAGCGACGCGGCGCAACACCTGTTTAATCGACCCCAGGGCCACGGTCATCTGGCTGCGCATTTGCTGCTGCCCCTGGCTGCGCTGCTGCATATTGCGCATTTGCTGCTGCATGCGCTGCAGATCTTCGGCCATCTTTTCCAAGGCCTTGCGCTGCTCGGGGGTCATTTTCTCAAGCTGCTTGCGCATTTCCTCGGCGGCGCGCTGCATATCGCGCTCCAGTTGCTCAAGCTCGCGGCGGGCTTGTTCGCGTTCCTGTTTTTCGCGCTCTAGTTCTTCCAGTTGGCGCTGCGTCTTTTTCAGCCGCCGTTCGCTTTCTTCATCGTTGGCGTTCTGCTCGAGCTTCTTTTTTAGCCGCCGTTCTTCCTCTTGCAGCTCCTGAATGCGGCGCGTCAATTCTTCAGAGCGCGACTTGTCCTTCCATTCATCCTTGGGCGGGGCCGCGGAATTCTGCTCTTGCTTCTTCATGTCGTGCGCTTTGGACGACGTATCGGCTTTTAGCGCTTGCGCCGCGCGCTCAAGCGATCGCGCCAGCTCATCCTTGGCTTTGCCGGCGCGCTGGGCCCGCGCCATGGCTTCGCTGGCCAGGCGTTTTAGTTCTTTTTGCGCCTTGTCCAGGTCTTCTTTGGTAAGCGCTTGCCCAAGCTCTTTGCTCAGCTTGGCCTCGCCGAGCTCGCTTCCCGCCTTGCGCAGACGCTCTTTGAGGTCTTCCAGAGTTCCGTCCTGCCCGCGCAAAAGCGCGCGTTCGAGTTCGGCCAGACGTTCGAAGGCTTCTTTGCGCGAAAGCTCGCCGCGTTCGACTTGCTCCAGCAACTTCTGCATTTGGCGCAAAAGCTCGACGGCTTCGCGATCACCGGCTTGCTCGGCCTGCGCCAAAAGTGCGCGCAGTTCGTCTTTTTCAGGTTCTAAAAGCTCACTTTCGACGGAAAGCGGCGCAGCGCGGCTGACGACGATTTTTTTGATGGGCGGCGTTGCGACGGAGCGTGGCAAATGGATGCGCCAGACGGCAAGCACCGCAAGCAAAATCACGGCCAGCCAACCAAGTCCTGCCGGACGCGCAAAGGGCGCGGCGCGGCTTGGTAAAATGCCCAGGGCAGCGCGCTCGGCATCGGCAATGGCCAAACGGCGCAGCGCCGGCTCATCCGCAGACAGCGAAGCCGCCGCGGGCAAACGTCCCATTCCAATAAATTGCAGCGCAGACGCCAAACGATCGTGAAGCTGGTGGCTCTGATCGATGCGCGCCGCCACTTGCAGCGCGCCGATGCGCCGCAGCGCGCAAATGCACAGGCCCAAAAATGCCGGTGCCGCCAAAAGGCCGGTCGCCAAGCGCGGCTCTCTAAAGGCTATGGCCGCCTGAGGAATGATTGCCAAGCGGCGCAGCACCAGGGCCACAAACAGCAAAAGTGCGCCTGTGCAAAGACCATAGACGGCGCCTTGCAGGGCCGCTTGCAGACGCAAACGGCAGCGCACTTTTTTCACAGCAGAAAAAACCCGCCGGGGAAAAATCTCAGCGGGCAAGGACGCGATGGTCACAGGCTCCGATTGGGCTGGCACTAGATGGCTCGGCATGAGATTTGGCGCTAGTCACGAGTTTACACAGCCAACAGGGGCTTGACGAGGTTAGGGCGCGTGCTTAGGCTGCTACTTAAGTTTGTCAGTCCCTGCGGGGGCGTAACGGTTTCGACGGGGGTGAACTCCTCAGAAGGTCGCGTGTCGAGGCTCCGTAACCTCGTAAATAAAGCGGAAAAAACACAAACGCGAACGATAACGCGTACGCTCTCGCTGCTTAATAAACAGACGAAGCCGCTTCTTTCAAGTAGGGTCCGTGACTTGAAAAGAGGTGTCAAAATAAACGGGCTAGCCACCGCCGACGTCCGTCGCGGCGGCAGCGAAATCTAGACGGAATAGCCCAAAGGTGTGCCCGCCGGTAGGCCTGCCATAGGGTGAAATAAAATGCCGGCTACACACGTAGTGGCCCCTGTGAAGCACTTTCGGACCCGGGTTCAACTCCCGGCGCCTCCATGAAAACCCACCGATGAAAGTCGGTGGGTTTTTTTATGCCCAAACCCCTCCGGTGCCTTCTAGGCGAGAGGCTATTCACTCGTCTATTCGAAACACTCTCGACGAACCGCTTCAGCGTTTTTCTCTCGAACGCGACGGCTCATATCCACTCCGGCAGTTCAATGATCGTCTCAGAAACAGCAAAGCAGTCTCGCTCGACACGGTTGAGATTCTTGACGTACTTGGGCAGATCCGCAGCGCGGGCATCCATGCTGTAGCTATCGACAGCAGCCTCGAAGCGCTCGATAAGCCGCGCATGGTCAACAAGCTCTTTGTCCACCATAGCTCGGATGTCGCTGACATCGTTCGGGTTGAAACGCTTGAGTTTGCTGACGACGACATCCACAACATCAAGAACCTCTACCTCAAAGTACCGCAGCGATCGGTTGAGGTCGGTCAGACAATGGCAGAGTGGAACCTGCGGGAGAAACGGCAATCCGCTGCTCACAATGTCGAGATAGATCTTGTGTCGTTTATGAAGAGCGGTGCCCTGACCGGCACACTGCCGCAAGCGATCTTGAATACTCTCGGTGAGCAGCGCTGTTTCGAGGACATCACTATCCTTGGTGCCGCGCACATAATCGGACTGAAGCATCAAGGCTGCGGAACCAAGGATCCGCAGCCGTATCTTGCCCATCTGTGGCTCTGGGGCCCGCCACGTGCGATCGAGCTCTCGAAAAAATTCTTCAAGCACCTGCACGGGCGGCTCTCAGTGCTTCAGCAAAATCTGCCGGCTGAAGGCTGCTCACGATCCCCCAACGCCATGAAATATCCGAAGACGAAGCCTTGATCTCTTCCAACGTTTTGTTACTACGGATGTCGGGGTCGAGGATATCGAGGGGCTTGTTTTCCACGCGTGACCGCTCTGCGATGTCAGCCGGCTTGAGAAACTCGAGCCACTCCCTGAGGACGACCTCAGCTCGACGATACAGCAGTGTCCACGGTCGGTGCTGTACCTGAGGAAGCTCTTGGCGAACGGCTTCCAGTATGTTGGCAACGAGCCAAGCGAATCGGCGCTCCCGCTTAGCCTCGACAAAATGAGCATCCAGCTTTACCAAGTTAATGCGATCGACATTGTGAACCACGACGGGAGCCAAGGCAGTCAGGTGTCGAGGAGACTCGGCGCTAATCAGCACCTCGCGCACGACATCTCCGACTTTTTCGAGCTGCTCACTCGGCAGAACATCCGCACTTTCTTGCAGGTGACTAGCTCCCAGGCGAGCCAGAGCATTTTGGATCTCGACGCTATGCTGCCGTGGTCGGAAGCGATCAAAATCACTCGCGGTAACATTAAAGAGTCGCAAGAGCAGCAAAAACTGCTCCGCCGTGAACGAGCCTGCCCCCTGCTCAATTTCGCTGAGTCGGCTTTGTGACATCGCCAAGCGACGTGCCAGCTCGGTTTGTGTCCAGTGGCGCTCCTGACGTAACTCACGAACCTTCTTTGCGATCGTGATCCTGCTTTTTTCCAGATGTAGCGACGGCTTGGAGATAGTCATATCGAGAAACCGATACCGTTATCGAATTCTCGATATTATGAACCCATCTTCGTCGCTGTCAACGACTAAACTTTTTACCTATCTAGTCCATATTGAAGGTATTGGGGTCGCTTTCGCCGGGGGCGAGGGCTTGTTCTTGAGGCTCGGTGCCGCTTAAAAAGACTTCGTCGATGGCAGGGGCACCGGGGGCGGCGCGTTTGCCGGTCGATGGGTCGACACGCTGAACGACGACTCCGGCCGGCTGCACAAAGGGCACGGCCGGGCGGTCGCGCAGCGCTGCCTGCATCACATCAAGCCAAATGGGCAAGGCGGTGCGAGCCCCTTGTTCGCGTTCGCCAAGCGGACGACCATCGTCAAAACCCACCCAAACGCCGGCACATACGTCCGGGGTATAGCCGACAAACCAGGTGTCTTTGTTGCTATTGGTGGTGCCGGTCTTGCCGGCCACCGGTCGATGCAGTTTGCCTTTGATGGACACGGCAGTCCCGTCGTCGATGACGCTTTGCAGGACATTGCTGAGCAGAAAAGCCAATTCCGAAGAAACCGCCTGCACAAGCTCGCTTTCGGCGGGTTTTTCCGCGCCCACTTGCAGCACAAAAAGCGGCTCGCCACGACGGCCGCGCGCCGCCAGGGTGGCATAGCTGTTGGTCAGCTCGAAAAGCGATACATCCGATGCACCAAGGGCCAACGCATAATTCGAACCAAGCGGCGAAGTGATTCCCAAGGACCGAGCCATTGCAATCACCGGATCGGGCTTTAGGTCGTAGATAAGCTGCGACGCCACTGTGTTCAGCGAGTGAGCCAGGGCCACGCGCAGCCGCACCGGCCCCATAAATGTATGGTGATCCGAGGCGTTTTTCGGCGCCCAAGGCTTCAGATCGGGCAGATCGTAGACCTGCGGCGAGTCATTGAGGATACTGGCCGGCGTATAGCGTCTGGATTCAAACGCCGTGGCATACACAAAAGGCTTGAACGCCGATCCGGGCTGTCGCTTGGCGCGCAGCGCATGATTAAAAAGTCCGCGGCTGTAGCCGTAGCCGCCGACCATGGCCAGCACATGGCGCCGCTCGGGATCTAGCACCAGAACGGCGCCCTGCGGACCGCCTTCCTGCGTCAGAATCGGGCCTTCGCGACCAATGCGGTTTATGCGCACTCGCACTGTGTCGCCCACGGAAAAACGTTCGGTCGCGCGCAGCGCTTTGGGGTTATAGCGGTCCTTTTGCGCCGGCAATTCCAAAATGCCGCTCGTCGCGCCCAAATCTACCGTCGCTACACCCATTTGCTCGTCATTATCGAGCACCTGCGTAATCACCCCTTCGACGATGTGTCCGATCGTCGGCCCATTTGGAAACTCGCGTTTGAGCGCTTCCAAATGTAGCTTCTGCGCCGCAGCGGATAGATGCTGCACGCGACCGCGATATCCCTGACGCTCGTCGATGCGCATAAGGCCCTGCTCAAGCGCGCTGCGCGCCGCCCGCTGCAAGTTCAGGTCACAGCTCGTGCGAACATTTAGGCCCAGATACGGCAGCCGCGCCCGGCCGAAACGATCGACCAGCATCTTTTCGACATTCTCGACAAACTCCGGCGCCAAGCTGCCAAGCGCAGGAGGGTCTTTGATCAGTCGAATCGGCGAATTGGCAAAGCGCGTCGCTTCGTCTTGCCCAATAAAGTGATAACGGGCCATCTGCGACAGCACATAGCTTTGCCGATCCTTGGCGCGCTGCGGATTTTTGCGCGGCGAAATCTGTTCGGGCGCTTTGGGCAAAGAGGCAAGCACCGCCGCCTCTCCCGCGTCCAGATCAGAAACCGATTTGCCAAAATAGTAGCGCGCGGCTTCTTCGATGCCCCAGTGGCCTTGTCCAAAGTTTATCTGATTGAGGTAAATCCACAGGATTTCCTCTTTGGTCAGCATCTTTTCCAGACGCAGGGCCAAGTACATCTCTTGAATTTTGCGACGCAGCGAGCGCTCGTCGCTTTTCAGCACGTAGGTTTTGACAAGCTGCTGCGTAATGGTCGAGGCGCCGCGCAAATGGCGACGATAGATGATGCTTTGAGCAATGGCGCGGGCAAAAGCCCACAGGTTGACGCCGGCGTGCTCGAAAAACTGCGCATCTTCGGCGGCGATAAATGCATTCATGACGAGCCGCGGAATGCGTTCTTTGGGAACCACGGTGCGGCGTTCCTCAAACAGCTCGCCTATAAGCTGACCGTCGCTGGCCAGCACGCGCGTGACCACTTTGGGATGGTAATCACTGACGCGGTCGATGGTCGGCAAAGATTCGCCGCGGGTGTAGTACAAAAACAGGCTCGCGACACCGGCAATGCTTAGAAACACGCCGAGCAAGCCGAATAGAAGCAGCGTACGCGTCACCCGCCAGATTCGCTGCCGACGGGTGTTCGAACGTTGCGGGCTGCGACCAAGCGCTAAAGTTTTACTCGCGGGCTTGCGACTGACTGCCATGCACAGCCATCATGCGGTGCCCTCAAGCTTTGCGCAAACCGGCGTAGCTTCGAGGGCGGAAAAGGTCGGAAAATCGGCAGGGAACGGGGTGCTAAAGCAAAGTGGCGCGCCGGTGCGCGGATGCGCAAAACGCAGCGTATGGGCATGCAAAAGCAGCCGTGAAAAGGGAGCGCCGCCGTACAAACGATCGCCCAAAAGCGGATGTCCCAGAGCCGCCAAATGGACGCGTATCTGATGCGTGCGCCCGGTAAAAATCCGTACGTGCAAAAGAGATTGTTGCGCGTCCTTGTCAAAAGCCACGCGACGAAAAAACGTGCGCGCCGCTTGGCCGTGCGGCGAATTTTCCGAAAAACACTGAGAATGCGCAGTTTGCGCGGCGCCAAAAGCGTCGTGGGCGCGGCCAATGCGCAAATTAATAAAACCCTCCGTGCTGCCGTCAGATCCGAAAGGAGTGCCGACGGTCACGGCCAGATATTCGCGAACAATTTTGTCCTGCAAAAGGGCCGTCTGCAGCGCTGCAGCGCTGTCTTTATTGCGCGCCAAAACCAAAAGTCCCGACGCGTCCGCATCCAAGCGATGGATTAGAAAATGCGGGGGCGGCACTTGCGAAAGCACGGAAGGACCGCCGCGCCTTCCGGGTTGGCTCTGCAGGCCAGCGGGCTTAGCGACCACGATCAGGCTGGAATCCTCAAAAATCACTCGGGCCGACGGCGCTGGCGGCTGCGCCGTCTCAACATCCAGATAGACGGTAATCCGTTCGCCAGCAAGCAAGGCCGTTGCGTTTTTTTCAACGCGGCGGCCATTGCGCCACACCGCCCCTTGGCGCAAAAGGGCATTCGCACTGTTTTCAGAAAGCTGCAGCCGGGCTTGCAAAAACGCCGGCAGCGTTCGCGGATCACCGGCGGCCACCGTGAAAATGCGCTTGTTCACCCGCTTGCTCTACGCACTGGCTTGCATCGTCGTTCGGCCCGCCGCTACGGCCACGGCAATGTCCGCAGCCACCGCGGCATTGGAAAGAATCAGGGCGCGGTTGGCCTGCACGCTGCGATTTTCAGTTTCGCGAGCGATAGCCGCGAGCAAAAACGGCGTCAACTGCTTGCCGATTACTTTGCGCGACGCGGCGTTGTGCAAAGCGGCGTCCAAAGCACTCTCTATACAAGCCTCTTCAAGGGCTTCGGCTTCGGGAATGGGATTGCAAAGCAAAAGCCCGCGCTGCGGATGCAAGGCAAAATGCGCCCGCAAAAGCTCGGCGGCTTGCTGCGGATTCTCGACCCGATGCTGCAAGGACAAGCCGCTTTTGCGGGTGTAAAACCCGGGCAGTTCGCCTGTGCCATAGCCGACGACCGGCACACCCAGCGTTTCCAGATACTCCAGCGTGCGCGGCAAATCGAGGATGGCTTTCATGCCCGAAGACACCACCGCCACCGGCTCATTGGCCAGGGTATTGAGGTCGCTGGAGATATCCATGCGATCGCCGCGGTGAACGCCCCCGATGCCGCCAGTCGCAAAGATCATGATGCCGGCCCGCGCCGCCGCATAGACGGTGGCGGAAACCGTAGTGGCGCCATAGCCGCCAGAAGCGACGAGCGGTCCCAAATCCGCCACTCCGACTTTGATGCAATGGCCGCGCGCCACCTGTTCAATGTCGGTGCGCCCTAGGCCCACACGAATCTCCCCCGAGATGACCGCGACCATGGCGGGCACGGCTCCGGCGCGACGAATGGTGGCTTCAGCCTCGGTGGCCACTTCGATGTTTTCCGGCCAAGGCAGCCCATGCGCAAGAAGCGTTGATTCCAGCGCCACCACCGGCTGCCCCGCATCAATCGCTGCTGTTACCTCGTCAGCAACGCGCAATTTCGTCACCAGCGGCGCTTTTAGCGCCGACTTTGTTCCCGTCGGATTTTCTGTGTTCTTTAAAAACGCGCCCGCCATGACTGCCTCTTCCGAAAACGATTTCGGCACGCGCCAAAGAAGCTGCATGCGAAAAATCGACGCACCATAGCAACTTCTACGCTGCGATGCACGATACCTAACGCCAAACTCATGCTGCGTACTCAGCTTCTCAATTCCAATTTGCTCATCGGCGATAGCAATGCAATGCAACAATTGCGACAGCAAATTCAACGCTTTGGCCCCACAGAGCTGGCGGTGGTGATTTTTGGCGAAAGCGGCACCGGCAAAGAGCTTGTCGCACGGGCCCTGCATGAAGCCAGCGGTCGCTCGGGCGAGCTTGTCGCGGTCAACTGCGGCGCTTTGCCGCGCGAACTTGTGGAAAGCGAGCTTTTCGGACACGAGCGCGGAGCTTTTACGGGCGCCGACCGGCGCCACCTTGGGTGCTTTGGCGCAGCCAATCGAGGAACTCTATTTCTGGATGAGATTGCCGAACTGCCGCTTTCCCTGCAGCCGCGCCTTTTGCGCGCTTTGGAAAGTCGCGCCATTCGTCCCGTCGGGGCCACGCGTGAACAGCCGGTGGATATACGCTTTGTCGCTGCCTCACACCGCGATTTGGAAGCCGAGGTCATTGCCGGTCGTTTTCGCGCCGATTTGTATTATCGGCTGTGCGCGCTGGAAATTGCCATTCCGCCGCTGCGCGAGCGCCCTACGGACATTCCACTTTTGGTGCAGCACTTTTTGCAGCTTTACGGCAACGCCGCAGCGCCATGCCATATTGCTGCGGCTGAGCTTGAGCGGCTCGCCCGTCATCCCTGGCCGGGCAATGTCCGTCAGCTTCGTCATGCAGTTTTGCGCGCCTTGCACCTGGGCGGTCTCGAGCTGCGCGCTGAAGATCTGCTTGGTGCTTCGCGCCTTGGCAGCGGCATGCAAGCGGCGAAACCATCGAATGCCGCAACCGGGCCACTGCTTGGGCGCAGCTTTGCCGAGATTGAACGGCAAATCTATTCGGATGCGCTGACGCAGACTGGCGGCAACTGCCGTGCCGCCGCCGAGCTTTTGCGCGTCCCCAAGTCAACGCTGCACGACAAGGTACGGCGTCTGGGACTTACACAAAGGCGGCGAATGGCCGCACCACCGCTTTAATTTTTGGATTTGCAGGTGGCGGGCTCATTGGCCTGGACGCAGCCATCGACACAGCGCCGCCATGAACCAGGCGCAATATTGGCGTTAAACAAGCACTGTTCCCAAGCCAGGTCGCAGGCGTCGCGTTCTTTTTGCGGCAGCGCGGTGCCGCGGGCGTTGATGTGGCATTTGCGAAACGTAAACAAGCAGGCGCTTAGTTCTAGCGCGCGACCGCATTGATGCTCGCAGTCCGCGAAACGGGCCTGCTGCGCTTCACTCGAGCATTCTCCGCTTTCATTGTCACTGCGAGACAGCGGCCGACGCTGCGGCGTCAGACCCGGAGTGGCATTAAATGTCTCATCGCTGGCTGCGGGCTGGCGCTCGGGTTCGCTAACGACCGCCGGAGGCGTGACCGGGGCGACCGAGGCGACAGGGACAGGGCGCTCCACTTCCACGGCCTGCCGGGCCGTGGCGCGGCGCACTTCTTTACGCGGCGCTTCTTCGTTAGGAAGCGGCCCTTGAGGGCTGCTTTCGCTGGGCATATCGCCGCGGCAACGGCGCTCGACCTCGGCCAGAATTTCCGAAGCAATTCCCGGTACGTTGGTGGGTCGAGTCGTGCCCCGCCGTGAGTTGCCAAGCGCTGACGGCGGCGCCAACCACAGGCCTTCGCGCGGTTTGAGCGTGCCGTGAATCGGTCGCGAAGAGGGACTTAGCTGATCCGGGGGCACCGGCGGCAGATAATCGTCCGAGTACATCTCGTACATGATGTCGGGAGCAAGCTGCACGTGCAGCGAACCGCAACTTGGCAGGGCTTGGCGCAGCCCGCGCAAATCCACCGTCTGACTGGATTGACCGCCAAGCGCCACGCGAACTTTTAGCGGAGCGGCCTCGCTGCCAAGTCCTTCGGTCAGATATTCGCTGGTGACTTCCAGCGCCACGGTGCGTCCGGCCATGGGGCGGTTCGTGCCGCAATTCTGCTCGCCGCTCTGGGCGTCCCAGCTTTGCGCGCTTTCGGAATCGACGACGCGTTCGCGATCGATATGGCCGCGCCAGGTTCCGCCGACGATGCCGGTAAAAATGGACGCGCCGACGAGGCCCGCGCCGGTCAGGGCGATGGTGCGAAATGTCGGAACATCGATAAGGGGTACAAAACCCGGCGAACTGGGAGTTGACCCCAGGCTGCCCGCTGCCGGAATGGTCGACATTCCGGTACCGGCCAGCATCGAGCCGCCAAGCCCCACCAGAATGCCGCACATCGCGAAGCGCAGCTTGGTCGGCCGGGCCAGTGCCGAGATGCAGCTAATCAGACCGCCGGCCGCCAAAGCGCTGCCAGTGCCATACATGACGGGACGGCCCCATTCGGGATAGAGATTTGAAAACCAACCCGCGCCGCCAAAGCCGCTGGCGGCACCGCCGGCCGTACCGGTCACGATTGACAGGGCCGTCCACCACGAACCGCCGGTCCGACGAAATTGACCGGTATCCGTACGCCGAACGGTTCCATAAAGAGCATAGCGGCAGCGGGGCGAAACGGATGCTCGAACCTGCACAACGTTTGGCATCGTCGAGGGGGCAAGTTCCCATCGTTCGATATCGCGGGTGGGGATCAGCCGGTTGGTAGTGGCGACGGGCACATCGACGCCAAGGCGCCACTCTCCCTGATAGCAGCCGCCTAATAATGCAATGGCAAATAACCCACAATACGACCGCAGCGGCTTCCCAGTAGGAAGCACCCGGTGCTGGGACATCGGTTCCTATCCTCCAGTGACCACTCAGAAACTAGCGCTTAGGGGGTCGGCTTGGGCGTAGAGCTAGTGGTGGACACTTTCAGAATAGTAAATTCTACCCGGCGATTCAACGTCATCCCCTCTGGGGTCTGGTTGCTCGCGATGGGCCGGCTGCGACCATAACCCATGGCGCGCAGACGAGAGGGTTCGATGCCGCGTGACAGCAGGAACTTTTGCACCGACTGAGCCCGACGCTGCGACAGATCCAGATTGTAAGCGTCGCTCGCGCGCGAGTCGCAGTGCCCTTCAACCTCGACGAGCTCCCACTCGGGATGGGCGCGAATGACTTGCGCCACTTCCTCAAGCAGATCAAAGGACTCGGGTAGGATGACGTCGTAGTCGGTGGCGAAGTGGACGACTTCGTTGATCTTAATCTTATTTTCTTTGGCGTAGACGCGCGGACAGCCGTTATAGGCGCGGCGGCCCGGCAGATTCGGACAGTCATCTACGCGATCGATAATGCCGTCGCGGTCGGTGTCGCGCTCGGGGCAACCGTCGTTTTCGGGCGTGCCTTTTTCATCCGGACACAGATCTTTTTCGCCGATAATTCCGTCGCCATCCGGGTCGTCGGGGGGCTTTTTGAAATCGTCGATGGCGGCCTGCTCGTTGGTATGGCCTGGTACCCAGACGGCGGAAATAAAGAAGCGAAATGCCGGAACGCCAATGGCGCAATCAGCGCCAAAGTTCAGACCGGTGGTAAACGTGACGCCAAAAGACGCATACCAGCGCAGACCGAGCATAAGCTCGACCGGCACCTGCCGAATGCTTTCCGGCGCTTTGAAAAACGACACATTGAGATACGCCCCACCAAGGGCAGTCAGCCCCCAGCGGCGCACAAGCGGCAGCTCGGCCCCGGCGGCGCCGACAAAAGCCGGTCCAAGCTGAACGTGTTGAAATTCGACGAGCGGTCGATAATAGATTCCGGCTTGCGCAGCCAGAAGTGTGCCACCGCCAAAGCGATAGTCGGCAGCCAGCGTCGGGCTAAAGGTCCAGCGGCCGTCACCCGCATAAGCAAAGGCATCACCCGTCGGAGCATTGACGCGCAAAAGTGCGGCCACACCAAAGCCCTTGGCATAAGACAAGCGGCGAACGATCGCCAACTTGCCGATCAACGCCAAATCGCCCTTGGCGAAAGACTGCACCGAGCTATCGGTACCAACTGACTCCATGCTGTCGCCCGACTGGTACAGAATCAGCGGAAAGACCACGCCGAATTCGAACCGATCGCCAAGTCCGACGGCGGCCATCAGGTCCATTTCCAGACGATTGCGAATCAGCTCGAACTGCCGGTCGCCTTGCTGGTTCAGCAGAATCAGCGGATCCAGCGAGAAGCTGAAGTAGGTGCCAATCGAAAAGGATTTATGTCGCAGTGGCTGCGTCTGCGGCACGATCAAAAGGTCGCGCGGGCCAGGCGTCGGCCGCCAGGGCTGAATGTCAAAACCCTGTTGCTGCTGCGCGTACGTCGGGGTCGAATTTGCCGCAACCAGCAGTAGCACCCCAGCCGCCCATGAGCATAGCGCGCGCATGGCGGTCACCCGACCTTTCGCCGCGCCCAGCCGCGCTGCAGAACCAGGCTGAAAAGCAGCATGGAAAACAGCGCCGCCAAGGCGCCTCGATCGTGGGTCAGCGGCGTACCGTCTGACGAGAAGGTATTGTTCGTGACGATGGCAGGGGCCACCGCCGCAGTCGAGCAGCCGCACAGCGCGCCCCCGGCTGTGCCGGCGCAGCGGCCAGATGTGCATCGGCGCAAACCGTCGCTGCTTAGCCGGCAGCACTGATTGCCTTGGCAGTCCTTATTGTCTTTGCAGTTTGCCGTGCAACTGCCGCTTTCGAGGTCGCAAGCGCCGCACAGACATTGCGAGGAATTGAAGCATTCGATGCAACGACCGCCATGACAGCGCAGACCTTGCCCGCAGGGCGGATCACATTTGTTCAAACAGTCATGCGTGTTCGGATCGCATTGACCGCCATCGCCGCAGTCTTCGTTGGTGATACAACGAACGCACGTGGCATTCGGAACGGTGTGATCTGGCGCATAGCAAAAAGGAGTATTGGTAGGTATCGGCAAAGCCCTGCTGCTGTCGGCCGGATTGGTAATCAGCTCAGTGCCGCAGCTTTGGCAGCGCGGTCCACAGTGGCGGTCTTCGACGCAACTTCGGCAACTGCCGCTTTCACAGTAGTTGCCGTTGCTACAGTCGGAATCGGCGCGGCACTCGACGCAAACACTACCGTTTAAGCAGTACGGCGTATTGCCACTTTTGGTTTTGCAATTTACCGCGTTTGGCCCGCATTTGTCATCCGCTTCATTTTCCGGAATCTTATCGATACAGCGCGCATTGACCTTGTCGCAAAGCGGATTATTGGGATCGGTGCAATCTGCATCGGTATTGCACGGCGAACAGAGCCGTAGATTGGGATTCTTGGGATCCGGATTGACGGCAAATGGCGTCGTTTCACAGCACGGTGCGGGAACGCATTTATTGGCTGACGTGCAAATCTGCCCAGACGGACAATCCGAATTCGTCAAGCATTGATCGCAGTGGGCTTTGTCAGGATTTTCCGGGCAATCTTTATCGGGGATACAAGCGGGATTTGGTGCAGTGCATCCCTCGCACGCGGATCCACAGTGCTGATTGGTCACGCAAGGGGCACATACCGCCGCAATGTTACAGTAATGGGCCTTGTCGCAAGTACTTCCCGGTTGCGGCGCGGGGGCGCCCGCAGACGAACGCGGACACTGCTGGCAGCGGTTCAGGTCATATACACATTGGCCCGGCATGCTGGAAGAAGAGATAAAAGGATGACGGCCCCATGTTGTTTGATAAAAATTGGTTGGTTGCGTGAAGCTCAGATCAAATAGATTCTCGGTCAGCTTCTTTCCTGTGAATCCGTTTTCATCAATATCATTAAAAGAGCCAGTGAGCACTGCGAATTCTAAAACGCCTGCCGTGCCTGCATCATATTGTCCATAAAAAATTTCAACCGGATAAAGACCGGATTTGGGAAATATAATTTGATTGGTGACGCGAAATCGATCGACCGAGCCGTGATGTCGGCTGATCAGCAGATATCTTTCCATCGGCGGCGGATTTTGTTCACTGGTGGCCGATGGAGAAACCGCATAAAACCGCAGGGCCACTAGGTTATCCGTGAGAAAGCCCATGTGCAGAGGCTGTCCTGCCCAATCCGGCCGAACGAAGAAAAAGCCACGAAAGCGTGCAGCAAATGGCCCAGTGGTGCTAAATCCTGCCGAGGCGGGAAAATCGCAGCCAAAATCGTCCATGCCGTTTTGGCAGCCAGAAGTTCCCACCCAATCGCCATTGGCGATAAGTCCGCCCATATTGAAATGATTTGTCAGATCAAACGGCGTTTGCATCGTCTGATCTTGACGCTGCGGATCCGAGGTCGGAATGGTCGGCGACGAATCCATAAATGCATCGATTCGATCGGGCAGCCCTTGGGCGTAATTCACGTCGGGGTAAAGGGCGGTGTCGCGGTCGGGAAAGATCAGCGGAGAGGTGGCATTTGTCGTCGGACGAAAGCCAGCACACAATCCGGTGCCGGGACGCGAGAGGCTGGGCAGATAATCGGCTTTCTGCGGCGCCTCGGGACTTATCGGATTGCCGGTGACCGTCACATTTGGCAAGCACGCGACCGGCGGATTGCCCGTATTGCACTGCTGCGCCGCGGCATCCCCGAGCACGGCAAAAAATAGCAACACACCCAAAACCACGGGCACTGGCCCACGCTGCGGGTGATTTTGACGATTGTTTCCAAGAAGCAGCTTCCCCATGGCGTAGAACCTACAGAAACCATAGCAGCGGGGCTTGCATGCGGTCAATTCCGTCGCAAGTCGGAATTGATAAAAAAGCGACGGACGTATAGTTATTTTTTGAAGAAATTCTTCATTACCTTGGAATTGTCCGAGCCATCCAGGTAGCGAAAGCCGTTCTTTAGCAAATAGGCCCGCCCATCGTCGAACATCACGACGATGTCCACTTCGGTATTGCGGTCGCCAGCCGGTGAGGTGACTTTGATACGCTCGCCGTTTTCTAAAACCACATTGGTGGCAGCACGGCGGCCAAAGGTGACACTGACGCCGCCGCGGCCCAGCGGAAAGTTGCGGCCGTGTATCACGATTTCTTCGCCCCCCAAATAGGTTCCGTTTGGTGGCTCAAGTTCGCGAACTCCCGTGTCATTGGAACACTGCGCCATCGTCAACCCTGCGGCCAGACAAGAAATCAGGCCCACCCCCTGTAGCAATTTGCGCATGAGAATCTCCTTAACAGTGTTGAGACGGTAACAGAGAAAACTGGCGTTGCCAAATGCTCTAGGTGCGCAAAGCGCATAGGACGGCTCTGTGCTATGGAGCTTTTGTGACCTTGCTACATGCCGTGCCGCAGCCGGAAGGCAGCGCCGCCAATCTGCTAGGTGTCATCGAAACGGCTCTGCGGCGGCTGCCAAATCGCGGCGGCCGAGGCGGCGGTATGATCTCGCCCCTTGGTGAAGCGGTGCTGCTCGATGCGGTGGCGGCGGAGGCATCCGGTCCCCTGGCCAATCTCAAAGGAACCTCTGGGTTGCGGCGCATGCTGGCGCGCAGTTTCGCCGCCCTTGGCTGTGCGGACATCGGCCCGCAAGCTCTGTCGCGACTGGCAGAACGCCTGGCCCGCCGCGATGCCCCAGCTTGTGCCGAGCGCGTTACGGAGCTTGGTCGCCTCTATAGGCACTATCGCGGACTGCTAGGTCCAAACAAGCTGGATGCGGCCTTGGCATTTGCGCGCGGAATAAAAGCCCTGGAGCAGGCCTCGCCCTTCGCAGCAGCGCCGCCCTCGTCTGAAATCGTTGTGACGGGTGTGCATCGGCTTTTGCCCTGGGATGAGCTGCCGACTCCCCATGGACTGATGCAGGCCCTCGGCGCTTTGGCCAGCCAAAAACCGGTTCGCGTGGTATTGCCGTCCGTCGATGAGAATCGGCCGGCTCTGGAGCAGGCGCTGCGTCCGCTTCTAGAGGCTCTTTATGCCCGTCATGCGCTGAATCTGGAGGTCGCCTGGGCGCCGCTAGGGCCGGAACTGGCCGACGAATTCACGGCCACGCCGTGGCAGAATTTTTTGCGCGGGCTGTTTCTTCCGGCCAGCGCCCCGCCGCTTTTGCGCAGCGGCGAGCTGCCGCTTGAAAAACTTTCTCTGGCACCTTTGCCAAGTCCGGCCAGCGAGGCGCGCCACATCGCACGCAGCGTGGCCGATCTTTTGGCCCGCGGCGTAGCGCCGGATTCTGTAGCCGTGCTCGCTGAATCAGCGCCTCGGCGTGCGCGAATTGTGCAAGAGCTCTTGCGCTACAATGTTCCGGTCTATGTCAGCCAAGCGCCGTCGCGCGCGCGGCGTAGCGGGCTTATTTTGGCATCGGAAGGCGAACCGCTGCCCGCGCCGCTGTCCTTGCTTTTGGACATCTATGGGCTGTTTGGCGCCGAACCTTTGTTTCACCCTCCGACTGAGCCCGCCTTGCAGCGCGAGGGCTTGATACAACTTTTGACCACGCGCTATTTGCGTTGGCCGACCTTGCCGAATGCTCCGGCTGTGCCAAGCGGTGCGCTTGCCGAGGCGCTGCGCGGCGCCGGAGTGCGTGAACTGACACTTTTACTCGGGGCGCCGAGCTCTTTTGAGCTGCACCGCCGCATTGATGAATGGATGCGGCAAAACAGCCGCCGCCCGGCTCGAGAAAAAAACGCCAACGCCGGCGACGACTCGGCGTCTATTGAGCTCTTGCGGCACCTTGAGGGCGTACTCGACGAACTGCGCGCGCTGCCCATCGAGGCCACCCTGACGCAGCATGTATTGGCTCTGCGGCGGCTTTATGAGCGATTGCAGTTGCGGGCCGGCGCAGCGGACAGCGCCTCGGCGTGGCTGGGACGTTTTTCGCTATACGACGAACTCGACGATGCATCGGATGCCGGCGCAACATCGACTGGCGAGCTTTTGGCCGCAGAGTGTCGGGCCCTGGCCCGCGATCAGGCGACGCTGGCGCTTTTTGAACAGATCCTCGATGAGCTTCCGCGGCGTGAGCAGGAACTTAGGCGGCATGAGTCGCGAATATTTCGGTCGCGCTTTGCGGCGCTTTTGCGCGCCATGTTTCAGCGGCTTTATCGGCCGGCAGCTTTGGGCAATATCGGTCTGGGGGTTGAGGTCGGCAGTCTGAGCACTTTTACTCCGCGACCGCTGGCACAACTTTTTTTCGCCGGCGTTCTAGATGGCGAGCTGCCTGCAAACTTCGCCGAGGACACTCTGCTTGACGACCAAGAACGGCGGCTGTGCAACCACATTCTGGATGCGCCGGTCTGGCCGCTTTGCCAGCAGGGCGGGCAACGCGGGGCGCTGTATTTCGCCGAAGCCCTGGCCCATGCCGCAGCCGTTCACCTATCTTGGCCAAACGCGGATGAGGAAGGTCGCCCGCTTTTGCGCTCGGCATTTGTCGATGCGGTTCTGCACGCCGCCGCGCGCGAAGAGCCAGCCCCGATAAGCGCGGCACTTTTGCCCGAGGCAGAAAAAGCCCGTCATCCGACCGAACTATGGGCTTTTGTGACGCGAACTGCTCGCCAAGCGGATGTTTCGGCAGCGGTGGATACGCCTCTACAAACGGCTTTGACGGCCTACGATCGCCGCCGGGCCAGCCGGCTTTGGGGTCGAGTTCGCCTGGAAGAAGCGCGCGCTGCCTGGTTTATGGCCTGGGCCACCGAGAATTTTGCAGCGCAGCCCGGCCCGCTATGTGGTCAGCTTGCCAATTCAGAGCTTATCGCTGCTTTGGCCGCGCGCTTGCCCGGCAGCCAGCAAAGGCCGCTTTCAGCATCGGCGCTTGAAGATTATGCGCGCTGTCCATTTCGCTTCTTTGTCTACCGTGTCCTCAAAGCTGCGCCGATTCCCGAGTCCGGAGACGATTCCGATTCGCTGTCGCGCGGCAACTTGTACCACAAGACCTTGGAGCTGTTTTTTCGCGAACGCCGCACAAGCGGCCGTCTGCCCTTGCGGGCTGATGATAGCGATCGCCAAGCGCTTGATGCCGCGCTTCATGCCGCGGTGCTCGAATTTACCGCCGCCGCGCGCAGCGGCCATCCCGGGCTGTTTCAAGTTCTGCAGGGGCGCTTGCGCGCCGAGCTATGGCAGCTTATCGTCCGCGAGGCCAAGGCCCCCATTGAGCCCGGCTGCACGCCGACGCTGTTTGAACACCCCTTTGGTCCTTTATGCATTCACGATGCGCAAAAACCCCTCGATGCCAATTCTCAAGCGGCGCTGCACATCGGCGGAGTCATCGATCGCATTGACCTAGGCCCCGGGCGGGCGCTCATTTTGGACTACAAAACCGGTCGACTGCGACGCTATCAGGCGTATTTGCGCGAGGACTTATTGACCACCGCGTTTCAATTGCCTTTATACGCCGCTGCGGTGCAGGCGGACCCCGCGGTGCTGCAGGTGACCGGGCCCGCGCCGCGCGTCTCGGCGCGCTTTTATGCAGTTCGGCAGGCGCAAGTGACCGCGGCCCTGGAAAAGCCGGAGCTGTTTGCGCTGGATTCGGCGACTCGCCTAGAAGCTGGCGAAAAGAACGTTGCCGAGGTCGCTTACAATCTGTGGCGCCATCTGCGCAGCGGCGATTTTCGCGTTGCACCGCGTACTTGCGACGGCTGCGGCCTCGAAGCTACTTGTCGCATCTCGGTTCCCGCTGCCAACGCCGAGTCTTTCGACGAAGACAGCCAAAGCAGTTCGGCAAACAGTGCTGAGCCTTCCAGCACCTCAGGGTCCGAATTTTCGGCGTAGGCTACCGTGTTCGATGGTCTCTAGATTTTGTTCGAACAGAGCATGCCGGCATTCATGAAAGCTTGGGAACCGACCAGGATTATCAGGAAGTGGTGACAAAGCCCGGCGTCGATTTTGTGCAAGGTTTTTCGGCGTGGGGCAGAGCTGTTTGGAATGGTCGATACCGAGCGCGCTGCGCAAATCACCAGCAATCTGCTTGATGCCGTGGTGCAGATGCGGGCGCGCTACGCCATTTTGGATTTGACGGGCATCGATTCGGTCGATACCGCTGCCGCCGGCTATCTGGTGCGTATCATTCGCGGCATCGCTTTGCTGGGGGCGGAATGCCTGGTCTGCGGAATTCGCCCGGGAATCGCCCAAGCGATGGTCGAGCTTGGCGTCGGCATCGAAAACTCTCGCAGCTTTCGAACCATTCAGGCGGCTTTGCAGGCGGTCATTTCCAAGCAAAAGGATTGAGAGTGCCTAAGCGGGCACGCGAAATTCGCCGCGATACACGGCGACGGCTGGACCGCGCATGTGCACTTGGCGATAGTCGGGCTCGACCAGGATTTGCAGCGCTCCACCCAAAAGGTGGATGGTCAGCCAGCGATTTGGTTTCGCACGTCCGGTCAAACAGGCGGCCACCGCGCTGGCGCAGGCTCCGGTGCCGCATGCCAGCGTAATGCCACAGCCGCGTTCCCACACGGCAACCGTGTAATGGTCGCGATCGCTGGCACAAACAAATTCGACATTGGTGCGCTCGGGAAATAGCGGCAAATGCTCAATCGATGGACCGTGGCGCTCGGCTAGCGTGCGCAGCGATTTGGCATCTAGGACGTCGCTTGAAAAGATGACGGCATGCGGATTGCCCATGGATATCGCAGTGATGGACCACAGGGTGTCGGCAACTTGTAGTGGACGCTGCACAAAGTCCCACTGCGGTGCTCCCATGGCAATTTCGACAAGCTCGGCGCTTGATTGGCACGAAAGTACACCGGATGCAGTTTCGATGCGCATCTCGGTAGGCAGCGAATTTGCGGCTAGCAGATAGCGGACCACGCAGCGCAAACCGTTGCCACACATTTCAGCTTCGCTGCCATCGGCGTTGCGAATGCGCATTCGCGCGACAGCACCGCTATCACGTGCCGCCGAGCTCGGGTCCAAAATGGCCAACACTCCATCGGCCCCAATGCCAGTACGGCGCGTGCAAAGCGCAGAAATGGTATCGGCTTTTTCAAACCAATGTTTGGAAACATCGCCACGCAGGTCAACGACAATAAAGTCGTTGCCTAGGCCGTGCATCTTGGTAAATGGGACGGCAGGCGAATCACGCACGTGCAGTACTACGGCGTTGCGGGAGCAGCCTGTTGCCCTTGCCCTTGTTGGCTGGGAATAGGTGCAACCGGGGCCGGCGCAGCAGGAACCGGCGCTTTGGCAGCAGGAACTGGGGCCGGCGCAGGCTTCTGCGCGGCAGGTTTCTGCGCGGCCGGAGCCGCAGCCGGAGCCGCAGCTGGCGCCGGAGCCGGCGGAGCGGTCGCTGCGGCGGGGGCTGGCGTCGACGGTTTGGGCAGGGCCGTCTGTCCGTTCGTCTCCCCGATACGCAGCGGCGGGGCTGCCGGATTTGCCTTTGGCGCCGCTGGCGGTGCGGCGGCTGGAGCTTGCGCGGGCCCTTCAGGAGCAGCCGGAGCAGTCGGAGCAGCAGCCGGTGGTGTACCAGCAGCCGACTCGCTCGTCGCGGGAGGAACGACTTCTGTGCCTTCCGCAGGAGCCGCCGGGGTTGCTTCCTTGGATTTTTGCTCGACTTCCTTGGCCTTGTTTTCAACTTCTTGCTTCAGCGCGTCTTCGGCCTTCTTTTTGGAGTCCTGCTCGGCCTTCTTTTTACGTGCCTGCGCCGTCTTCGAAAGCTTGGCGGAATCGGACTGGCTGTTGATATACGACAGCGTCATGGCGGTCAGCATGAATACAACCGCCGTGGCAGTGGTCAGCCGCTCCAAAAACGAGCTGGCGCCGCGTCCGCCAAAGACTTGCTGGGTGGTGGCACCGCCCAGGCCTGCGCCCATGCCTCCGCCTTTGCCGGCCTGTAGCAAGATGACCAGCATCAGGAATAGGCAGACCAGTATGTGAATCGTATAAAGAAGGTAGATCATGATGCTGCGGCCTCGTTAAAGCGGACGATATGCAGGAAATCTTCGGGTTTTAGGGAGGCACCACCGACAAGCACGCCATCGACATCGGGCTGTGCCATAAGTCCAGCGGTGTTATTCGGCTTGACCGACCCACCATACAAGATACGAACGGCGCTGGCCACTTCGCCAAGCTGATTGTGCAAGTAGCCGCGAATGAAGCGATGTGCTTCCTGCGCCTGCTCGGTGGTGGCCACTCGGCCGGTGCCGATGGCCCATATGGGCTCGTAGGAGATTACGGTTTCAGCGAGCATTTCGGGCGTAAAGCCAAACAAGCCTTCGACAAGCTGGCCGACTAGGCGTCCGGGCATCTCGCCGGCATCGCGCTCGGCCAGCGTCTCTCCGATGCACAAAATCGGGCGCATGCCCGACTTCAGGACGGCCTTGGCTTTTAGATTGATAAGCGCGTCGGTCTCGTGAAAATGCTGCCGCCGTTCGGAATGTCCAACGATGACATAACGGCAGCCGACCTCGGCCAGCATGGGCGCCGAGACCTCGCCGGTAAACGGTCCCTGCGGTTCCCAGTAACAGTTCTGCGCGCCGAGCGCGACGGCAGAGCCTTCCAGCCGCTTGGCCAGCGGATACAAAGCAGTAAAGGGCGGCGCCAACACCACCTCGACATCGTCGCGGCGTACGGTGGGGCTGACGGCATTTTTGATCGTGGTGGCAAGCTCCAAAGCCTCTGCCACGGTCTTGTGCATCTTCCAATTGCCGACTACAAGCGGCTGGCGCTCCTTCATGATGCGCTCCGGGTCTCGAAAGGCGTGGAGGCGCGAGGTTCGCTGCGCAGCGCTAAAATGCCCGGTAGCTCCTGCCCTTCCAGAAACTCCAGCGATGCGCCGCCGCCGGTAGATACGTGCGAGATTTTTTCACAAACCCCGGCTTCGGTGACTGCAGCGACGGAATCGCCGCCACCAACAACGGTTAAGCCACGGCAGTTGGCCAAAGCTTTGGCCACCCGCATGGTGCCGGTGCTAAACAGCGGCTTTTCGAACATCCCCATCGGGCCGTTCCAGAACACGGTTTCCGCTTTGAGGATACGTCGCTCATATCGATCGATGGTTTCTGTACCGATGTCGAGAGCCATTTTGTCGGGGGCGATGTCGGCGACTTTTACCACCTGAGCGGCCGCGCTGTCCGGACTTTCGGCGACGGTTACATCAGTGGGCAAAAGCACCTCGACCTTGGCCAGATCAGCGGCCTTCAGAAAATTCTTGGCGACGATGAGTTTGTCATCCTCGACCTTGGATTTTCCGACATCTCGGCCCAGCGCCTTTAGAAAGGTGTTGGCCATGGCTCCGCCTATCAGAATCGAATCAGCGACGCGCAAGAGGCTGTCGAGCACGCTGATTTTGTCAGAGACTTTGGCACCGCCAACGATGACGATGTAGGGACGCTGCAGGTTGCTGCGCAGCTTGCTGAGGCATTCGATCTCGCGCAGCAATAGAAAACCGGCGCCTTTTTTATCGGCGGCAAAATGGCGAACCATTCCGGCTGTAGAAGCATGCGCGCGGTGCGCAGTGCCAAACGCATCGTTCACGTAGATGTCGGCGTAGCTGGCCAGTTTCTGCGCAAAAGCCTCGTCGTTTTTTTCTTCGCCAGCATTCCAGCGTAGGTTTTCGAGCAGCGCGACCTCGCCCTCGCGCAGATCCGCAACCACCTTGCGCGCGCCATCGCCGACCGGCTCATCGGCCAAACGCACTTCTTTGACGAGCGGGGCCAATAGTTCGGCCAGCCGCGCGGCAATCGGCAAAAGCGAGGTCTCCTTAGAGGCGCCTTTGGGCCGCCCCAAGTGCGAACCCAGCACCACTTTGGCCCCGCGCTCGATCAGATGCTTAATGGTCGGCAGCGACCCGACAATACGAGCATCGTCGGCGACGACGATGTTGCCGCCTTTTTGCGTCAGCGGGACGTTGAAATCCACCCGCACAAACACGCGCTGGCCGCCTACATCTAGGTCAGCCACCGATCGGATGCTATTTGTGAACATGAAGCCGCTTCATCGTTGTTTTTTAGATCTGAAATTCTCAGGCGGATGCTTTTTTGCCGGCTACGAATTTGGCCAGATCATAGAGCCGTGTCGCGTAGCCCATTTCGTTATCGTACCAAGCCAGGACTTTGATCAAATCTCCGGACTTCTGCGTCGAAGTCAGGTCCACCGTCGCTGAGTGCGGATCCCCGTTGAAGTCGCAAGATACGGTCGGTTCGTCGCTTACGGCAAGCACCCCAAGGTAGCGCGGATCTTGCGCGGCAGCGCGAAACGCATCATTGACGGCCTGTAAGGTAAACGGCTTTTCCAGGCGAGCGGTAAAATCGATGACCGAGACATTGGGCGTCGGCACTCGCATAGAGTAGCCATCGAGCTTGCCTTTCAGGGCCGGAAGAACCTCGGCCAGTGCCTTGGCAGCCCCGGTTGTCGTCGGAATCATCGAAAGCCCAGCCGCCCGTGCGCGGCGCAGATCTTTATGCGGCAAGTCGAGGATGCGCTGGTCGTTGGTGTAACTATGAATCGTCGTCATCATGCCGCTGACGATGCCAAAGTTTTCAAGCAGCACTTTGGCCACCGGCGCCAGGCAGTTGGTGGTGCAAGAAGCATTGCTGATGACGTGATGGTGCGCCGGATCGTAAGTTTCCAGGTTGATTCCCATGGCCAGCGTGACATCCGGACCTTTGGCAGGCGCCGAAATCAGCACTTTCTCGGCGCCGCCGTGCTCGATATGACCACGCGCCTTGCTGGCTTCTGTAAAAATTCCCGTACATTCCAGCACGATGCTTACACCGTGCGCTTTCCAATCCAGCTTGTTCAGATCTTTTTCGGCCGTGACCAGCATGCGATGTCCGTCAAGGACTATGTAATTTCCATCGGCCTTTACTTCGCCTTGGTAGCGACCGTGCACCGAGTCGTATTTCAATAGGTGCGCCAGGGTCGGCGTATCCGACAAATCGTTGACCGCGACAAATTCGAAAGCCTGCCGCGCCGAATCATTTCGCCATGCGCGTAGCACACAGCGCCCAATGCGGCCAAATCCATTGATGCCGATGCGAACTGTCATGATAGGTCACCTCCAACGATGGCTGATGATACCGAAACCGCGTATTACTTCACGACAAGTTTGGTCGGCCGGTTCCAAGTCCCTCACAAGAGCGCAGAAAGATAGTCGGGCCGGCATCACAGGTCAAGCCCGACGAGCCATTCCAAACCGCCGACCGCCCCAAACCCGAGCCAAAACGGCCCAAACCGGCAAAGAACCCTCCCCTACAAAAACAGTTGACGCCGCCAATCAATCTGAGCTACTAGTTTGGCCCTCAAGTTCTGGGGCTGTAGCTCAGCTGGTAGAGCGCTTGAATGGCATTCAAGAGGCCACGAGTTCGACTCTCGTCAGCTCCACTTAAGAACCCGTCGGAGACCCCGGCGGGTTTTTTCGTTTCTGGGGTGGGCGTTTTGGGCTGTGCAACGGGTGTGCAACAGTCGCGGGCTGAGCTGGGAACGGGCTAGCGGGGATTGCCGGACAGCAGGTCTTGCACGCGGCTGGCGGTGGCTGCTTCGGCGGAGCCGGGGGCGGCGTAGGCGGACAGGGTCATGCTGGCGGACTCGTGGCCGAGGGAGCGGGCTACCACGTCCGGGGATGTGCCGGCTTCAATGGCCAGTGTCGCGTGAAGCCCGCGCATGCTGTGCGCGCAGACCACGGGGACCTTGGCCAGCTTGCAGATCCGTTTGACCCACTTGCGCGGCCAGGCGCGGTCGGGTTCGCCGCCGAACTTGCCGGGGAACAGGTAGGCGGTCGGGAGCTTGTTGCGGGCCAAGCTCTGCAAGTGGGGCTGGAGGTTGGCGGGGATCTTTACGGTCCGCTTGCCCGCATCGGTTTTGCTATCGGGAATCCACAGCAGGCGCCCGTTATCGTCGAGGTCGCGGACCACGCGAGCGACAATCTCAGAGCAGCGCAGACCCATCAGCAGGGCTACCATCGCGGCCATTGCGCCCGCTTCGCCCTCTGTTGCCAGCTCGTCAGCTACGCGCAGCCAGCGGCGGGCCTCGTCCAGGCGCAGCTGCGGCTTGCCCCTGTGACGGCGCCCGATGCCTTTGATCTTCTCAAGCGGGCTGATGCGTAGGTGCTTTATTTCTACGAGCCAGCGGCCAAACGAGCGCGCGTCCGCCAAGTAGGCTTGATGGGTCGCGACAGCGACGGGCTTGCCGCTGCGCTGGCTGGGCTTTTCGCGCAGGCGCTCGTACAGGGCTGCGCAGCGGCGCTCGGTCAGAACCGCGACTGCTTGCCCGAGCGCGGGCGCAAAGAACAGGCGCAGGCGCAGCGGCGTACCCTCGTAAGACGCGGGCTTGTTGCCCTTTTGCCGCAGGTGCTCTGCGTAGCGCTCGATAGCTTGGCCGATGGTAAGCGGCTGGCTGGCGGTCAGCTCTGAAACGAAGCGCTCGGCGACAGCGATAGCCCGCTCGGGGGTCTTCTCGGGAGATAGATAGATTTTGCGCTGACCGTTGCGGATGGCGCAGCGGTACTGATTGCGGAATAGGTACGGGCCGAGCACGCGGATCTGGGGTTGCTCTGTGGTTCCGCTCATGCCGCGCCCCCTTGCATCGAGCTAGGCGCAGTAGGTCCGGCAGCGTTTACCAGCTCGGTGAACGCTTGGCGGGCCGCGGTCAAGCTGGGGTAGTCGCGCCAGGACAGCCCGATCTCGGTCAGCGTCCAGGTCACTACTGAATACTTTGGTTCTCTGCCGTCGGTGCGATAGGGGCGCCATTCGGCAAGTTCATAGATCACGTTGCCGACTCCGCGCAGGGCATGACAGCGGAACAGCGGCCAGCGCCCGGTATGGAAACGCAGGATGATGGTGCGAATTTTTTCCGCAGTTTCAGAGGTAAAGTCCCGCGTTGCCACTGCCTTTACTGGTAGCGGCACCAGTCGCGACAGACGCGAGAGAGATGGAATGCGACGCTTTCTAGGTGGGCTTGCACTACGTGAGTGACAGGGCATAATCCCCTCCGGTTCGCGTCGGATATCGGCTGCCAGGCAGATCCGACGCGGGCTAGGGGGCCGCCGGTTCGCGCCGGCGGTCCCGTTCTGTCTTCTGTGGCCCGACGTGGCCGGGCTCAAGGGGTAGAGATACAAGGTCCTTTACCTTTGTGCAACACCAAGCGAGGGATAATCGTCTGTTGATGTCTCAATTTTGGGCAGGAGACGGAGCGTGCTACTCGGTGCAAGTGGTTCGTGGATCACCAAACCCTCGGCACTGGGGCCTAGACTTCCGTCTGCGGAACGTTCGCAAAAAGGCTGGCCTGACACGCATGGCTCTGGCGCAAGCAGCGCAGGTTTCAGAGGCAACGGTGCTCTACGTCGAGACAGACCAGCGTGTGTCCACGGTTGGAACCATCTTGCGGCTGGCCGGGGCGCTCGGTTTGTCGGCTGGCTGGTTGGCCTACGGACTTGGCGAGAAGACCAGCCCGAGCGCAGCTGCAGCATGCGATGGGCTGGCCGAGCGCTTGCGCTCAGCACGCACCGAGCGAGGGTATACGCGCACCGACCTTGCACGCTTGGCTGAGCTGAACCCCGGCAGTGTCGCCAAGATCGAGAACGGCGGCCAAAGTGGGGTCGATACCGTCGAGCGGCTGGCGAAGGCGCTTCGTATCTCGCCGGCCTGGCTGGCTTACGGGGTAGAGCCTCGGGAGCTAGCACCAAGACGGCGGGCAGCTCGGACAGCTGCGCAGCTGCGACAGGCTGGAAAGTCTGCTGGGCCATCGTCCAGAGCGTCCACATCGTCCTAGCTCGACGAGATCGGACGCGGTCAGGCAGCCCAGGGAGATCGTCCCGACCTTGTCCAGGCATCGTCCATCGCCAGCGGCCAGGCGCCGACGGTCGGCGCTCACCACTGGACGATGTGGACGATCTGGACGGGCGCAAAGCAGCCTTTAGCATGGTTCGCCCTGTAGGCTGATGGTTCGCGAGCGCTTGCCGTCTGCAGCCCGTGAGAAGCTGACACGGATCCCTTTATGGCGAAGGTTGGGCGCCAAGCGTCGGAGCTGACCGGATAGCGATTGCCCATTGCGCGGCCAGTCGGGCTGCTTGATTTGATCGGGAGTCGCATCCGCTCGGAGCTGGCCGAGTAGCTGCGTAGCCGTCCCGGTCCAGCCGGGGGCGCTTTCACCGAGCTCTGGCGGCTGCTTGTCGAGAAATGCGCGCAGCGGTGCAGCGATGGCCGAAGATTCTAGGGGCAGGTCAGCAGCGGCTTGCAGGTTGGCGAAATATGCAGCCAGGAACCCGCCGGCAGGCAGTCCCAATGCAGGTTCGGCAGCGGTGGCCCACTTGGCAAAGTCAGCCATGCGGGGCGCGCGCTCGAGCTGCACATGCGGCAGCTGGCGCAGGGCGCAGGCGACCGCATCGAGCAGCGCCCCGAGCAGCCGCGGACGGGCCGCGTAGAACATCGGCCACAGCTCATCTTCTGGACGGCGGCGATCTTCGGGGATGGCGGTAAGGTAGAGGACAATGCAGCGCTCCAGCAGGTCTGCGCGCGTCGCTACCTCTTCGATGCCGTTGATCAGAAGAGGCTGCTTGGCCTTGAACAGCATCTCCCCGTCGTTGGTGTACAGCTGCCGATCGCTGTAGGCGCCTCCGGTGGCGACGCAGCACAGGGCATCGGACAGCCAGCGCGGCAGCGTCGACAGGTTGTCGTAACCCAGGATCCACGTGTGCCGGGCCGAGACAAACAGGGTGCGCGGGTCGGAAGGGGGGCCGCGCAGGTCAGCCTCATGCGGATCAATCAGCGCCCGCAGCATTCGGCATGCTGTGGATTTACCGCTGCCCTGTTCGCCATGGACGGCAAGCACAGGAAAGGGACCGTCAGGGCGGAGCGCTGCGACGAGCCAGCCGAGTAAGAGCGGGTGCCCTTCGGCGGGCATGTTGATGAACTGGAACAGCTCGGCCAGGTTGCCCCCGCGCGCTGGCTCAGGTAGCGGCAGCATGCCCGGCGGGCGCAGGAAATGGATGGGGGGCCGCTCGATAATGCGCCAGCCGCTGGCTGTGGTCTCGATCGCGCGCCCGCTTGGGTCTCCCAAGTCGAGATACAGCGCAGCGCCCGCGCAGCCGACCCGGACGCACACGGCCTGGGTGTCTCCATCGAACGTCGCACGGGCGGACAGCGTCGCCTGTACCTGGGAAACAGTCTGCGGGCTGGCGGTGGTTTGCTGCGCCTCATACAGCCAGCGCAACAGGAGCGCCCCAAAGTCTGGGGCCTGTATGCGCAGCGTAGCCCGGCGGGGTCCGATATCTACCGCAGCATAAGTAGCGCCCCCCGAGCGGAACAGCTCGACTCCATGCGACTCGGCCAGGTCCATAAGTCGCTTGGCCTGTGAGCCCAGCCGTTCCCGCTTTGGCCGTCGCTTGCCCGGTTTCACTGCTCTGGGAGCGGATTCGCCAGGGTCGGCAACATAGGGGGCTGTGCCAGCTGTCGGATCGTAGGCACCGCCCTGCGCTTGCTTCAGATCGTTGTCATCGGGGGGCTTAGCCATGGCTGAACACCTCCACAGCGCAGCGCTCGCACAGCGACTCGGCCACGTCTCGGCGGTACTTCCTGCCGGCCGTGTCGTTGTGCGTGCGGACGATGACGCGGCAGCCGCTTGGAATCCGTGCCGCTACTTCCGCAGACCATGCGCCGCTCAGGACTCCCAAGACAGCCGGGGCACACTCGCACTCGCCGTAGTGCGTGGCATTCGTCAGGAAGTCCGGCACCCCTTCGCAGATCAGAAACGTCGGAGGCTGGGAGTGGTGCCACCAAGCTGGAATTCCACGGGCCAGCACTTCCCGAGCGAAGGAATCGGCCAGGATCAGCCCGGCGCTACTATGGCCGGCGGGGGACAAGCCTTTGTGCTCGGCGTTCGGGTCCAGGCTGCGCGCATGCACCGCGGCCAGGGTGCCCCCAGCATCCCAGAGCGGCACGCACAACAGGTGCCCCGAGTCGCGCCAGCTCTGTCCGTCACATCGTGCCCAGCTTGGCATCGGCCCTGCAGGCGGCAGACATCGTGCCAAGTCCCGATCGGTAATCGTCGCGGGGTCAAGTGCTCGCCGGCACAGCGCTAAGCTCAGTGCAGGATTTTCACAGACCGGAACGCAGCGAGCCCACAGCGAAGCCACAGCATTGAGCGGCGGGCGGCGGGGCGCGGGCAGCGGCGAGCGCGGCGGGCGACTGCGCGGCAGTGTTGCAGCGCCAGCGAGCTGGGCCGCTTCCGTTATGATCGCCGGGAAATCTCGACGGATATCCAGCCCACGAGTAGCAGCGATCAAGTCGAACAGGTCGCCGCCGGCACCACATGCAAAGCAGTTGGCTACGATCCCGTTATCCAGGCAGCGCACAGAGCAGGAAGGCTGGCGGTCGGGATGCCAGGGGCAGCGGACCAGAGCACCGCGCGCTTGCCGCTTGGCTCCATCAGCCAACCCCAGGGCATGCAGCACTGCCCAAACATCGGCGACGCTGCGCTTGATCATGTCAGCGTCGGGAACTATGTTACTCATCGCTCATACTCCCGGTGTGAGCATCAAGAAGCGCTCGGCTGCTTGCGACAGTCCGGGCGCTTCGTTTATCTAGCGCTTGGCAGTCCGTCTCTGGCCAGCCGTCGGGCTGCTCTTGGTGCGGTAGCGCGCGAGCTGGGCCGACGCACTGCGCTCGACGTAGGCCGCTTCATCAGCGCCAGAGTCGGCGAGCTGGGGTTCAGCATCGCTCAGCGCTGCGTCTACCATCGCCACGAGAACTGGCCGAAGCTGGCGCAGCAGGCCATCGGTCAAGCGCTCAGCTTCACGCGGCACGGCTGCCCTCTTGATCGGCCAGCGTTTCCGTTTGGCCGGTGGCAAATAGCCAGCCAGGCTCACCCAGAAGATCGCGCAGCTTGGCCAGCACCCCGGCAGATGCCTTCCGCTGTCCGGTCACCACATACCAGAGATGACGGGCGCTCACTTCGCAGGTGCGCGCCATCCCTTCCATGGTGAGCCCGCGCAATTCTCGAGCGGCGTGAAAGCGGCGACGGTTGAAAGTGATTTGTTCGGAGTCGTTACGGTCTTGCGTCAGCGGCATGACACAAGCCTGCCGAGCCCTGCGGCAAGCGTCCGCTCACAAAGCCAGAAGCCATCCCCTGCATTTGTGAGTGGACAGCACGAAGCAAGTATGGGGTGCTTTCTTCCCGTCGAGATCTAAAGCCGCGCCTACTCTGGCAGGGACGCTTTTTGGCGGGCGCGGGAGGGTTTGGCTTTCGTCTTTGTGCGCGTTGTGCGCTGGGCTGGCTGCATGGCATCAGCGGCCGTTTTCTGCCTCCGGTGTCTGCTGCGGCCCATTTCAATCGCGTGCCGCTCGACCCGCCGCACTTGGCTTATAGCCTTATGGAATTCGTTGGTACGAATGTTCTCTTTATCGAGATATTCGTATACATAGCTCATGTCGGATATGGGTTTCCTCCTAAATGAATTTGAGGAAAAAGTCATCAGCTTGATTATATAGTCGATTGAAGCTGCAGAATCCCTCATAGCATCAAGGTTTAGCTCGCGGTCATTTTTACCAATCGGGCCATAACTGTAGATAGTCCGTTGCGCCTCGGAATCATCGATAGGACGGCCTTCCTGGCGGGCCGCCTGATATCGAAGTATGGCGTCACAGACGAGAATCGTAGTTTCAAGGGGCACGCTCGCGCTGTCTGAAGACTCACCCGCCCGAGTGGAAACGACACAGCAGGCCGCCGTGATCTTATCTGTAACCATCGTGCTCTCTGGCAATACAATCGGTCGCGAGCTGCCAAAGATTCGTATCCACTTGATATGTCTAAATTCATGAATCGAAGCGCCCCGGTCACCTCTATCGATAAGAACCTGCAAAAATACTTTATTCCAGACATCGTTAAGCATACTCCGTAGCGGCTCAACAACCCTGCTCCGCAGCTGAAGAAGACAGGCTTTGGTCCAGGTTGTTTGATGAGCGGTCAGCAAGGCTCCATGGCGCTGCTCCAGCATGGACGGCAATACGACAGGACCACTCCACTCTTCGGCCGCGCTGATCAAGGCCCGTAGTGCCGCGCTGGCGGCTTTCAGGTTGGCGATCTGCTCGCATAGCAGCGGTGCCATCGCCGGCCCATTGATGGCCCATTCGTAATGGTTCACAGCCTGCTGGAGGGCGGGGGGAAGATTGACGAACTCATCCATGGACCGTCAATACCATGAACTCCACGCACCAGAGCAAGCGAGCAGATCGGACCTTTGGCGGCTGTTCGGAAACGTTCGGATTCGTCTATATTTGCCTACCGTCGGTGTGACAGAATCGGCGTGCGCAATTTTCTCCGCGTTGACATCGTGCGAAGGACGATTCTGGCCGCAGATCGTTGCTGCGCCGGGGTTGCCCTATGGGCGAAAACTTCGGCGAAAATGGAGCGCTGGACGTAGGCCAGGATCATGTCATCGCTCACTTCGACGCGGGCGCCTGTGCGCGGGTCGATATACTCGTCTGGCAGATCCGGGGGCGGCTGCACCAGCGCCCGCCGCTCTACCCGCAAGCGCAGCTCGCTGATGCTCGACTTGGCCAAGCTGGTCCCCTGCGAGGCGAGCCAAGCCTGAATGTCCGCATAGCGCGCGCCAGCTTTCGCCCGGCGGTACACTTCGCCCTCTTGCTCTGGTGTCAGTTTGGGTCTGCGCATGCTCGGCTGTCCTGGGTCGAGTTGTAAGGGAGGTGGGGGCCGCTAGTTCGTTGCTGGCGCTGAGCGCCCCTCGTAGCCGTTTTCTGGCATAGCTGGGCGGTTGGGGGATGCATCAAGCACTATGTAGCTTTTCCCGATCGGACGCTCGACCGGATGCGTCTTGTCGAGTCCGAGCAGCGCACAGCGCCGCTTGCTGATGGCAACGCATGCCATAGCGGCCCGTGTGTTGCCCGCCTCTACGGCGGGCATTAGCGCCTGCCACAGCAGATCCAGCCGTTCAAGCTCCAGCTGGAACATCTCGGCGCTCGTTTCCCTGTAGCGCTCTCGAATCAAGGCCAGCTCGTCGCTAACCATCCTGTGCGCGTTGCCAGGGTTGGCCAGGCCGAGCGCTTGGGCAATCTGGCGGTAAGTCATGCCCTGGCGCCGCATGTCGAGCGCAGCGATGCGCCGATCCGCGGCGACGATCATGCGCGGCGTAGTGCGGTTTTGGTGCTGCGCGCGCTGATTTTGTTGCCTGCCTATCGTTGCCCGCGAACTTCGGTGCGAAAGCTGCGGCCTGAGATGGCAGGGGTTACTTTGCAAGGGCATCCTTTCGCTTGTGTCCGTTCAGTGATGGACTGTTGCCCAGGTCCCTACCGACTGCAAGGTTCAATCATGGCGTAGAGCACCCTGCGCCCCAGGACCGGCGGCGCCATGTAGTCCATCCCTTTCCATCGGCCATCAGGTGGACTAAAGTTCCGCGCCCATGGATACCGTCTCAGAATTACTCGAAAATCGCCGCATTCGCGCTACTGAGGGGCTTGATCGCAAGCACCGTTCTACCTTTGGGCAATTTTTTACACCGGCGCCTGTCGCTCAGTACATGGCATCGCTGCTGGAATTCACCTCCGCTGGGAAGATTCATCTGCTCGACCCCGGTGCTGGCATCGGTTTGTTGACTGCCGCGGTTTCCCAAAGGGCCGCAGGTCGCAGCCTCATGGCGACTTGTTACGAGCTAGAACCGGGCTTCCAGCAAGGTCTGAAAGAGACGGTAGCGGCGTTGCCCAATGTCGAAGCTACCATCGAGAACCGAGACTTTATCGAGCATACCCTTCGGCTCCTGCTGGCCGGAGACAAGCCGGGCTTCACGCATGCGATTCTCAATCCACCCTACAAGAAAATAAATACTGCCTCATCACCTCGTCTGCTTGTGCGAAAGCTCGGGCTCGAAACAAGCAACCTCTACACCTGCTTTCTGGCTTGTACGATCGCCCTATGCGCACCGTCAGCCCAGGTCGTGGCCATCATTCCCCGCAGCTTCATGAACGGCCAATACTTCAAGCCGTTTCGATACTGGCTCTTAGATCGCGTCGCCATTACACACATCCATGTCTTCGACAGTCGCGATCAGGCTTTCTCGGACGATAAGGTGCTGCAAGAAAATGTCATCCTCCGCTTTGTAGTAGGAGGCAAGCAGGGAGCGGTTCAAGTGTCGGCCTCATATGACCAGCACTTCACTGATACTCAGCATCGGACGTGCGCTTTCTCGGAGATAGTTCAGCCAGGCGATGATGAACTCTTCATCCATGTTCCGGCGACGGATACTCCTGAAACCAATATTCTGCCGGGCTCTACCCTTCGTGAGCTGGGCTTGGATGTCTGCACTGGCCCGGTAGTGGACTTCCGGCTAAGGGATCATGTGCGGGCGATGCCTGAGAAGGGCACAGTACCCTTGCTTTACGCCTCGCATTTTGTAAACGGTCGCATTGACTGGCCCCGTCAGGGTCGCAAGCCCAATGCCATCGTCAGAAATGAACAGACAGAGCGGTGGCTTATGCCGACGGGCTGTTACGTAGTTCTTCGTCGCTTCAGTTCAAAAGAAGAAAAGCGGCGAGTCGTAGCCTACCTGCTCGACGAAGGCGCTCTTTCAGATGAGATGGTGGGCTTTGAAAACCACCTCAACATCATCCATAAGGATCGGCATGGGCTGCCTACGGCTATCGCCCGCGGCCTCGCGGCCTACTTGAATTCGCAAGAGGTAGATGACTACTTTCGCACCTTCAGCGGGCACACGCAGGTCAATGCGACCGATCTGCGGCGTCTGCGGTATCCGAGCCTGGCGAAACTCGAAAAGATGGGGAGAAACGCTCTTGCATAAGAGAGTACAAGAAGCGCTCAGCATGCTGACTCAGATGGGCATGCCCCGGGCGCAGCAAAATGAGCGCTCGGCCCTCTGCTTACTAGCCATCGCAGGCATAACGCCAAAAATGAAATGGTCGGCGGCTGACGCGCAGCTCATCGGTATCACACCGATCATGGACTTCGCGTCCCAGCACTACATGGAAAAGCCCTATGCGCCCAATACGCGCGAGACGATCCGACGCCAGACAATGCACCAATTTTGCGACGCTGGCATCGCACTTTATAACCCGGATAATCCGGGCCGTGCAGTGAACTCGCCGAACGCTGTCTATCAGATCTCCCCGGAGGCGTTGGCACTTGTTCGCACCTTCGGAACGAAGGGTTGGCAATCGGCGCTCATGCTGTTCCGGAAGCAGGGACTTAGCCTCGCTGAGAAGTATTCCGCGGCGCGCGCTATGAAGCACATCCCTTTAAAATGCGCCGACGGGCAGACCGTTCACCTATCACCTGGTGAGCATAGCGAGCTCATTCGTCAGATCGTTGAGGTCTTCGGCGCGCACTATGCACCCGGCGGACGCTTGATTTATGCCGGCGATACGGGTGAAAAGTGGGGCTACTTCGACAAAGCAGCGCTGGCCGAGCTTGGCGTTACGGTGGACACCCACGGCAAGATGCCGGATGCCGTGATCTACCAATCGGAAAAGGGCTGGCTCCTATTGTGTGAGGCAGTCACTAGCCACGGTCCGGTCGATGGCAAGCGCCGGGATGAACTCAAGCGATTGTTCAAGGCTTGCAAGGTTGGTCTTGTCTTTGTGACCGCCTTCCCGAGCCGTGCCGTGATGTCGAAATACCTCGGCGAAATCGCCTGGGAGACTGAGGTCTGGTGCGCTGATAACCCGTCGCACCTGATCCACTTCAATGGCGAGCGCTTCTTAGGACCCTATGATTCATAGCCCCTATAGCCCCTACAAGCCCGGTGGTATCGATATCTGCCGACCTAGATACTAATGCGTTGCACAACAATTTTGGTGCTTAGTTTCCGTCGGTGACACGTAGCCACTGTGCAACGCTGAGTTTTGCGCACCCTCGAGAAAGTCGTCCCAACAACAGATGGCATTCAAGAGGCCACGAGTTCGACTCTCGTCAGCTCCACTTAAAACCCCGTCGGGAAACCCGGCGGGGTTTTTCGTTTTTGGGGGTGGAATTGCAAGGGTTCGGCAGGGCAGCCATGGCATGGTGAGTTTTCGCACCGTGCAACATCTGAGAACGATTAGGTTTCTGCGCGGTTTCCAAAAAATGCTGGCGCTTTATTGAACGGTCGTTAAATTTGGCTATCAAATGTCGCAATCGCGACCTACAGCGGTGGAGACCTCCCCTCCTCAGGAAGCGCGACAGCGCATCGCTCGCGCCGCGTTTCGCCTGTTTGGGCAGAAGGGCTATTCGTGTACCTCGGTACAGGATATTGCCGAGGCGGCCGAAGTGCAGAAATCGATACTTTATTACTACTTTGGCAGCAAAGCCGGTCTTTACCAGTCGCTGTGCAGCGAAAGTCTGCACAGGCTGCGCGCCTTTTTGACGCAGGCTCTACGCGATGCCGGCCTGCCCTTAGACGATCTGACAAGCGGCATTGGCCAACTGCCTGCTGATGTCTCTTGCGAAAAGCTACTTGGAGCCCTGGCCGAAACGCTGATTGCGCTGGCTCGTGACAACCGCGAACCGATGCGCTTTTTTTTGGCGCATATCTTTGCGCCCGATGGCGATCGTCCGCCGGCCAGCACGCAAGAGATGGAGCAGATGACTCCGCAACTCATCCACTATATAGGCCATGCGGGCATTGTACGCGGCGAGCTTTGCGGCGATCCCAGTGACTTAGAGCGGCTGCTGCTTGGCGCCGTACAGCACTCGATCATTCGCCATTTGCGGATCCCCGAAAAGGAGCCGCTGGCCGTGGGACTTGGGCAGCGCTTGGCTCGTACTGTATTGCGCGGCTTTTTGCCGCCTACTATAACCCCTCAGCCTACACAGCCAGCCGGCCTGTCAATAGAGGGGGGAGAATCATGATCAGGATGACATACTTTCGTTTTCCACTTTTCGCTGATGCTGTACTGGCGCTGGCCGTGGGCACCATGGTCAGCGCCGGATGCCACCATGACAAGCAAGCGCAGGAAAAGCCGCCTGCAGCCATTCCCAAACCCGTCGAAATTGCTCGCGTCGAGGTAACTCGCGCGGTGCAGCATACTTTCAGCGGGCGCCTGCCGATTACGGGCGAGCTTAAGCCCGTACAAGAAGTCACCCTGAAGTCGCGCATCGGCGGCAACGTCGTCCTTTTAAATTTCGATGAGGGCGACTATGTCAAAAAAGGGGCGCTCATCGCCAAGATCGAAGCCACCAATCAGAACGCCCAGCTGCGTAGCAGCGCCGCTACGGTAGCGGTTGCCGAGGCCCAACTGGCGCGCGCCCACGCTGATCTGGAGCGGCTCAAAAACGACCTGAAGCGCGTCGAGATGCTCAGCGAAAAAGGCGCCGGCGATCAGAAGACTCTTGATGACACGCGCAGCGCCGTCAAGCTGGCCACGGTCGGAGTGCAAAGCGCGCAGGCGCAGCTTGAGCAGGCGCGCGCCTCGCGTGATTTGTCGCGCAATGCAGTCGGCGAAACTCGCTATGTAGCGCCGATTACCGGCGTGATCAGCCGCCGCGGCGTATCGCTGCACGAGTACGTCGATACGATGAAAAACCGCGACATCGTCACCATCGTCGACAATTCTGCGATGGAGCTTTTGGCGTCAGTGGCCGCTGACTTGGCGGGCGGACTCATCAAAGGGGCCAAGGTCGAATTTCAGGTCAAAACGCCGGCCCCGCGCGTACTTAGCGGCGAGGTCATCGCCGTCAACCCGACGGTTGATCCCCGAACTCGCACCATTCGTCTGCGCATTCGCATTCCCAACCCCGATGGTGTCCTCAAGGGCGGCATGTACGCCACCGGTTACGTCACCGTTGGTGGCGAACGCAAAGGCATCGGCGTTCCCACGATGTCTTTGCGCCAAGAAGCAGCCATGGACAATGAAGACGACAGCGATTCAAGCGATACGGCAGAGAAGCAAAGCGTGCTGTGGCGCGCACGCAACGGCGCCGTCGAAAAACTGGTGGTACGCACCGGCCTATCTGATGGAGATCTCGTCGAAGTGCTGGAAGGCGTACAGGCCGGAGATCAGGTGCTAATCAGTTCACCAAGCGGACTCAAACCGGGCCAGAAGGTGAACGTGCTAGAAGCTGCTTCGGCGGACACAACCAAATAGACTTTTCGCTGCTCCTACACCGCGAGGTCAGGAGGATTTTTCGTGCTGTTATCTGATCTATCGATACGTCGGCCGGTCTTTATCACCATGGTGATGCTCGGCTTCGTCGTGCTTGGACTTTTCGCACTGCGTCGCCTCAGCGTCGATGAATTTCCCAACGTCGATCTGCCGGTGGTCACCGTAACCACCACTTGGCCCGGTGCCGGTCCGGAATCTGTCGAGACCGACATCTCTAAAAAGATCGAAGAAGCGCTCAATACCGTCCCGGGCGTCAAGCAAATCCAGTCGCAGTCGCTAGAGGGCGTTTCGAGCGTCGTCGTCCTATTTCACCTCAATGTAAAAATCAACGACGCGGCCAACGACGTCCGCGAAAAACTGTCACGATTGCGCGCCGACCTGCCGACCGACGCCAAAGATCCGCTGATCGAGCGCCTGGATCCTGGCGATCGGCCCATTTTGTCATTGGCCTTGTCCGCAGACAGTATGTCGCTGCGCGATCTGACCGAGCTTGCCGACGATGACATTCGCAAAAAACTGGAAAACGTGCCTGGCGTTGGCAAGGTGACGCTCGTCGGCGGCAGCAAGCGCGAGATCGAAGTGCTTTTGGATCCGGCGCGGCTGGATGCTCGCAATCTTTTACCGACCGACATCATCAACGCCCTAAAGTCGAGCAACCTCGACTTGCCGGCCGGGCGCATCGAGCGCGGTGCGCAGGAAACTTTGCTGCGCGTTGCCGGCCGCGTCCGCGACGTGCGGGACTTTACCGAATTGCCGCTGCGCATTCCCGGCGGCGCGGTCATTCGGCTTGGCGAAGTGGCCAAGATTCGCGATGGCGTCGAAGAAAAGCGCAGCGTTTCCCTTGTTGCCCACGGCCTGGCCCAAAGCAACGGCCAAAATCCAGATTTTAACGTTCAGCAGACCGTGGCCCTGGAAATTCGCAAGCAGTCGGGCCAAAACACCGTCGATGTGGCCGATGCCGTAGCCGCACGTTTGGACGACATCCGCCAAACTTTGCCCCCCGGCACCAAACTCGACATCGTCATCAACAACTCGATCTTTATTCGCGCCAGTATCAAACAAGTCGAGGAAGACCTGATTCTGGGCGCCATCTTGACGGTTTTTATCGTTTTTCTATTCCTGCAAAGCTGGCGTTCCACGGTCATCACCGGTCTGACCCTGCCCATCTCAGTCATCGGGGCCTTTACGGCCGTCTGGGCAGCCGGCTTCACGCTCAATCAGTTGACGCTGATGGCGCTGACCCTGGCCATCGGACTTTTGATCGATGACGCCATCGTCGTGCGCGAAAACATTGTCCGCCACGCCGAGATGGGCAAAGACCATGTGCGCGCCGCCCGCGAAGGAACTAGCGAAATCGGACTGGCCGTCTTGGCCACTACGCTGTCGGTCGTCGCCGTGTTCGTTCCGGTCGCGTTTATGGGCGGCATCGTCGGGCGATTCTTCTTTCAATTCGGAATCACCATCTCAGTCGCCGTGCTTCTGTCGCTGTTCGTATCGTTCACCTTGGATCCGATGATGTCGTCGGTGTGGCCCGAACCGCACCACCATGGCAAACGCAATATCATCATGCGCATCATCGGCGGCTTTAATCGCGGCTTTGATGCCATGGCGCGCGGTTACCGCCATCTTATCGCCTGGGCATTGCGCCACCGGCTGGCCACCATCGCGCTGACCATTGTCGTATTCGTCGGCACCATGGCGCTTGGACCCCTCATCGGTTTTGCCTTCTTTCCCGATATAGACCGCGGCGAATTCATCGTGATGCTGCGAACTCCCGTCGGCAGCTCGCTAAACTACAGCGAAGGCAAAGCCAACGAAATGCTGCGCGCCATTCACCAAGATCCGGATGTCGCCTACACCTACACCACCATCGGCGCCGGGGCCACCGGAACGGTCACCGAAGGACAAATCTTCGTCAAGCTGGCGGGGCGGCAAAAACGCTTGCGCTCGATCTTCAAAATTCGTCCCGAAATTCGCGAGCGCGTCAGCCAAATCGTCGATGTGGTAGCGGCGGTGGTCGATGCCGGCGGCATCGGCGGTCCACAATCGCCGCTGCAAATCAGTGTCAAAGGCACCAACTTAAAGCAGCTTGATGTGATGGCCAAAAAGGTGTTGGCCATCGTCGCCGCTACCCCCGGCGCGACCGACGTACAAATCAGTCAGGAAAATACCAAACCCGAGATACGCCTGCGCATCGACCGGCAGCGTGCAGCCGACCTTGGCGTCAACGTCTCGGAAGTGGCGACGACTTTGCGGGCCCTAGTCGCCGGCGAAGTCGCGGGAAACTTTGAAGACAAAAACGCCCGCACTTATGACATTCGAGTTCGCCTGCCTAACTCGGGTCGAGCGTCTAAAAAAGACATCGCACGGCTTTTTGTGCCCGGCGCGACGCGCCCCGATGGCACCCGCAACTTGGTCGCCGTGGATCAGGTGGCCGACCTTTTGGCCGGCGTCGGCCCGTCCAAAATCAATCGCATCGATCTATCGCGTGAGGTTCGCATCACCGGCGGCATTGAAGGTCGGCCGCTCGGTGACGTCAGCACCGACATCAAACGCGGCGTCGACAAACTTGAGATGCCCGCCGGCTACAGCGTGGACATGGGCGGTCAAACCAAGGATCTGAAAGAAACGGTTGGCTACGTTCTAGAGACGCTGCTTTTGGCCATCGTTTTCATCTACTTGGTGCTGGCCTCGCAGTTTGAAAGTTTTCTGCAGCCCTTGGCCATCATGCTGTCGCTGCCGCTGTCGATGATCGGCGTCTTTTTGGCGATGCTCGCGACGCGCGGCAATATGAACATCATGAGCATGATCGGCGTCATCATGCTTATGGGCCTTGTGACCAAAAACGCCATCTTGCTCATCGACAACGCCAACCAGCGCCGGGCCGAAGGGATGAGCCGCGCCGACGCGCTGATTACCGCCGGCGAAATTCGTCTGCGACCCATCGTCATGACCACTTTGGCCATGGTCTTTGGCATGTTGCCGCTCGGCATGGCCCTGGGCGAGGGATCGGAATTTCGCTCGCCCATGGCCCGCGCGGTCATCGGAGGACTCATCAGCTCGACGCTTTTGACCCTGGTCGTGGTGCCGGTGGTATACACCTACCTCGACGGGCTGGGGCACTTCATCGTGCGAGTCATCGGGGGCAGCAAACCGGAGAATCATGCGGCTGAAAATGCTGCGCCCGCAGCTTCTGAAGCCTCGGCGCCAACGCCTGCACTGACTGCGGCGCACCACTCTGGAGCCCAGGTCCCGTCTCTAGTCCCGCCGAGCTCAGAGCTCAATTCGCCGTAATCTGCATCTTGAAGCGGCCCGGCCCGGCTTTGGCACGAATCAGCAACTGATAATTGCCGGGCTGCGGCCGCACCAAATCAAACTGCAACGCATGCGGCGAATCTTTGCCCGATTGAAAGCTGAGCCCGGGCGAAAGCTCATAGTTAAAGGTGTCGCGCCCAATCATCGGGTGTGCCCCTTCATCGACCTGCAAAAATAGCAGGGTGAAGTTTGTCACTCCGCTGGCCAGCGTGAAATACCCATCGATATCGCCGTTTGGCTGTAGCAAAAAAGTGCCAAAGCCCATCGATATCGTGTTGTAGGCGATTTGCGAAATATCCGCCGTCGTAATTTTCAAATGGTCCACATCACCGCTGGAATCGTAGGCGGTCAAAACCACCTGACCATCTAAATGCGCCAGCAGTCTGTATAAGCCGTTGCCCGCATCCTGCACTTCCAGCACGTCCGGCTGATCGCTGCGCACAAGCAAGGGCACATTGTTGCTCGAGCGGCTGGCGCGAACATCGACAAGGCCATCTACCGCGAAAAGCCGCTTTAGATCACAGCCGCCTATATCCGAAAGCGCGCCCCCGCAATTGCTGACGTTAAATACCGCTTTGCCCAAATCTCCGGTATTCGCCGAGCTGCCGCAACCGCCTGACACGGCAGCCACTACCGCCAAAATTGCCAGCCCCCACCGTCGCAAACTGCAAAAACTTGAGCCACTGCTGGGACTTGAACCCAGGACCTGCGGTTTACGAAACCGCTGCTCTACCGCTGAGCTACAGTGGCAAAACATGCGGCAGTCTAGTCGGTCTGCCCGGGTAAGAGCAAGCCCCAAAACAGCATTAGAGAAGGGGCGCAAGGCCGACGAGTTGCCAGATTTCGGCGGCGCTGTGACCGGCTTTTCGCAAGGAGGATAAAGTCGGCGCGCCATGCCGCTTGGCCAGACGAACGCCGTCCGGCGTGGTTAGCAAACGATGATGTGCATATTCGGGCGTGCCATATCCAAACACGGCCTGAAGCAGACGATGGATGTGCGTGGCGTAAAAAAGATCTTCGCCGCGCGTCACCAGGTTGACTCCTTGCAGGTGGTCATCGACCGTGACCGCCAAATGATAACTGGTGCGCACTTCTTTGCGGCCAAGGACCACATCGCCCAGCAGAAGCGGTTGCAAGAAGACTTGGCCATGACCGTGATCGAAAAAGCTCAGCGGTCCGCGGTTTGGCGCAACTCGCTCTACATAATTCAAAGCCTGCTGTACATCCAAACGCAGCGCATACCCATGACCGGCGGCTATGCGCTCGGCGCGCTCGGCGGCACTGCGCCGTCTACAAGTCCCTGGATAAATCGCCCCCAGCTCGGCAGGAAGGCCGCCCAAAGGCAGATCGTGCGGGGCGCCTTGCGCAGCGGCCACCTCGGCCGCGATTTCCGCGCGTGTACAAAAGCAGGGATAAAGCAGCCCCAGCGCCGAAAGTTTTTCTAGGTGCGCCGCGTAAACATCCAAGTGTTCGCTTTGCCAGCGCACCTCACCGTCCCATTGCAGCCCCAAAAAGCGCAGATCGTCAAACAGGGCCAGCGCAAATTCGCGCCGGCAACGGGTTTGGTCGATGTCTTCCAGGCGCAAAAGAAAGCGGCCCCCGGCCTTTCGCGCCGCCTCAAATCCGCACCGCGCCGAGTAGGCGTGGCCCAGATGCAAAAGGCCCGTTGGGGAAGGAGCGAAACGTGTGACGACCGTCACGCTTGTTGGCTCAGGAATTTAGACGGCTTTGCTTGCGCGCTCTTCGCTTGGGTCGGTAGAGCGTTCATCGCCGGCCTTGGGCTTCAGACGATCGCGGCCGCTAACCCGGCGTACCACCGCACCGACCAGTGTTCCGCCGATTCCGCCGGTCACAAGCGACAGAAATAGCGAATCCAGCGCCGGCGCGACCAGCCGGTTGGCGGTGGCGTTTTCCGAGAAGTGCCAAGCAAACACAAGCGTCGCCGCCGAGGCCATAATGAGGTGCGTCTTATTCTTGGCATCGCCGATTTTCGCCTCGACGAAAATCATCGCCAACACGACGAGGATGCCAGTTACAAGAAACCACAGCGGATTTAAGCTTTGAGGATGGACGGCCACGTGCAGACCGCTTTGCAAGAGCTCATCGACCCCTTCGGTGCTCACCGATAATTCGTGGCCGCGCAGGTTGTTTGGCAGGCGGTGTTCGATTTGGCTGTTTTGCTGTGTCCAGTGCGTGCTGCCGCGCCGAGTGCGCATTTGGTTCGTCTTGACGCTGAACTCTCCGACTAGCTCATGGCTTTGTCCGCCATCGGCAGCGATCGTCAGCGCATAATCGACTTTGCGATCGCCGCCTGCTTCGGGGCGCAGGCTGCCGCTGACTGTGACATCGAACGGACCGGCGGCATTTTCACCGATCGGCATCTTCAGCGACTTGCTTTGCTCGGTCAAAACCGCCTCTGCCAAAACCTTGCGCGGCACCGCTTTGCGCAGCGTTGGATATCCCACCGATGCAGCCCAGACGATGGCCAGCGCCGCAAACAGCGTACGGCCGTTTTTGCTCTCAATTAAATCGTAGGCAGAGCCAACCGTGCTGTAGATGGCAAACGCCAGAAGCCCGCCCGCCAAAACCAAGCCGACCATCCCCTCGCGCAAATAGTCCATCTTGTAGCCAATGACGCCGACGCCAAGGACGACAATGAAAGTGACTTGGCTAAGCCAGCTTTCCCAGTGCTCATCCATAAACCGCCTATAGGCAGATGGAGGCGGGCCTTTTTTGTCGTTTGTCTCAGAGGATGCGCGCGCTGGCGTACGGCTGCTTTTGCCGCCATCGCGCGTCGTATGTCGCCGGGTGGGCTTATAGCCATCGGCTTCGCCCTCTGCGCCATTGTTTCGGGTGGAAGTTTCGCCGCCGCCGCGGTCTAGTTCATCGTTATCTGCTGGTGCCACGAAAAGCCTCTCTTGCACAAAAGTCGCCGGGAAAATATCGTGCTCTCCCGCCCCATGCAAGAATAGCTGTGGCTGAGGCGCAATCGGGGCAATAAACAAGCGGCTGGCCACTTACCCTTTAGACTAGGTTAACGATGAAGTCAGCGTCTTTTCGCCGTTTCATAGGGCGGCTTTTACCCATTGCCGTCGCGATTGCCGCACTTTTATATGCCATCCATCGCACCGATCTGGACAAAACCTGGCAGCATTTGCGGCAGGCCTCGCTAGGCTGGCTGCTTTTGGTCTCGGCCGGCATGACGCTTTTGAACTGCGCCGCCGACACCTTCGCCATGTACCATGTCTTTGCCGGATTCGGACTGCGGCTGCGCTTTTTTGACCTGTACACCATCCGCGCCGCGACCTACACGCTGGCGGTCATCCACTATCACGCCGGGCAGCTTGGCATCATCGGCTTTCTTTACCGAGTTGCGCGCGTGCCCTTGTCGCGGGCCAGCGCCTATATTCTTTTTATTATCGGCATCTGGGTGGCCCTGCTTGTGATCTTTGCCACCGGAGGCGCGCTGCTTGGCGGCCCCAAAGGACGAGCGGTGTTGCCTTGGCTGACGCCGTTTGCGCTGGGGCTTGTCGTATATGCCTTGGTTTTGCGCTTTCCGCCGCGCTTTTTGCGCGTGCCGCCCGTTGCGATTGCCGGCAGTGCGAAAGATTCGCTTTTGACCAATCTATGGCAGCGCGTGATTCGGCTGATCAGCAACTTGTGGGAGCCGCTGCACACCGCCGGCCTGTCCGGGCATTTGCGGGCGCTCCTCGTTCGGCTGCCGCACCTGGCAGTCCTTTTGATTTGGCATTTTATCGCCCTGCGCTGCTTTCATATCAAGGTGCCCTTTTACCTGGCCATGCTGTATCTGCCGGTAGTATTTGCCGTCGGAGCGCTGCCGATCAGCATTTTTGGCCTGGGCACCACCCAGATGGTGGCGCCTTACTATTTCGCGGATTTTGCCGGCTCGGGCCCTAGCGGCAACGCGGCAGCTTTTGCCTACAGCTTGTCGATGACCGCGATTTCCACGGTCAGTAACCTTGTCATGGGATTTTTGTTTCTACGCCGCGGCGCGCGGCTTGGTCTAAGCACCACGCCCGAACAAACGGCCAAGATGGAAGCTCAGCTTACAGCCGAAGCGCAGGCGGCTTCTGCTCCGCCGACGATTTCCGCCGAGGAAAACAGCGCATCCTTAGGTTCGGTGCTATACCCGAATTCGGAGGATCGGCTTATCCTTCACTGAAACGCGTATGCTTCCTGCGCTAACACTTCTAGCGTTGTGCTCGCTTCCCAAGCTGCTTTTGTACCCTGACGGCCCCGTGGAAAACGGCGGCGGAACGGTCAATCGCGCGCCTCCTCCGGTGGTTTTGGTCAAAAGCGCCGGAGTGCGCGCGGTGCAAGAAGTCGCCGACGCCTTCAGCGATGGCTGCCGAGTTCACGTGCAGCAGATTTATATAGGCGAAGGACCGACCGAGATTGCGCGCGCGCGTGAGATCGTCCAGTCCGCGCGCGTGCTTGTCGCGGTGGGCCAGCCGGCCATCGAACTGATGATTGGCGTGCGCGCGCACATCGTCTATGCGCTGGCCCCCGATCCGCCCCCAGGCCTGATTGGCACCAACAACAGCGCCCCGCCTTTACAGGTCTTTAAGGCGCTTTTGTCTCTGCGTCCGCACACGCGACGAATTGCCGCCATTTCTAGCGAACGGGGCGCGCATCGGCTGGTCCAAGCGCGGGCCGCGGCGCGCAGCTTGGGCCTGGAGCTTGTCGATCTGCCGGCCGACGACAGCCGTGCCGCAATTCGCGCGCTGCGCGCACTTTTTGTACCGATGCCCGATGAGCCCGCTGGAAAGACCGCTGGCTCTCCAGTCGACGCGCTGTGGCTGGGCGCCGATCCGCAGCTTGTCGATACGCAAGTGTTGCAATTTGTTCTGCAGATGCAGATTCAGTGGCAAGTGCCGGTGGTGGCAGCCACCCGCCAACAAGTCAGCTTCGGAGCGCTTCTAACCGTCGATTGGCCGCTAGAAGCCGTCGGACGCAACCTGGCTTGGCAAGTCAATCAGCTACTTGATGATCCCGAACACATTGCAGATTTGGCCCGCGATCATCCCATGGGTACGCCCGAGACCGTCATCAACGCCCAGGCGGCCCGGCGTTTGGGCATTTCGGTCGAGGCGCTGCGCCCGCTTCCCCCCTGGAAGGTGATCGAGCGATGAACCCGGCCGACCCGGCAGCAGAATCTGCAGGTGCCGCGTCTACATCTTCGCCAATCTCTCAAGAAGAACCGACCACGCCCGCGGCCTCAGCGCTTTCTGACAGCACACCGATCGATCCCGTAGCGCCCTGCGAAATCCCGGTCCCCGAAGAAAGCACCTTAAAACTCGCAACCATTTCGCGAGCAGAGGCAAATGCCGCCGCGTCCCTGAGCACGGCGGCCGCCGAACTGGCCACAGCCGCCACGACCCAGCCAAGGACCACGCCCGGCCTAGAAGGCGACAACTTATCGATACGCGAGACCCTGCCGCTGGCCCATCCGCAAAGCGTGGTCGTCAAACCGGCCGACACTTCTGATCTGAGCAAAGCCGAGGAAACGACCGAGATCCTCGGGCTTGAGCAAAGCGGCGAAATCAGCGGTTGGGGCAATCTGCTGATGCGGCAGCGCTCCAGTTTCTTTCGGCAGGTATTTTTGTGGCTTTTGGCCATCTCGCTGCTGATGTCGGTGGGCTCGGGCGCTATCTATTACAGTCGGCAGCTTGCCTTCATTGAAGAAGACGGGCAGCAGCGGGCCGAGCTTTTGCTGGGTTATCTGGCGACGCAATCGCAGCTTGGTGCCTTTGCCGGTGACAAAGTACTGCTGGAACATCCGGTGCGCCGGGTGATCGATCAAAAAGATGTCGTCTTTGTGGCCGTCTACGATCTTTCCGGAAAGGAACTTATCAAGTCGAGCGGCCGGATCGGTCAAGCGCCGCCGGATCCGCCGGCTGGCTTGCTTGGTGAAATGCTTCGCGCCACGCGACGGGATCCGCAGATCAAACAGAAGAACAAAAACGATATCTTTTTTCAAAACGTCGCCGCCAATCACAACCACGCGCTTATCAACGAAGAATGGAACTGTCTGGATTTGTATGCGCCCATCGTCATCAGCGAACGCGGCGGACCGGGCGTGGCGGCATTCGTTTCGCCAAGCGATCGACTGACCCATGAACGCGTCGTAGGTGTGGCGCGCGTCGGCCTGTCGCTGGAAACCGCCAATGAGCGGCTGCGCGACGTATTGCGCTGGGGGGTGGGCCTGGGGCTGCTTTTGCTGGCCATGGGGGCAACCGCCGCCTACTTTATCGCCGGCCGCATCAGCGTCCCGATTTTGGAACTTGTGCGCGGCGCCGACGAAATTCGCAACGGCAATTTGCATCCACGCATCAATGTCTCGCGCACCGACGAACTGGGCATGCTTGCCGAATCCTTTCTGCGCATGGCCGAGCGCCTGCGTGAAACCATGTCGGCGCTGTCGCGTCTGAACCGCGATCTGGAAAGCGAAGTCAAACGGCGCACGCGGCAAATTCGCCTGGCCTACGCGTTTACCTCTGTTTTGAATTCGCCCATCGATCGCAGCGACGAAGCCATGGATGCTGCTGATTTGACGGTGATGCTCGATCAGGCCTTGGCGGCGCTCGTCGAGGCCACCGGCACCAAAGGCGGCGGCGTCTTTTTGGCCGATGAAAGTATCAGCGACGGCGAGCTTTTGGTCCGCGCCGCTTATGGCGTCTCGACGCATACCTTGGGTCCAACGCCGCCCCTCAAAGACTTTTTAGAGCAGTGCGTCAATAACGCCGATGGCATGGTGCCGACGCTGCATGAAGCCGTACAGGTCGTCGGCCGGCGCCTTTTGGTGCCTTTGGTCTTTCGCAACCATCCTCTAGGCCTTTTGGTGCTGGTGCTTTGCGAGGATGAGCCGCCCGAGCAAACGCTTCTAGAGTTCGTACGCCAGGCCGCAGCGCAGATGGCCATCGCGGTCAGCAATGCTCGCGCTTACGCCCGTCTGTCGCAACTGGCCACGGAGCTGCGTCTGCGTACCGAAACCTTGGCGGCCCAGCGCGATCAGGTCAAAGCCCAGCGCGATCAGCTTGAAACGCAGCGCAATCAGCTTGAAGAGCAGCGCAATCAATTGGCGGCGCAGGGCATGCAATTGCGCATTCAGCGCAATCAGCTTCGCGAAGTGAATCGTCTGAAGTCGGAATTTTTGGCCAATGTCTCACACGAGCTGCGCACGCCGCTAAACGCCATCATGGGCTACTCCGAGCTTATCGATGACGAGATCTACGGTCCCATTTCGGTCGATGCGCACGAGGCGGTCACCGGCGTCCTGGCTTCCTCGGCCAATCTGCTGCGCCTTATCAATCAGATTCTGGATCTGTCGCGAATCGAGGCCGGCAAGATGGAATTCTTCTTTGAAGAGATCGACATCTCGACGGTCTGTAGCGCGGTCATTCGCGAAGCCGAGGCGATGGGTCGCGACCGGCCCTATCGCGTAGAACTTACAAGCCCGCCGGGGCTGCGCATCGTCACCGATGCCGTGAAACTGCAGCAAATTCTGACCAACCTCATCGCCAACGCCATCAAGTTCACGGCCCAGGGATCGGTCTATGTCGAGGCCAAAGAACTTCTAGGCGGCGATGTGCAGATTTCGGTACACGACACCGGAATCGGTATTAAAAGCGAGAACTTGCAGCTTATTTTCGAGGAATTTCGCCAAGTGGACGGCAGCTCGACGCGGCGATTTGGCGGGACGGGCCTGGGATTGGCCATCGCCCGCCGCCTGGCCGAAATGCTCGGGGCGACGATCTCTGTCGAAAGCACATTTGGCGAGGGCTCGGTCTTTAGTGTGCATTTGCCGCGCATTCCACCGCCGCAGCCGGCTGGCCGCTCGCGACCGCGCGACGCCGACAGCAACCCATATGTCAGTATGTTCTCGGATCCTGAGATACCGCGCCTTTTGCAAACCAACCTACTTGCCGGACCCGGGCCGAAATTGCCGCCCGATCGGTCGCAAGACGAAACATAGGATTTGATCGAGTGCTCATGTGACGACCAGCCTTACTCCGAATGACCGTACCGTGCTTCTCGTCGATGACGACGTTCACAACCAGCGAATTTTTGATCGGGTGCTGCGCCACTCGGGATTTCATGTGCGCATGGCCGCCACCGGCGATGAGGCCCTGCGTGAGGCCCGCGCCCATCTGCCCGACCTCATCCTGATGGACCTATCGATTCCGGTGATTGACGGATGGGAATGCTCGCGCCAGCTTAAGGCCGATCCCAAGACCCAGCACATCATCATTTTGGCGCTAACCGCCCATGCCATGCGCGGCGATCAGGAACGCGCCATTGCCGCAGGCTGCGATGGCTACCTGGCCAAACCAATCTCACCCAAAAGACTGGTCGAAGAGGTCAAACAGCGTCTACAAATTAGCTAATTCGCGTCCCAAATGCGCTGCTTGCATGCGGATCCGCCCATCCGCTCGGTGACCGCGGCGCGATTCGAACGCGCGACCTACTGTTTAGGAAACAGTTGCTCTATCCGGCTGAGCTACGCAGTCCTAGTCCCAAGCAAATCCTGCAGACGGAGCGTCTGCATCTATGACTACTTAGGCTGTCTTACAGAACGTCGTTCAAATAACACAGGATGCCAGGCTCTGGCAACGTATGCCGCTTGATTCTGCAGAGGTGCTGCGCCAAGATGACGCCTCATATGACTGCGACCCGTTCATCGATTCCTGACTCTACCGACCTAAGTCCGCCGGCTGGCCAAGCGACGCTACAGCGCACGCCACTTTATGATCGGCATGTTGCCCTTGGGGCGCGGGTTATCGATTTTGGCGGCTGGGCGCTGCCGGTTCAGTACAATTCGATCCTCGAAGAACACAAAGCGGTGCGAAACGCCGTCGGCCTTTTCGATGTCAGCCATATGGGCGAGGTCGAATTTGTCGGGCCGGGGGCGCTTTCGGCCGTCGAGCACCTAGTCAGTAACGATGTGCGCAATCTGGCGTTTGGTCAGGCCCGCTATACCGTCGTCTGCTATCCCGACGGCGGCATCGTCGATGACTGCATCGTCTACCGCGAGCGTGAAGATCGCGTGCTTATTGTCGTCAACGCCGCCAATGCGGCCAAAGATTTTGCCTGGTTTCAAGAACACACCAAAGGTCGCTCTGACTGCACGGTTCGCGATCTGTCGGCGGAAATCGCGCTGATTGCCGTGCAGGGGCCAAAGGCGGCCTTGCTGCTGGCGCAACTTTGCCCCAACGACCATTTCGAAGATTTAAAATCGTTTCACTTCAAAGCCGGAAGTCTCGGCGGTGCCAAAATCTGGGCCGCGCGCACCGGCTACACCGGCGAGGATGGCTATGAGCTATTCTGCGCCGCCGCCGAAGCGCCGCAAATTTGGGATGCGCTGCTGAAAGCCGGTCAGCCGCTGGGAGTAAAACCCTGCGGACTTGGCGCCCGCGATACTTTGCGACTGGAAGCCTGTTTGTCGCTTTATGGAAACGACATCGATCAGACGACTTCCCCTTATGAAGCGGGGCTTGGGTGGGTGGTAAAACTCGATCACGACTTTGTAGGCCGCTCGGCGCTGGAGGCGCAGCGGCAAAAAGGCCTTGCGCGCAAACTCGCCGCGTTTGTGATGGAGGGACGCGGTGTCGCGCGCCACGGCTACGCGATCTACGAGGCATTAGAAGGCGGAACGCCGCTTGGCACGGTCAGTTCGGGCAGTTTCGGGCCCACGGTCAATAGAAACATCGGTCTTGGCTATCTGCCGCTTGCCTGGGCCGAGCCAGGTCGGCGACTCTATGTTGACTGCCGCGGAAAGCGCATCGAAGCGCAAGTGGTCAAGCCGCCATTTTATCGCCGCGACAAAAAAACTGCCTAAGCGCTGTATCGAAGCACTTTCACGAAATCTCAAACGGATAGGAACAAGCGATGGCAAAGGACTACCCGGACGATCTGCGTTACACCAAAGACCACGAATGGGTGCGCATCAATGAAACGACCAAGCGCGCGCTCGTCGGCATCACCAAGTTTGCCGTCGACCAGCTTGGCGATATCACCATGGTCGATCTGCCCAAGGAAGGCGAGTCTTTTCGTCGCGAGCAGGTGCTAGCCACCGTGGAATCGGTCAAAGCCGTGTCGGACATCTATGCTCCGCTTTCCGGCAAAGTGCTGAAGGTCAACGATCCGGTGCGCGACACTCCAGAGACGCTGAACGATGACTGCTACGACGAAGGCTGGCTGGTCGAATTGGAGCTTTCCAGCTTGGCCGAAAGCAAAGAATTGATGACCGACGTCGAATACGAGCAGCACCTTCGCGAATAAGGACTTCGATGCGCTACATCCCGCATACTGATGCAGACGTCGCAGAGATGCTGCGCGTCATCGGCGCTCAATCGGTTGACGCGCTGTTTGCACACATTCCTGCGTCCCTGCGCCCTAGTCGGCCGCTCAACATTGCCGCGCTGGACGAAGCGGCGCTGCTTGCGCATTTGGGCCAAATCGGTGCTCATAGCGTTCCGGCAGTCGGCGATACGCCTCGCGAATTGGCGGCGCTGTCGTTTTTGGGGGCGGGGCTTGTGCCGCACCACATTCCGACGGCGGTCGATGCGATGCTATGGCGCGCCGAATGGTATACTTCCTACACGCCCTATCAGCCCGAGGTGGCGCAGGGAACCCTGCAAGCCATTTTTGAATATCAAACCCTGGTCGCCGAGCTCTTCGGCTCGCCGCCCAGCGCCGGAGCAGCGACTTATATCAGCAACGCCAGCATGTATGACGGCGCGTCGTCGGCTGCCGAAGGTGTGCTGATGGCCAGGCGGCTAACCGGGCGTTCCGCCGTGCTGTATTGCGGCGCGCTGCATCCGCAGTATGCCGACACCATTAATTGTTATCTGTCGGGGCTGCGCCGCCCGAATGAAAAGCTCGTGCATCAAGTCGGACTTAGTCCGGCGGGTGACGGGCGCATCGATATGGACGGGCTGGATCGCACGCTCAAAGAGCTTGGCAATAGCCTGGCCTGCGTGGTCGTGCAGTCGCCCAACTACTTGGGCGTCATTGAAGATCTAAACGCCATCGCCGAGCGAGTGCATGCCGCCGGCGCACTTTTGGTGGCCGTGTGCACCGAGCCTTTGGCCATGGGACTGTTGCAGCCGCCCGGAACGCTTGGAGCCGACATCATCTGCGGCGAAGGCATGGGCCTGGCGCTGCCTCCGACGCTAGGCGGGCCGGGAGTAGGCCTTTTTGCCGCACGCGCCGAATACGCGCGCCAAATGCCTGGACGGCTGGTGGGTGAAACCGTCGATCAAAGCGGAAGGCGCGGCTACGTGCTGACATTGGCCACGCGTGAGCAGCACATCCGCCGCGAAAAGGCGACTTCGAACATTTGCACGAACCATGGCCTTATCGCGCTGGCATTTACAATTCATCTATCGCTTCTAGGCCGCAGTGGTTTTGTGCGCTTGGCCGAGCTGAATTTGGCCAAAGCCGAATACGCTCGGCAGAAGCTGTCGCGGCTGAGCGGTTTTCGCTTGGCGGTCAGCGGACCGACTTTCAACGAATTCGCGCTGCGGCTGCGCGGCTCGATAAGTGCAACCACGGTGGTGGAACGGCTGCGCGAACAAAACATTTTGTGCGGCGTGCCGCTTGGCCAAGCCGGCTTTCGGCTTTCGACCCTGGCCGACGCCGAGCAAGTGCTGCTTATCGCCGTCAGCGAGCGCCACAAGCGCGAAGACATCGATCGTCTGGTCACCGCTCTTGATGAGGTATGTCCATGAGCGCCGGTCAAGGCCCCATTTCCACGCGCCATCCGCTACACCAAGCGGCGTCGATTTTCGAAATCGGCGCCCCCGGACGCAACGGCGCGTCTTTGCCTGAATGCGATGTTCCAGCGGCCGATCCCGCGGCGCTTTATGGATCGCTGTTTCGTCAAAAGCCTGCGGCTTTGCCCGAGGTGTCCGAGGTCGATGTGACGCGGCATTTTACTCGTCTGTCGCGTTGGAATTACGCCATCGACATCGGCATGTATCCGCTGGGCTCGTGCACGATGAAATACAATCCCAAGGTCAACGAACGGGTGGCCCGTTTGCCCGGCTTTGCGGGTGTGCATCCGGCCCAGCCGATTTCGACGCTACAAGGCGCCTTGGAGCTCATGCACAAGCTGGAAGGCGTCTTGTGCGAGATCTCAGGATTTTCGCGAGTGGCACTGCAGACCGCAGCCGGTGCGCATGGCGAGCTTTGCGGCCTGATGATGATTCGCGCTTATCATCAAAGTCGCGGGCGGCATCCCAAAAAAGTGCTGATTCCCGATTCGGCGCACGGCACCAATCCCGCTTCAGCCAGCCTGAATCAGTTTGAGACGGTACCGCTGAAGACGGGTGTGGACGGCCTTTTGTCGGCGGACAGCGTCCGGGCAGCGATTGCTGCGCATCCCGACGACATCGCCGGATTGATGATCACCAATCCCTCTACCTTGGGCATTTTTGAAGAGCAAGTTTGCGACATCACCGCCGCGGTTCACGCCGCCGGTGGCCTGGTTTATATGGATGGCGCTAACTTCAACGCGCTGCTCGGCAAGCTGCGCCCCGGCGATACCGGCGTTGACTGCATGCACTTCAACCTGCACAAAACCTTTACTACGCCCCATGGCGGCGGCGGTCCGGGTTGTGGTCCGGTTGGAGTAACCGCGGCGCTGGTCCCATTTTTGCCAACGCCGACGGTGGAAAAACACGGAGAGAGCTACACCCTAGACTGGAATCGCCCGCAATCGATTGGCCGGCTGCGCAGCTTCTTTGGCAACTTCGGCATGATGGTGCGCGCTTATACGTACATTCGCGAGATGGGCGGCGCCGGGCTAACTCGAGCCACCGAGATGGCCGTGCTAAACGCCTGCTATCTGCGCGCGCTGATTGCGCACGAATATCCGCCGTGCTCGGAACGCCCGTCGATGCATGAAGTCGTGGTCTCGGACAAGAAACTGAAAAAAGAAACCGGCGCCCAAACCTTGGACATTGCCAAACGGCTGATCGACTACGGCTTTCATCCGCCGACGATCTATTTTCCGCTGGTCGTGCCCGGGGCGATGATGATCGAACCGACCGAGACGGAAGCCAAAGAAACCATCGACGAGTTCGCGCAAGCGATGCTCGCCATCGCCGAGGAAGCGAAAAAAACTCCAGAGCTTTTGAAAGCCGCGCCGCAACAGACCGCCATGCGCCGTTTGGACGAAACTCGCGCCGCGCGCCAGCCCAAGTTGCGCTGGCTGCCCACGCCATAAAGTTTCACATCGGGCGTTCGCTAATCACGGCACGCACGATCGAAGTCAGGCCGTCCAGGCCCAAGCTCTTTTGCACCACCGCACGCACGCCCAGTTGCCGCAAAAGCGCCCGATCGCCGCGCGTGCTGCGCTGCGACAAAACGACCACCGGCAGATCAGTCGTATTTTCCTGACCGCGCAGCGTCGCGCAAACTTCGACTCCGTTTAGCTTGGGAAGCGCCAGATCCATGATCACAAGGCCAAGTGGCCCGCGTTGCGCTTCCTCTAGCACCTGATCGCCATCGGTGACCATGATCACTTCGGCATCGGGCGCCGCGGCTTCCACGCACATTCGCAACTGATCCAAAACCAGCGGATCCTCATCCGCCACCAGCACGCGCTGCGGCGGCCGGCGCAGCGTTTTGCGATGCGCGGCGATAAGCGCCGCCATCAGCTCATCGCAGGTCTGAAATCGATTGCTCGGATCGCGCGCCACCGACTTGAGAACGGTGCGATCAAAGACCTCGGGCAAATCCGGACGAAACACCGAAGGAGGCATCGGATCCTCTTCTTGGTGTTTGCGCAATACGTCGGCAACTTCGCCGCTGGGAAATGGCAGCTTGCCGGCCATAAGCTCGTAGATGCTCATCCCCAGCGCATAAACGTCGCAACGGCGCGCTTCTTCAGGCGTGCGCGGACGATGACGAATTTGTTCGGGCGCCAGATAATCCGGCGTACCGATGATGTGAGTTCCCGAGCCACGCGAATCTGTGGATTTGGCCAGACCAAAATCCATCAGAATCGCTCGCGGCCCCGGCGCAACCATCACGTTGGCCGGTTTGATGTCACGATGAATGATTCCGGCAGCATGAACAACCTGCACCGCGCGGCAAAGCTGCAGCGCCAGGCTGACCGCCAGATCCAGCGGAATGGCATCGTGAACGCGCACCGCTTGCACCAGGTACGAAGCCAGCGTCGGACCGACGATGTACTCCATGACCATATAGGGCACGGTCCGGTGTTCGCCCAGTGAATGCACGTGGACGACATTTTCATGGCGCACGGCCGCGAGCAATCGCGCCTCACGGCGAAATAGCGCCGCCTGTCCGGGATGTACCGCATGTTCCGGCAGCAGCACTTTGATCGCCACTTGCCGTTCCAGCGCCAGATCCTCGGCCAGATAGACCGCGCCCATAGCACCTCGGCCGATCTCGCGCACCAGGCGATAATTATCGGCCAATACTTCACCCAGGCGTGGCGCCCTGTCCGTCGCCTTGGACGAGGCGCTTTCCGCCGCTTTTCCGCTTGGCTGCTTACTATTCGACGGCGGCATCTAGGGTCTGCTCTCGATGACCTTAGCCACCTCCGCGCCATTCGGTACTACAACCATGGCTCGACGAGCAGTCACGGAGAGCGGCCCATTCAGTCTAACGCAGGCAGCCCTTTTCGAACAATAAAGAATTGTTAATCTAAATTACGCAAATGAATCGATATATACATTTGTGTGGAATTGTGGGTACATATCGAGCGCTACATCGGAGCATATTTTCGAGGGGAAAGCGCAGAAGGGCGGTTTCGCGCAAGCTTTGGGGCGCGCTGGCACGAAAACCAGCCGCTAAAACTCAGCGACGGAAACGAATAAAGCCCTACGCATGCGCAGGGCTTTATGAAACGGAAGAATTGTGAAGAAGAAAGCGCGAGCTACTTCTTGGAATCGGTCTTGGCGGGCGCGGCCTTGCGAGCGGGAGCCTTTTTCACGGCAGGCTTACCGACTTGCGCGGCTTTGGCTTCTACCGCTGCTTTGATGACCGGCTTGGCTTTGTTAATGGCCAAGGTCAGACGCGAAATTTTGCGAGCCGCCGTTTTCTTGTGAATAACGCCTTTTTGCGCCGCGCGAGCAATTTGCTTCACCGCGCTTTGCACTGTCGCTTCTACAGACTCCGGAGCATCTTTTGCATGATCCAAAGCATTACGAGCTCGCTTGACGCGCGTCCGCATTGGAACTAGATGACTGAGATTGCGCGCACGGCGCTTGATACGCTGACGATTGCGTTTTTCAGCAGACTGGACGTTGGCCAAGGGATCCTCCAACAGGCGAAGCTGACTCCGTCTTTACGAAAAAAGACGTAGCCAAATGCCAGCTTTCGCGTGAAAAAGTAGCGGGGGGAGGATTTGAACCTCCGACCTTCGGGTTATGAGCCCGACGAGCTACCAGGCTGCTCCACCCCGCATCAGCAAGTCGTGAGCACTTTACTCGGCTTCTGAAGATTGTCAATAAAAATTCGAGGAATGTGCTTGGCTGCGTACGAATTCGCAGCGCTAGACGGGTTTTTGTAGGCTGCCAAATAGCGCCAGCGTGCGCGTCCACGCATCACACGCCGCATTTCGCCTATATGCTTCGGGCCGCGCATCATTAAAAAAGGCGTGCCCTGCCCCTTCATATTCGATCACTTCGGTGGCAATGCCCCGCTCACGCTGTTTTTGGGCAAAAGCTTTGGCGTCGGGCACTGAAAAAAAGGATTCGGATTCGCCAAAAAACAGCAGCCCGGGGACTGTAATTTTTTCCAAATCTACCGAGCCTTTGGGCGGAAATCCGTAGAAAGCGGCGTAGGCGTCTATGCCCGGCTGACTGGCAGCAATTGTCGCCAGAGCCCCGCCCATGCAAAATCCGACAATGGCCACATGGGTGCAGTCTTCGGCTTGACGCAGGTGCATGGCCGCGCCGGCAATTTCTTGTTCCGCCTGAGCCCAGTTTAGGCCCTTCATAAGATGTGTGGCTTCTTCGGCATCGACGGTACTTTTGCCGTGATACAGATCGGGAGCCAGGGCCACAAAGCCGAGCGCCGCAAAACGTCGCGCCACATCCTGTATATGCGGCACGAGCCCCCACCACTCTTGCACGACGATGACCCCGGTCCGAGCCGCTGCCGGCTGCGCCAAATAGCCCTGCGCGGGCGGCAATTCTCTCCCTGTCTCAGGTCCTGGCCTGCTCGAGAAGCGAATGAGCGACGGCATGATTTTGACTCCGTTAGCCGGAAGACTGCTTGAGGTAGCGCATCCGCAGATCGTAAAGCAGACCTTCCAGAACGCGACCCTCTTCAGCAGTCAGATTGCCGCGCGTTTTTTCGCGCAGCATGCCCAAAATGTCGATCGTCTGCTTGGCCAGCGGCAGATCGATGGGCGCAGCCGCGACCCCTTCTTCATGTTCGCCAAGGTGCATCAGCGCCGAAGTCGCTAGCGACATAATGAAGCTGATGAAGTCGATTTCATGACCATTGCCTAAGGCACTGGCCCCGGCATCGCTTGATTCATCAACTCCACCGTTGCCGGTGCCGGGATTCGCTACATCACCTGATGGATGCTTGTCGTGGGCCATCGCCGCCTCTTCACCTGCGCAAACGACTGACGCTATTCGTCGTCGTCTTCATCGTCGTCAAGATCGTCGTCTTCGTCAAGCAGGTCATCATCATCATCATCATCAAAGTCGTCGAGCAGATCCTTATCGCCGCTCAGTCGACCGGCGCTTGGCGGCGGCGAGACGCGAATCATGGGGCGCCGTTCGCGCACCCGAAGTTCGGGTTCTTCGGCAGGAACTGAGGGCGTCGACAGATCGGCCACATCCGGCAAAGCGCCAAGATGCGCTTCCAGATCGGCTCGCGTAAGCTCGCCGCGTCGAACGCGGCGCTCGATCACGCGTACATCCCAAAAGCGAGGGTCGGTGCGCTGAATAATCATAGGGCTTCGATATAAAACCGCCGGCGGGCTGCTGTCAACTGCTGGTTCGCTGCAAATTTGGCGCCTAGATAATAGTTTTGGGATATGGCGCGGCGTCGGCGACGACAGCATCGTGGGCTTGAGCTTGGCCTTGGCCTTCAACAAGGCGCAATACATCCTCGAAAATGACCTCGGCGGGCTTAGGCTTATTGGGATTAGACGATTCTTGCGGACGCGCGTAAACGCGCAAAGCGCGCACCACGTCGCGGATGCGCAAGGCGCTATGCAGAATTCTTTCCAGCGTGACATTGAATGCTGCGAATTCACCGCGGAATTTGGGATTGGTGGCATTCGCATTGTCGATGTCGCCAAGAAGCATAGTCAGAGGATTTTGCAGTTTTTGTACTGACTCGGTCAGATTGTCGAGCGGTTGATTGATGGCGGTGGTGACCCCGGCTGCGATGCGACCGACGGCGGCCAGCTTTTCGGTGCGCACCAGTTCGTCAAGCGTTGCCCGCAAGCGATCAAGAGCCACCGAAAGCTCGGCGTTGCGGCTTTGCAATTCGGCGCTGCGCCGTGCCACTTCCGATTCAAGCTGCAGGTTTAGTTCGGTGCTAGAGCGCAGCTTGGTGATTAGCGCCCGGCGTACCTCTTCGAACACCCGCTGCAGATTGTGAACTTCCAGCGTCGCAGGCACGCTAAGAGCTATCGGCCGCTGCAGCTCACCGCGCGACAAGGCCTGCGCACTGCGCTCGGTATCGCGCAGAGGCCTTACCACCCAAAAGCCGACCCCAGCCAAAAATCCGCCAAGCCCGATCAGGTACAAAAGTCCAAGCGATACCAGCAGCGCTGGACGCGGCTCGGCCGGCAGCGCCGAAAAAAATCCCGCCCGGCCTAAAAGCAGCGCAGCAAATCCCAGGATCGCCATTCCGCCAAGTCCTAGGCCAAGCAGCAAACGGCCGCCGAGTGACCATTTCCAGATACAGATAGAGCGAAATAAAAAGTCTCGAAGGGCCATCGGTAGCGCTCGCAGAGCTTTCAGTTTATAAATCTTCTCATGAAGAGTGCTGAAATCTCCTTCGTTTCTGTGCTTGGCATTTGTGTCAGTTTGATAGTGCTTGCCGATGCCAAGCCAGCCGCTGCGCAAAACTGCTACCCGACGCATAGTGCCGGCTTTGCGCGCATCCGCTCGTTTGAGCCTAAGGCCCTGACCCAAGCGGCCGCGGACATGGAAGTGCGGGCCCTGTTTGGGCCGCGCATCGAGCTGTGCGAAGAAGGCGCCTACAAAGCGTTTATGGACAGCTTCAAAGAGTTTTCCGCCCAGGCCATGCGCGCCTCGAAAAACTCGCGAGAGAAACTGCTGCGTTTGGCCATCGCCGTCGTACGGCAAGCGCCCACGATGGTGCCGATCAAAGAGCTAAAGACCATGTCCAGCCACTTTCGCCAAGTGCGCTCCGACCTAAATGCCACCGCCGATGACGTTGGCTTTGCGACGACTCCGCTATTGCAGCAGCTACTGGATGCGCTTTTGAATCTGGGACCGCCGAAGTCGGCCACCGGCACCATGGTGACCGTGGAAACGCAACCGCCAACGACCACGACCCCCTCCCCCTCGAACGGTACGCCCACTGGAAGCGTCCAGCCGATTCGCGTGCCCGCCGATCCCCTGCCGCCCTGGGCCGTCATCAAACTTTACGAGATGCGCGATCACGTCAAAGCGCAGGACTTGGCGGCGATTCAGATCAAGCTTCAGGACATCATTAATTGGATCGAGAACAAAACTCGCGATCAGTAGCCCGGCGCAGCCAAGCCCTGCCACGCAAAGATTTCAGCCACCAAGCGAGGTCTTAAGATGAGTGCGCAAACTTTCGAAAGCATCGTCGCACCCTTAGATGCCATTGTGCTGGCGGCGGGTCTGGGCACGCGCATGCATTCGCAGCGGGTCAAAGTTTTGCACCCCTTGTGCGGCCGACCGATGCTGGAGCATACGCTGCGGCTTTTGGCCCCGCTTGGTGTGCGGCGCACAATTTTGGTCCTTGGCCATCAGGCCGACGCGGTGGCTGAGACGCTGCGCCAGCGCCAAGTACAGCCGCCGGATCTGCAAATCGCCATTCAAGCGGCCCAGCGCGGAACTGCTGATGCGGTGCGCTCGGCCCTGCCCTTTTTGCCCGAGGACAGCGCCGGGGTGGTGATTTTGTATGGCGACACGCCGCTTTTGACCGGCCCGCGCTTGCACGCACTATGCAGTTTGCTGACGGCGAAAAAAGACCGAAAGCTGGCCCTTTTGACCACGCGTTTGGCCAATCCCGCAGGATACGGCAGGCTGATTCGCGATGGTGGCGGTGCCCCGCTGCGCATCGTCGAAGATCGCGATTGCTCACCCGTAGAGCGCTTGCAGGATGAAGTCAACGCCGGCATGTATGCCGTAAACAGCGCTTTTTTGCGCCGTGCCCTTTTGCAAGTACGCGCCGAGAACGCTCAGCGGGAATTTTATCTGACCGACCTTTTGTCGCTGGCCGTGGCCGAGGGCGCTGATGTCGCCGCCCTTTCCGCGCCTGCCGAAGAAGTCATGGGCGTCAACGACCGCGTCGATCTTTCGCATGCCGAGACGATTATGCGACGGCGAATTTGCGAAGCCCATATGCGCCGGGGCGTCAGCTTGCACAACCCCGACAGCATCTGTATCGACGACGAAGTAGAAATCGGCGCGGACAGCGAAATTGGTCCAAACGTAATTCTGCGCGGCCGTACCCGCATCGGGGCCCGCTGCCATATAGATGTGGGCTGCGTGCTAAGCGATGTCAGCGTGGCCGATGACAGCCATCTAAAGCCCTACTGTGTGGCCGCGGACAGCGTCCTTGGCAAAGCGGTGCAGGTCGGGCCGTTTTCGCATCTGCGACCGGGCAGCAAGCTGGAGCACGACGCCCACGTCGGTAACTTCGTCGAATTGAAAAAAACCTATCTAGGCGCCGGCAGCAAAGCCAACCACTTGGCCTACCTTGGCGATGCGGAAATCGGCGCCAACGTCAACGTCGGCTGCGGCACGATCACTTGCAATTACGACGGTTTTGCCAAGCACCGCACGGTCATCGAGGACGGAGTTTTTATCGGCTCGGACGTTCAATTGGTAGCACCGGTGCATGTGGGCAAAGGCGCAATCATCGCCGCCGGCACCACCGTCACCAAAGATGTACCGGCCGGGGCCTTGACGCTAAGCCGCGTACCGCAAATCGACAAACCCGGCTACGCCGAGCCGCTGCGCAATCGCTTGCGCCAAAAAAAGGAACCCTAAGCATGGGCTGCAAGACCTGCCGCTCTGAATGCGGCCGAGAAGACGGCTGCGGCAGCCGCAAGGCCGTACAAAAAGAGCTACTCGACGGACTTTTGGCCCGCTTATATCCCAGCCACTGCTGGGGCCAGCCCGAGGCACTGGCCAGTCTGCAAGACGGGCTCGATCTGCAAGAAGTGGTGCAATTGGCCAGCTGGCTGGCCACGGCGCTGCGCGTTCCCGCCTACGTCGTACCGGGCGGCGAAGACGATCATTGCAATTTTATTTACGCGCTGTGCTTTGGCCGCGAACCCGCGCTCGTCGAGTTGCGCGAGGCGCCGCCGCCCGCTTGGGCCTGGGATCAGCAAGGCCCTTCGGTGCGCGATCGCTATCTGCGCATTGCTTGTTCGACCTTGGGGCGGCTTGCTTGCGTGCAGGAAGTGGCCATGGAGCTTTTTACCCAGAGCAGCGATTGTCCGACGAATATGGTCGCGGTTCGCGAATCTTCGCTGCCCGGCGTTTTCGATCCGGTTCTGCTCAAACGCTTTCAGCGCACCGTCGATCTTTTGGCGGCGCACGGCGTCGAGCACCTTGACATGGGATTGCTCGACGTCGATGCCGAAGCCTTCGGGCTTTTGCCCGGTGACTACCTAAGCCGCTTCGGCGCCGCCCCGGCTTTGCTCAATTACCTTTTTTACGCCACCCCCGTAAAAACCACCGCCGTAACCTTCCTACCGATCGCCTAGGTGATTTGCTGCGTGCAGAGCGCCTTTTAAGAGGCGGGCCACCTGTGCTAAAGATCTTCGGCTTTTAAAAACCCTGGCCATTCACATTCCCGAGGAGAAGCAATATGCACAGGCGAGCCATTTGTACCTCTTTTGTCGCGTCCTTGACACTTTTTGCCCTTGTGGCAAAACCGGCAGCAGCCTTTCCGATCGCCACCGCCCGCGACGCCGCAGCGCCCAAATTGGCGCCGGCCGAAGAAGAGCTTGCAGCGGCCGGAACGGATTTTGCCGGAATCGTTGCGCTTAACAATTGCTCGGGGGCGCTCGTGCGCTTTGCCACGTCGAAAGCCAGCGACAAGGCGATGGTTCTGACCAATGGCCATTGTTATGAAGGCGGATTTTTGGACGCCGGTGAAGTGATTACCAATGTGACCTCGCGCCGCACTTTTTCGCTGCTCAATCCCAGCGGCTCGCGTTCGCTTGGCACCTTGCGCGCCAGCAAGGTGATGTATGCCACCATGACCGATACGGACGTGACGCTGTATCAGCTCAGCACGTGCTATTCCGCCATCAAAAGCCAATACGGCATCGATGCCTTAACGATCTCCAGCAGCCATCCGAGCGCCGGCGATCCGATTCGCGTGGTGTCGGGATACTGGCGACGAGTTTATTCGTGCAGCATTGACGACTTCGTGTACGAGCTTAAAGAAGCCGACTGGACCTTCTCGGATTCGATTCGCTACACCAGCCCCGGCTGTCAGGTCATTCCGGGAACCTCGGGATCGCCCGTGCTGCATGCCAGCAGCAAGCAAATCATCGGCATCAACAACACCGGCAACGAAAGCGGCGAGCGCTGCACCCTGGACAATCCTTGCGAAGTCGACAAAGACGGCAACATCACCGTCCGCATGGGCGCCAGCTACGGCGAGCAAGTGTATCAATTTTACACCTGCCTCACCGCCGACAACCGCCTGGATCTGACGCAGCCGGGCTGCATGTTGCCTAAGCCCTAAACTCTAAGCACGAGTTGTTTTCACGCAAACAAGGAGACGCAAATGGCTATCGAACTGACTTTGGGCATGATTAAGCCCGACGCTGTAGAAAAGGGTCACCAGTGGCACATTCTTGCCGACATCGCCTCAAGCGGCTTAAAGCCGGTGGCGGTGCGCCTCACCCGCATGAGCAAGGAAATGGCCAAGGTTTTTTACATCGTTCACAAAGAACGACCCTTTTACGATGGACTGACGAACTTTATGTCTTCGGGTCCGATTGTCGCCATGGTCCTTGAAGGGGAAGACGCCATTCACAAGTATCGCGAGATTATGGGAGCGACCGATGTGAAAAAGGCGGCGCCCGGCACGCTGCGCGCCAAGTTTGGCGAGAGCATTGAACGCAATGCGGTACACGGCAGCGATGCGCCGGAAACCGCCCGTCGAGAAATCAGCTTCTTCTTTACGATTCAGGAGCTGACCCCGCTAGGCGTCATCATCGGCGAGGCAGAGAAGAAGGCGTAGCCTCTGATTCTGCCGGCGCATGGGCCGGCAAAATCAGCTCGAAGGTCGTGCCGACTGGGCTCGTGTGTACATCCACGCTGCCGCCATGGTCGTGCACGATCTCGCGCACGAAGGAAAGTCCAAGGCCCGTGCCCTGCGCCCGCGTGGTGAAAAAGGGAATCCAGATCTTCGGCAAGGCCTCGGCGCCAATTCCCGGACCGCTGTCGCGCACAACAAACCGCACCGCGGCCCTTTCAGAAGAAAGCCGCGCCGCCTCGGCGACGAGCTCGACGCGACGGGGACGCAAATCATCGGCAGGCAACGCGACCAAGGCCTGCACTGCATTATGCGCCAGATTTAGCAGCACCCGACGCAGTTGGGTGGCATCGGCGTGCACGAATAGTGCGGTATCCGGACGCGGACATTCTACGATTACCTCCGCCGGCGCCTTGGCACTGGCGCTGTCGCGTACCTCGCAAAGCACGTCAAATGCCGACACCGCCGTCAATATCGGCCGCGGCCGGCGCGCGTAGTCCAAAAAATCATTGACCACCGCCTGAAGGTGCCAAAGCTCTTTACGAATGCGCTGTACGTACGATTGCGCCGTGGCAATGTTGACAGGGCTTGGTTCTAGCGCTCCGTCGGCTGGCGCGCCGGGCGACTGTAGCTCTTCGGCTAGCAGTCCGGCATAAAGCTCCATGCCGCCAAGCGGATTTCGCACTTCGTGAGCAATGCCGGAAAGCATCATCTGCATGCGTTCATCGCGAGCCCGCAGCGCCTGACGCATCGTCTCAAGCCCTTCGCCAAGTTCGGCAACCTCATCGCCACCTTTGCGCACGAGCACGGGATGGTCGAAAACGCCACTGCCGATAAGCCGAGCGCTTTCCAGCAAGCGCCGCAGCGGCCGAGTCAGCCCCAGCCCCAAAAGCACCGCCAAAAGCACCATGCCAAGCCCCCCCCCACCGCCGACCCACAACAATGTTTTGCGCAGCAAAAGCAGGTCGGCATAAATCGCCGCGTTGCCATCCACTCCGACCGCAAATCGCACGCCTTCTTGACCGCCAGCAGCAGCAATCGGCGCATAGCCGGATTTGTACAATTTTCCGTCGCGTCCGCGAAACAGTAGCGAAGAAACCGGCTGCCCGGCCTGGCCGGTCTGCAAAGCCGGAAATACCTGACGCAGCTCTGTGCGATTGCTGTCTAAGCCATAGTAGCGGGTGCCAATCGGCTGCTCATCGGTGTCTACTCGCGCCGTCAAGTCCGCAGCAAACAAGTAAACCCGCGCCACCCCGCTGGCATCGCGTATCTCGATGAGCCGACGGCGCAGATTGCGGTAGGTGCGACTTTGTTCATCACCCGGCGAAAGCAGCGCCACGCTTTCTTCGGCAATTTGGGTCGCGGCAACCGCGGCGATGCCGGACAGCCGACGCCCAAGCTCGGCCTCTAGCGCACGCGCCGCCGCATAATGGCCCAGCACGGCAAAGCCGGCAAAGGTAAGCACCGTCGGTGTCAAAATGCCCAAAAGCAATTTGCTAAGCAGCGAAATCCGCGCCATGGCGCCAGTATGGAGGATTCAAAAAAATACATCAGCACGCTGGCCTAACCCGTCGCTGACCATCGTGCAATTGGGCGGCTTTTCGTGATATCTTGAAACATTGTGCCAACCCGCAAACCGCCTGCTTCCGCCGCTTCTAAGACAAGTGCTTCCAAACCCGTTTCAGTCCGCCAAAGCGCCGCGAAAAAAGCCGCGGCGGCGCCGGCGCTTTTATCGACACGTATCGTCGACCTTTTCGGCCTTGGCCACCAAGAGCAGCGGCTGCTTTCCCATTTGCTGGCCGCGTCTACGGCGCTTAGCCTTCGGGAGCTGGCCGAGCAGTGCGATGTGCCGCTTGGCGAAGTCATGGCGCTTTGCACGCCGACCGGAAAGCTGCGCGTCCGCGGCCTGGTTGAAACCGAGGACGCAGCCGAGCTCGGCTGGCCTCTGCCCTCCGATCTAGTTCTGCCGGGTCGCGGTTTGCATTTGCACAGTGATGCATTCGGCCAAAAGCTGGCCGACGATTTCACTTTGTTTTGCAGCCAAGCGCCCGGCATTCGCTATATGCCAAGTCCGTCGACCGCGACCGCCTGGGCCAAAGACCTTGTAGAAGAACCGCCGCCTCCAGCCATTGCCGAGGTCGTCCGTCAGCATCTAAGTGCACCGCACGCCGTCGTGTTGTGGCTGGATGGAGTTTTGCTCGAGCAGATTGCGCCTTTGGCGCAAGCGGTAGGCAGCCGGCTGCAGCGGCCCGTGGTTTGTATCGATGGGGCGGCACTTTGTGGCTTTCCGCATTTGCAGCTTTTGCGCGCGCTGCGCCGTTTGCGCCGTGACGCCGATCTGCGGGGCGCAGCGGTAGTGGTCAGCGAAGTGGATCGCCTGGCCGACGCTTGGCCGGCGCTGTGCCAACCGCGGCCGAGCGGCCAGACGGCTCCGCTGCTTTTGTGCAGCCAAAAACTGCGCGGCCCGCTAGGTCGGCCACCGATCGGCCAAAGCGATGAAAAAGCGCTGATTTCGATCTTTGCATCGCTGTTGCCCGGAACTGCTCAAGGCGCAGCAGCTACTTCGGCTGCCGGCGGCGTGCCCGCCGAAGATCCGGCCACGCTAGCCAGCCGCGAAGAAGCGCGACGTCGAGCGGCCCTTGATGCCGCTCGAGCCATGGGGCGGCCGATTCCGCCCGAGCTGTTAGAAAATTCTTCCAATTCGGCAGCTAGTTTCGCGCCGGCTCGTAAAGCGGAGCAAAGCGCGCCGGCCCCAAGTTCCTTGGCGGCACGCGCACCGGCCACCGGACCCGCCAGTCCGCCGGCTTCGCAGTCTGTCCCCGCCGCGCCTGCCCCGACGGCTGAAACCGAGGCCACGACGGCGCCCGCATCAGCGCCGAGCGGCCGCGTGCACAATCCGCGCCTTGCCGCGGCGCTGGCCAAGGCCGGGGTGTCCGTGCCCGGCAGTTCCGAGGATTCGCCTCCTGAATACGCCCGGCGACTGGCCGAAGAGCCTGTCGCGCCCTTGCCCGCCAAAATTCCTGAACTTCCGCCGCCAAGCCCCCCGACCATTGCGACAAGCGCGGCGGCTTTGGTCGCTGTGGCACAGCCGGCCTCGGCCGGCGCCTCCGCCGAGGAAAATGCGGAAGATCCCCCGCCGCTGCCAATTGATGAAAGTGCGCCCCTTGATGAGGCACTGCGCGTGGCGCGCACGACGCCGAATAACGCCCAGCGCATTTCCCTCATGCAGCGCTTGGCCACGACGAAATCTCCAGGGGTGATTCAGCTATTTCGTATGAGCCTAAGCAGCTCGCATGCCGGCGTACGCGCCGCGGCCGAGGTTGGCATGGCCACGCTGTTTGGCCCCGGCTGGAATCGCACAAAAGCGATCGTGGCACCGATTCAACCGCCACGCAGCGACGACGGCGGCCGCGGTCCGGGCGGTGCTTTTTAGAGCTAGTGAACCAAACCTACTGCGCGTCCCGATCACGATGTCGTCCGTCCTCGCGTACCGCAGTACGCTCCGGGCGGGCGCCCTCGCGCTCGGGCCTGCTCGCTACGGTTTTGTTCGCTAGCTCTTTAGGCCGCGGATCTCGAAAAAACAGGTTGGCCGGCGCGATACACGCGCTGCACCAGCGAGACGCCAAAATGCTGGCAGACTTCGCGGTAGTGCTCGGCTTGCCAAACCACTAGATCGCCGCGATCGCCAATCAGCAAACGCCCGGCATCAGGCAGCCGCAAAGCATGCGCCGCATGTCGCGTCACCCCCAGCCAAGCTTCGGCGGCGCTAAGCCCCATCTGCGTACAACCGAGCGTCATCATTAAGGGCAGCGATTCGCTGTACGAGCTTCCAGGGTTGCAGTCGGTGCCAAGGGCTACGCGGACTCCGGCGCGTATCAATCGGCGCGCATCCGGCAAGCGCAGCCGCAAGGTCAGCGCCGCGCCCGGCAGCAAATTGGCGACCACATCGGCTGCGGCCAGCGCCGCAATGCCGCGTTCGTCGATCTCTTCCAAATGCTCGACAGAGACAGCGCCAAGACGCGCCGCCAGCTCAGCCGCCCCGGTGTACGTAAACTGCTCGGCGTGGCAGCGCAGCATAAGATCGGCGGCTCGCCCGGCCAAAAGCAGCGCTTCGGTCTCTGCCAGGGTGAAGGCGCCGGCATCGCAATAGACATCCAGGGCAGCGGCGCCATTGGCCGCAGCCTCAGAAATCGCCGCCAAAAGTTGCGCCAGGAAGTTTTGGCGTTCCTCGACTTGCAGATTCGCCGGGGGCACATGACACAAAAAAGTCGGCGACACCGATACAGGCTGGTGCTGCGCGGCGCGAACAATCAGACCGAGCAAGCGCAGTTCGGCCGCCGGCTTTAGCCCATAGCCGGTCTTGACCTCGCAAAAGCTGACCCCTTGCCCAAGCGCGCGCTGCAGGCGGGTTCGCATCCCAGAAATAAGCTGCTCATCGCTGGCTTGCTCTGTAGCCGCAACCGTCGACAAGATGCCGCCGCCGTGTCGCTGAATTTCCTGATAGCTTTTGCCCAGGTTGCGCCAGTCGAATTCACGGCTGCGGTCGCCGGCAAAAAGCAGATGGGTATGCGGATCGACGAGGCCCGGCGTCACCAATTGGCCGCCGGCGCTTTCCTCAAAAATCGGCGCGGGCCAGTTTGCCTTATCGGCCCGAGGCGCGGCGTGCGCCGGTCCGGCATAAGCGATGCGCCCATCGACGACGACGACCACGGCATTGCGGACGAGGCCCAGGCTGACTTCGGCGCTTTCCGGATCTTCTGGCACTTGCGGCGGACCGCCTAGGGTCAAAAGTTCAGCGATGTCTTTTAAGTAGAGCGTTGGCATGACGACAAAACGGTTTGGCGCAGCTTAGGCCGCGGGCAATTCGACGGTAAAACGCGTTCCAAAGGGCGGCTCGGGATGCAAAGGACTTTCCACAATCAATCGTCCGCTGTGGCGCGACACCACTTCCAAGGCCAACGCCAGACCTAGCCCGGTGCCGCCTTTTTTGGTGGTAAAAAACGGCTCGAAAATCTGCTGCTGCTGCTCTTTAGAGATGCCGGGGCCGTTATCGATGACATCGATGGCGACGCTTTTCGGTGGACAGCGGCGGCTGCGAACCGTCAATTGGCGCTCGGCCGCTGTCTCGACATTGCCAGCCATCGCTTCGGCGGCATTGCGCAAAAGGTTCAAAAGTGCCTGCCGCACTTGATTGTCGTCAATAACCACCATCGGCAAGTCTTGACATAGATCAGCCTCGACGGCAATTCCACGAGCGCGCAGGTCCTGACCGAAAAATTGCAGCAGGCTGCGCAAAAGATCGTTTAGCTCGGCGCGTTCAAACCGCGACTGCGGCAGACGGGCAAAGCGCAGATACTGCTCGGTAATATCGGTCAGGCGATCGACTTCTTTGACGATCGCTTGAGCCAGTTTTTGCCCTTCGCTATTCGGGCCGGCAAACTCGTCGGCCAAAAGTTCGGCGTTTAAGCCAATGGCCGTCAACGGATTGCGCACTTCATGAGTGATCTGCGCCGCCATCTTGCCCACGGCCGCCAATTGCTCGGAACGGCGCAGCCGCATTTCGCGCTCTTCTAGCGCGGCGGCCATGGCATTAAATTCGCGCGCCAAGGTGCCGACTTCATCCGTCGCCGAGCCGCCGGCCCGAAAGACTCTGCCGGTTTGATAATTGCCGCGAGCAACCTCGCGCGCGCTATCGCTAAGCTGGCGCAAGGGCCGCAGCGTCGCCTGCACCAGCAGCAAGACCACGCCGCCGGTAAGTGCCGCCGCCAGCGCCAAAAGCACCGTCATCCAGGCCGTGCGCGCCTCATAGCGCTGTCCGGCGCTGACCACTTCCACGACTTTATTGGTCAGGCGGCTAGACATCTGTTCCAAAAGCTGCGTCGCCTGATCCTCCAGTTGGCGTTCGGAGGGATTGCGCGAAATGGTTGTAGACTGTGTAGCTTTTAGAGCCTGTGCAGACTGTGTTGTCTGCATAGCTTGTGTAGATATTGCATCTGTAGCTGTGTAGATTCGTTCTAATCGATCCAAGCCATTTTCGATTTGTGTCAAAAAGGCCGCTTCGGCCGGCGGCTGGCTGCGGCGAAGTTCCGAAACATGCTGCCGCGCTCCTTGCAAACGGGCGCGCCGCAGGTTGCGATCGGCAGCAATCGTCAACAAAGAACGCGGACTGAAATCAGGCTCGGCCAGACGCTTTTGCAAGTTGGCTTGCAGCGTTAACTGGTCCTGTAATTCCAGACGCAGAACCGAGTACCCAAGCGCCACAAGTCGCAGTTGCTCGCCCAGGGTGCGCACGGCCCAGGCGCCATACAGCGTCGCGCCGCCGAACGCAAAAAGCACCACGACAAAGCCAAGAAGTATCTTGCTGCGGATGGACAAACCAAACACTGCAAGAACTTTACGAGGATCGAAGCATATTCGTCTATAATTCAAAATCAGTATGTCATTTACACTATCGCGAGTGCCAGGGGTGCGCATGGCCCTGGTGCTGGCCCTAGTGCTGAGCGGGGCTGTCGCACAGGCGGAACTGCGTCCGCAGGGTGAAGCGGTCTTACTCGGCGATTCGACAAACGGCGGGCTGCTGGTCAATGTACGAATACGTCTGGCCGCTGAAGCGGGCATTACGCCGCCGATTGGCATGCCGACGCTGCGCGTCTTGCCGGTCACGAATTGGCGGAGCGAAGGCAACACCGTCGTGGGCGAAGTGGCGGCTGGCGCCAACCTCGGCGGACTGCTTTTGAATCTGCGTTGGCAGCAAACCGCTGAAGGTGCGTACGCCCTGCAGGCCGAAGGACAAGCGACTTCGCCCCTGTGGATTGGCATGCTGTCTATCGAAGTGGAGCTTCCCGATGGAGCTGCCAGTCTTGGCGGTCGCGAGCTGCATTTGCACCCGCTCGGGCGAACCGCAGCCTTTTCCGGACTGGATCCCAAGTGGCTGCTGTTTTATCCGCAAGCTGGCGCCACCCGCAAAGAACGGCAAGCCGCGGCTGCCGCGCATTTGCCGCGGCCCTCTGCGTGGACGCTTTTTGCCGATGACGATGCCGACGGAATCAAAGCCGTTCGCGAAGCTTCGCATCTTCAGTATCGCGTCGATCTTTTCTCGACAGAAGCTCGACCGTTCTCGCATTTTGCTTCGTGTACGGACAATTGGCATTCGCCCAATCACCGGCAGCTTTTGCCGGTGCGGCTGGTCCAGCCCGATGAACCGCTACACAGCGAGATCACCATTTATCAAGGCACGGCGGTGCCGATATTTAAGGCGCGTTATCCCGACGGCCGAAACGCGGCGCTGGTCATTACTGATCATGCCGATCAGACCTCAGCGGTCACTTTGCGCGCGCTCATCGGCGGCACCTCTGATGTGACTTCTCCAACTTGGGGCCAGGGCGGACTGCTCGGACAAGGTCTGCGCATTACCAAATCGCTGTGGATGTCCAGCGGCGAGCCAGCGCCACCGCCGCTTCTATACACCGCCGCCGATTCATCGGCCACGCACGCCGAGCACGGCAGCCATCGTGCCCTGACTGCGCAACAGGCGCGACCGTCTCGCGCTACCAAAATCGTCGCATTTCGCAACCGCTACGGCCGGCCGCAGGTCGATTCGACGGGCGGCGGACGACCGCAGCTTGACGATCCCGAAGTGGCCGAAATGGCCGAGCGCATGGCTCGCGTCGGTTGGGAAATCGTTCCGCACTCGGCGACTCCACTGCGCGATGAACGCGACCGCACCGAGATGGCCCTGGAATGGTTTTCGCGCTACAAAGCGCACACTTGGATCGATCATCAGCCCTATACCAACTGCGAAGCGCTGATCAATCAGGGATACAAGACCGGTCCCTTTGGCATCGTCGATCTGCTGCACAAGTTTGGCTATAGCTATGCGTGGTCGGGTATTGACGTACCGCTTGGCTCGCTGAATCTTTTGGCGCCGCGACGGCTGGATCGCTACGTGCCGGTGCTGTGGCCGGCCGGACGGCTGGCGCACGGAACTCCGCCGGGATTGTGGCTGTTCAGCACGATGATGACCTACGTCGATAGCGCTCAGTTTTTCAAGATCTACGGCAAAAAGGCCCTGGACCAGCTTGAACACGAGCGTGGATTGCACATCGCCCACACCTATTTGGAAGCCTTTCATCCGCCGGCCAGCCCCTTTGTGAAGCGCAACCTCATGCTTCCCGGCCATCGACCTGGCGAAGTGGTGCTGGATCCCAAGCTGGACGCTTTGTTTCATGCGCTGGCGGCGCGCGTCGCCCATGGCGGGCTGTGGATTCCCACGCTCAGCCAGCTTGGCGATCACATGCGTGCCATGACCACGGTTTCAGTGCGTCTGCAGGCCGACGGCAGCGCCGTGTTGCAATCGCCGCAGACCTTAAGCGGCGCCACATTCGTGCTGCCGCGCCCTGGCCTGCGCGTGCTTATCGACGGACAGCCGCCCAAAGGTCAGCGCAGCTCACGCAAAGACACGACCTTTTGGGTGGATTTGCCCGCCAACCGCCAAGTTCATGTGATGCTTCTGGATGCGCAAGGCGAAATGGTTCTGTTTCGCCGCCTGCCGGAAGGCAAGTCTTTGCTCGCGGTTCGCAAATAGCCACAAAGCCGCGGGTTTGGTGCGGCTTTACTCGCGCTTTTCGAGTACAGCGACGCATTCGACGTGCGCGGTATGCGGCGCCAAGTCGATGGGCTGTACGCGTCTAACCAAATAGTCCTGCGCGACGAGAAACTCCAGATCGCGCCCCAGCGTCATCGAATCACAAGAGACATAGACGATGCGACGGGCTTGTAGCCGCGCTAAAAGCGGCAGAGCCTCGCGCGCGCCGATGCGCGGCGGATCCAGCACCACGGCGTCAAACTGCGCCGCGCTTTGCACAAGTTCCAAAAGCGCCGCCTCGACTGCCTGCGCTTTCATGGTGATATTCGGCGCGTCCGCAAATAAAGCTTGCGCCCGCGCGACGGCTGCGGCGTCTCCCTCGATGCACAAAAGCGTGCGCGACGGCCCCTGTAAAGCGCGCGTCAGATTGCCGCTGCCTGAAAACAACTCCAAAAGCCGCAACGGCTGGCCCGGCCGCGGAGCAATCTCGGCAATCGCCGCGGCAACTTGTTGCGGCAAAAGTGCATGTCCGGCGGCGCTTGGCTGCGCAAAGCCTTCCGCCGATCCCTCAAATGGCCCTAGGTCGCTAGATTCGCCGATTTTCAGCGTCTTTTGACCGATGTATTCCGCGCGATTGCCGTCGTGCAGAATCACGCCGCAAACTTCGCCGCTTTGCCACAGATCATAAAGGGCGGACCGCACCGCTTGGCGCCGCGCTGCCGGTCCCAAGTGCACCGCCAAATGCACTGCCGGCTTTTCGGCCGTTTGCCCCAAAAGTCCGCGGACGGTGGTTCCTTCGCCAAAAAGCGGCACTAGCGCCCCCAAGCGCCCAAACAGCACACGATCAAGCGCCGGCGCTAGCACCGCACAACTGGCGATGAAAACGCCGTGGTGCGAGCGCGCACTGGCATAACCCAGCTTGCCATCGCGCACCATCAGCCGAGCACGCAAGCGGTAGCCAAGCGCAGGGGTCGGCGCCAAAATCGGCAAAATAGTCGAGGCGCTCGTAGTTTTGCGCAGAGCGCGGCGCACCCAAGCTTCTTTGGCGGCAAGCTGCGCCTCAAGACGCACCGGCATCAAGGGACAGCCGCCACATTTTTCGGACGCAGCCAGCGCGCACGCCGGCGTCACGCGATTCGGGCCGGGCGATAGCACACGCAAAAGCCGGCCGCGGCCTAGACCCTTGCGCGGCGGCGCGATGGCCACTTCGACCCGATCTCCAGGAGTGCCGCCGGGCACAAAGACGACAAGTCCATCGTCGCGGCGCCCCACGGCATCACCGCCCGGAGCCATTTCAAAAAGGGTCAGTAAAGCGCTTGGCACGGCCGCGATGGTAGCACCTTGACGGAGTGGCGAGCTCCCAGTATGACGGAAATGAGAAGGAGCGCGCCCATTGACCAGCTTATCGTCCAGTTCATCCGTGCGACCCCTGCGCAAACTTCGCGCCTTTGCCGGTAAATTTCCGACGATCGATCCAAGCGTCTATATTGCCGATACCGCCACGGTGGTCGGCGACGTGCACGTCGGAGCCCGCTCGAGCATTTGGTTTGGCGCTGTGCTGCGCGGCGATGTCTTTCACATCCGCGTTGGAGAAGAGACATCGATACAAGACAACACGGTGCTGCACGTCACCCACGATCGCTTTGCCACGGTGGTCGGCAACCGAGTGACGGTCGGCCACTCGGTGACGCTGCATGGCTGCACCATCGGCGATTTGTGCATCATCGGCATGGGCGCCACGGTGCTCGACCAAGTTGAAGTTGGCGAGCGCTGCATCGTCGGCGCCGGCGCCCTTTTGACCCCCGGAACCAAAGTTCCCCCCGGGCACCTTATCGTCGGCACCCCGGCGCGCGTCAAGCGCCCCCTGACCGACGCCGAACTTGAATGGCTGTCCGCTTCCGCCGCGCATTATGTGGAGCTTGGCCGCATTTACGCCCGAGAGGAAGCCGAAGCCCAAACCGGCAATTGACAGTTCGGTTCGCTCCCGTAAAGATCAAAGGTTATCGGCATGTTTGCGGCCTTTGCCAAAGCAATGGATGCGCTGAAAAGGCGCCTGAAAAAGCCGCACAAGCTGTGGCTGCTTTGGGCGGTGCTGCTTGGCATTGGGCTTCTTCTTGGACCGGTTCCGGCGTGGCTGCTCGATGGACTTTTGGCGGCGAATCTGACACTGGCAGTGACGCTGTGCGTGGTTGCGGCAAACGCTGGCGAACCGCGGCGCCTGCCGCAGCTACCGGCCCTGCTTTTCATCTCGGTGCTGGTGCGGCTGGGGCTCAATATTGCCGCGCTGCGCCTTTTGTTCAGCGCCGGCGGCGGCGAAGCCGGCTGGCTGATTCGCCAAAGCGGCGATTGGCTGCTTGGCGGCGATGCCATTTTCGGCGCAGTGCTCATCAGCGCAATTGGCGTCGTTGAATATCTGGTCCTGGTGCGCGGCGGTGAACGTGCGGCCGAGGTCGCCGCCCGTTTTGTTTTGGATGCACTACCCGGCAGGCAGGCCGCCATCGAAGCGGATCTGCGCAGCGGCGCCATCGATCAGACGCAAGCGCAAAAGCGCCGCCAGGCGCTGGACCACGAAGCCCAGATTTACGGGGCGCTCGACGGAGCGCTGCGCCTTCTGAAAGGCGATGTAATCGCGGCTCTGCTGCTTTTGTCCTTGGGATTTGCCGGCGGACTTTTGCTAGGCGTATTGCGCCAAGGGTTGGATGTCGCGCAAGCAGCCGAGCGCTATGGGCTGTGGATGGTCGGTCAGGGACTTTTGACGCAGGTGCCGGTTCTTTTGAACACTGCAGCGGCAGGGCTGCTTTTGACGCGCGGCGTTGCCGTTCAGCCGGCAGAGGGCCCGAAGGCCGCGCAGCACCTCGAAATTCGCATCGAAGCCGGCGCCGGTTTGAAAATCGATACGGCGCTTTTGCTATCGCTGCGCGAAACTCTGTCGGCCCGCCTGGGCTTTGCCGTGCCCGAGCTGAGGTTTTTACAGCTCGATTCGGCGCCGACCGGACGGCGGCTTTTGGTGCGTCTGTTCGGCGTACCGATTTTCGGCAGTGAACTGCACAGCGATAGCGATGTTCGAACCGTACTGCTTGGCCTGCTTTTGCCGGCGGCCGCCGATCTGTTGACGCTGGACATCGTGCAGCAGACTTTGGAGGATCTGGGGCAGCAGCAACCCGCTCTACTGCGTGAGACGGTGCCGCGCCGCATCGATCTGGGACGCTTGACGGCCCTATTGCGCCGCTTGCTGACGCAGCGAGTTTGGCCGCTTGATGTGCGGGCCGTGCTGGAAACTTTGGCCACGCTGCCGCGCATGGAAAGCGATTTGGACGCCTTGACCGAGCAAGTGCGAGGCGGTCTCGGGCGGTTTCTCATTTCCGGCTTGTTGCGCACTCCGAGCAGCGAAGAAGTTCCCACCAGCAGTGGACAAAACGGCTTGCCGGCGCTGCTTTTGTCAAACGAGATCGAAGAATTGCTGCGCGAGACTCGATCCGGGCCAAGCGCTTTGGGCATGGGCGGACCGCTTATCGAGCCGGAGCTGGAACGCGACATCGTCCAGGCAGTGCTGGCGGCGCGCACGCTGGCCCCCGAAGCTGCACTGCTTTGTCACGCCGACGTGCGACGTCTGGTCGAACAGCTTCTGTGCCGAACGCCCGAGTCCCTGCCGGTTTTGGCCTACAGCGAAATTCCCCCCTCGGTGCCAGTCATCGTTTTGGGCCGGGTCGAGCCCGGTCCTAGTTCGGGGTCGGGACATAGCTCGGTGCGGCCGCTGCCGTTTGTAGACATCGCGGCGGTTCCTTGGCAAATGCGCCCGACGACGACGTCGTCGTCGACAGCGACTTCTAATTCCACTTCGACATCTACAGGCCGAAGCGGACTATAAAGCGCGGCCCGACGGTCAGATAAATCGGGATATGGCCAAGGTCGGTCAAAAAAGCATGGTAGCGAATGGCCACCCCGACGGCCCAGCGCCGCGTGATCAGGTAATCCGCCCCCAGGCCCAAAGAAGCGCCGGCGCCTACAGACTGCGTAACGCCTTCTGCGGTACGCGTAACAGTGCCTAAAACGCCGAGCCCGGCTTCGAAAAAAGGCACGATGCGCACGATGTCCAGGGCGTAACTGATGCCAGCGCTGGCCTGCCAGCTAAGCAGCGTCCCGGCAGGCAGCATGTGCTTGTCATCTTGCAGCGCCGAAAGCGGATGCGCGGTCAGGCCGCCCTGAATTTGCACCGAGACGGCATCGGTCAGTCCATAGCTCAGATGCGCATTGCCGCCGCCGCCCGAAGGCGCGCGATCGTCAATATACGTAAGTCCGTACAGGGGCTGAATTCCCATCGCAAGCTCGCGCTGCTCGGCCCGCGCGCAAACCGGCCGGACGAGCATCAGCAAAGCCGTCGCCATGCCCAAAAGCGCGCCCGCTCGATAGGTTTGCCAAAACATGAACTGCAGCGTTGGTATCACGGCTGGCTTTCTTGGGCAACGTCGGTGCTATAGTGCGCGGCGATGACGACATCCCGTTACCCTTGCCAGGGCGGTGTACCGCCGATGCAGCAGTCGCCGGAAAAGCCGGCGCGCCGGCCGGTGCAGGTGCGCCGAGTCGATGAATGCCAGACGCTCGATGAACTATTTCGCAGTTGTCTGCCGGCTTTTGGCGGCGGCTTTTTGCGCCGAATCTATTCGATTCTGGACGAGGCGATCGGGGCCGGTTGTCCGCTGACCTTGGCCATTGCCGGGCCGGTGACCGTTTCTGGCCAGCATCAGGCCTGGCTGCTGCCGCTTTTAGAGACCGGATGGGTCGCCTACCTAAGCACCACCGACGCGGTGTGCTATCACGACGGGCACCGGGCGCTTGACGAGCATCAGCAGGATCCCATCTACGAAGTGCCGATCTTCGGGGACGACGGGGCCTTGCGCGAAGCGGGCACGATTCGCGTGACCGACATGGGTTTTGATGAACAGGTGCTGCTCGATCAGGATCGCTTTCTGACCGCCTGCCTGCTGCGTCCGGAATTTCAGAAAAAAATGACCGGCACCGAGCTGCGCCATTTGCTGGGCGGCCGCTATGCCGCGCAAGAGCAAAAAAACGGCTCGGCCGCGGGCTTGCTCAGCACTTGCCAGCGCTTGGCTGTGCCGATCTTTGTCGGAGCTCCCGGTGACGGCAGCGTATTTTTAAACGCCATGAAGCTGTGGGCGATGCAAAAAGCCGGTCTTTTGCCAGAACATCGCTTCGAACTGGACTGCCAAGCCGAGGTGTTTGAGTCCTGCGCCTATCACTACTGGGGGCTGTTTGAAAACTCGGCGCGCAGCCTGGCGACGCTGATTCTAGGTGGCGGCGTGCCCAAAAACTATAACCTGCAGCCCGAGCCGGCGCTGTCGCAAGTACTGGGTCTACAGGAAGTGCGCGGCTATATGTTTGACGTACAAATCGTCAGCGCACCGATTACCGACGGCTCGCTGTCGTCCTGCCCGCCGGCCGAGGCGGTCACCTGGGGCAAGGTGGACAAAGACGTTTACCCGTACACCACGGAAAGCATGCAGGCCGACTACTCGATGGTGATGCCGTTTTTGGTAAAAGCGCTGCTCGAAAACCGCGCGCGCTATGCCCGCTGGGCTGAAAAAATGGGCGAAGAAGCGCTGTATGCGCAGCACCCCAAGGCGCGCGGCTATTTGCGATCTCAAGGCGGCTATAGGCTGTTCGAAAAGCGCGAAGAACTGACGCAAAAGCTGCTTGTGGCGGTGCGCAATAATGCCGACTGGCTTTTGCCAACGCTGCGCTATCCGCTGGCTTCGGCCTAGGCCTTAAGTTTCGTGCGCATCGTCATTCTGGCCGTCGGCAAGTTGCGCGATCCGTGGGTGGCCGCGGGTTGCGCCGAATATATGCAGCGCTTGCGCGTGCGGCTACCCGTCGAAATGGTCGAGCTGCGGCGAGAAAACGAACTGCTTTTGCGGCTGCCGCCGCGTTTTGCGTGCTGGGTGCTGGATGAAAAAGGGGCGCAGCCGAGCTCGCGCGAGCTTTCCACACGGCTTGGCCAAGCGATGCACAGCGGTCAAAAAGGCATTGCCTTGTGCATCGGCGGCCCGGACGGACTGCCGGCCGAGCTTGTAAAGCGCGCCGACTACCTGCTGTCTCTGTCGCGCTTGACGCTGCCGCATCGGCTGGCGCGGCTTTTGCTTTTGGAACAGCTTTACCGCGCCGCCTCAATTTTGGCCGGCGAACCTTATCACCGCGATTAAGAGCGCCTAAAAATACCGGCGACCGAGACGGTATTTTTAGGCGCTCTAAGCAGTTTCTGACTGCAAGCGCGCGAGGATTTCGGCGGCGCGCTCGGCGCAGATGTCTTTGCTCGCAGACAGCTCTGCGGCGACGCGATCGACAAGCTCGCCGGTGGCTCCGGCGGCCACCGCTACCGATCGAGAATGCAGCGACATATGGCCGCGCTGAATGCCCTCGGTGGCTAGCGCGCGCAGAGCAGCCAGATTGCTGGCCAGTCCCGCCGCAGCCATGATCATGCCCAGTTCGCCGGCGTTTTTGACGCCGAGGATGCGCAGGCTCAGCCGAGCGCCCGGATGCACGCGCAACGTCCCGCCCACCGTGCCGACCGCCAGCGGCAGCTCTATTTGGCCCCTCAGACTGCCGTCTTCGGTGCGCCGCCAAACCGCCAGCGGCCGGTAGACGCCGCTGCGCGCCGCGTAGGCATGCGCCCCGGCTTCGACTCCGCGCCAATCGTTGCCGGTGGCGATCACCACCGGATCGATGCCATTGAGGATTCCTTTGTTGTGGGTCGCGGCGCGGTAGGGATCAAGCTCGGCAAAACGGCTGGCGGCAACGATTCCTGCCAAAACCTCTTGGCCGTTGTAGCCGCCTCCGCCCAAAAGCCCAGAAGAGATCTGACACCAAACGCGTACCCGTCGGCGATCCGCCAAGTTCGAAAGGATGCGCAGGCCCACCTGAGCACGCGCAAGCGCCGCCAAGCGACCGGCCACGGCCTCGGCCATGGTGTTGACCAGGTTTGCGCCCATGGCGTTGCCGCAGTCGGCAATAATGTGCACCACCAGCATTCCTGGTTCCAGCACTCGCACTTCCAGTTCGCGCGCTCCGCCGCCGTGCCGTACAAGTCCTGGACAAGCGGCATTGCAGGTGGCCAAAAGCTCGGTTTGTGCTTCTACAATCGCGACACTGGCAGCCTCTATATCGGGCACGTTGCACAGTTGCACCTGCCCAAGCATCAGCGGCGGATCGGCTTCGGCATGAAAGCCGCCGCCCTCGCGCACCATGCGCGCGGCATTCGAGGCCGCGGCAATGACCGATGGCTCTTCGACGCACATCGGAACCAAATAATCGTGGCCGTTCACCTGAAAATTCAGGCCGAGGCCCAAAGGCAGCGTATAGGTGCCGATGACGTTTTCGACTATATGGTTGGCCGCGTCCACGCTCAGGCCGCCGGAACACAGCCGCTCGCATTCTTCCGGGGTCAATCCGGCGCGCTGCAAAAGCTGGTGCCGCTCATCGAGCGTGAACCGATAGAAGCCGGGAATGCGTGAACTATCGACGCGGGTGCTCTTCATGGGTTTTTACCGCGGGAAGCCGCCGACGTGGCATCCAGCCAAGCTAATCTGCAGAGGCAAAAGCTCGAGCTCGGCATACACCGGACTGGAATTTGCGACAAGTCGCTGCTCCAGCGCCGCTGCTGCTTTGAGGTCGGGAAGAAACACAACCGCCAAGTCGCCGCCGCCAGCCCCCGACGGTTTGGCCACCCCTCCGACTTGTTTGGCAAGGTCGGCAATGGCCATATGCTCGGCGGTCAGCAATTCACAATTCAAAGCTTCCTGCAAAACGCGAAAAGCCGACTGCGCTTCGGCGACCGCTTCCAGAATCTCGCCCGGCGCGGCCATGCGGCAGGCTTGCAGAAAGCGCTTTGCGGCTTGGCCCATGCGCGCCCGGCCCGAATCAGCCGCTGCGCCGACGCTGCGATAGCGTTTGATAAGCGCCGCGGTCGAGGCACTGCGTCCGGTGGCAATAAAGCGCAGTTGCAACGGCGCAGGCAGTTGCAGCTCGTCTGGGCAATGGTCAAGGGCCGCGCCGCGGTTTTCCAAAGCGCGCAGCCCGCCAAAGGTCGATGCCAGCACATCGGCGCCGCTGCCTGGCTCGCCTTGCGCTATGTCGTGCGCGCGCCGCGCCGCCCGATGCAGCGCGATCAAGTGAGCCGCTGGCAAAAGATCGCGTCCAGCCGCGACAAAAAGCGCGCCGAGGGCGGCAACGGTCGCCGCGGCGCTGGAACCAAGCCCCAGTTTGCGTCCATTTGGCGCAAAAGCCGTGGTGTCCACAACCGGAACGGCGGACGGAGCACTTGGGCCCAAACTCAAAAGCTCGATGCGCGCTTGCTCTAGAGCGGCGCGAATAAAATCAGACGCGGGGCTGGCGTTTTCATGAAGCTGCGCCACGGCGTAGCGATTCACCGCCGCGACGACTGCGGAGCTTCCGTCTAAAACCGCGTACTCGCCAATCAGCATGGCTTTGCCTGGGGCTAAAATCGCCAGGCTCACGACAACGCCTCTTTGCCATCGCTCAAAATCTTCGCGCCGCTGCCTGGACGCGCAACGATCGTACGCAAAACCCCAGGAAGCGCGGCCAGCGCCGCGGCCACAGCATCGGCATCGGCGGCGGTCGTCAGGGCTTTGGGATGCGGTCCGGCATCGCAGGTAAAAAAAGCGCCGATTCCACGCCGGCGCAAGGCCCGTAGGGTGTGCAGTCCTTCCAGGGTGGCGCCGCGCAAGTACACAACGCCCGGATCAGCAGCCAGGGCCGAAGCGTGCATGCGCAGGGCGCTGCGCTCGGCCACAAGACCCAGGCGTTCCAAATCGCGTGCCTTTACAGCGGCTATCGCCTCCGCCAAATCGGCGGGAGCGGCCGCGACAAAAGACGCATAGTAGGGCGAAGTGGCCGCGGTGTGGCGCATTCCATCTGTAGAGGCCGTTTCCTTGGCCTGCTCGGTAGCCACGCCGATGACCAGGCGCAAATCCGACCAGTCATCGGCGGCGCACATCGGAACGGCGCGCGCCGAGTCCACTTGGCCGGGCGTGCCGGTGCCAAGGACGACCAGTCCGCCATACAGCGAACGGGCGGCCGAACCCGAGCCCTGCCGCGCCCAGATCGAAAGCCGGCAGCGCCAAGGCTCATCAAGCTGCCAACCCGGCGCTTGCAAAGCTGCGGTAGCGGCTACGGTAAGCGCCGCAAATGCCGAGGCCGAAGATGCCAGCCCAGCCGCCGTGGGGAAATTATTGTGGCTGCGTACTTCGGCGGGCAAGCGCGCCGGGATGGCCAAGGCGTGCGCAATGCGATCGAGGTGACGCGACACTTTTCGCAGCGATTCGCCGTTTTGCGCCGTGCCGTTTAAGAAAAATCGATCGGCCAAAAGCGCACTGTCGAATGAAACTTCGGTGCGCGTGCGCAGTCCATCGAGCGTCAGCGACAAGCTAGGAACCGCCGGCAGATTTAGCGCCTCGTCATTTTTGCCCCAGTATTTGACCAGGGCAATGTTGGTGTTGGCTTCGGCGGCGGATTTCATCTGGTTCCTATTTGCACTTTGAAGCTTTGGTAGCCGGCTTTTTGCCAGGCCGCTTGGACCGCGGCTTCATTTTCAGGGGCCAGCGCGACCACACAGCCACCGCCGCCCCCGCCCGTCAGCTTGGCGCCAAGTGCGCCAGCGTCTCGCGCCAAGGCACACATGTGTTCGATCTCGAGACAGGAGACCTCCAGCGCCAAAAGCTCGGCCTGATTGCCGTTCATGGCGCTTCCCAGGGCGTAAAGGTCTCCGCAGCGCAGCGCCAAGGCGGCTTGTTCGACAAGCTCGGCAATGCGTGAAAAGCGCGCGGTCGTGCCCGCTTTGTCCTGCTTTTGCAGAAGCGCGACGTGCGCCACGCGGCCCTTGGTGTCGCGAACGCGTCCGGTGTGCCCGACCAGCACGGAAAGCGGCAGGAGGCTTTGCGGCACTTCTAGAAGTGGGGTCAAGCCGTGGCCGCGACGAAAAAGTCCAAAACCGCCGTGCTGCGCCAGGGCTTGATCCAGACCGGAAGATTGGCCGTGAAAAATCTGCTCGGCGGCAAAGACCGCGGCGTCTACCTGCTGCGAATGTAGATTCAGGTTCAGCGCCTGATTCAGGCAGCGCACCACGGCAACCGCCAGGGCCGCCGAACTGCCGAGCCCGGCACCAGTGGGAATGGCAAAGTGGACGATCAAATCGTAGGGCAAAAAAAACCGCTCTTGCGCACAGCCGGCCAAAAGCGAGCGCAAAATGGCTTGGTACGCAGCAGACAGTGGGCTATCCGCTGCGGCGGAGGCGTCAAGCAGTTCAGTGGCCGTGGCCGTGGCCACCTGCCAAGCCGGTACGCACAGGCGCCCAGCTCCGCGTACAGCCTGCACCGTGGCGCCGCGTTCCAAAGCCCCACACAAAGCGGCTACGCCGTACACCACGGCATGTTCGCCAAGCAAGATGACCTTGCCGCAGGCGGTAGACTCCGCAACGATCTGTTGCGGTAGATCCTCAAGCGCAAGGGGGTTCATCAAAACGCACGATCCTGGCGTGCTTCTTCCAGCCAGGCCCGCAGCGCTTGGCCCAGCACGCGCGGCGCATAACGCAGCTCTTGGGAGCTGCGGCAGCCGGCCAAAAAGGTGATGGCGCGCAAGGTTTCAATGACTTGGGTCAAAAAGCGAATGACGCCATCGTAACCGCCGGACTTATGGGCGCGCAGCACCGGTGCTGCCAAGCCGCCGGCCGTGGCCCCGAGCGCCAGCGCATTTGCCACATCGGTGCCGCTGCGCAAACCGCCCGTTGCAATAATGGTCAGATCGAGGTCGGCAAGCAGCCCAATCGATGCCGCCGTCGGAATGCCCCAATCCCAAAGTTCGTCGCCAAGCAGCTTGGCTGGACCTTCGGCGCGTTTGGTCTCGACGCCGACCCAGGAAGTGCCGCCGGCGCCGCTGACATCGACAGCATGTATGCCCAGGGAAGAAACCAGCTTGCCGACCCGGCGCGACAGGCCGCATCCGGTCTCTTTGACGACAATGGGCACGCCAAGCTCGCCGTGAAGCTGCGCCAGGGTTTCGCGCCCATGCCGAAAATCGCGATCGCCGCCCGGCTGTATCAGCTCCATCGCTGGATTTAAATGTACACACAGCGCATCGGCGCCGACCGCCTGCACCAATTGGCGCAGTTCGGCGGTACGCATATCGCGCGCTTGCACCAGGCCAATGTTGCCTAGAAGTAGCGCTGTCGGTGCAACATCGCGTACCTCGTAAGTGCGTGCACTTTCGGGTCGCACAAGCATGGCCCGCTGTGAACCCAAGCCAAAGCCAATGCCCAGCGTCTCGGCAGCACGCGCCAGATCGCGATTTATGGACTGTGCTTCATCGGTACCGCCGGTCATTCCGCTAATCACAAGCGGTGCCTGCAGCACTTTGCCCAAAAGCGGGGTTTGCAGATCGACATCGTCATAATGGCGATCGGGCAGCGCATCGTGGACAAGCTGTACTTGATCAAGGAGCGTGCCCTTGCCGCGAAACTCGGCTTCACCCGTCGAGCAAAGTGCAATGTGGTCGGATTTGCGTTGGCTAATCAGCGCCGGCGCCGCTGCCGGCACTGATATTGGTTGCGAATCGTCCATGCTTTCGCCTCAAAGCAGACCGCGCTCAGACGACGCGGAGAAGAAGAGCCATGGCGGCCGTGCCATCCCGCAAAGGCCATTTCGCCACGGGCGCTAAAGGTTTGCCGACGTGCCTACATGCACGACGACAGCCGCTCATGCCTTCCTCAAAGACTGCGCATACAGGGATTTCAGAATCACGTATTAAACGTAGTCTAAAACCATATGTTCGTAGTGGCGATAGATTCGCCAGCCGACAAGGACGACGAGCAAAGTCGGCACAACGATGCCCAGCCAGCCAAGCAAAGAGGGAACCTGGCCCTGCATGACCGCCCGCCTTACCGCAAACAAAATGCCGGCCAAGGGACTGCACTGCAGGATGGTACGAAACGGATAGGGAATCACGTCGATGGGGTAGACGAGCGGCGTCAGCCAATACAGCAAAAGCAGGGCGGTGTTTACCAAATAGGCGACGTCTCGATAAATCACGTTGAGCACTGAAGTCGCAAGAGCGATGCCGCCTATCAAAAGCAGCAGCAGGGCGAGCAGGATCGGAATGATCAAAAGCGCCGGCGTGACGCGAAAAGCGCCGGGAAAGATCGGGATGAAAATCAACAGCGCCAGCGATTCGATGCAGAAGTTGATGCCGTAGCTTAAGACGGTGGACATCGGCAAAAGCTGGCGCAAAAAAATCGTACGTTTAATGATGTCGGCGTTGTTCACAAAGACGGTGGTGGCCGCATTGACGCTGGCGGTGAACCACTGCCACAGCAAAAGCCCAATCAGCAAAAAAACCGGAAAGTAGCGCTCGGTCGAGCGAAAAAGATGGGTAAACACCAAACTGATGATGCCCATCATCACCAGCGGATTGAGCAAACTCCACAAAAGGCCAAGCGCCTGCGAACGGTAGCGCGCGCGAAAATCGGTGCGAGTCAGCACCCACAGCACGTGCAGCGCATTTTGTGACGGCTCGGCGCGAAACGATCGCTTGCCTGTTGTGATCTCTTCCTCGGGCTCGAACATCGACAATGCCGCGGCATCGGCCGGCGCAAAACCTTTGGCATCGCCGAGCGGTCCAACAAAGATGCGCGAAGCGGTGCGATGGGTAAAATGCGCGGGAAGCGGATGCCGCAAAGACGGTGCCGCGGGCGCAGCCTCTGGCGATTCGAGTGTCAAAGGTGCTCCTGTCGATTCAGAAATAAGCGCAGGCACTATAGCCAAGGAGTTCTGGCGTTACCAGGGCTTGCTTCGCGCCGGGGGATGTCCTAGCCTGTGGCGCTAAGATGGCAAACGTTGTGATCGTCGGCGCGCAGTGGGGTGATGAGGGCAAGGGAAAGGTCGTAGATTTGTATACCGAGTTCGCCGACGTGGTGGTCCGCTTCGGCGGTGGCGCCAACGCCGGGCATACGCTGGTGGTGGGCGGCGAAAAACTGGTCACGCACCTTATCCCTTCTGGGGTGCTTCGTGGACGCGGCAAGCGCTGCGTTCTGGGCGATGGCATGGTCATCGACCCGGCGACCCTTTTGGACGAACTGCGCGAATTGCGGCAGCGCGGCCTTTTGACGGATGATCGCGATCTGGTGGTTGGGCAGCGCGCTCACGTCATTTTGCCGCACCATAAAGAAATCGATCGGCTGCGCGAAGAAGGCAAAGGAGCGATCGGCACCACGCGGCGCGGCATTGGTCCGGCCTACGAAACCAAGATGGCGCGGCGGGGCGTACGCATGCGCGATCTTTTATATCCCGATCGGCTGCGCGAACACGTTGTTCACCAAATTGAAGATTGGCTGCCGGTGCTCACCCACCTTGGAGGAAAAGCCCCCGATGTCGATGAGGTGATTCGGCAATATCTGGAATACGGCAAGGCCTTGGCCCCCTACATTCAAGATGCAACGCGGCTTCTTGCCGATGAGCTGAAGCGCGGTCAAAACGTACTATTTGAAGGGGCGCAAGGGGCGCTTTTAGATATCGATCACGGAACCTACCCCTACGTCACTTCATCGACCACTTTGGCCGGCGGGGCTTGCACCAGTTGCGGCGTCGGACCGATGGCCATCACCGGGGTGGTCGGCATTGCCAAGGCCTATACCACTCGCGTTGGGGCTGGTCCTTTTCCGACCGAAATCACCGGAGAGGCCGGCGCAGCCTTGCGCACCGCCGGGGCCGAATTTGGCGCCACCACCGGCCGGCCGCGGCGCTGCGGCTGGCTGGACATCGCCGGGTTGCGGCTGGCGACCCGCTGGAACGGCCTGTCCAGTCTGGCGCTGACCAAGCTCGATGTACTTTCGGGGCAAAAACGCATCAAAGTCTGCGTGGGCTATCGCTTGCAGCCGCAACCCGGCGGCAGCGGAGTGGTTGAAACCCGCGATGAGATGCCTACCGATCCCGATGAGCTTTCGCGGGCCACGCCCGCCTACGAAGAACTGGAAGGTTGGTCCGCGGATTTGGGCCAAATGCGCGAGGTCGAAGACCTACCGCCACCAGCGCGCCGCTATGTGCGCCGCATCGAAACGCTTTTGGGCATCGATTGCTGTTTAATATCTGTAGGCCCGGGGCGCACTGAAACCATCATGCTCAAAAACCCCTTCCGCTAGTGGGTTCCGATTTGGGTTTCTGGATCGGCGCCGGATTGCTCAAACAGCCTCTTGGCTTGCGGGCGGGATGGAGCTTCGTATAAGCTGAGCTCACGCAGAGGGGAATATTCGGACATGAAAATCGTCTGCGACAACTGCGCAACGAAATATCAGATTGCCGATGAGAAAGTCAGCGGCAAGGCATTTAAGATCCGGTGCAAAAAGTGCAGCCACGTCATCGTGGTCAACAAAGGTGCCGGGGAAGGCGGAGGGCAAGCGCCAGCCGGGGATGCAGGTCTTCCCCAAGAAGCGCCCCCTCAAGCCGCGGAAACAGCGCCAGCTGGCGATGCGGTTTGGCACCTAGTCATCGAGCGCGAACAAGTCGGGCCGATGACCCCTGATGAAGTACGGGCCAAGGTGCAAGCCGGACAGGTCGATGCCGAAACCTATGGCTGGCGCGAAGGCTTTGACGACTGGCTGAAACTTTCTGCGATCGAAGATTTTCGCGGATTGTTCGCGGCCGGAGACGATCAGGCCACTCGGCGTACCGATGCCGCCGAACGCGCCACCGCAGTGGCGGCGGCAGGGGCAGCGGCACCGGGTGCCGATCTATTCGGGCCAACGCGGCGCGATGAATCGACGCGTACGCCCGGGTCCGCACAGGCCGCGTCCGAGGGGCTGCACGCGCAAAATACCGAAGCACTCAGCATGTCGGCCGGCCGAGGCGCCCGCGCGCAGACGGCTGAAGCCGAAGATCCCAGACCGGCGGCTGGAGCACAGGGCGATGCAAACGCCCAGTCGATGCTGGGAGCGCGCAGCGAAAACTCGGTGCTCTTCTCGCTGAACAATTTGTCGGCGCTGGCCGGTGCCAACGGCGGCAACGCCCCGGCTCAGAAGCCGGCAGGCGATCGGCAAAACGTCGCCAACGTACAAAGCGAAGCATCGGGACTCATCGATATACGCGCGATGGCTGCCGCAACGCTTGGTCCGCAAAGCGGTACCGGCGGACCGATCAGCAAGGCTCCAGATTTTCTGACCAGCGATGCGCCGCCGGTGTTCACACCGCTGGCGCCAGCCATGCTACTGCCCAGTAACGATCAGGGAGGCGCACCCAAGTGGGTGTGGCCGCTTGTCGGAGTCGGCGTGCTCATGATCGTCGGCCTTATCGGCACGCTGCTGTTTGTCTTTTTGCGCGAGCCGACGACGGGACCTGTGGCAACGAATAATCCGCCCAAAGATACTTCGAGCAATTCCGGAAATACCGGCACGACCATCGTGACCACCCCGACCAAAGATCCGAGCAGCGCCAATGCCGGGACCTCCGCAGCCCCGACCAGTAAGCCCGCCACCCCTGAAAATCCAGCGGGCACGAGCAAGCCAAGCGCCCCCAGCGACAAAGGCGATCGCACTCCATCCAAGCCGCGCGATAGCAAGAAGGACACGAAGAGCACCAAAGATACCAAGCCGGAAAAAGCTTCGGATCCTACGCCGGCACCGCGCAACGATCCGCCGCCACCGCCGCCGATCAAGAAGGACAAACCGGCCAAGGCCAAAGACGATCTGGATTCTTTGCTGGACTCTGCATCAAGCAGCAGCAGCGGCAAGCCGGCCAAGCAGGAAAAAGAAGACCTGCCTGAGCAGCTTTCGATGAGCGCCATTCAAAGCACCCTTAAGAGCGTCAATGTCGCTTCCTGCAAAAGCGAGGGCGCATCCGGCGTCGTCCAGGTTCGTTTGACGATTGGCAAAGATGGCAAAGTAACCAGCGCCACTCCATCGGGCGGCGCTCCGGGCGGCGACTGCGTGGCCGGCAAGGTCAAGAGCACCAAATTCCCTCGATTCAGCGGCGATCCAATGACGCTGACCTTTCCTTTCATCGTGCGCTAAAAGCTAGACCGTCGCAGCCTTTCGATCGCCTGAGCGGGCGTTCTCCCCTCGTCCTACAAGCGGAAGGCTGCGATTAGAGTGCAGCTCCGCTGAGCGGACCCGCCTTTACGTCCATTGCTCAGCCGGCGATACTTTGTGATATGAGCCGCGCCAAAAAGTCTTCGCCTGAGCTTTCATTGCCACCGGTATCGCCACCGGATGCGGCAGAGCTGGCTTCGCAGGAGAAAACGAGCGCCTCTAAAAATGCCGCCGCGGCGCCCGAGACGATAAGATCCGTGGCAACGTCGGCGCCGGCAGCTTCGCTCACGGGTCCTGCTCCCCGCACCTTGAGCAAAATCATTCAAGAAAATACCCAGTTTTTCTCCAGCGTGGTCATCGGCGGGGCGGGATTGATTGCGACCTCGATTTATCAGTGCAATCAGTCAAATCTGGCCCAAAGTCAGGCCCGCTGGCAGCAAAAGCGCGACGAAGAAAAATCGAACAACGACTGGCGCATCGAACGCGCCAAAATTCTGGCGCAAAATCTGGCGACGCTGACCACGCGCGGCAGCGACACCGCAGAGCAACGCTACGGCGTACTTCTGTCTTTGACCCGCAGCAAAATCATTGAACGCGATCTGGCTGTCTCTTATGCGCTGGAACTGGGCAAAGACAGCGCCGAAGACATGCGCAGCGTGCTGAACAACATCGACGGCAAGGATGTGCACTACTACAAGCGCTTGGCCGAGGCCTACACGCTGACCTGCAAGCAGCGCTACGGCATCGGCGTCCCATCGATGGAAATCTGCCGCAAGGACAAGCTCGAGAAATTTTCCCAAGGCATTGCCTGGTCGGTGTCCGATGACCTCGACGGCACGGGCGAGCAAACAAGCAGCCCGCCGCTGGATCTTTTGACCGACGAGCACTACGTGCAGGGCAAACTGGCGCAGCTCATCGGCTTATACAGCGAATTTGTGGACGACGTTTGCGAACGCCGGCAATGGCAGACGCTGGACCGCTTTTTGAACAGCTCTACGGGCGCGCGCCTCGTCGGCAATTTCAATGTGCTGCTGCAGCCGCTGGATCAGACCAATCTTGCCGACCAGCAGGCCGCCCGTCAACGTTTTGAAGGCGCCTGCACTTGGCTGAAGGGCTATTTGCTTGGTGCCAGTTGCGATGGAGAATGTCGCGCGCGCATTCTGAGCGTCTCGCTTAGCTACTTCAGTCGCAACCGCGAGTATTTTGCCAAACTGCTGCGCGCTCTTTTGCAAGGCCAGCGTTTTGAGGCCTCTTCGGCGATAAACAGGATGCACGGGCGGCTAAATGCGTGTCAGTTTGAACCCGATGAACTGCCGGCGCTGCGCGATATGGTGCTGATTCCGGTGCTGATTGCGCAGGCCGAAAAAGTGACTCCGAGCACGCCGATTACCGAGCAGCAGGCGCTGCTCGATGAACTTTTAGGACTTTTGCAGCTTATGGCGCCGCCGCCCGATTCCTCGGCAGATTGGAAAAAGCTGCAAGTGGCGCTTTCGCGGGCCACCTCGGGCCGTGAACCCAAACAATATCTGGAACGCCATGCCGAGGAGCAACGCCGCCGCAAAGCCGTTGCAGCAGCAGCGGCAGCAGCGGCAGCCACAGCGGCCAATGCTCGTCCCAAAAACGCCGTCGGTCCGGTTTCGCCGCCGCCGCCCGCACCTCCGGCGTTTATTCAGGGCCGAAGTTTCTGTTCTGTCGTCAGCCAATATGAAGAGTCTGAGGATGAAGCCGAAGAATGAAAGAAGACAGCGGGCCCAGGATCGGCTAGGCTGCCGCTACGGATGACTCCACCTACGGCCAAGCCGCCGTACGGTGACCGGTGGCGACCGGCGCCGAGGCGTAGTTGGCGCGCGCTGCGCGCAATTCGGGACAGTTTGCGTGCTCACTTGCCCATGCTGGCGGGGCTCTTCGCGGTTTGCCTGCTTTATGCCGGGCTGTTCGGCATCGATTTTCTTTTCGGCGCCGATTTGCGGGTCTTTGGCGTCTACGATGCTGCGACCGAACGCTTGGTGTTTACACGCTACGGTCATTTGCTGCTGGTGCATCAAGCGCGCATTTTGGGCGTCTATCTGCTCATTGGCTTGGCGGTGGGCGCGATCACTCAGGCGCTTATCGCGCTGTGGGAACGCAGTGGCGTCTGGCCACGCCGCAGCCATGCGCATTCAGCCGCGACTCCGGTCGAGCTTTTGCCGTCTCCCTGGCCGCTATACCGCCGGCTGCTGTTTAGCCTGGGGCTGGGATTGCTGGTGCATCTATTCTGGCTGAGCAAAGCCATCATCGACCGGCCGGCGATGTTTGCCGAAGCGCTTTACGATCGCGGCGGCCTGACGCGATTTCTGATGGTCGGGTTGACGCATGGGCGCGGAGCCTGGCTGGGGTTGACGCTGGGCGTGGGCTTTTTGCTGTTCTGGCTGATTGCGCCGCTCTTGACGACGCGTGGGCGGCGCTTTTTGACCAATCTGACGACCTGGCAACTGATTTTGGGGCTGGGCGGCTTGGCAGCCGGTCTAGGCGGATTGTTCCACAGCTTGGCGCCACGCCGCGCGCTGCCGCACCCGGTGGCCGCGGCTCCGGCGAAACGGCCTTCGGTGTTGCTGATTGCCGTGGACAGCCTGCGCGCCGATCGCCTGGGTCCAAATGCGCGAGCGATTACTCCGACGCTGCACAGCCTGGCCGCGCGCAGCGTGGCCTTTGACGCGGCGTACGTCACGGTGCCGCGCACTTTTCCATCGCTTATCACTTTGCTGACCGGCCGCTATCCCCATCATCATGGCATTCGCACGATGTTTCCGACGATGGCAGAGCGGGCGGCGATACCTCCGGCCCTGCCCCGCCTGCTTCAGCCAGCCGGTTACCACAGCGCCGCCTTAAGCGACTTTTGTGGCGAGGTCTTTTCGCGCATCGAGCTTGGCTTTGAGCGCACGCTGGTTCCGATGTTTGACGCGCGCACCATCGTGCTGCAGCGAAGTCTGACGGTTCACAAAAATCTTTTGCCTTATGCCTTGGGAACGCTGGGCACGCGGATGTTTCCGGAAATGGGCGCGCTGGCCGAAATGGCCGACGCCAATCGCTTGGCCGATCAGGCTTTGGGGCTGCTTAGCGAGTATCAGCGCACGAGCTCACCGTTTTTTATGACGGTATTTTTTTCGTCGGCGCATTTTCCCTATGCCGCGCCGGCGCCCTATTATCGGCGCTTTGCCGATTCGGCCTACCACGGTCCCTTTCGCTATCACAAGCCGCCGCTGAGCGAACCCCAGTCCGAGGCCGATCGCGCCGCAGTGCGCGCGCTTTACGACGGCGCAGTGCTGGCCACAGATGAAGGCATTGCGCGGCTGCTCGACGGACTGCATCGGCTGGGCCTGGATGAACGGACCATCGTCGTTTTGCTGGCCGATCACGGCGAAAATCTTTACGACCAGCCCGAGCGTGGCATGGGCCATGGCGAACACCTAGAAGGCGACGTCGCGCTGCATGTGCCGCTATTCATCTACGATCCGATACACCGCTTTGCACCGCATCACGTGTCCGGCCTGGTGCGCGATATCGATCTAGTGCCGACGCTGCTTGAGCTTTTGGAAGTCGATGCCGGCGCGAACCGCCGCGACTTTGACGGAGTCAGCTTGCTGCCGCTTTTGCGCGGCCAAAGCGACAGCTTGGGCCTTTGGGCGTTTTCCGAAACCGAGCTGTGGTTTACGCCAAGCGGTCCGGGCTTTGGCGTCGCGCAGCGGCTGCCCTATCCCGGAATCACCAGCACCACCGACGTCGATGAGCATGATGACATCGCCCTTTCCAGCCGCTATGCCGAGCTAGTGACCGTAGCCAAGCACCGCGCCTTGCGCAGCGATCGCTACAAAATCATTTATCGCCCGACGCGCGAAGGTCCGCGCTACAGCCTGTTTGACGTGCAGCGCGATCCGCATGAACTGCACGACATTTCAACAGAGCAGCCGGCCGAGCTTTCCGCCATGCAGGCGAAACTGTTTCAAATCATCGCGCAAGATCCCAAAGTAGTCATCGAACGCGGCTATATACTGCCGCGCTAATCGCGGCCATGGCCTTTGGGGTTTACATCCATTTTCCTTATTGTGCGCAGCGCTGTCCGTACTGCGACTTCGCCATTGCCGTGCGCAAAACCATTCGGCACGAGCGCTACTTGGACGCGATTTTGGCCGAGCTTTCCGCCAAAGCTCCGCTGTTTGCACAAAGGCAGGCGGTTTCGGTGTATTTCGGCGGCGGAACTCCATCGCTGTGGCGGCCCGAATGCATCAAAGCGGCGCTTGATGCGGCGCTGCACAGCTTTCCGCCGCCGCAAGGAGTGACGGCAGAAGTCACGCTAGAGTGCGACCCGGCGGAACTTTTGCCGCAAACTCTGGACGCGTTGCGCCGTGCCGGAATCAATCGCCTGTCCATTGGTGCGCAATCGTTTTCTCGACGCCATTTGCAAGTCCTTGGCCGCCGTCATGAGCCGGCGCAAATACAATCGCTTTGCGCAGCGGCGCGCCAAGCCGGGTTTGACAATTTATCGCTCGATTTGATGATTGGCCTCATTGGCCAGCGTCCGAGCGAACTGCGCGCCGATCTGGCGGATCTTGTCGCGCTTTTCCCCGAACATGTGTCGCTGTATCAACTGACCGTGGAACCGCGTACGCCGTTAGGCGCTGCGGTTCGCCGCGGTAGCGTTTCTGCACCAAATGCCGAGGATCAAGCCGACGCGTATGAAACGGTGCGCGCCGTTCTGGCGCAGGCCGGCTATGTGCATTACGAAATTTCCAGCTTTGCGCGCGCCCGCGATGCCGAGGATTTGGCCAGAAATCTGCGATCTCGTCACAATTCGCTGTATTGGACGGGCGGTGAGTATCTGGGCTTGGGCATGGGGGCGCATTCTTTTCGCCGCTCGCTTTCGCAAGATTTCGCCGCGGCGATTGGCGAACGCTTCGCGAATCAGCGCGGCATCGATGCGTATTTAGGACTGTGGGCGCCCGGCCGGACGGCGACGCTTGCTGCTGAAACAAGCAACGCCGCTGAGGCGCCTTTTTCCCTGCTCGAAGGGGCGCCCGGCCTGGCGCTTTATGAACGGCGCACCGCACCGGCGCTTTTGCGCGAGGCAGTTTGGCTAGGTCTGCGACGCATCGACGGAATCTGCTGTTTGCGTTTTGCCGCGGAATACGGAGTGGATCCGCGTCAGGAATATGCCTCCACGGTGCAGGCAATGGTGGCGCGCGGCTGGCTTGAAATCGACAAAGACACGCTGCGCCTGACAAATGCCGGTCTGCTTTTCGCGGACGAAGTCGGCGCCGCTTTTTTGTAGCTCGATTTGGCGTTAAAACGCCACCTGCGCTTGTAGTTTCAGCGCGTTGTCATCGGGCAAAGTTTCCAAAGCGACTTGTCCGGAACGCAAGCGCACACGCGCGCCATAGTCATAGTGGGAGTACTGAATGAATATCTGCGCGCCCAGCAGCCAGTTGACGGTCACGCCGATGCGCGGACTGTAGACGCGAAACGCCGAAGCTTGATCCTGTACATCGGCAATGACGCGATCGTATCGCAAAGCGACAAATAGGAATGACAACGGCTGAATCAAAAGCTCGGTCCCCCATTTGAAACTCAGTCGGCCGTCGCGGTTGATGGCGGGATCCTCGTCAACTTGTTTGCTTAAGGTGTATGCCGTCAAAGCAAAAAGTTTCAGTGCCAGTTCACCTCCATGCAAAATGGGCAAGCGCCCTGCGGCCCGCCGAGCCAAAAGAGTGCGCAGGCTGAATGTGTACTCGCCAGCGAGGTTCCACAGGCTGCCGACGCCATCGCTTTTTTCGACGCCCAAGTAGTTTTCCTGCAAACCGCGACCGCCATAGGCATGCATGACTTCCAGCACCGGACTTAGATATTGCGCCTGCGCCGCGGTGATGATGGAACCGCCGAGATAAGCGCGACCAAGCCACGTCAAAAGTTGAACGTCAAGCCCAACGACGCGCATGCCGGCATCCTTTAATTCCTTAAGCTGGCGCTGATCATGCGATTGCGCATCGAGAAAATAAAATCCGACTTGCGCCACTTTGCGAATGTCCACTCCGGCATGCAGATAGTTCAGCAAAGTCAGGCCTTGATTGGAATCAATGGCCTCTTGATGCACGCCTATGCCCTGTAGCAGCCAAAACATAAGTCCGGTGCTGTGCGGTTCAAATTCCAGCCGCACTTGCCCGCCCATCTGATGGGTGCGAGCAAACAAATAGGTGTCGTAATTTTCAAGCCAGCCAAACCGGTCCCAAAATGATCCGGCGCGCACGTGCATTGCAAAGCGCAGCCGCGGACCGTCCGCGGCAAAATGAAATGTCAGATAGGCCTGGGCGATGCCCCACTGACGGTCTAACAAAGGCCGGGCCCAGTCGGAATACAAAGAGCCCATCAGCGCAACCGTTCCCTCTAGATGCTGGTTGCCGAGGTTAAAATACAGTTCCGACCAATCGGATTCCTGAAGCCGCGTGTACAGGAATCCCGAGCGAAAATAGTCATCGTCAACGAGCCAAGGGCTGTGAATGTCATAGCCGAATTGGCCCGTAGCCGAATTGTCGCCGCGGCTGCGCAGCGCCAGCCGCAAAGGCGCGCGAAAATAGCCGCTGGCGCGAAGCTGCAGCGGTCCAAGCATCAATCCGAAGCCGGGGCGCGGCAATTCTTGCGCAAAGGATCGCGCCGGAGCGCAAATGCCAAGCAGCAGACAAGCCATCCCCATCGAAATCGAAATTTGCCAAGCCGTCTTAGGCTTCATCGCGGTCTCCGCCCAAGTCCCGACAATGTACGGCGATGCAAAAGTGTCAGCAGGATTGTCAGCGAAATCAGCGTCCAAAATGGTACGCGCGCAGAGGGCGCATGCATTTGGCACAGACAGGCATTTTCATAAGGAAAACTTGCTGGATCGGAATTCGCGGAGTTGTCATTTTTGCCGCCGTTTTCGCCATCGCGAGCGCACACGTAAGGACGACCGCTTGACTGGTTGCCGGCTCCGTCTCCGCAGTGATTGGGTTCAATCAGGCCCGAGCGGTCCAAAAGAGTCAGCACATAAGCGCCACCGCCATAGCCCACCATGGGAATGCTTCCGGTGTACTTTCCAATGGCCCCATCGGCGCGCACCGCGTTGTAAAGCTCGGGCAATAAATAAAAATTAGCGGCGGCTTTGTCGACGACAAGTTGCAGCAGGTTTTGGCTGCTTGATTCGCGAGAGGCGCGCCAAAACGCATCGGACATGCGCAAGTCGATGAGAATCCATTCATTGTTGTCATAACTCGACAGACCATCGTCGTTGCGCTTAAAGCCGCCGCTGTCTATGCGCAATCGCTCTAGCAAATCGAGGCTGGCTTGACTGCTGCGTCCGGCGTACTCCTTGTCGGAAAGGATGTTCCAGGTAAATGCTTCGACGACCGCCGCGTCCAAATACTGATTGATGCCAAGCTCTTCTATCGATCCGGCAATGGCGCCGTTCTGATCGAGAAAAAGATTCCAAAAGGCGCTGCGCGCTTTTTGCGACAGGTTGGAGTAACTAGTCACCGTGTCGTTACGGCCTAGGATTTTGGCCGTTGCCGCCAAATCGCAAAAGCCGCGAATGGCCGCCAGCGTCGTGTAGGCATAATGCTTTTTGTTTTGCTGATGCACTTCCCAAATCGAAGAGTCTTCTTGCACCACGCCGCTTGTTTCCAAATTGGCGCTTAGCGGCTGCGCCACGCCGCTTAGGATGGTGTCCCAAACGCTGACACCGCTTGGCAAACGGCTGCTTAACCAAGCGACGTCGGACGACGCTTCGATGTATTGTCGAACTCCCCACAGAAACATGCCCCAACCGTCGAGTTCAATGTTCGGAGTCGGCTGTCCGGAATAATCGGCCTCTTCCTCGCCGTTGCCGAAGTAGCGCACAACGGAAATGCGATAGTCGGTGTTTTTGACAAAAGACTTGAACTTGCCGACTGGACCGGCGTTTAGAAAAAATTCCAAAGCCATTTTCGCTTCGTCAAAATGGCCCATGCGCGCCAGTGCAACGATGGCGTACATGGCATCGCGCACCCAGCCGGTGTGCCATTCGCCGACCGGCAGACTGGCCAACATCATTCCATGGTTTTTGCGCGTGGCGGTGTACGGCTCGCGCACTTGGCCCATGCGCAAAATGGCTTCGCTTTGTTGCCAAAGACGTTTTTCGTCATCGCTGCACAGCGCCAAAGTCGCTGGCGGCGGCTTGCGCCAGGTTCGCCATTCGGCAAGCGCGGTCTGCAAAAGCTCGGGCGGCGCGCGGTTTCCAACAAAATTGCGCAGCGACTGCGCCGCCGTAGCGGCAGCGCTGGAATTTTCGACGTAAATCATGGCGACGGCAAACCAGCCGTCCATAAGCTCTGCCTGAAACGCCGGCACGATGTTGTCGCCAGTGCATTCCGGATGATCGACCAGCGGCTGACCGTTTTTGACTTTGTTATAGACATCCTGACAATCGGCATATCGAAGCGGCGTCAGCGGCAGATAAACCATGGCCCCGCCGCCGGGTCCGGTCTCGACGAAAAACGGAGTTTCGGAAGTGTCGCGGCGCAGAGATTCGCCACTTGTGTCGGGTTGGCCAGAAACGACTGCGCCCATGTGAAAGTTAAACAGCGCAAATCCATCGCTGGCGGCTGGCGCGTGCAATAGCGCGAGCATGGCGTTGCCCTCATACCCAAATGGCGCAAAATAGTAAGTATCTGCCGAAATTCCGGCCAAATTCACCGGAGCTCGAATGATATTTGTCTGCTCTACATATTCGGGCTCACCAGCCGTGCCCTCGCTAAGCCAGCCGCTGCCGCCAGACGTGCGCAGTCCGAAATAAAAATCGTAAAGCAAATTGCGCCGCCCGACGCCGTCGCCGCTGGGATCGGCACTTGGACGAAGATAGCGATAAGGATGTTCCAGAAAATAGGTCAGCTTGTTTTGGCTTAGATCGTAGACTTGAAAACCGTGACCATTGCCGGTGGTCAGGTAACTCCAAGTGCGCGACGTTTTTGCACATTGCCCAGCGCTGGCAAACGCAATCACGCCCAAAAGCGCCGTAACCAAGCAGCCTCGAATCATCGGGCGCGACGCTAGCGCGCTGGCACTTAGGATGTCAACGCCGTCGAAAACGGCGCAGCATGCTCGGCCGTCGCGGATTTTTCATCCGATTCGTTGTCATCGAAGGCTTCCAGCCGGTCGAGCAGCGCCGCGGGAAGTTCCCTTTTGCCTTTGACGCCAAGTTGCCGCAATGCCTCGGCCCGTTTTTTCAAATTGCCGCGGCCGGTGTGCAGGCGTTTCAAAGTGTCCTCAAAGGCGATTTGCGCCTGGCCAAGGTGCCGTCCAAGCGCAAGCAGCGATTCCAGCGACAAGGCCATTTGATCCCACAGCTCGGCAGCGCGGCGGGCGATTTCTTCGGCGTTTTTGCTTTGTCGCTCGACGCGCCAGATTCCTTCAATGGTTCGCAAAGTCGCCAGCAAAGTACTAGGCCCGACGATGATGATCTTACGACGGTAGGCATCGGTAAAAAGTGCGGAATCCTGTTGCAGGACAAGCAGCAGCGCCGGTTCAATCGGCACAAATAGGAGTACGAAGTCAATGGCTTGTCCGGCCAGCAAAGCCGCATAATCCTTTTCCGCCAAATCGCTGATGTGGCCGCGCAGCGAACTGATATGCGCTGAAACTGCGGCTTGGCGCACCGCATCATCTTCGCTGCTGCAGTATTCCAAATAGGCATTTAGCGAGACTTTGGAATCAATAATCACATCGCGCTTGTCGGGAAGGTGAATGATGACATCGGGCACGCGACGCTTTCCGTCGTCGCTGCGCAATGATTTTTGCAATTCATATTCGGTGCCGTGCACAAGTCCCGAAGCTTCCAGCAAAGTGGTCAAAGTTTGCTCGCCCCAAGCTCCGCGTAGTTGACTTTGGCCTTTTAAAGCCTGCGTCAGATTCAAAGCTTGCTGTCCCAAAGTTTGATTCAGATGTTGCAACTGCTGAACCTGCGCCAAAAGCAGACTGCGATCTTTGGAATCCTGCAAATAGACTCCTTCGACGGTCTTTTTGAAGTCGAAAAGTTGCTCGCGCAAGGGAGTCAAAGTGGCATCGAAAAGCTTTTGCGAATGCTGGCTAAGTTTCTCGGTTTTCTCTTCAAAAATTTGCTGCGAAAGCTGTTTGAATTCGGCGCGCAATTCGCTGCGCGCATCGCTGAGCAAGCGCATCCGTTCGCCCTCAAAATGCTGCGCCTCGGTCGCTTGGGTTTTTTGCGCAACTAGCTCTAGCTCGACTTCGCGCAGCCGAGCCAAAAGCTGTTGCGCATGTGCTTCCTGATTCTGAATATGCTGACGCAGCCGCGCAATTTCGCGCTCTTGTTCCAGTTGCAGAGTTTGCAGGGTCGCTTGCTGGCTGGCGACTTGAATGCGTTCCAGGTTGCGACCCACGAAAAACCCAAGGGCGCAAGCTACGCCGCAAGCAAGAATCAGCAACAAGATCGCAGAGGTGGCCATTGGCTGTGCTGCTTATAGCAGGTGCCAATGACAAGCGCTTTGCGAATCAGGACTTGGGAACAAAGCGCATCGACAGCGAATTGACGCAGTGACGCGTATTTTTTGCGGTCAGGCGTTCGCCGACAAATACGTGTCCAAGGTGTCCGCTGCACGCGGCACATTGAATTTCGACGCGCCGACCATCGGCGTCGGGCAACTGTTTCACGGCGCCGGAAATCGCGGCGTCAAAACTCGGCCAACCGCAGCCGCTTTTAAACTTGCTGTCCGATTGATAAAGTGGGGCGTTGCAGCGCCGGCAAATATACGTTCCTTCGACGTAGAAATCATCGTATTCGCCGCTATAGGGCCGCTCGGTCCCTTTGTCTTCGATGATGTGCTTCTCGATAGCCGTTAGCTTGTTCCACGCCATGGCGCAATTTTGGTACGAAAGCGCCGTCTAGACAAGTCGCGAGCCGCTTAGGGTTGCAAGTACGCGTCGGGCGCGTTCATTTTTGGCGCCAGAATCAAACCAATCGAGGGATGAAAGCGCGGGCGCAAAAGATGCATGGTCTTCGGCCAGGTTTTTAAAACCAGCGCCGGCTTCAGATAGAAAAAGCGCAGCCCCTCGCGCCAGGCGGCGGCGCGAAAAAGCTGCCCATCCTGCGCCAAAAAACCGAGCATTCCGTACAGCGTCAAAAGCGCGATAAGCTGCACTCCGATAAATATTCCCAAAAGCCGTACGGCATAGCTGCCGCACACATCTTGAAATACATCGAAGGCGACCGCGCGGTGCTCGAGCTCTTCATAACAGTGCCATTCGATCATTTGCCGCGCCGCCGAATCGAGGTCGTGCAAAATTCCGTCAAACAGCACGGCTTCGGCGACACAAGCGGTAAAATGCTCGATGGCGACGGTCACCGCCATATTCAGGTTGGGACTAAGCAGCCGCGGCAGGACAGTCTGGCCGATCCACCGACATAGACGATCCAAGCGCTCCAGACGATATCCCAAGCGGTGCAGTTGCGTCGAAAAGCGCCGATGTTCGGCGGCGTGGTGCGCTTCCTGATCTACAAACCAATCGGTTTGCTCGCGCAAAAGCGGCGTGCTCAGTCGGTTTTTGACGCGGCGTATGTTGGCAATCATGTAGCGCTCGCCGTGAGCGACAACAATGTGCAAAGCGTTGACGAAATGATTTTTCACCGGGTGGCGCAGAAAATTCGCACGCTCTAGCTGACATATGTCTTGTGGGTTTGGAGGTCCCGCCCACTCGGGCGCAAACGATAGCACTTTGGTCACAGGCTGGGTCTTAGCGCCGCCGCGCAGAAGCGCCAGAACCACCGGAATGCCCATTCCCAAAAGGGCACCCATGCGCACCGCAAACATTCCAATCGCGACATAGTATAAAGCCACTGCGCCATAGGCCAAAGTCGGCCAAATTCCATCTTTGTCGAGCTGGTGGCTTTTGGGAAAAAGGACCGCATCAAAGATTGCGACGACGAGGGAACTGCCCAAAAACCACGCCGCGTAGTTTTCAATCGGAACTTGTGACCATGCTGGAGTGCCGCTCGTCCAGCGCCATAGTCCCACGGCGACCGCCGTTGGATCCATGGCTGTATCCCAAGCGGTCATGCAAAGGCCGCCGATGGCTGCGACCAAAATTCGCGGCAGGATGCGCCCCGCGTGCTGGCCGACGATGCGCCGCGCCATCACATAGCTTGGGTACATCATCATAAACCACATGCACGGAACGACGAGCATCACGAAGTTTGGCGGCAGCGGAGCCCAGCGCGACGGCACGTAGGAATAGTGCGCCCCAAAAAGTCCAAAATGCGTTCCCCAAAGCTCGGCGCTTAGCGTAATGACGTAGGTCAGGGCAAAAAGCAGCGCTGCGCGTTTGCGGCCAAAACGCAGCGTCGCGGAACTCAAGCTAAAGGGCAAAAGAAAAACATAAACAAAGGGCGGTCCATTTTCGGAAATGATGCGCAGGACTCCCAGCATCAACGCAAAAAGGTGCAGCCCCCAAAAAAGGACGACGAGCCGACGAAGCTGTGGCGTAGTCACGGACATTCCTTTTTCGCCGGGCCCGGTGCGTGAAAACTGGCATAGGCAAAGCCCTCGTTCTTGGTGTACCAGTCCTGCCAGCGCTCGATGGAATTGTAGGTGGAAGCCACTTGCTTATAGCGCTGCACCCAGCTTGCATAGCCCTTGTGCACGGCCAGAGGCAGATCATTTTGCTGCGCATAGGCCAAAAGCGCCGGGCGCAGCATTTGCGAAAGCGCCGGCAAATCCCATCGCGACACTTGCGGATATAAATGATGCTCGATGTGATAGTTCAGATTGCAGATCAAAAACGCCAGCAGTCGATTGGTCTGAAAGGTTCTGGTCACGCAGATCTGGCGCTGCAAATACGGCAAATCGGACAGTCGAAAAGGAATCATCAGCGTATGCAGCGGCTTGGCCGATTTGTAGACAATGGCCAGTCCGGCAATCGCCGGCAGCACAAATGCGCACAAAAGCACTCGCAGATAAGCGCCGCGCTGCACTAGATAAAAAGTCAGCGGCCCCCAGACCACCAGCATCAGGGCCACATCGATGAGCGTATTTTGCAAAAGCGCTCGATCGGAATTGCCCACATTGCTCGCGCTGCCCGTATTGGCTGTACTTTTCGCATTGCTCAGGCACTGATTTCGCACCCAGCGGCCAAACTGCCCAAGCTGTAGGATCCATGTATATAGGAATGCATCGCCTGGGCTGTTGGCGATGCGCGCCAGCAGTCGGCCGGTCGGACGGAGGCCGGCATCTTCAAAGCTCAGGTGCAAAGCTTCCGGATCGTCTTCGACCAGTCCGGAACGGCGATGATGCTGCAGGTGTTCGGCGCGCAAAAAATGAAACGGACAGCCGTAGTATGCACCGATGAGGCGCGCCACCCAGGTCTCTAGGCGGCGGTTGCCAAAAGCCGACTGGTGCATACAGTCATGAAACAGCAAAATCGCGTGTATATTTACCACGATCAAAAGCACCGTGCCGAGTAGCATGTACAGGGTTTTAGAAGCCGTCAGCACGCAATGAAAGCCAAACAAAAAGGAGCCCAGCAAGGCGCAGTCGTAAAGCAGCTCAAGACCGCGGCGCGGTTTATAGCGCAGACGCGGCAAGAGGGCCTCGGCTTCCAATTTCCTCATGGCTTCATCTTTCTAGGCGCGCGATGTGCAGTTTTACGCCGTCGCGCGGCATAAGGGTCACAAGTGCCTGCGGCTTCAGCACAAAATTCGGGTCGGCGCGCAGAGTAAATTTGCGCAAAAGCACGGCCAGGACGGTCTTTATCCATAAGCGCGCCATGGGCTCGCCGATGCAGGCGCGCGGCTGAATTCCAAAGGGCAGATACGCGGTCGCAGCTTCGTCGGACAAATTGCCATCCAAAAAGCGCTGCGGAAAAAACTCTTGCGGCTGCGCAAAAAAATGCGGATGGCGATGCGTCAAGTAGGGCATACAGACGACCACCGAGCCTTGCGGAATGACGCATCCGCTGATGACGTCGTCCTTTTGTACATCGCGCAAAATGATGGGAACCGCCGGAAACAAACGCAGCGACTCTGCAATGACGGCATCTAGGTAGGTCAGGCGTCCCAAGGCCGCAAGGTCGATGGGAGCGCTGCCCAGTACGTTTTCAAGTTCCTGCCTTAGGTCCGCCTGCACGTCCGGATGCTGCGATAAAAGATGCGCCGTAAACGCCAGCGAGTTGCTGGTGGTGTCATAGCTGGCCAAAAAAAAGGTCATCGCTTCATCGCGGATTTGCCGCTGCACAGAAGCAAGTGCCGCGCGATCCGCAAATTCCTGCGCGTGCATGGCAAAAAGCCGCTGCAAAAAACCCGGCGGTTCTGAAGAAGCCGAGGCGCGACTTTGCAAAAGGACATCCGCGAGCATTTCGTCCAAATTCGCAACAGCGCGGCGCAGCCGGCGATTGGCCGGCATCGGCAGCCACAACGGCAACCGAACGAGCGCCGTCATGCGTTTTATCACCGCGGTCGAGGCCTGCAAAAGGGCGGCATCTAGCTCATGGCTGCGCGCGCTGGCGTCGATGCCAACCAGCGCCGAACTGGCGATGCGCAAAGTCAATTGCGCAAAATCTTGCGAAACCAGGCGCGGGCACTCCGCAACGCCGTGCAGCTTCGCGGTCCAGATTTCGGCAAGCGAATCGGCCGCGCGCGCCACCAGCGCCACATCCGCCTGCGCTGCCCGCGTCGTAAAAGCTGCGGCCAAGCGCCGACGCTGGGTCACCCAGGCGTCTTCGGATGCGGTCAAAAGTCCGTTGCCTATAAGCAGCCGCAATTCATCAAATGAGCGCCCCTTGTCGAAGTTTTTGCGACGGTCTTTAAACACATGACGCAGCGCCTGTGGATGTACCAAAATGAAATAGTCGCGAAACAGGGATAAGCGGACGATATCGCCGTATTGCTGAAATAGCGCCGAAAGCTCGCCCAGCGGATCAGCGTGCAGCCGAGGCAGGCGCCGCAAAAGCTCGCTGCGGGTGGGGCCGGGTGCCGATCGCCGAAGGTCGCGCATGGTATGAAACTGCGCCCACGGGCGCAGCGGCCCACCATTGACCACATCCACCTAGATGGCGTCAAGCCCTTTTCTGGCTTGGCAAAGCGCCTTTCGGATTTCGCGCCAGTGGCGCTACCGCCATATGCACCAAACTCGCATAGGCGTTTTGCAGAATGATTGACGCTTCGATTTGTTGAAAAGAGGCCAATAGCGCTGCTTATTTGACAGCTTGCACAGGCTCGATACGCTGCCCCAAATGTGGGCCCAGGCGCACAGAATCATGAATTTGGCCACCCGGGCCTTGGCAATGTCGTTTTTCCTTTGGTTTGGCGGGCTTTGCGGCTGTGACCGCTATTCCGGGACAGTTCTGGCGCTGTCTATGGTTTGCCCGCAGGAAGTTTGCCAACCCGCCACGCCGCTGCCGCCAACTGCCCATCTCGAGCTATGGGCCAACGTCAACCGCGACGGAGTTCCTTTATACCTGCGGCTGCCGGCGCAAGTCGGCAGCGGTGATCCGGCGGCATTTAGCGGCTTTTCAGTGGTGCCGGCGGTCGATCCCAATGATCCCTGTTTAATACGCGGCCTCGATCGCGACGATCAAGTTTGCGCCAACGCCGAGGCCAAAACGCCCGAGGTCTGCGGCACGCAGCTCTTCAGCAAACCGGCGCAAATCGTGCCCGATGGCAGCACTGCGGACCTGGCCCAGCTTGGGCTGATTTTGCAAGCGCGCAAGGTCACGGCGCAGACCACGCCGTTTTCTGCCGTCGATCCCAGCATCAAAGGCGGCGCGCCCGTGCCGCTTTTGGCGCTTGTGCAATATAACCCCGACTTGCTAAACGATCCGCGACTTACACTGCCACCCACCGATGCAAGCAATGCCGGCGATGCGGCGCTGGCCGAGCAGCGGCTAAATCGTTGTTTGAGCTACCGCGACGGCCCACCCGGCCAAAAAGAGCTCGGCAATGCCAATTTTTACGTTGGCAACCCGCGCCAATACACAAAGCCTCTTTCGGGAACGCTGTTCGGCTTTTTCTTTTTTCAAACTTGTCAGTCGCCGATGCTGCCCACCTGTCCGGTGGCCTCTGCCGACATCCCGCCGCAAAGCTTCAGCGGCATTCGCATGAGCATTCCCTTTGCGCTCGACACGATTCAGGAACTGCTTATTACCTTAGAATTTGCGCAAAATCCGCCCGCCCCGACCATGCAGCGCCGGCTGTTTCGCGGCGTACCGCAGCCGGCCAGCCAAAGCGGCCGCGGCGTCATCGCGCTCGTCATCCTGGTCAATACAAATCCGCTGCTCGATCCTCCCGACTTTAGTACGGTGGTGGGCTCGGCAGGGGTTTTGACCCACCTCGATTCGAGGCTCGATTGATGACACGTTCGGCTGGGCCACGACGGGCGAGGTGTACTGCTCGCAATCTGATGTTACTGGGCGTACTTCTGGGTTCGATTTTGGAGCCGTACCGCAGCGTTTTGGCCGCGCGCAGTTTCGATGTCGTGATGGCCGCGCCAGCCCTGGACCCCTACGGAATGGCCGTGGTCGAGCGGGCGCGCACTCCGCAGCGCTTCGAATTTGGCACCAGCTTGAGCCTGGGTTTTGCGCACCGTCCGTTTCATCCGTCGATGAGCCGGCCCACCGGCGAAGTCGGCCGCGTCGATCTGATTGCCAACCAGCTTAGCGTGGACCTGGGCTTTTACTTGGGACTGACCAGCTGGCTGTCGATTGCCGCGATGCTACCCATGGGCGTCAACTTTTACGATGCGGACGGGCTGGGACAGCCGACGATTGCGCAAACCCCAACGGCCCAAAACCCGAGCGGCATGCCCAGCACAAGTGGCGTGTATAACAATTCGCCGCGGCAAAACGTCGAGGTTTCCTCTGCCGGACCGCGCGATCCGCGGCTGGCCCTAAAAGCCTGTTTTTTTTCTGGGCGCTACGTGCAACTAGGCACCCAGCTAGCGCTGACCCTGCCCCTTGGCGACAGCGCCAGTTTTCTTGGTGAAAAGAACGTCACTTTTGGACCGCGGCTGCTTTTCGGGGTGCTTTTAGGCCGCATCAAGCTGGCGCTGTCTTTTGGCGGCATCGTGCGGCAGCGCGCCGAATTTTTTGACCCAGCGACAAACGCCCTGCTCTTTCAAGTTTCTCACGAGCTCGATTTTGGGGCCGGGGTCAGCCTGCTTGCGCACAAGCTTTTTGCACTGGGAATTGAAAGCTTCGGAACGATTCCGGTCAAAGGCGAGGCCACATTTGCCACCGTCGCGCTGCTTGGCTCGCTGTGGTTACAACCGATAGAAAATTGGCGCATTCAGATTTCCGGCGGCAGCGGACTTTTATTCGATAGCCCGCGCAATGCCGAAGGAAGAGTCCTTGTGGGTTTGGCCTATTCCTTTGCACCGCGCGCCGGAGGGCTTTTATGAAGCCCATCGTCACATGTTGCTCCTGGCGGCGCCTGGCGGGACTTTGGGTCGGCATCGCCATATCCCTTGCAAGCTTTGGCGCGCTTGCCGATGCGCCAAAGCCGGTTGCACATAGCACGCGCAGCATCCTAGAGCCCGCCTACGATGTACTTCTACCCGATGCCGAACCGCAGGATACAAACGTCCGCAGCCGCTCGGGCGGCGCGCCCGCCCAGAATATCGACATCGATATCGCCGATCGCGTCTTGTCGGCTGCCAAACAAGTCACTACCGTGCAAGAGGCCTCGTCGATCATCACCGTCGTCCGCGCCGACGAAATTGCCAACCGCGGCTACCGCACCATCACCCAGCTCCTAGAAGTCATTCCGGGCTGGCAAATGGCGGTGACCGGAGGAACCTTGTTTCCGGTGCCCATGGTTCGCGGCACGGCGCAAGCCGCGCTATTGCTACGCGACGGCGTCTCTATGTTCGAGCCGACCTTTAACATCACCAGCTTCAATCGCTCGATTCCTTTAGAGACGCTAAAACGCGTCGAGGTAGTCACCGGACCGGGCGGCGTTTTGTGGGGTGCCAATTCCTTTTTGGGCATCGTCAATTTGATCAGCAAAGATCCCGACGACATTAATGGCATCGAAGTCGGCCTGGGTTACGGCGACGGAGAAGGCACGCGCCAGGACATGCGCGGTTTTGTTCTGTTTGGTAAAAATTTCAAATTCAAACGCGGCCCGCAACTGGGTGTGGTCTTTCACATAAGTGCCGAGACCTATTTCGATCAGGCCTATTCCGGACTGCTGGCGCTGTCCAGCAATCCCGCTCCGCTGCCGGCCGGGCCGTGGGTTTGGGATGGCATCTCGACGGCCAATCCGGCGCGGGCGTTTCTTGTCAACATCGACGGAAAATTGAATTATGGGCCCATTAGCCTGACCTATTCCATTCCGTTTGGTCAGCTCAATTCCTCTTTGGGCACCGGAATCAATCTGGCCACTGGACTTTACGATGTCGCGGCGCATCGTCCCGCTGGCCAGCAGCCGCAAAGTTTCGCCAATACTTTTGATCGTTATTTGATCCTTTCGTACAAAAGCCGCTTTGCCAAAGATCGGCTGGGCGTCGATGCCAAGCTTTACGGCATTGAGTTTGATCGCTCGCTAAATTTTGTCGTTTTGGCCGGAGCGCTCTTGAATCCGCCGGGGCTAAATCTAATCGCGCCGGTGCGCAGTTACCGCGTCGGATTCAGCCTGGATGGCGACGCCACGCTGCCCGGGCACAACCGTTTGCTATACGGCGGCGATGTTTTTCATGAATGGGTTCCAACCACGGGCCTTTTGCTAAGCGGTGCCGCGCCGCAAGCGCTGCCCATCAATTGTCCACTGGCCCCGGGCAGCATGCTGAGCATGCCGATGTTTTTGCCGCAGTGTCCTTTGCCGCTCATTTTTGGCGCGGACCGCACGGTGGCAGCGTTATACGTTTCGGATCAGTTTCGGCCCATTGCGCGGCTGATTCTGGATGCCGGAATTCGTTATCAGGCGGGCCTTGGCACGCGTGCCTATCAAGGAGCCCTTTTGGGCGGAACCGGACAAGTCCTGGGCAGCGCGTCTTTGGTCTGGAATTTTTATGACGAGATGCATCTAAAAGCCAACTACGCCAATGGCTTTCGTCCGCCGGTGTTCAACAATACCGATTCCAATGGCGCCGCGGTGCAATTTGGCGGCAATCGCCTGCTAAGCAATGAACAAAGTCAGGCCTTTCAAGCGGAATGGAATGCTCGCGTGCTGAAGAACATCGGGCCCATTCGCGCGTTGCAGCTTCGACTCGACTACGCTTTTACCGAGCTGCAAAATCTAATCGTCATCAACGAAGGAAGTTATACCAATCACCGTCTGGACAGCCATGATCAAGCCGATGCCTCCAAGCGTCATATCCATTCTGTGGAAGCCGCCGGTCGGCTTTTTGCCGGCGACGCCATCTTCACACTGGGTTATAGCTTTTTGTATGTCACGACCAATGATCGCGGGCTTTTGCGCTCTGTGCCGCAGCACCTTGTGTCTTTGGGCTGGATGATTCCCATTTTGAAATGGCTGGATACAAACGGAACCTTCCTTTTGATCGGCAGCTACGACGATCCGAATCGGCTGCGCAGCGCCAGTCTGCCCTTGCCCGATGGCACGCTTGGAACCATCGGAAATTTTAGCGACGTGACGTTTGATCGGTTGCCGCCGCAGGCGCAGCTACACTTGGGATTGCGCGCTCACTTTTTCCAAAATCGCCTTTGGTCCAGCCTCAATTTTTACAACGTGCTGAACCAGCGCATCTATTACCCCGATGTTTTTTACGATGTGACACCGACGGTCGAAGTGATTCCGAATCCGGCTCCGGGCTGGTCCTTTTTCCTGCAAATCGGCGGCAAGCCCTGGTGACAAATCAGCAGTTTTTGAGGACGAGCGCGCTTCAGCCGATTTCCAGAACTTGTCCTTCGCGCAAACAGGAAATGGCGCAAAATTCCGGGTCCAGCATATCCGGATAGTGAATCAAGCGCATGCGCTTTCGAACCGATTCGGGCAGCAGCAATAGCGCCGACAATGGCGTGTGAACGCCAAAGTTTGTCTCGTGAATGACAAGCTCCGCTTCGGCCAGCCAGTCGATAAGCTCCGGATCAAAGGCGGTGTCGGCGCTGTAACCAATCAGTGGCCGCGCCGAGGTAGCATCCCAAATGCGCAGGGCCGTCGTCGGAATATGATGTCGAGTAAAGCGCCGCTCGATGCGCAAAGGCCCAATGCGCATCGCGCCCGCTTCCAAATCCTGCCGCGCCGTGTAGTCGAGCAAATCCAATTTTTGCAGCGGCCCGCCCGGATCCAAAAGCAGCGCCCGATCGTCGCTTTGCGAAACCTGTCCGTTTGCAGCGCGGGCCGCGAGCGATTCCGCCGTCCACTCCGGAACGCTTAGCAAAAGCTGCTCCATGCCGCCGCGCAAACGTTGCGGCCACAGCGCATCTAGCACTTCTTTGGCCCCATAAAGTGTCGGCGGACGCCTTATCACAAACCGCCGCAGATAAAGATAGGCTTCGGTGCCGCCGCAATGGTCGCCGTGCAGATGGGTCAAAAGCAGGTGATCGATGTTCTCCACGCCCAGGTTCTGACCGCTGCGCTTTCGATAATCGCAAAGCATTCGCGGATAGGCCGGCGGACAATCGATTTGCAGCCGAAAGCCGCTACTTGGTTCCTCAACGCAAAAACTGGCGTTGTAATACCGCTCGGTAAAAGCATCGCCGACCCCGGTGACGTGAATGCGCAGCATCACATGATTTTAGCGAAGAAGCCGCGCCAGGCCGGGGAAATAACCCCGCCAATCACCGCGCGAGGGCAGTCCTTGGCCCTATGGACGCAGGCGCAGACGCAGTTGCCCACTACCGTCCCGTGGCTGGCTTTGCTATCATCGCGTAAGATCTGGCCATGTCTGACGCCACCCCCCTTATGAGTACTTCGCTGCGCGCGCCGCGCGGCAAAGAGCGCAGTTGCCGCGGCTGGGGCCAGGAAGCCGCGCTACGCATGCTGCTGAACAATTTAGACCCCGAGGTTGCCGAGCGGCCCGAGGACCTGGTCGTCTACGGCGGCACCGGCAAAGCCGCGCGCAATGCCGAGTCTTTGACCGTCATCCTGCGCGAACTGCGTACCCTTGCCGATGACGAAACTTTGCTCGTGCAGTCCGGCAAAGCCGTGGGCGTATTGCGTACGCATGAGGATGCTCCACGCGTTCTTATCGCCAACAGCAATCTGGTGCCGGCCTTTGCCACCTGGGAAAACTTCTGGGCCTTGGAAGCCGCCGGTTTGACCATGTACGGCCAAATGACCGCCGGTTCATGGATTTATATCGGCACGCAGGGCATTTTGCAGGGCACCTACGAGACTTTTGCCGCTGCCGGGCGACGCCATTTCGCAAGCGCCAAGTCCACCGATCAGCCCCTTTTGGGGCGCCTTGTGGTCTCCGGCGGACTCGGCGGCATGGGGGGAGCGCAGCCGCTGGCTGTGACGCTAAACGGCGGCGTCTTTTTGGGCGTGGATGTGGACGAAACGCGCATCGCCAAACGCTTGCAAACCGGCTATCTGGATGAACAAGCGCACGACTTAAGCGACGCCCTAGCGCGCTGCCAGCGCGCCGTGCAAAGCCAAACGCCCCTTTCGGTGGGCCTTCTCGGCAATATCGCCGATGTCCTTACAGAACTGCTGCGCCTCGGAATTACCCCCGATCTGATTACCGATCAGACTTCTGCTCACGATCCGCTTTCCGGCTATGTGCCTAGCGGCCTGACTTTGGCCGCCGCCGAAAAGCTACGCCGCAGCGATCAGGCGGGCTATATCGAAAGGGCGCGCCAAACGATGCTGAACCAGCTTGCGGCGATGCTGGAACTGGGGACACGCGGCGCGCAGCTTTTCGACTACGGCAACAATTTACGCGGGCAGGCATTGCTGTGCGCAGATGCCAAAAGCCGCGGCATCACCCACGAGCAGCTTTTTGCGCGTATCCCCGGATTTGTTCCGGCCTATATACGGCCGCTGTTTTGTGAGGGCAAAGGCCCTTTCCGCTGGGTCGCGCTCTCTGGAGATCCCGAAGACATCTATCGCACCGACGCCGCCGTTTTAGAAGTTCTGGCGGGCACGCCAAGCGAACCGCACTTGCGCCGCTGGCTGCAGATGGCCCGGCAAAGGGTGCAGTTTCAGGGCCTGCCGGCGCGCATCTGCTGGCTCGGCTACGGCGAGCGCGCCCGCGTCGGCGCCCGCTTCAATGAAATGGTCCGTCGCGGCGAAGTCAGCGCTCCCATCGTCATCGGGCGCGATCACTTGGATGCTGGCTCGGTGGCCTCGCCCAATCGCGAAACCGAAGCAATGCGCGACGGCAGCGACGCGATCAGCGATTGGGTATTTTTGAATGCGCTCGTCAATTGCGCGGCGGGCGCCACCTGGGTATCGGTGCATCATGGCGGCGGCGTCGGCATCGGCTATTCGCAGCACGCCGGAATGGTCGTGGTCGCCGATGGCACAGATGGCGCCGCACGACGTTTGCAGCGGGTGCTGACCAGCGACCCAGCGCTCGGGGTTTTGCGCCACGCCGATGCCGGCTATTTCGAAGCGCTCGATTTTTCCGACGTGCATGGCCCTCGTGTGCCGCATAGGAGTAGGAAATCGTGACTCAATTGTTTGGCCCGCACACCAGTTCCCGTCTGAAGATTTTATTTCCGCCGGTTCTGGTACTGCTGCTGCTGTTGAGCTTGCTATCCATCGTCGGAAACGGCTGGATGCGCGAGGCGACACGGCATCTTGCACAGGCCCACGCCAACGCCAGCTCGGCCGAGCTGTCCACTTCGCTACAGCTTGTCGAAGCGATGAAAGTGCCAGGCGACAAAGGCATTTTGCCGTTGCTCAACCAGGTGGTGGACAATGACCCGCTCTTGCTGTTCGCGCTCGTCGAGATACGCGATCAAGTGATGATCAGCGTGCGCGCCGGGCAAGAGGGGTCCCTCATCAAGTCCGGGCTGAATGATAAACAGCGGCGCTCGGCGCTGACCCAAGGCAGCATCCAGACCTTAGGCAGTACCGACTTTGTGCTTTCACGCCGGCAGCTACAGCCCAGCCAAACCGGTGGTGAGCCGGGAGAACTCGTCGTCGGTGCCCCGCTGAATCGCCACGGCGTCGAGCTGCGCACGGGCCTTTTCGCGCTGCTTGGCATCATTGGCGTGGCCCTGGCTAGCTATCTGGTCTTGGGCATTTATTTGCTGTCGCATATGGGCCGACGCATCGAACGTCTGGCCGAAGTCGCGCACCGCATTGAAGGCGGCGACCTCAAAGCGCGCATCGGCGATTTGATGCCCGAGGAGCTTGGCACCATCGGCCATGCTTTTGATATCGCTGCCGATCGCCTTTCGCACGCCGTCGGCCACATCGGCAACACTGCTCAAACCGTCGAGCGCACCGCCAATGACGTCGGCGATGCCAAAAGCACCCTGCAGCGCGGCATCAGCACTCAAGTGCGCGACGTGGACGACGCCCTGCAGTCGATTCGCGACATCATGCAGGCGCTGGCCGGAATCATCAAACAATCCGAGGGCACTCGCGATGAAATGCGCCTCATCGCCAACGTGACCCAGCGCCTGGCCAATACCGTGCAGGAAAGCACCTCGACGGTCGAAGAAGCCGAGCGCGTGGTCACGCTGACCAACGAGAGCATTCAGCAAGCGGCAAGCATCACCGCCGATATCTCCAAACACGCCGATACGCTAAGCGACACTACCGCCTCGACCGCCAGCGCCATGCTGGAAATGAAGCATTCCATTTCGCGGGTGCGCGAAACCGCCATCACTTCCGCCAGCCTGGCCGAGCAAGCCGGCGTCGATGCCGAACGCGGCACGCTGGTGCTGACCGAAAGTATGACTGGTATCGAGCACATTCGTGAAGCCTCGCGCGCCATTGGTTCGGTGACCGAGGATCTGGAACGGCGCGTTGGCGAGATCGGCGACGTCTTGCACCTCATCACGGAACTGACCCGCCGCACGAACCTGCTAGCGCTAAACGCCTCGATCATTGCCGCGCAGGCGGGGGCTGAAGGGCGCGGCTTTGCCGTCGTCGCTGACGAAATCAAAGATCTGGCGCGGCGCACCGCCATTTCGGCCGGCAGCATCGACACGTTGATTCAAGCGGTTGCCGAAGGTGCCCACGCCGCCCGCCGTGCCGCTGTCGCCGGCGCTGACGCGGTTGAGACCGGTGCCACCCAAACCAACGAAGCAACCCGCACCATCACCGACATTCTGTCGCGACTGCGCAATTCCGCGGCCTTGACCAAGTCCATCGCTGCCGCCACCGAAGAACAGGCCCGCAGCTCGGCCTATGTCACGCGCTCGATTCAGGAAGTGCAGGGCCACGTCAATGAAATCTCGACCAAGGCCGTCGAGCAAACGCGGCGTACCGAATACTTGCAGCGCCAAGTCAGCCGTTCGCGCGAACTGATTGAAGTTCTTAGCAAAACCTCGCGCGAGCATCGCGAAGGCATGGTGCAGGTCGCCGATACCGTCTCGCGCGTGGTGCGTGCGCTGGAGGACATGAGCAATTCTCAGCGCAGCCGGCTGGCCGAAGGCGAGCGCGTGCGCGGCATGCTGGAAGTGCTGCGCCGGGTGGTTACCGGCCATCGCGATCAGATTGCGGCATTTGATCGCGCCATTTCCGATTTGCAGATGCAGGCGATGCATTTGCGCAATGAGCTGGCGCGTATGTCATAAAGAGGAGTGATGAAGAAATTCGCTTTGGGATTTTGCGTTCTCTACGCGCCGGCGTTTTTCGGCTGTGAACGCAAGCCGGCTGCGCCGACGCCAGCACCGGTTCTGGTACAAGTTCCGGTTGCGCCGGCGCCCACCACCCCGCCCAAGCTCAGCGCGGCGCCCAGCCAACCTGCGGCACCGGCGGTGGCGGTCGGAATGGCTCATCCCTTTTCGAAATTGAGCGATCAGGCCGGCAAACCCTATAACGCCGGCTGGGCGGCCCTCAAAGCCAAAAAGTATCAAGATGCGGCAGCGGCTTTTACCGAGGTTTCTACGCTACTGCCGGACTATTTGACGGCCCGCCTGCAAGCGGCGCGGGCCGAGCTTCTGGCCGGCAACCCCGCGGCAACGCGGCAGCAGCTTGAAGAATTGCTCAGCCGCAACTTTATTGCCTACGCCGGCCGCGCCGAAAACACCAAAGACTTTGCGCTGTTTCGCACCTCGCCGGAATGGAACGCCTACGAGCAAGCGGTGCCGCGGCTGCGCAGCGCCTACAGCGCCGGCCTTGAGCGCGGACTTTATCTAGTCGCACGCAGCGGCGAGGTCGTCGGACCCAATTTTGTGCCCAGCAAAAACGGCGACAAAAGCGAAGCCAAGCTGGAACCAAAGCAGGAAGTCTATCACTACGATCCCGACTCTAGTCGCTACCGCCCGCTGACGGCTACCGACGGACATGTTGTGGCGGCATTGCGCTCGGCGGATGGCAAATCTTTGGCCTTTTTGACGGCCGAGCGGGTGCAAAAAGACGACAAGAAAACCTGGTTTGTCGAACCGGGATTCGGCTTTGTCTCGCTTAGCACGCTGGATATCGCCGGTCCGATCAAACTTGCCGGGGGCCACGAAGAGCTGGCCCTAAGTTTTGCGGCGACCGGAAACCCGCTTTTGATCACCTCTGGAGCGCTTCCCGGCAGCGAAGGCCTCGAGGCCGGTACCTGGGAAATCGACACTGCGCACACCGGCCTTATCAAAACTCCGGCCAGCGCCGCCAATGCACCAAAGGGCGAACGGGTGGTGGTTCGATTCGGCCGGCTTTTGCACAGCGACCGGCAGATTCCCGCCGATGTGACGCTGGCAGAAGACCGCCACAGCGTCCAGCTTGGCACTGGCGGCGTCATTACGTCGGGGCGCACCTTGGCGGAAAGCTCTTTGTCGTTTTCACCGGGGCAGCGCTTCTTTTTGTATGCGGGGCAGTTTGACGCCTGCGCCGCCGCAAAAGATGAGAAAAGCAAAGCTGCGCAAAACGACCTTTTCATTTATGAAATCGAAAAGAAACAGGCCAGCCGCATCGATTCAAGCGCCAGCGCTTTTGAAACGGTCTGGTTAGGCGATTACCTGCTGGCGTACGAAAGCGGAATCGGGGCCAAAGCCACGATCAATCTGTACGATGTGGCGACGCGCAAAAAGACCGCGTTGCCGCTGCACTACGGCGCCGGCTTTTATGGCCTGCCGACCCAGTTCTGTGCAGAGGCGACAAGCCTGCCTGCAACGCAAACCGCTCCGGCCGCAGCAGCCCCCCAAGCAGCACCTGCTGCTGCACAGCCCGCGCCGCCTGCGGCGCCCGCAGCGCCGCAAACGCCTTAAGGCGGTTTAGTGACCCGCTAGAAACGCTTCGGCCTCCAGGGCCGCCATGCAGCCGGTGCCGGCGGCGGTAATGGCTTGCCGCCATTTTTTGTCCTGCACATCGCCGGCCGCAAATACCCCCGCCACATTGGTCTGCGTCGTACCGGGCTTGGTGATGATGTAGCCGGTCTCATCCACAGTGATCTGGCCAGCCAAAAACGCTGTGTTCGGTACGTGGCCAATGGCATAAAAAAGCCCGCGACAGGCAATGACCTGCTGCGCCCCGGTGCGCACATCGCGCACGCGGACGGCTTCCAGCCCATCGCTGCCCAAAGCTTCTTCGAGGGTATGGTGCCAAAGCATCGACACTTTGGGATTGCTGAGCAGCCGCTGCTGCATGACTTTTGAAGCACGCAGCTCGCCGCGGCGGTGTACGACGATCACCTGGCTGCCGAACTTGGTCAGGTGGGTTGCCTCTTCGGCCGCAGTATCACCGCCGCCGACCACCACCAGCACCTGCTGCCGAAACAAGGGCAGCGCTCCATCGCAAACCGCGCAGGCGCTGATGCCGCGATTCCACAGCCGTTCCTCGCCTTTTACGCTCAGGCGGCGCGCCGTGGCTCCGGTGGCGAGAATCAGCGACTCGGCCCAGACTTCGCTGCTGTCGGTACGAATGTGAAAAGGCCGCGCCGACAAATCGACGGATTCCACGGTTTCTGTGACGACGCGCGTTCCGTGATGCAGCGATTGAGCGCGCATCCGATCCATCAATTCGGGCCCATTTATGCCCTGCGGAAAACCCGGAAAGTTTTCAACTTCCGTGGTGGTCGTAAGCTGGCCGCCGGCGGCGACGCCTCCCGCCATGAAGCCCTCGAACAAAAGCGGCCGCAGATTGGCGCGGGCGGCGTAAATGGCGGCGGTGTGGCCGGCTGGGCCGGAACCGATGATGACAAGTTGCTCGACTTGCTTTGTGGAATCCGAAGTTGCGGTCATGTGCCCGCCATGGTAGCGGCGAAGGCGATGCTTGTCATCTGGGCGAGTCGCCAGCGCCGTGGTATCTTCGCGGCAGAGAGGTAATTATGAGCAAGGCATATAAGTGTCCGGTGTGCAGCAATGAAGTCGATGTCGCCGCTACGGTGTGCAGCAATGCGGCCTGCCGGGCTGAACTGGCCTTTTGCTCGCACTGCCGCGATATCACGACCTTTGTGTTGGCTGAAGAGCGCAAAAGCCGCACCAAACGCGATCGCTATCGCTGCGACCGCTGTCAGAGGTTGGGCATCAAATGTTATACGTGGCTGTCCGGCGGCTATTGCAATGGTCTCGCCCGCGCCGGCGAACACATTGACATGCCGCTGTGCGCGGCTTGCTCGTCGCGCGCGGCTGAGGTCTCGCGTTCCGTGCTGAGCTGGTCGCTTATCGGCGCCGTATCGGCCCTGGCGCGCAAAAAGTGAAGACAGACCTCAGCGACGATCAGGCGCAGCAAATTTTGCGGCATTATAATTTGCGTCTGAAACAGCGCTGGCCGCTTCGGCGCGGTACTATCAATTCCAACTATCTTGTACAGACCGACGCGGGACCGCTGTTTCTGCGCATTAGCGAAGGCAAAAACGCCGAGGATGCGGCATTTGAGGCAGCCTTGATCTGGCACCTGGGCAGCCGTGGCGTGCGCACGCCCGCGCTGTGGCGCACCCGATGCGGCGCGGCCTACGTCCCCCTGCCCGGGCCGAGCGAGCGGCGGGGCACACCGGCGCCCCCGGTGATGCTTATGAACTTTGTGCCGGGCAACGAATGCACCGATGGCGAAATCACTGCGGCGGATGCGCAAAAGGTCGGTGTCCTGCTCGCCGCGCTGCATCTGGGCGCGGCCGACCTTGGCAAGCACAGAACCGGCATCTACACATTGACCCATATCGAAAAGCGCATATCGACCTTGCAGGCGGATGCCCGCGCCCGCGCCGAGCTGGGTCCGGTGCTGGAGGAATTGCGTTTAGAAGCATCGCGATTGCAGACGGCGCGCCAGCGTGATCTGCCAACGGGCATCGGCCATGGCGATTTGTTTCCAGACAATCTGCTGTTTGCCAAAGGACGCGCGCGCCCAGACGGTTTTTGGGGCCAAGGCGGTGGCTGGATTTTGGATTTGGAACAGGCGGCGACGATTCCCTATGCCTATGATCTGGCGGTGAGCCTTTTGGCCTTTTGCGCCCCCGTGCCGCAAAACCCCGATGAACCGCGCCTGGGGCCGCTGCGTCCGGACGCAGCGCACGCCCTTCTTGCAGGCTATCAAACCCTGCGCTTGCTTTCGCCCGCTGAATGGTCAGGTCTTTATGAAGAGCTGCGCTATGCCGCGTTGCGCTTTACCGTTACGCGGCTTACCGATGTAGCCGGCTATGGCCAAGTTTCGTCGCACCAAGCCGCCAATTTCGCAACGCGCCAAGCGGAAACACAAACGGCAGTGCAGACGGAAGAAGAGCTGCCGCCTTTTTTTCAGCACCGGCCCATTCATTCCAAAGACTACCGCGACTTTCTTTGGCGTTTGCGCGAACTTAGGACGGTGGATGGCGCCGTGCTTAAAGACGCGCTTTGCCAGTCGCTCGGGAACCAAACTTCCTAAACGATACCAATGTCATTTCAATCTCCGCCCCCGCTTGGCCCTTGGGAAAAAGTGCAACTCTCGCGGCATCCGCTGCGCCCCTATACCTTGGATTACATTGGCGAGATGTGCAGCGAATTTGTCGAGCTGCACGGCGATCGCGCATTTGCGGACGATAGCGCCATCGTCGGGGGACTTGGACGCCTAAAGGCTTGGAACAATCGCCCGGTGCTGCTTTTAGGGCATCAAAAAGGCCGCGGCACCAAGGAAACGGTGCGCCGCAACTTCGGCATGCCGCGGCCCGAAGGCTATCGCAAAGCGCGACGGCTGATGGAACTAGGTGCGCGCTTCGCACTGCCCATTGTGACGTTTATCGATACGCCTGGGGCCTTTCCCGGCATTGATGCCGAAGAGCGTGGGCAGGCGGAAGCCATCGCTGCCAATCTGGAAATCATGGCGCTTTTGCCAGTGCCGATCTGCACCGTGGTGATTGGCGAGGGTGGCTCGGGTGGCGCCTTGGCCATCGGAGTCTGCGATCGGCTGCTTATGCTGGAACACGCCATTTATTCGGTGATTTCCCCCGAAGGCTGCGCATCGATTTTGTGGAAAGATCAGCATCAGGCGGAAGCGGCGGCGGCGCAGATGAAGCTGACCGCGGCGGATTTGCAGCAACTTGGGGTGCTAGACGAGGTTTTGGCCGAACCGCTCGAAGGCGCGCACAAAAATTTTGCAGCGATGGCGCAAGTCGTCAGCGCGGCACTCTCGCGGCACCTTCACGAACTCGAGATACAAGCTCGCACAAGCAGCGCGATGCTTTTGCAAAAACGCTACGAAAAATACCGCGCCATTGGGCGATTTGCGACGCAAAGCGCGAACCCCACCGACTAAAGCTACCCGGGCCAGGCGGCGTTCATTTTGGTGGTGTCGTGGGTTAATAGGACAAATAAAGTGAACAGCCGGCGGGCCATCTTCTGCTCGGGAAGCACGCCTACACAATGGCGTATCAGCAGCTCAGCAGCGTCGTTGTGCATAAGCCGCCGAGCAATGTCCATCGCCTCAATTTGCGGAGAATATCCGCATGCGCCCTGTCCACCGATGGCCCGTAGCAGTTGCATATATTCGCGAAACATCGGACCGATGATGGGTCGCGGCAAAAGCAAATTGCCCACCGCGGCTCCGTCCGAATCAGAAAAAGCCGTGCCAATCGCCGTGGCTGAAACGCTGACGTAGGCATGCAGGGTTGCCGGCTTCGATGCGGAAACCAGCAACACGCCGTCCTCGATCAGCTCTTCGATCGCTTGTAGCCATTCGGTTCGCCTGGCGCGCGTGGCACAGCGCCAGGTTACGTCATCTACAACCACGTCGGTGAGCTTCGCCTGATGCTCCTCTTCGGCCATGAATTTAGTATGCGAGTCAGCTTGCGATCGGCCAAAGACGGGCTGATTGTGAAAAGCGCGAACAGCCCGCCCAAGTTCGCAACGCGTCACCCAGTTTCAGCTTGGTTGGCATTGCGAGGCAACCTAGTTTCTTCCCTAGTTTCATCCGGGCGGCTCGCCAACGCAGGAAACAACATTGAAGAACAGGTACTCAAGCAGCCGTTCCTGTTTTGTAAACTGCGTCTTGCAGCGCGAAGGCCAACGTGTGTTGTCGTCGACGGCATCGCTAGGCTCGGTGTTGTAGGTCGAGAAGTGCACGCGGCCACAATTCTTATAGTCGAACGTAACGGTCATCGGCACCGTACCGTAGGTGGGATGGGGGCCCTGCACCCAGACTTTGCTCGTACCATTGCTGTCGTTAGAGACTTGCGAGATGACGATGAAGTTGTAATAGACCGACACTTGCTTGCTTGCGCTTATGACCCCGGGAAACTGCCCCAGCCAGCGCGCCATATCGTTGTCCAGCACGTCGCTGGCTCCGCCGTAGTAGTTGTACGTATCGGCGATTTTTGCTCGTTCGCTGCCAGCCATGCACATCGGCGGGCCAGCAGGCGTCTGCGGCTGAAAGCAAAGGTAGGGCGAGAATTCCGGCACCTGCTCGACGACATCGTAGGCCCAATCGGTGATGTACAGTCGGCCGCCGCTGTGCACATAGGCTTCCAGGTTCTGCTTGACGACGCTTGAGGCCAAAAGCGACTGATATTGATTGTTGGTGCAATTGACGATGACGATGTCGTAGCCAAACAAGCGATTTCGATCGTTTAGCAGCGTGCTGAGCGGCGCCACCGAGGGCGGCTTGCTGGAATTGCTGGCATCGCGGCCGTTGTAGATGTCAAGCTCGTCGATGCCGGTGCGTTTCAGAACGCATTCGATCTGATCCCAGTCACCGCTGGAAACGGCGATGCGCGGCAAGTGATCCAGGTTAGAAAGCTCGCCTGTGCGGCGCGGCAAGCGAATGCTGCTGCTGCCCGAATCCGCCGGGACTTGATTCTCCACGCAGGCGGTGGCGGTGATTTGGACCACTCGTTGAAAGCGCCCCAGCCGCACCACCAGCGGAAACTGGCCTTCGGGCACGCCGCTTAGGCGAAAACTGCCGTCAAACGCCGTCGTAGCAATGGCCACCGCCCGCGGCTGATTGCTGCATGAATCGCAGCTTAGGGTACGCGGCTGATCCGGAACTTCCTCGATCGGCACAAAAACCGTGGCCCCAGGAATTGGATCGACGCCGTTGCCTGAGTACACTCGACCGGACAGCGCCGTCGTCGTGCCGGCCGGGCAGTGCGGCACCTGACAAAAACGGCCGTAACAGACAGGCGGCGGAATGCTCATGTCGACAGGCGGCGAAACGCTCATATCGACCGCGGCAGCATCGGGTTCTTCGCGATCTGTGCCCAGAAGCTGACCGTTACAAGAAAAAAGGCTCATCACCATCGCGGTGATGAGCCCGGTTTCCAGTCGAAACAAGCGCGATTGACGCTGCATGGTGCCACCTCTACGGCGGCACGCTAGCGCAAATCGCGCCCGTTTGTCACGAAATCATCGGTGTTGCGGAAGCTGCGGAACCTTGCACTTGGGTTCTTTGACTTTCGCGCCTTCTCTGTCGAGGATGATGAAATCCACGCGGCGGTTCTTGGCGCGGTTGTCCGGGGTGTCATTGGGCACCACCGGGCAGCGGAAGCCAAAGCCGGCCGAAGTCAGGCGCCAAGTCTCGATTCCATGCTCGATGAGGTACACCATGACCGATGCAGCGCGGCGGTGTGACAAATCGAGGTTGTAAAGATCCGAGCCCTTGTTGTCGGTATGGCCTTCGATGCGCATGCGCTTGATGTCCGGACGTACCTTCAGTGCTCGCACGACTTCATCAAGGATCGGGAAGCTCACCGGCTTGATGGTGTCTTTGTCGAAGTCAAAGAAGATCCGCTCGGTCAGTTCAAAGCCGTCGTCCTTGAACTTGACGTGCGTCGTTTCAGGCGGCATGTCTTCGCAGCCCTTGGGCGTACGAATCTGATTGTCGCCGCAGACCGGCGGAATCACCGGCGGTGGTGGTGGCGGCGGCGGCGGCGGCGGTGGCGGTGGCGGCACACAGTTGCCGTTCGGATCTTTGAGCAGACCCGGCGGAATGGTCTGCTGCGGACCATCGAGGTTCGGACACTCGTCAGGTGGCGGCAGCGGCTTTTGCACCTGCGGAATGCGCTGCCAAGTATAAGAAGCACCCAGGTACACGCGACCATCGGGCACACCGGCTCCTGGGCTTATGCCCGGACCGCCGCCCAAAAAGAAGGTCCATTCTTTATATGCGGTCTTAAACGCCAGGTTTAGCTCTGCCGGGGTGTTCTTGGGCGAAATCAGCCGCGGATCGGACAACACCGAGGCGCCAAATACTTCAGCCACGGCATAGAAGGGCATCAGGCGCCAGCGGAACATCTCGATCTGCAAACCGCCGCCAAAGACCAGTCCCAGGCCGCTTGTGACGCTATAAATTCTTTGCGTCGGTCCAAATAGACCGCCAAAGATGAGCGACGCAGTCACGCGCCGCCAATTGACGTGTGCGACTGCCTTCAAAGTGAGCGACGGCAGCGGCGAACCTAGATAGCTTGCCGCATTGCCCGTCGGCAGCGTCAAATCGGCGATACCAGCCACGCCGAAATAGGTGCCAAGGATGTCAAAGTCGTGATTGCTCCAGATCTTGCCTTTAAAGGACAGGCGCAGATCCTCTTGCCCGCCGCGGGCTATATCCGTAGGCGGCGTCTTGACCGTGGGATCCTGGTCGGGCACAAACACCCGCGGCGTCTCCCCGTCCTGATAAAACGTCACCGGCAGTGCCAAGGCGATCTGCAAGCGCCGCCACAAAGCCAGCGATACGGACAGATCGCCAGTCAGGCGATGCCGAACGAGGTCTGCTTGCGGCACCCCACCCAGGGTGTAGATAAACGGCCGATACGAGTAGTGCATAAACAACTGCGGCACTACTTGCAGGTGCGGCCCGACCTCGGCCAAATCGATCGTCACAAGTTTTTCATTGCCGGGGGCCGGATGAAACTTGTTGATATCGATGCCCTCACCGTAGGCATGGGCTGTGCGCGCCGGTAACAAGAAAAGCGCGCCGGCAAGTGCGGCTGCACCGAGAAGATAGCCGAGCGGCGCTGCGGCCAGCGAGCTAGTTGGCTTGAATGTACGTCGCATCGCAGGGTTCCGAACCGTCTGAGGATGTCTTGGAATCATGCTTTTTAGGCGCCTATTTGCGCAGAATAACACGCATTTTGGGCACAAGGTAAAGCTTCTCACCACAGGGAGTGAAGACTACTCTGACACAGGTCCCTATTTGCAAACAAGGGCCAGGTGTAGCGATGCCGGTTTCGCTGCAGAAAGCGTCGCCAGCCGGCCATGGCTGCCATATCCGCCAGAGGTGGGCCAGAGCTTTATAGGTAGGAACATGTTAGGTTTCCTGCGCAATGGCACACGACCAATACGATCCGCAAGAGATTGAGCGCCGCTGGCAGGCCGCCTGGCAAGAAGCCGGGCTGTTCGCGGCGGACGCGCCCGACGCGCCCACTCGAGCGCCGGGAAAAGCCGCGCAAAAGCTTGGCGAATCCGCCGCCGCGGTTTTGGCCAAACCGAAGTTTTTTCTGATGGAAATGTTCCCCTATCCATCGGGGCGCATTCACATGGGGCACGTGCGCAATTATTCGATCGGCGACGTGCTGGCGCGCGCCCATCGCATGCGCGGCTACCGTGTGCTTTATCCGATGGGCTGGGATGCTTTTGGCCTGCCGGCGGAAAACGCCGCCATCAAAGCCGGGGTACACCCGCGCATATGGACCGAAAAAAATATTTCCGCCATGAAGGCGCCGCTTATGCGCATTGGCCAGTCCTACGACTGGAACCATGAGCTGTGCACCTGCGATCCCGAATATTTTGTGCACGAGCAACGCATCTTTTTAGAGATGTGGAAGCGCGGCATGGCTTACCGCAAAACCGCGCTCGTCAATTGGTGCCCGACCTGCGCCACGGTGCTGGCCAACGAACAAGTCGAAGACGGTTTGTGCTGGCGCTGCCAAAGCGTCGTCGTACAGCGCGAACTTGTGCAGTGGTTTATTCGCATTACCGCCTACGCCCAGGAGCTGCTCGACGACATACAGCAGCTAAGCGGCAAGTGGCCCGACAAAGTTTTGTCGATGCAGACAAACTGGATCGGCCGTTCTGAAGGCGCGCGCATCAAATTTGCGCTGGAAACGCCCCTAGCCGCCGACGATCGCAGCGCTGCCACTTTTGAAATCGAGGTGTTTACCACTCGACCGGACACGCTTTTTGGCGCCACTTTCTTGTCGATCGCTGCCGAGCATCCGCTGGCCCTGCGACTGTCTCGCGGCAAAGCCGAAAACGAGGCGGTGACCGCCTTTGTCACCAAAGTGCGCGCCGAGGACAAAATCAAGCGCGGGGCCGAGGATTACGTCAAAGAAGGCATTTTCACCGGAGCCTACGTAATAAATCCGGCCACCGAGGCCAAAATACCGGTCTACATCGCCAATTTCGTCCTTTTGGACTATGGCACCGGCGCCGTCATGGCGGTCCCGGCGCATGATCAGCGCGATTTTGAATTTGCCCGCAAATACGATCTGCCGCTGCGCATCGTCATTGCACCCGAGAATGGCAAACTCGTCGCGGCTGAAATGACCGCGGCCTACGTCGATGCCGGCGTGCTTACGGGCTGCGCGGACTTTGACGGCCTACCGAGCGAAGAAGCCAAAATCCGCATCACCGATTGGCTGAAGTCTAAAGAAAAGGGCGAACGCACCACGAGCTATCGTCTGCGCGATTGGCTGGTGTCGCGGCAGCGCTACTGGGGCTGCCCGATTCCAATGGTCGAGTGCTTACACGGCGGCCACGGCTATCAGCCGGTTCCCGATGCCGAGCTGCCCGTGCAGTTGCCCGAAGACATCGACTTTGAAGCGGCGCGCAGCGGACAATCGCCGCTGGCCGCGCATCCGACCTGGGCCAATACCAAATGCCCGATTTGCGACGGTCCGGCCCGGCGCGAGACCGACACCATGGACGGCTTTATGGAGTCTTCCTGGTACTTTTTGCGCTACGCCTCGCCCAAATATGCCGAAGGCATCATCGACAAAGCCGGCCTGGCTTGGCTGCCGGTAAACCTTTATATCGGCGGCTCCGAGCACGCCACCAAGCATCTGATCTATGCGCGGTTTTTCACCAAGATGCTCAGCGACTGGGGGGTTTTGCCCAAAGATCTGCGCGAGCCGTTCTCGCGGCTTTTGACGCAGGGCATGGTGCTAAAAGACGCCTACCGCTGCGCCACGCACGACTATTTGTATCCCGAAGAAGTCAAAGAGGGCCGTTGCGTAAAATGCGACCAGCCGGCGACGCATCTGCGCCAAATGAAGATGAGCAAGAGCTTTCGCAACGTCGTCGAGCCGATGGCGCTTATCGATCGCTACGGCGCCGACACCGCGCGGCTTTTCTGTTTATTTGCCGCGCCGCCGGACTCGGTTCTGGAATGGAACGAAACCAGCGTCGAAGGTTGCTCGCGGTTTTTGGGCCGGCTGTACCGCCTTTTGCAGCGCGCATTGGCCTTGCCAAGCGGTGAAGGCCCTGTCGAAGCGGCGACTGCTCTGCGCCGTAAAACGCACAAAACCATTCGCCGTGTCACAAGCGACATCTTCGATCGTCTGCAATTCAACACCGCCATCGCCGCGATCATGGAGCTGTGCAACGAAATCAGCGAATACCTGGCTGCTGACGGCGCGATGCAAAGCTTGGCCCTGCGCGAGGCGCTGGAAGCCGCCACTTTGCTCCTGGCCCCGATGGCGCCGCATATCTGCGAAGAGTTGTGGCGGGATTTGGGCCATAACGATTTTGCCGCCGAGCATCCCTTTCCGGTCTGTGATGAAGCCATTGCTCGCGACGAGCAAGTGACCGTTGTGATACAGGTCAACGGCAAAAAGCGCGGCGAGGTACTGGTCGCGCCCGATGCCGAAGAAGCGGCGGTGCAGGCGCTGGCCCTGCAAGACTCCAACGTTTTTCAACACATTACAGGCGCTGGCAAGACCGTCAAAAAGGCGATTTTTGTCAAAGGACGCCTGCTCAACCTGGTGGTTGGCTAAGATGACTAGACTTCTTGATCATCCCTACGCCGATTTCATTACTTCCGTCGAGAAACCCGCCCGCTATCTAGGCGGCGAGTATCAATCGGTGTGCAAAGACTGGAACGCCGAAGCGCTGCAAGTGCGTCTGGCCCTGGCCTTTCCCGACGTCTACGAGATCGGCATGTCCCATCTTGGGACCAAAATTCTTTATTCGCTGCTCAATAAGGACCCGCGCATCCTGTGCGAACGCACGTTCACGCCCTGGGTGGACATGGAGGCCGAGCTGCGCCGTCGCTCGCTGCCGCTTTTGACGTTGGAATCGGCGCGGGCGCTGCGCGATTTTGACGTCGTCGGCATGTCTTTGCAGTACGAGCTGACCTATACAAACTGCCTGACCCTTTTGGATCTGGGCGGCATCCCCCTGCGATCTAGCGAGCGCGGCGACGACGATCCGCTGATCATCGGCGGCGGTCCCACCGCCACCCATCCCGAGCCGGTCGCGCCCTTTTTCGACTGCTTTCTTCTGGGCGAAGCCGAAGAGGTACTGCCGTCGCTGCTGCTTTATTACGGCGAGATGAAGCGGCAGCGGGTGCCGCGCCGCGAACGTCTGATTCGCCTGGCCGAGCGCGGCGCCATCTACGTGCCCGAACTGTACAGCACCAAACGCGATCCCGATTCGCACCGCGTCGTCATCGATCGCCCGCTGGATTCGCGCGTGCCCACGCACGTCGTGCGCACTTGGGTGCGCGATTTGAACAAGTTTCCTTTTCCCGCCGACTCGCCGGTGCCCTACGCCGAAGCCATTTTCGATCGAGTCAGCGTCGAAATCGCCCGCGGCTGCACCGAAGGTTGTCGCTTTTGCCAGGCTGGCATGATTTATCGGCCGGTGCGCGAGCGCGATCCCGATTCGATCGTTGAAAGCGTCGTGCAGGGCATCAAAAACGGGGGCCACGACGAGACGTCTTTGACTTCGCTGTCCACTGCCGATTACTCGTGCATTCAGCCGCTGATGAAAAAAGTCATGGCGAAAATGCGACAGGAAAAAGTCTCGCTGTCGGTTTCGTCGCTGCGCGCCTACGGCTTAAATCCGGAAATCCTCGACGAGATGTCCAGCGTGCGAGCCACCGGCCTGACGTTTGCGCCGGAAGCCGGCACGCAGCGCATGCGCGACGTCATCAACAAAAACGTCACCGAAGAAGACATCACTCGCTCGGCCGAGAATATCTTTAGCCGCGGCTGGTCGCGCATGAAGCTGTACTTCATGATCGGCCTGCCGACTGAAACCGATGAAGACGTCGCGGGCATCGTCGACACCGGGACGCGGCTAAAGCGCCTTGGGCAGCGCATTCGCAAAGATGCCGATGTGACCATCTCGGTTTCCAGCCACGTGCCCAAACCGCATACGCCCTTTCAGTGGTGCGCTCAAGATTCCAGCGACGATATCGAGCGCAAACAGCGCCTGTTAAAAGATCTGGCGCGGGCGCAGCGGGTGCCGCTGAAACACCACGATCGCGATATGTCGTGGGTGGAAGGTCTTTTGTGTCGCGGCGATCGGCCGATGGCCGATGTCATCGAAAATGCCTGGCGCAAAGGCGCGCGTTTCGATAGCTGGGACGATCGTTTCGACCTTTCGGTGTGGCAAGAAGCCCTGGCCGAGGCCGGCCTAGACGAGGCGCCTTATTTTATGACGCTGCCCGTGGACGCTCGGCTGCCCTGGGACCATCTAGACATCGGTCTAGAAGAAGGTTTTTTGGCGCGCGAGTACCGCAAAGCGCTAAAAGACCGGCTGTCGCCGCCGTGCGGCAAACCGTTCGGCTCGCTGCTCCACCACAACAATGTGCAAGAAGCGCTGGCCGATACGCGCAAGCTCATCTGTTACGACTGCGGCGTCGCCTGCGACATGACGCAAATGCGAGAAGAGCGTCTGGTTTATCTGCGCACGCTCGGCGCCGCCGCGCCCCAGCCTCCAGCGCCAAGCAACGAGGAACGCCAAAAAGAGCGAATCGCTCGCCGCGGCCCGACGACGGTGCGACCGCAGCCGGCATTTGTGCAAAGCGCCGGTCATCGCTATCGCATTCGCTATCGCAAGCTTGGCCGAGCCGCTTTTATTGCCCATCTAGACACGATGCGCTTGCTGCAGCGGATGCTGCGTCGCGCCGGCGTTGAAATGATTTACACCCGCGGTTTTCATCCCAAGCCCGACATGAGCTTTGGACCAGCGCTGGGTCTAGGCATTCACAGCCTGTGCGAGTTTGTCGAGCTGCGTCTGGAGAACACGCAAGAAAAAGGCGCGCCGCTGCCCGCTGCTGAACTGCACAGCCGCCTTGCTGCTGCCGCTCCAGAGGGTTTTTTCATCGATCGGGTGGTTTTGCTGCCTGAAAATGCGCCCAGTCTGTCGCGACTGATTGAGCGCATGGAAATCGCCATCGGGCTCGGCGAATCGCCGTCGGATCCAGCGCGCATGGTCGACTATCAGCAGCGTTCTTTGATTGTCGAAAGAAAAAAAGAGCAAGAAGTCGCCAAACAAATCGATGTCGGGCGCTATTTAATCAGTGTCGAAGTTCCCTCGGCAGAAGCCGCGGCGCCGCTGCGCAAAACGCTAGAGTGGCCGACGCAGCTTGTCATGGTGCGCGCCGTGCTGCGCGTTTGCGGAGACGGCGGGGCCAAACCCTCAGAAGTCGCCACGGCGCTTCTTGGTCAACCGCCGCCGCCATTTAGCCGTTATGCGCGCATTGGCCTTTACGGACCGGGCGGAGCCGACTTGTGCGAATGCATAAGCGCCCCGACGCCGCAAAAACCCGATGAGGCGGTGCTACATTCATGACCGCAGCCGCGCGCCTGCTTTTCGGCATCGCCATCACCCTTTGTGCCTGTACGTATAGTCGCGAGCCGGAAAATCTCGCCGGGCAGGACGTACGCCTTGTGGTGATTCATACCTCGGACATTCACTCGAGGCTTTTGCCCTATTTGTATGCGCCCAACACGCCCGATCGCAACCTGGGGCTTTTGGCCTTGCCCGGCGTGTGCCGTGAAGATCGAGTGTGCAGCACCGATTTTGGGCGCTCGTGTCAGTCCGATGGCGATTGCTTGCCGTTTTCGACCGCCTCGGTAGGCGGCGCGGCGCGCCTGGCCACCGTCATCAAGCGCGAAGAATCGCGAGCGCCGCGTTTTATACACCTTGACTCGGGCGATATGTTTCAGGGCGCCCCAATCTTCAATTTGTTTAATGGCGAGGCCGAAGTGCGCGCCATGGGACTGCTGGGCGTTTCGGGCATGGCGCTTGGCAATCACGAGTTTGACAAAGGCGCGGTGATGCTTGGCCTACAGCTTATGAACAACGGTCCGAGCTTTCCGATCATGGCCGCCAATTATGAATGGGCCGATCCCGACGATCCTCTGCAGCCCAAGCTGCGCCGTTTTATTTCGCCAATGGCCGTCTACAACGTGCAAGGCATCAAAATCGGCGTCATTGGACTTGGCAATGTTTCTTCGTTAAATAGCTCCGTCGAGGGCGACAACTCGCTAGGCCTTCGCGCGCGGGATGCCAAGCAGGCGGTCGGCGATTTGGTGCGCGTGCTCCGCCCGCAAGTCGACTTGCTGTTTCTGCTAAGCCATGCCGGTCCCGACGAGGATCAGGTGGTGGCGGCCGAAGTGACCGAAGATACCGCGGCCATCGAGTCACAGGATCCTAACCTGCAGGCGCTGGGCGATATCGCCGGCATCGACGTGGTGCTGGGCGGGCATCTGCACGTTGTCTATAACCCCCCCGTCGATCTGGCGCACTACGACGAGCAGAACAACTTTTTAGGGCACACGGTCATCGTCAATTCCGGTGCCTTCGCCAAATTCATTGGCTCTTTGGACATGGTGGTGCACATGGGCGATAAGGCCGCGTCCGATCCGCGGCTGCACCGCACGTTCATCAAAAGTTACACCTACCGCGTCATTCCCATTACCGAGCGGATGTGGCAACCAGGCGATCCTGAGGATCCCTGCGACCCGCTGATACGCTGCGATCCGCCGCATCCATCAAATCCGCCGGTAAGCTGTCCTTGGAAAGGCAAAGATACGCCACCGCTGCCGCGCGTCGTCTGCATTCCCGCCGATGCCGAGATGGCGCGGCTGATGGAACCCTACGAAATTCAGATGCATCAAAAGCTGAACCTGGGACAGGTTTATGGCGTTGTGCCCTGCCCAGCCGGCGCCTCGACTTGTCCGAAGCTTTTGCGCAATGATCCGGGCGGCGGAGATTCGCAGGTCGGCAATTTGGTGGCGGCCGCCATGCGCTTGCGCCGCGAAGCGGAAGCCGATTTCGGACTGACGAACTCCCTAGGCATTCGTGCCGACTTTGAATCCGGCCCGCTGACGCTGGAAGCCCTTTACAACGTCTTTCCCTTCGACAACACCATCACCACGCAGTTTCTTTCCGGAGATGAGGTGCTGCAACTGCTGGATTTTGTCGCCCGCCGTTCTGCCGAACGCGGCTGTCGCAGCCAGGTGCAGGTTTCCGGCATCTACTTTTCAATGATGTGCGACAACCGCGCCGCCAATCAGCGCTCGGTGCCGACTTCCTGTACCCAGCGCTTGACGAGCTCGGCGGCTGAGAGAGCTACTTGGAATGGTTCCTATGCCTACGATGTCGCGCTTGGCGACAACTGCCGCAAACCCGACGGCAGCGTCGATCTATCCACGTGCCGACCGCTCGACTGCTTTGCCAGCTACAAAGTCGCTGTCAACGACTACATTTCTATCGGTGGCTCGGGCTTTGACGTGCTCAAGCGCAATACCACGCGCTTTAACACCGGCATCAGTCTGCGCGACGCGCTGGCCGACTACATTCGCTCGCTGGGCAAAAATCCTCTATATCGCTGCGCTGCCGACGACAAAGCCTTCACCAACATCAAGGGAGTCAGCGCCACCGGGCCTTATGATTACTCAAGCGTCACTTGCCTTTTGCCGGCAGTGCATGCGCACGACGGCCGCATTCGCCCCACCGTGCGCTAGGGTTCAATAGACACTTGGGTGCCGGCCACCCAGGTTTTGTGCTCGTCTGTGTAGTACAGATAAGCGGTCGAGGCCTGCGCGGTATACTCACCGGCGGCAAAGGCCACTAGGTCCAGCGGAATTTCAAGCTGCTGCCGCGGCTTCATTTCGCGCAGGTATAGGTTGATCTGGCGCGGCTGCGTTTCATAAAAAGCAATCAGCCCTTTTTCGCGCAGTTCTTTAAGCTGCCAGGTCTGAAACGTCAGACCGCCGGGAAGCTCGACGCGGGCCAAAGTCATCGGTTGGCCGCGATCGGTTTTGTTGGTCAGAAGCACGCGCATGCGCACCGACTCGCCTAGTTTCAGCTTGGTGCGCGAAAGGGTCGTGGAAAGATCCACCGCGGCCTGCGGACTTGAGGCCGGCTGCAGCGAGCGATAATCAAGCGCCATGCTGAAGGGCAGCGCCAGGTGGCCGCTGTGACGCAGCTCGATGTGATTGGGTCCCTGCTTTAAGTGCTGGGCCAAGCCGTTTATGATCACCGGCTCGCGCGCCGTGGCTTCATAGGTACGCGTCGCCACCGGCTGACCGTTGATAAACAGCATCACGCTGCCTCCAGCATGATGGCGCGCTTGGGTGGCCATATAAGCCACAAGCGCCTTCAAGCTAAGCACAGTGGCTTGCGTCGAACCAAAGCCGCCCAATCCGCGCCGATGGCTCAGCAGCCATTCCACGGCTCGATCCACTTGCGCATCGTGTCCGCCCGCTTTGATCATTGCCAATAAGGAAAGCGCCGTCGTCTCGATTTGCAGATTTTCCCCGCCAGAGCGAGTAATGCTGTGATCGGCTTTTTTGAAAGAGCCGTCAGCTTCCTGCAGGGCGATAAGCCGCCGCGCCGCCGCCTGCCCTGCCCCTTTGCGTCCGCTGTTCAAAAGCGAGCTTGTAGAAAGCGCCAGCAGATAGGCATCGGAGGTGTTTTGCGCCAAAGCCGCCGCGACTTCGACTTCGGCATCTAGCCCGCTCTGCTTGGCCTCGGTCAGGCTGTAGGTGATATAGGCATCGGTGACCGTTTTGGAAGCATGGCCGAAGCTGTCTATCGATTTGGCATCGCGCAAGTAACCGCCCTTGCCGTCGCGACGGCTCAAAAGCCAGTCGGCCGTGCGGGTGATCATTTGCCGATCCACGTCGTGAAACACTGCGCGCATATCCGTAAATTCCAGCAAGCCATAAGCCGTCAGGGCTTCGTGTCCGGGCGCGGCCCCAAACCATTCATAGCCGCGCTGCGCGGTCTCATAGCCAATCAGTCGTTTGTAGCCTTCGTCGATCAGCCGATACGCTCGGCCGGTCAGCCGCGGATCCGAAACCCCTTCCTCGCGCAGCGCGCGCAGAATCATCACATTGGGGTAATTGGCGCTAGAGGCCTGCTCGAAGCAGCCCACCGGATGGTGCAGCATGCTTTCCAGACTGGCCACCATGTTGCTAAGCAGGCTTGGGTAGATGCGCACCTGCCCCTCGGCCGTGGCCGGCAAGGCAGCCGTCAAATCGAAGTTTTGCGCAAAAGATTCACGCAGGCGACCGCTTTTGGCGATGTGCTGCGGAAAACCGCGCGGGCTGACGGCAATTTCGCGAGTGATCTCGTCGCGCAATCCGGAAGCCTCAGCGACAAAATGCACCTCGCTAAGTCCGCGCTTGCCGGTGACAGTCAGCGGATAATAAAGCGTGTCGCGGGCCGATGCGGCCAAGGCGCCGCTCGTGCGCTCGACGGGACGATCGAGCGATAACAGGTTTCCAAAACGCGCCTCCAAATTGACCTGCACCGGCCGGCTGATTTCGTTTGTAAGCACAAGCGGCAGCTTGATGCGATCGCCTTCGCTGACTTCCACAGGCAGCTTCACCGCTAGGCTGAAAGGCCGGCTGGATTTCAGCACGGTCTCATCGCGCCCCGCGGCGCCGCCACCGACCCCTTCGCTGAGCACGCGAAAAGAAGTTACGCCGTCCGACAAATAAAAACTGACGGTGGCTTTGCCGTCTTGACCGGTCTGCACCAAAGGTTGCCAGGCGATGGTTTCGCGAAAATCGTTGCGTGGACCGCTGTAGTCAGGCTGGTAGATCGGCGCCGGAAACACGCGTACCGGAGCCCAAGCCTCCGGTGGACGGCGCCGTGGCGCTGGAGTCGCGACGGCGCCGCGCCCGGCCCCCATAAAATCCGGGCGGTCCAGATCCATGAGCGCGCCTTGCGCGATTTGCTGCGCCGGCATGGGCCGACCGGCTGCTTTGGTCGCTTGCGCATCCAGGTCCGCGGCCAGCCCGGCCTTATTGACTTTGGCTTCCGCGGCAGCACGCGGCGGCGCGGCCGGCGCGGGTGGAGGCGGCGGGGCCATAGCCGGAGTGGCGGGCTGCATGGTGGCTTTGGGCGCCATCGGCTGCGGACCGGCTTTGGCCATGGGCCGCGGTTCAAAAGCGATGTCTTTTTTGGCTTTGCGGGCGGGCTCTTCTCGACGTTCCGCATCCATGGGGGCGGGCCTTAGATCATCCTCGCCCTGAATCTTTTGAGCCAGCTTTTTGTGCGGCGGGGTTTTTTCGACGATGGGCGGCGCCTCGGCAAGCGGCGCGTGGCCCTTCAAGAATAGGACCCCGGTTTGCGCTCGCGCGCCCAGGTTGCGGTTTGGCCGCGGCGGCAAAAGTCCGGGCAGCCACTCGAAGCGGCGATAGCCGCGGGTGCCCATCAAAAGGTCCATGGCCAGCGCTGATTTTTCTTCGCTCAGATCAAAATAGAAGTTGGGTTCCTCAACCTTGCCTGGCAGCTCGGGTTCCAGATACAGCCGGCTTAAGATGTGTCCGGTCTTGTCGTCGGCAAAACTCCACACGGTGTCATCAATGACCGACAGCGACAAATCCGCCGGCAAGGGGTTGCCGCGAGCGTCGGTGGTCAAAATGTCTAGCTGCACTTTGTCGCGCGGCACGTAGGCCTTTTTGTCAGGGCTTATTTGAATGCCCAGCCGCGCACGGCGCTGACGATAGACAAGGCGCTCGGCCAGCGGCTGCAGCGCTTCATCAAAAAGGGTGATGCGCGCGGCGCCTTGCACGCTGCCGAGCGTCTCTGTGCCGCGACCGCGCGGTCCCAAGTACACAACGGCCGCCTGGCCGGCGGGTACATCGACGGCCGCGGCGTCGAGCAAATTTTCGCGAACCATGGCGCTTAGCACCACTTTGCGCGGCCGAGTACATTGCACGCTCAGTCGCGTTTCGCCCAGTTGCCCGTCGAGGTCATCGTAGCTGCGCAGCACGCAGCCATCGATAAGGGCGGCCGGCACGGGATACTTGTCGGAAATCCCCACGGGCTTGTCGATTTCAATGTGGTAGCTGCGACCGGGCTGCGGCAAAAGTTCAAAGCGCCCTAGGCCGTCGCGCACGCTTTCGAATTTGCTGACCACGTTGCCGCTGTCATCGACGACTCGACCAGCGATATCGGCGGGTTTGCCCAGGGGATTTTTGGCTTCGAAGTAGACGCGCCCGGGCAAGCCAGTGACAAGGTCCCCGCCCTCGGGATAGGCCGCCACGGCAAGCTTCTTTAAAACGATGGGCACGCGGCGCGCAATCGATTCGGTCAAACCGCCGTCATCGCACAGCACAGTCAGCAGACCGTCGCCTAAAGCAATCTCTTTAGGCAGCGTGAAGCGGACCAGGCCCTCGCCTTGCGCATCGGTAGTCAGCTTTACACTGGGCAGATCTTGGCCATCGAGGCGAACGGCGGCGGTCAGCGCGTGGTTTTTAAGAGCCTCGCCAGTTGGGCGTTTGACTTCGATGGTGGCGCTGACTTCATCGCCGGCGCCGTAAGCCTTGCGCACAAATTCCAATTTCATCTTGAGGCGCGGAGCTTCGTAGCTCGATACAACCACCGCTCGCTCAGCTTTTTGCCCATCGAAGGTGCGTACCCGCAGGGTGTATTCGCCGCCGGCAAGGCCCGTTTGCAGCGCAAAGTCGGTCTGGGCCATGCCGGACTGTTCGTGCACCTTTTTCTTGGCGATGGGCGCACCGCGCGGGCTCAATAGCTCGATATGCATGCCGGCGGATTTGTGCTCGGAAGAAAAAGACCGCGTGCTTAGATCCCAGACTTTCAGCCACAGGGTCTCGCCGGGTTTGTAAAGCGGCTTGTCGGTTTGAATGTGAATGCGCCGTCCTATATGGCCCGAAAAATAGCTGGCGATCTTTGTGCGTAGCGCTTCTGTGGCCGGAAAGCTGTCTAGGCGCGGCGATGGCGGCGGTGCAGCTTCAGCCGGCAGGGGCGGCCGCGGCGGTTTAGGCCCCGACGGCGGCGCCACAGAGCCATCCACGATAGGGACGGGCGGGACCGGCGCGAAAGTAGATGCGTCAGATGGCGCTGGGGGCGCAACCTGAGTCATCGGTGACAAAGCGCGCTTTTGGGAAGCAGGCGGAGCATCGGTCAATTCGCAGGCCAAAACAAAACAGGCGGCGATAGGTACGCCGAAAAAACGCGATCGCATACAAACCTCCAAGATGGGATTGCCAACGCATCGGCGGCAAAGAAGGTCTTTGCGGACCGAAACAAATGGCCCCCCCGGGCGATTTTACGATCGCAAGAAACGAAATAGATGATCAATCGATAGGAACGTGCGCCGTGGCCGCGGCCAGAAGCGTTCCATCTGCGCACAAAGTGCGCGCCGCGGCAATGTCGCGGTAAAGAGGACGATCCTCGACGAGAAGCGGCACGACGGTGCGCAAAGTATCATGCGCCGCGATAAGAGCCTTAGACGGCTGCAGCGGTGCGCGCAGCGACAGGCCCTGCGCTGCGCACAATAGCTCGATGGCCAGCACGTGCTGAACGTTGGCAACGATGCGCAAAAGCTTGTCCGCAGCGTGCACACCCATCGATACGTGATCCTCGCGACCGGCCGAGGTCGGAATGCTATCGATGCTTGCTGGGTGGGCCAGGATCTTATTTTCGGACACGAGGGCTGCAGCGGTCACGTGCGCCATCATGAATCCAGAATTCAGGCCGCTGTCTTTGATCAAAAACGCCGGCAGCCCCGAAGAAAGGTGGGGGTTTAAAAGCTGCTCGATGCGGCGCTCGGCAATGCTAGCCAGTTCGGCGACGGCGATTGCTGCGAAGTCCAGCGCCAAAGCCACTGGCTGCCCATGAAAATTGCCGCCTGAGACCACTTCATCGACGGCGCTATCGCCATCGCCTTCTTCCGAGCGGTCGCCGATAAAAATCAGCGGGTTGTCGGTGGCGCTGTTCGTTTCGCGCAGCAGCACCTCATGCGCGTAGTTCAAAGCATCGCGGCTGGCGCCATGAACTTGCGGCATACAGCGCAGCGAATAAGGATCTTGCACTTTTTTGCAATCGCGGTGCGATTCGACGATGCCACTATTGGCAAGCAGCCGACGCAGATTTCGCGCGCTGCGCACTTGACCGGGATGCGGACGAACGGTCTGAATGCGCGGATCAAAAGCCCGCGGCGTACCGAGCAGAGCCTCCAGCGACATAGCGCCAATGAGGTCGGCCAGACGGCAGGCCTCTAGCGCGTCATAAATGGCGAGCGCGCCCATGGCGGTCATGCATTGCGTGCCGTTAACCAGGCCCAGGCCTTCGCGAGCTTGCAGCTCGATGGGGTCTAGTTCGGCCATGGCCAGCGCTTGCGCCGCAGGCTTTGTGACCTCGGCGCGCGGCCAACCGACGCGGACTTCGCCCTCGCCAAGCAAAGCTAGGGCCAAATGCGCCAGCGGCGCCAGATCGCCAGAAGCACCAACGGAGCCTTGCGCCGGTACTACCGGATGAATGCCGAAATTCAGCAAATCGCAAAGACGTTCGACGATGAGAGGCCGCACGCCGCTATAGCCAAGCGCCAGCGTGACGGTGCGCAGAAACAGCATGGCGCGCACCACCGGAGTCTCAAGCGCTGGCCCGACGCCGACGGCATGCGAGCGGATTAGATTGCGCTGCAGCGTAGCGATGGCGTCGGCCGAGATGCGCACATCAGCCAGAAAACCAAAGCCGGTGTTTATGCCATAGACGCTAGGTGCTTCATCGCCGCGATCGACAATGGCATCGACGACGGCACGCGCGCGCGCCGTGCGCTGCCGTGCTACGGGCGACAGACAAACGGCCCGTCCCTGTCTGGCGACCTCGACGATTGCCGTCAAACTTAACGGATCCAGGCCAATGCGAAATCGTTCCATGCTCATCGGTCTATTCTACGGCCGATGCACTTATACAGAAGGCACATAGGTTTGTCCGTTTGGAAATTCGCGCGAGAAACGCGCGGCGGGGGGGGAACCCGTTGAGCTTTGCTCAACGGGGGGGCACGGGCAAGTGCGTTTCAATGAAAAAAACACACTCCGTCGGTGAGCGTGTAGCGGTGGGGTGTTAGATCGGCGATCGGGCCGGCTAACGCAAGATTCACTACAACTCTGGCAGAGCTGAGTGGCGGGGGTGAGCGGTAGGCGATCGGCGGGCGTTGGTCTCCAGTGTGTTCTCGACGGAGATCGGTAGCTATGGGTCAATTGCCGAGTGGGCTTATGGGCCAATCTCAGGACCCATGTTGCCCAGAGCGATTAGCGCTCGGCTGGATCGTCGAAGCCATCTCTTCTTACCGTCGCTGATAACCCTCAACAGAAGAGTTTTCGGCTATGGCGCCGGCAGCTGTGGCGCGGTCGGTAGCTGCGCCCCGTGCCAGACATCAACGATCCAGATCATCTGCCGCGCCTCATCGACGAAGTAGAAGAAGCGGTACGGCCTCACGACGAACTCGCGGCACCGATGCTGGGGAAACTCTGGAATGCGATGACCGCTCCGCGGATACCGGCCCAAGCGCTCGTGAGCGCGCTCCAAGCTGCGCAAGAAGCGCGACGCGGCGAATGGGTTGACGGAGTGAAGCTGCGCGACGATCTCTTCGATCCGCGCATCAGCTTCGTCGAGATAGCCGACGAGCATGTCTAGGGAAGGCTGTACTTCGCGCGCAGACGCGCATGAACGATACGAGCATCCGTTCCACGCCCCGCCAGTGCGTCGGCGACGCCGCGATCCAGCCTCGCTAGAAGCTCGGCGCGCAAAGCAGGATCGTTTGGAAGCGGCGACGGCACAGGTCCGAGCGAGCCTTCCTCGCCATCACGCGCCAGGCTGGCCGCTTGCATGCCGGCACGCGGTCGTATGCGAGAGCTTCCGCTTCCATGACCGTCGTGCGTCTGATTAGAGACAGCGGCTCGACTCGAACGCTGCGAAGACATGAACCATTTCTAGACCATCGCGTCTCGGGTTACAAGCCGCCTACCGTAAGCCACGGCAGTCTGCGACGCGGGAAGCCCTCAGTTATCGTGCGGCAGTAGAGGGGTCAGAAAACTTTGCGGAGACTCAACCTGCTCTAAGCCACTAAACCTGGTTTATGGAACTCTTCTTCAAAATGGGCTCTAGGCCCAACTCAGCGACGACACGATCTTCACCCTCTCCCCACAAAAACCAACGAAGCAGCGTGGTCGCAAAGCGTCGCTTGTGGCTCATCCTGTTCTGTGCCCCGCCCAACTGAGCGAGGATTTCTTTGACCCGTGCTCGCCCTGGAGGATGTCGCCGAAGTGGGGGCTTTTGTTGCCGCAGCTTCTTGGCTCCCAGCCCGAAACGGTCAAGTTGCTGTGCCGGGGTAAGCTGGAGGCGTACGAGTTGGCGTCGGGTGTGAGTTCGCAAGCGCGCATCATTCATTCGCCACAGATTGAGCAGAATGGGATGCAGTTCTCGAAGCTGACTGAGGAGTTCCCCGACGTAGGCAATGGTATAGCCGGTGGCGGTCGCGATCTCGAAAGCGCTCTTTTGTTCTTCGTTGCGCAGCCGAGCGAACCCTAGCGCGACATCGTAACTGCTCGTGTCCTTTCGATTCCGATTCTCGCGGAGGTTGAAGGACCGACGCTCGGCGCGGGTCATAGCCTTGGTTTGCGCCGGCAGTGTCGTCCATCCAGCAAGCTTTGCTGCGTCGTAGCGTCGGAACCCAGCCGCAAGGTGTAACCGACGATCGAGCGGGTCATCTCCAAGCGTTACGGCATGTATCAGTTCCCCCCCACGCTTGAGTTCGGCGGCAAGTTCTCCAACGCCCGCATACCCCATTGCTGGACGCTGGCCATGATTGCGAGCGTTCTCGCCGTAATCGACGACGATGAGGTCCAGAGGCACGAGGTAACGGCCGAGTGCATCCGTCGGAAAAGAGTAGCCCATTTTGTCAATGATACCGGCAGGATGTAGCCTCACTCAAGCATGCGGCTATCTCACATGAGACAAGCTGGCAACGGTCAGCGCGGGAACTGACAGAATAATGGCTGGGCCGTGGTGGCTCACGACAAGGCATTTCTGGTGCCAAAGTCTGTTAACTGCCACGGACTGCCGTATGCTCCTGATTGCTCAATCAGATCACGTGCTCGTAGTTCATACAGAGTTTTTGTATCTTCATATGTAAATGTAAAAATTCGATAATTAGCATGTTTATATTCTTCTATTAGATTATTCCACAATTGCCTTGATGCTTCACTCCAAGGAACTCGATCAATTACCCAAGAATAACCTTCTTCGGTTAAACACCAAGGGCTGCCATAGGCCCCTGTCTGTTCGATATATCCCATCGCCCGCAACCGATGAAATGCATCTTCATCGCTGGCACCCAAGATTTGCCGAGATCGTTGCGAGTTGATCTAGATAGACAACTATTGAGCGATGAACCCTGTCTATTCGATCATAGACCTCCCGAACGGGCGTCATCGCTGAGTCCTCTCAGTATTCTTGCGCGCCTCACGCTCTCGTGCCCGCCCGTCACGCTTTGCAGCCAAGCGCTTCATTTCAGTTAGCGTCTCGCGCTCACGCTCGACGAGATCGCGCGCAGCACGCTCTAGTAGGGCGTTCATGCTGCCGCCTGGCTCAAGCGCGGCGAGAAGCCGTAGATCCTCGTAGAGATCCGTCGGGAAGTTGATCGTGGATTTGTGCAGTCCGCCTGTGTCGCCGGCCGGCTGCTTCCTTGGTGGCATGTCGGCAAAAAGAGCATATCCGACATAGACGGTCAAAGACTTCATCGACGGCAAATATGCATAAAGCTCAAATATTTCATGCCTTCTGATATGCATTGCTACCTCTTTTGGAGCGCCCAGATGAACCGACGAGCGACCGAAATCCAAACCCGTTCCCTTCGTGTGCATGATGTCGTCGCAAAGATCGACCTCAGCAAGCCAACACAACGCGATCTGCGCGACTTCATCCGGCGGACGCATGTAGGCCGATGGCCTCTATTTCGCTGCCTGAAGTTGAGGCAGATCGACGGAGTTATTTATGAAGCCGTGGAGTGGCTAAGATCGGCCCCCCCTCGGTTTGCGGTACTACGCTGGCACCCGGATGGGCTTGGCTTGTCTTGGATGAAAGCTGAGTCGTCGCGAAGGGCGCTTGGGATGCTACGAAACACGGCAGGCTGGTAGGCTGTCGCCGATCGAGCGAGCTTCGCCCGCTCAGGCTGCGGAACGGACGGCAGGAGTCTTCACGGAAACAGGTAGACGGAGAAGATCCAAGATGCCCGCCGCCTGCCATGTGTCAGCGCGAGGGGGAAGGCAGCGCTCGTTGTGAAGCTGGGCGGCGATCTGACGCAGGCTCAAGCCTTGCGCGCGAAGTTCGGCCGCACGGGTAGCAGCGATCGACTTGTCCCGAGTTGCTGTGCTCTGCGCGTTCTGCCGCTCACTCTTCGAGGGCGCAGACTTGCACGGCCGATCTGGATCTTCGTAGCCGGCTCGCTTCAGCACCCGATACAGCGTGAACTTGTGCCACTTCGGGCCACGCGATGGGATGCCCTCCGCGTCGAGCTTCTTGCAGATGTCGCGCATATACACGTCGGCCTCGTAAAGCTCACAGATCCGACGGATGCCTGCTTGCTCTGACTCGCACTCGATGAGCACCCGTCGCCCGTGCGCGTCGGTCTGCTCCGCGTAGCGCCAGCCTTAGGGCGCTCCGCCCAGTGTCACGCCTTGCTGCTTGAGATGGCGCAGCCCTTCCCGCGTCCGCTCGCCGATCGCCTCGCGCTCCCCCTGCGCAACCGACATCAGCACGTTGAGCACGAGCATGCCGCCCGCCGATCGCGTATCGATAGCGTCGCTCACCGATAGCAGGTGCCACGGCTTGCCCTCGCGAAAGTACCAATCGCACATCTCGGCGAGATCCTTCACGCTTCGGGTGAGCCTGTCGAGCTTGGGGATGATGATCCCATCGGCCTCGCAGCGATCGAGCATGCCGAGCGCCCGTCGCAGTCCCAGCCTATCGAGTGTCTTGGCGGACTGCCCTTCATCGGCGATGACCTCGATCAGCGTGAGATCCTGCACGGTGCAGTACGCTTGGAGCTTCGCGCGCTGCGCCTCTAGGCTGATACCCTCCTGGGCCTGCATGTCGGTGCTGACGCGGATGTAGCCGACGACACGCGCACCCGGTTTCGCGGTTTGTGTCGAGGAGCTTTTCAGTCTACGCATGGCGCGCTCCTCGGTCGAAGCTAGACAGCGCCGACAGCACGCCCAGCGCGAGCCGTCCCACGCTCCCTTCGTCCACGATCATCTCCATCAGCGTAATGCCACTTAGCTCGCAATGCGCAGAGATTCGCTGTGCCGCTATGTTGATTCGACTGGCTGTGTCGTCGTCGGTGGGGGTGTTACTGCGGATGTACGCGATCGCTCTTGTGGTCTTGGCTGCCATAGGGGCTTACCTCCTAGGACAGCCGTTGTATGGAGCTTTAGCGTGCCCCATATATTAGGGAAGGGGACTTCTGCCATCCCAGGTCATGGGCGGGATGTTCGAGGGCCGCTCGATGCGTTCAGCATTGGTGCAGCGGTTCAAAAATTGCTCCTCGGTGCTGGGAGAGCCTGTGTAGCAATGCCAAGCGCCATCGCCATCCGAGCCAGTCCCGCCATCGCGCCGGCCATCGTCTGGCCATTGCTGCATTTCCACTTCGGCGCAAGTCATCTGGCTGACCGTCACACAAAGCCCGACCACGGCCACACAAAAGAGGCCAAAGCGCACGGCTGCTCGCATGGTGCTCATGGGACCTCACAAAGCTTGCGTCGGCAAGTACCCTCGGCACATACGCCGTCAGGACATTCTTTGCAGCCTAGCGGTTCGCCAGGCTGCTTTACTTTTTGTTCGAACCAGCAGTTGCAAGCGTCGGCAGGCGCCGTTGCCGCGGGAGGGCCGGCGTCGCTTTGGCGGGTGACGCGCATGGCGCACTTTGGCACAAAGCCGGCGGCCACTTGCAAATCCACGACGTCCTGACCGGCGGCCGGCGCGTTGCCCAAAAGCATGGTGGCAAGCTGATTGCCTTTGGAATATTTGGGCTGTCCGGGCGCTGTGGGACTTTCGCGCTGAATCATGTGCAAAAAGCCCCACAGCGGGTAGTGACCATCGCGGACGTTTTGCTTGTCAAACGAGTTGGATTTGCGATCGGGAAAAAAGGCACCGTGCTGACTAAGAGCCTGAAATGCCAAAATGCGAAAATCGCTGCGGCGCGTATCGGCAAAAGGCGTGGCCAAAATGCCAAGCGCGGTCGCCGCATCAGACTTTAGGCCGGCAAGCAAATCGTCTGCAGTCGACACGATTGTGCCTTTCCAGCGATCCGAGGCCAGCTTGACGCGCGGGCCTAGCAGCAGCTCGGCGGCGTCTTTGTTGCCAAACAAAAAAACCGTGGCGCTTTTTAGCCAAGGCGGAACTTGCGCCGGCCCGCCCACGCTAAAAACAAAATGGGCTTCCTCGGCCTGAATAGAGTTGGCGCTTTGCGGTGCCTGCTGCGACATGACCAAGGCGTAGGGAATGACCGGGCCGGCGGCGCCGCTGTCCAAAACCCCGGCAGGAGGATTTCCCGCGTAATTGAGGCAGGTGGCGGGGGCGACTTCTGAAAGCACCAGGTTTGCTTTGGTGCCGGTTGTAGCTCCGGCGTCCAAGTCGCAAAACGCAATGGGATCGTCGGCGACCGGATAGAATTTGGCCTGGCCATGTAAACAGCCGCCATCGACGCAAGAGGCTGATTTGTCGTTTGCGACCACATCGACTCCGGCGCAGCTTGGATTGACCTGCCAAGCCACGGTCGCCGGCATGGGGTTTGGGGTTTTTGTGCGCTGTAGCAGAAATGCCACTTTTTGAATGAAAGGCTCTGCCGCCGGAGGCACGGACACGATGATCGGATTGGGCAGCGCCGTGCAGGGCTGGGCCTGGCAGTGCGATGGCCACAAAAATCCCGCCAGAAAGGCCGCGATGACAGTCCCCAGGCTGCCGGCCAAGCGGATGCTTCGATACCCTCTTGGGATGTGTGCTGCGGTCCACATGTGGCGCAGCCTAGCACATCCTCGCAGAATCCAAGTGGGTCAAAGCCAGGTGCTTGCGAGCTGGATTCGGCGCGCAACCCAAAGCCATGCCTGGACGATAACTTTTGGCGAAGCCGGCAGCGGGCAAGCGTCCCCGGCGGGCGTGATATTCTGCAACCGAGGCGAAACAAGACCATGGCTGAATTACCGACCAACAAACAAAATCGGCCTTATATCTCCAGCCGCTTTGTTCTGGAGATAGATGATGACAACGGGCGCCCAGAGTTTGTCGGTACGCTCCAAAGCATTGATGGGGGTAGCTTCAAATCCGATGTCATCGAGGAGAAACTTAGCCGGCAAGCTTCGTCGTTTAAATATGCCGGCCGGCCCAAGTTTGAAGATGTGACCATCACGATGGGCATGTCGATGGCGCCGCGCTTCTGGGCGTGGATAAACGCCAGCCTGCAATACAAAGCCCAGCGCTTAAACGGCGCGCTTGTTGCCCTGGATTACGACAATCGCGAACGCTGGCGCCGCAATTTTCAAGGGGCGCTTATTCGCGAATTGACTTTTCCCTCGCTTGACGGCGGCTCCAAAGAACCGGCCTACCTGAGCATCAAATTTGCCGTCGAGGATCTAAAGGAAGAAAATCCGCGTGTAAACACCAAGCATACTGCCGAGCGCGAAGCCAAAGATGAATGGCCGCGTCAGCAATTGTGGCTGCCTTCGATGTTCAGCTTTCGCGTAGACGGGCTGACCCAAGAAAGCGCCGAAACCTGCAAGGTGGATGGATTTACGATCAAGCAGGAAGTGATCGATGTGGCCGTCGGCGGCCATCTGATAAACACCAAAGAGCCGGGGCGCATCGAATTTCCCGCCCTTTCGGTGACCATTTTGCAGCGCGATGCCGCACCCTGGATGAAGTGGTGGGACGAGTCGGTGCGCAACGGCAAGCATGAGCAATCCAAGCAGAAGACCGGGCATATCTCGTACCTGCCGCGATCAGTGCAAGGTCCGGGACTTTTGACCGGCCGGCCGCTTTTGACGCTGGATCTGCACGGGCTCGGCATTCTTGGGGTCAGCCCGGTCAAACATGAATCCAAGCAGGCGCAGCTACAGCGCATCAAGCTCGACCTTTTCGTAGAATCCATGGAACTTAAACCGGGCGAAGGAACGGTCGGCGGTTCCTTTAAATAATTCGCGCAATTGGCTGCGCTGTAACGACTTGCCCGATCTTTTCTGAAAATTTCATCCATTCAAACAAGCGGCAATTTGGGCACTTTTTGCGGGCCCTAGGGGCCCTGGCGCAGCAAATTTTTCGCTCGAAAAAGCCTCAGAAAACGCCGAATTCGCCATCCAAAAAGCTCACTTGCGCGTGCTTTGACAGAGGCATGAAGCAAGATATATACCGATTTCTGATTCTTCCTGCTACCCGAGGGATACATGCGGTGATAGGGTAGTTTTGTTAAGCCTAGAGAGTGGTGACATGTCCATGGAGATGAAGCAGAGCCTCAAGCTGTCGCAGCAGATGGTGATGACACCGCAACTGCAGATGGCGATTAAGCTCTTGCAGATTTCGCGCATGGAGCTCGTCGAGCAGGTTCGCGAGGAGCTAAAAGAGAATCCCTTTTTGGAGGACGCCGGCGACACCGAAGCCGAAGTGTCGCGCGACGACCCTGAACGCGCGGTTGAAGCCAGCTTTCTCGGCGAAACCGAGCAGACGCTGGCGCAACCGACGCAAAAAGAAACTCGCGAGACCGCGTCAGAGGTGCCGACCGAAAGCGAAGCGCATTCGAGTAATGACGTAGATTGGGAAACCTACGCCGAAAATCTGGCGACTGCCCCAACCGCTCCGGCTTATCGCGCCGACAACGACGAGCTGCCTACTTTGGAGCAGACAGCGACGCGCGGTCCATCGCTTGTCGAGCACTTGATGGAGCAGCTCAGCATGGCCGAGCTGCCCCCCGATGAGGAAGCCTGCGCGATTCTGATTATCGGCAATCTTGATGTCGATGGCTTTTTGATAGAGCCGCCGATTGAAGACATCGCCCAAGAAATCAATGTGCCCACCCTGGTGGCCGAGCGGGCGCTTTTGCGCGTGCAGCGTTTCGATCCGGTCGGCTGCGCGGCGCGCAATCTGCAAGAAAGCCTGCTTGTACAGGCAGAAGTTCTGGGCATCGACGACGAAATTCTGCGCAAGATGCTGACCGAGCATCTTTCTGACCTGGAAAAGAAAAACTACGCGCGCATCGCTCAGAAGCTGCGCGTCGATATCGAAGAAGTCATCGAAGCGGCGCGCGATATAAGGCAGCGCCTAGATCCGCGGCCCGGACGCGAATACGCCAACGAGCGCCCGCAATACATAACCGCCGACGTGTACATTCACAAGGTCGGCGATCAGTACTTCGTTCAGGTCAACGACGACGGCCTGCCCAAGCTAAAGATCAGCAGCTACTATTTGGATACGCTTAAGCGCAAAGAGCGCGACAAGACCGACAAAGCGGCCAAAGAGTACGTGCAAGAGCGCTTGCGCTCGGCGCGCTGGCTGATCGATAGCATTCAGCAGCGGCAGCGCACCATCATTCGAGTGACCGAATCGATCCTGCATTTTCAGCGCGACTTTTTCGAAAAAGGCATCAGCCACTTAAAACCGCTGATTCTGCGCGATGTCGCCAACCACATCGGCATGCACGAATCGACGATCAGTCGCGCCACCAGCAACAAGTACGTGCACACGCCCCAGGGGCTGTTCGAGCTGAAATACTTTTTCAATGCCGGCATCAACCGCGAAGGGGGCAGCGAAGACATTGCCTCCGAAGCGGTGAAACGGCTGATCAAGCAAATCGTAGGCAGCGAGGATCCCAAAAAGCCCTATTCGGATCAAAAGCTGGTCGAACTGCTAAGGCAGCGCCAGCAGATCGACATCGCGCGACGTACCGTCGCCAAATACCGCGAGCAACTCGGCATCTTGCCCTCTGCGCAAAGAAAGCAGGTGTTCTAGTCACTGTCGCTGGCTAGCCACGCTGATGGCACAGGCTGGGTCCGGGGCCCCGTTTTCTATTGACCCCGGCTCCGATCAGACATAGACAGCTACGACCCGGCGCGTTGTGTTCACTGGCGCCTTTATGGAAAGTCGGTCTAGAAAGGGGATTGCAATGCATCTGTCATTCACGTTCCGCAGCTTGGAAGCCAACGACTCGCTGAAGGAGTATGCGCGCGAGAAGTTAGAGCGTATTCGCAAGTATTTCCCCGAGCCGATTAAGGTACACGTCGTATTTTCGCAGCAGCGCGGCTACCTGTTTGGCGCCGACGTGCAGATCACTTTGCACAACGGCCTTTTGGTCAAAGGCGTTGAAGCCAACGAGGATTACTACTCGGCGATCGACTTGGTCGTGGCCAAAATCGAAAGGCAACTGCGCAAGTACAAGGATCGCATTCGCGAGCACAAGCCGGACAGCGGGCCGGAGCGCGCTTTTATGCACCGCGTCATGGCCTATGAAGGCGGAAACGCTTCCGCGGAATCACCCGTCCCGATCCCGCAGCCGCCGAGCCTCCATGACGTAACCGTGCCGCGACCGCGGGTCATCAAGGAAGAAAAGTTCATCGCTCGACCAATGTCCGTCGAAGAAGCGATTATGCGGATGAACCTTTTGCACGAGAGTTTCCTGTGCTTCAATAACAACCAGACGCACGAGATCAATGTCGTCTACCGTCGCGACGATGGCACGTACGGCCTTATCGAGACCACCCACGCCAGCGACAAAGCTGCACAAGGTGCCAACAACAGCCAATAGCCTGGTTGCTCTTTTGGCAGCCCAGGTAGGTGCCCGTGGCCAACTGGAGTCGGCGGGCGTGGAAATGTGGAGATGAAACTCGTCGAATTCGTGCGGCCCGAGCTAATCATCCCGGAGCTACTCGGCCAGAGCAAACAGCAAGTGGTGGCCGAGCTGGCCCGTCATCTTGCGCGCTCGCAGCCGAGTCTGGATCCCGAGTCACTCACTCGGGTATTGATGGAACGCGAGGAACTGGCCAGTACCGCCATTGGCGAAGATATCGCCATTCCGCACGGCAAGCTGGACACTGCCACTCGGCTTATCGGATGCGTCGGCCGATCATCCCGCGGCGTGATGTTTGATTCGCTGGATGGACGGCCTACGCATCTATTTTTTGTGCTGGTGGCGCCGGAAAGCTCCACCGGCATGCATCTAAAGGCGCTGGCCCGCATCAGCCGCGTCTTTAAGGATGCCGATTTTCGCAGCCGTCTCATGAAAGCCCCAACCGCCGGGGAAATGTTTCGTATCATCGAAGAAGAAGACGGAAAATATTAAGATTTCTCAGCAAACAAGTTTGCCACCCATCAATCGCAAGGACTTTTGGACATGGCTGGCGTATCGGTCCATTCGCTTTTAGAACCTGAGGCAGGACTGGCGCTTTCGGTAGTTGCCGGGCGCGCTGGGCTTGGTCGCAAAATCGGCGGCGTGCGCATTCAAAAGCCGGGATTGGCGCTGACCGGGTTTATTCAGCACGTTCATCCCGAGCGGCTGCAGGTGCTTGGTCTGACCGAAATCTCGTACATGCGCAGCCTGGACGAGCCAGCGCGCATCAGCGCCGCGCAGTGGCTAGGCGGTTTGCGTCCCTGCGTGGTCATCGTGACCCGCGGTTTGGAGATTCCAAGCGAGCTTGCGGTCACGCTGGAAGAGCACGGCGTGGCGCTTTTGAGCACGCCGCTTATGTCTTCGGTGTTTATTAACCGCGTCACCAAATTTCTGGAATTTCGCCTGGCCCCTTCGACCACCCTGCACGGGGTGCTTATCGATGTTCTGGGCGTTGGCGCCCTATTGCTCGGCAAGTCGGGCATCGGCAAAAGCGAAGCGGCGCTCGATCTGGTGCTACGCGGACATCGCCTCGTGGCCGATGATGTCGTCGAAATTCGCAAGCGCCTGCCCGACATTCTGATCGGCGCCAGCAGCGAACTTATCAAGCATCATATGGAAATTCGCGGCCTGGGCATTTTGAACATCAAGGACTTGTACGGCATCTCGGCGGTGCGCGACACCAAGAAGATCGAACTCGTCATCGAGCTGACCGACTGGAATGAAAACGAAGAATACGATCGCCTGGGGGTCGAGGAACGTCGCTATGCAATTTTAGACGTGGCGCTGCCCATGCTGCGCATTCCGATTCGTCCCGGTCGCAACATCGCATCGCTTATCGAGGTTGCCGCGCGCAATCAGCTTTTGAAGCAGCAGGGCAAGCACTCGGCGCGCGATTTTCAGGATCGTCTGGGCCGCGCCATGACTGAGCCCACAAGTTCCCCAGTTCCCCCGCTCTCGGTCCTTTCATCAATGTCCGGCGAGGTTGAGTAGGCCCAGTCTGAGGCTAGGCTTCTTCGCTGTCTGGAGGACGGCTGGACAGAAGATGTAGCAGGTCGTGCTTGCGCAGCCGGTAGTAAAGCGTAGAGCGGTTGATTTCCAAAAGCCGCGCCGCGGCGGCGATATTGCCCTCGCTACGTTCGATGGCCGCTAAGATCTCGCTGCGTTCTTTTTCGTGCAAACGCTCGGCCAGCGAGCGTCCGCCTGCAAGCGGTGCCAGCGCTGACAAGGGATCGGCCCGATTCGGCGCCGCCAGTGGCGGAGGCGCCGCCGCACCCGCCGTCACCGGCCCGGTAGCCGCCGGCGCTTGTAGCGCCCCAGCCGGACGACGCGCAGTGGGACGGCTGAATTCCAAGTCGCTGACGCGAATCTCTGCGCCATTTGACAGGATGAGCGCCCGCTCGATGAGATTTTCAAGCTCGCGCACGTTGCCGGGGAAACTGTATTGCATCAGCATCTCAAGCGCGGCCGGCTCAATCCCTTTTACGCTGGTTCGCCCCGAACTGTGATGACGCCATTTGTGCAAAAAGTGCTGACACAATAGCGGTACATCGTCCAGCCGTTCGCGCAGCGGCGGCAGCACGATGGGAAAAACATTCAGACGGTAGTAAAGATCCTCGCGAAACTTGCCTTCGGCAACCAGCGTTTCCAAGTTGCGATGCGTCGCCGAGATGATACGCACATCGACTTTCAGCGTTTCACTGCCGCCGACCCGTTCGAACGTGCGCTCTTGCAACACCCGCAAAAGCTTGACCTGTACCTCTGTCGGCAGATCGCCAATTTCATCCAAAAATAAGGTGCCGCCCTCGGCCAGTTCGAATCGCCCGGGACGACGAGCCACCGCGCCGGTAAACGCTCCGCGCTCATGACCAAAAAGTTCAGACTCTAAGACCCCGCCGGCCAGCGCCGCGCAGTTGACGCGCACAAAAGGTTTGCCCTCGCGTGGAGAATTGATGTGAATGGCGTGCGCCACAAGCTCTTTGCCGGTGCCGCTTTCGCCACGCAAAAGCACCGTGGCATGCGTCCGCGCCACTTGCTCGGCGCGCAAAAGCGCCGTCTTTAACGATTGCGAATTGCCGACAAGCTGCCCAAAGTTCCAGGCTTCGTGCCACTCTTCATTGAGATAGCCGGCGTATTGACGAAGCTGCTCGACTAGCCGCGCGTTTTCGGTGCGCAGATGGTAGCGCTCAAGCGCTTGCAAAAGCACGCCGCGCATTTCTTTTTTGTCCCAGGGCTTGGCGATGTAGCGATACACTTGCCCCTGGTTGATTGCCTCGATCAGCACATCCACATCGGTGTACGCGGTCAGAATGATCGGCACGGCATCGGGCGCAATGGTTCGCGCCCGAGCTAAAAATTCCAGCCCGCTCATGCGCGGCATGCGCTGATCGGTGATGAGCACCGCCACTCGCTCTTTTTGCAGAATGGCCAGCCCTTCCGTACCGGATTGCGCCGTCAGAATGTGAAAGCTTTTCTTAAAATTGAAGCGAAAGGCGTCAAGATTGTCGGGCTCGTCATCGACGACCAGCACCGGAAGCGATTGCAAATCGGGCGCGCGGCGCGGCGGACCGCCCGCCCCCCCCGACGCTGCACCGGATGAAGACGAACCCGGATCGACGCTGGCACCATTTGACATATACACGCAAGCTAACATCGAGCCGCGGCGGCCGTAAAGAGCTGCAGCGGGAAAATTGTCAGGCGGTATAAGACTGCTATTCTGCGGCGGTGGACTGCGCTTTTTGTTACTACCCAAACGATGACGAGGTGCGCTTTTGTGTGCGCTGCGCCAAAGCGCTGGGCGTACCGGTAGCGAGGCTGCCTGTAACCCCAGCGCCGCCGCCGCTTGATTGCGAGCTGTCTGCCGCCGATACGCTCGGCGCGGCCGGCGGGCAAGTGCTGGGCCAGCGCTATCGTCTTTTGCGGTGCCTCGGCAGCGGCGGATTTGGCGCGGTTTTTGAGGCCGAAGAGATCGACACCAGCCTTCGCGTCGCGGTCAAGCTATTAAATCGCACCGCCCTTGTGGACGCGCGCATGCGCGAGCGCTTCCTGCAAGAGGCGCGCATGATCGCTGAACTGCGCAGCCCAAATATTGTCCGCCTTTACGATTACGCGGTGAACGGCCGCACCCCTTACTTGGTCATGGAGCTTCTACACGGCGTCAGTCTGGCCGCCCTGCTTGCGCGCAGCGTGCTGCCGGCGCGCCGCGCCCTACATATCCTGGCGCAAGTCGCGGATGCGCTTGGCGAAGCGCATGCCCGCGGCATCGTGCACCGCGACATCAAGCCCGACAACATTTTGCTTGTCGAACAGACGCAAATGGCCGATTTCGTCAAAGTGATTGATTTCGGCGTGGCCCGCCTGTGCGGCGACGCCACTCGGCCCTCGGACGTGCTTGGCACCCCCGCCGGAATCGCTCCCGAGACCTTGGCCAATGAAGCCGTAGACGGCCGCTGCGATCTGTATTCGCTGGGAATATTGCTGTGGCAGATGATTCTTGGCGAACTGCCGTTTCCAGCGACAAACCAAGCGGTGATGATGAACTCGCATTTAAGCGCGCCGCGCCGCTTGCCTTCCGAGCTGTTTCCGCATCTGCGCGGACGTTTGCCCAAAGCTTTGGAATCGCTGATGGTTCGCCTGATTGCGCGCGCGCCAGCCGATCGGCCAGCCAGTGCTTATGAAGTCCGCGCCGAGCTTTTGGCGCTGCTGCCCCTTACGAGCACCGCGCCCCTGCCAAGTGCGCCGCTGCCCAATTTCGGACCTTGCTGGGATGCCGAACCCGATCCCAATCTGCAAAACAGCCTAGCGGCAGGGGTTCCCACCAAACGGCAAGTCACGCAGCGTTATTAGCCACCGCTTGCCCATTTTGCCAATTTCAAAAGAACTCTCGACGGCAGTTTGAAGGACTGCGCGCTCCCCTTGACCAGAGGCGCGGGCTCGTGGTCTGTTAGTAAGCTATGGTAAGGCTTTCTTTTGTGTCCATGCCCCTTCTGGGGCTGCTATTAGGGGTAGGCAATGCAAGTGCGCTGGAGTATTGGCATGATCCAGAGCGCGGTTGCGGCCTGATCGATAATTGGAAAAAAACCAATCACATCGCTGATTTGCCAGGCTGCGATGGCGAATTGCCTCCCGGGGCGCCTCCCGGTGAGATCGCCATGCACGATGCCAAAAAACTCCTGCGCGATGCCGAAAAGCAGATTGATAACGGCCAGACCGGCGATGTCGATCAGAAAATCGCGCAGGCTATCGAAGTTATGAATCGCGCCCCCAGCGATCCTCGCGTCAACTGGGCGCGCTCGCACTTTAGCCTTGCCGTCAAAGTGCTGAAAAATAAAGTGGCGCTCGTTCCCAAGTCGGCCAAATTGCGCGCCGCTTTTAAGGCCGTTGCCGATATCAGTGGGCAGCCTAAGCCCGACGCCAAAGCTTTGACAGAAGCGGTGACGGCTTGCGTGCAGGCATTTAAAGAAGCCGAAAATGCCGGCGTCGATTTGTCCTTGTCCTATGAACTGACGGCCGGCAAGTCGCGCCCCCTGCGTGAGGATCTGCAAGAGTGCGAATCGGCCAAATCGCGTACCGGCGATGCCGCCACCGCGGCCAAACCCGCCGATGCCACCGCCAAACCGGCTGATGCCACGGCCAAACCCGCCGATGCCACCGCCAAACCCGCCGAGGACAAAAAGCCCGGCGGCAGCGATGGCGGAGTGCCGCGCGACAAGTGGGTCAAAAAGCTCAAAGGCGATCGCAAGAAAGTCTTTGAAGCCCACGCCGACGCGTTTCCCGAGTTCACTGGCGATCCGGGGCCCAAGGGCGCGGCCAAGGCTGCCGAATGGCACTACGGCAGCGAAACCTTCAAGTTCAAAAAAGACAAGCTGCTAAAAGCCAAATAGGCTACGCGCATGTCTTTTACGCCGCCGCAGACGCCGCTTTGTACCGTCGATACGATTATTTTGCTCGTCGAGCATCCGCTTTACCGAGAAGAGCGGCCGGCTTTCGTCCTCATCGAGCGCAAATATGCTCCGCTTGGTTGGGCCCTGCCGGGGGGATTTGTGGATGTCGGCGAGCCGCTGCATAAAGCCGCGGTGCGCGAGGCCTTTGAAGAAACTTCGCTGCAGGTGGAACTGGACGAGCAGTTTTTTGCCTACTCGTCCCCGGAGCGCGACTCGCGGCGGCATACGATTTCGACGGTCTTTATCGGCCGCGCGCGCGGTGAACCGCGAGCTGCCGACGATGCCAAACGTCTTGGGGTGTACACCCAAGACGCGCTTCCTCAGTTGGCATTCGATCACGGGCAAATTCTGCAAGACTACTTCGAATACCGCCGCACGGGCCGGCGGCCGCCGCCAAATCGCTGACTGCACGCAGTCATGCGCTTGTTGGCGCGAATTAGGATAGTTTGCGCCAATCTTCGCTTAGCAGCGCCCAGCGTTCATGATCCTGCCATCGGCCGCCGATCTTCAGGTAGCGCGGTGAATAGCCTTCTTGGCGAAATCCATGCTTTTGCACCAGCCGACGCGATGCCAAATTGTTTGGCTGAATGTTGGCCTCGATGCGATGCAGGCCTAGGTTCTTAAAAATCTGGCGCAATACCAAGCGCAGACCCGCGCTCATATAGCCGCGGCCGGAAAGCGCCGCGAAGGCGTAGTAGCCAAGGTAGGCGCTTTTGAAGGCGCCGCGCACAATTTGGCTGACGTTAAAGACACCGACGAGAGCGTCATCTTCGCGGCGGCGCACCCAATAGCTTTCGAAGTCCGAATGCGTTTGTCGCTGAATGTATTCCGCAAAGGCTGCGGCATTGCCGGGCGGGCAAACCCAGCCGCGGTGCAGATTGCGACTGCTTTTGACCTGCCTCAGAAATTCATGAAGGGCCGCCGCTTGGGGCCAAGACAAGTAAACCATCGTTTCCCTATCGTCCAAGGTAAATTACTTCGCCGGGCCCAATTGCGGCTTGTTGAAGCTGACGGATGTCCTTGGCGGCGCCGCTACAGCCGGACGCGTCGAAGGTGCCAAGCGCACGGGCAAAGTGCTCTTGCGCTGCGGCCTCATCTCCTCGATGGCGGCAGGCAAGGCCCCAAAGGCGTTCGGTCAGGGCTCCGGCAATCACCTGGCTTGCGTCCTTGCAAATCTCCATCGCGGTCTGAAAATGCGCATCGGCTTCCTCGGCAGAGCCGCCAAGTCGGCCAAGCACGCTTCCCCACACCCGCTCTGCGACAACTCGCGAGAGCAAAAACCCCATCTGCTGCGAGCGCTGCGCGACCTCTCTGGCTTGATGCAGCGCTTCTTCATCGCGGCCTAAAGACAGCAGGATCTCGGCTTCCCCGGCCTCAAACCAGTCGGAGGCCATCCCGCCGCTGATGGTCAGTCTCAGCTCGCGAGCTTTGCTGCGAGTGGCAAGCGCTTGCTCGCAGTGCCCAAGGTAGTTTTGCGCCCAGCCGATTACGTCTGTGGCCAAGCTGGTCATGACCATGGCATTTGTGGCCTGGCCAAGCTCCACGGCGACAAGGCTCTCTGTGATGCTTAGGTGCCAGTCTGCAGCCATTAGCGCCTGCAGCGCGTTCAAGGTGTGAAAAAGCTGTGAATAGAGGGCATTGCCAAGCTGCTGCTTCCAGCGCTCTGCGCGTTCGACCTCGCGCCGTGCATCTGCAGGGCAGCCGGATGCCGAGAGGGACAGAGCGTAAAACATCGAGCAGCGCAGGGTGTCCATACCGATGCCAAAAAGCCGCTCTATCGATTCGCGCGTCTGCGCAAGCAGAACTTTGGCCTTGCCCATCTGGCCTTGCAGCAGGAACGCCAGGCCGACAAAAAGGGAAGGCAGCACCAGAAGCTCCTTTTCACCAAACTCCTCGGCAATGGGAAGCACCTTCCTGAAATAGGGAATGGCGCGGCCCGGCTGACCGGTGTTGTTATGAACTCGCCCACAGAAATAATCGAGGCGCGCCGTGCGCAGCCGATCCTCTCGAAGGGCAATCTCGGGAGCAGCCAGGGAGTCGAGCAGCGACCGCGCTATCTCCAGACGCGAGAGCTGCATGTCGGCAGATTCATTGTTCAGGCTCACGCTGGCCAGCTTCAGGAGCAGATCCACGTCTGCACGACGGGACTGCGGCGTGCCTGGACGCTGCGCCAGGGCGGTGCGCGCCGCTGTATAGTGTCCGCGGGCTGCGTCATTTAAATAAAGCCGCGCGGCGCCGTCGCCGGCCATCTGGTAATACTCGAGCGCCTTTTCCGCGATGCCCGCCTGTTCAAAGTGATGGGCAAGCGCCGCGCTCATCGTCTGCTGTGCGAGGCCGGTATATACGGCCTCCATGGACAATGCCGCTACTTTGTGCCAGCGCTGCTTTTCCTCGGAGGTCATTCGCCGCTGCAGGGACTCGCGCAGCTTGTCATGCGCAAACCGCCATTCGGTATCTTGGCTCTCGAGCACCGCGGCATTGGCGGCAGAAAAGATAAGGTCCTCGATGGACAGGTGCGGAAAGGCGTGCTCGAGCACTTGTCGCTCCAGACGGCGTCCGAGCACGGCACAAAGCTCCATCATCGGGCGAAACACCGCCGGAATCCGCTCAAGGCGCTTCTCGATGATGCGCTCGATGCCGCTCGTAAGAACCCGCTCGGGCAGTTCACCATCGCCAATGCGGCGTAGGTCGCCAGCGCTCTCGGCCAAAGAGCGCACGATCTCGACCAGAAAAAAGACGTTTCCTTCCGTTTGTCGCTCAAGATAGTCGATAAGCTCGCGACGGCGCCCGGCCGGCCCAAGGATGGAAACAGCAAGCTGCTCGATCGCCGCGGGGGTAAGACGGGGCAATAGCAGCGTCTTTGTCCCTTTCAGTCGCTCGGGCAGCTTTGGCGCTTCATCGGAGCGAAAGCTTGCGACCACCATCACGCGCAGTCGCTCTAGATGAGGCAGCAGCCTGATCAGCAAATCGAGGCTCTCGGGACGTCCCCACTGCAGGTCCTCGAGCAGCAGCAGCAAGGGCCGCGACAGCCGTTCGAGCTGAGCAAGCAATGTATCGGCCAGCCGCTGCAGCGAATCCTCCGGCTTGATCTTGGGTGGCTCGGGAATGGGACGGCCAAGAAGCGACGTGACTTCGGGAAGGATGTCCTTGAAAACGGCGGCCTCGGCATCCGAGAGCTCGCTGCGCAGGCAAAGTGCGCGCCAAAGAGGCAAAAACTCCTGAAAATAGGCGCCGCCGACGGTGACCGCCTGGCCTTCGGCGACCCAGGCACCCTGGACCAGAGCCAGGGTGCGCAGCTCTGCGACGATGCGGGACTTTCCGACTCCGCTTTCACCACCGATGAGCCAGGCCGTACCCTGGCCCAAAAAGGCGGTTTTCATCGCCGATTTGAGGAGTCCCATCTCCTCATCGCGCCCCACTAGAGCGGTGGCCTGCAGGAAACTCTCGCGGGTCGAGGCTGTCTCGACAGCCACTTTGATACCGACGGCTGCGGACAGGTCGCAAAGGACACTGACGGCATCTTGATAGCGCTCTTCAAGCCGCCGGGCGAGGAGCTTGCGCAGGACGTCTCCCAAAGGACCTGGATAATCCAAAGGCAAAAGGGACGGCAGCTCGACTTTGGCGGCGGCTTGCAACCTCAAATTCCGCTCGTCGCCACGGACAGCGGCCGACTTTTCAAGAATGGCGGTCGGTGCTGAATCTGGCTCAGATGCCGATGGCGGCGTGGAATTTCGCGCCTCTCGGTAGTCTTCAAGGAACTGCGCCGCGGTGGGCGAAAAGGTCTCTTCCGAGCGCTCGCCGAGGATGCCATCAATGACACGCGTCGGCGAGTGGTCATGAAAGGGCATCCGCCCGGTAAGAAGCTGGTGCAGCAAGACACCGACCGCCCAAAGATCGGAAGCGGGAGTTGGGTTCATGCCCAGCAGAACTTCGGGCGCCATGTATTCCACCGTGCCAGCCAGGCGCGCGGTCTGCGCATCCTCGGTCGCAATGCCGAAATCAACCAGCTTGACGAGCGCGCTCTCCGTTCCTTCAGTTCCGGAGACGACTAAGACATTGCTCGATTTGATGTCACGGTGCAAAACGCCACGCTGGTGCACATAGGCCAGGGCACGGAGTAGCTGCACGACGAGGAGCACCTGCTGCGGAACTGCCAAATTTTGCCCAGCTTCAAAGAAGTGCTGGCAGTTTTCAAGAAGTTCCATCGCCACATAAGGTCCTAAAAGATCGTCAAATCCGTAGGACAGAACGCGGACGACGTTGGGGTGATGCAGCGATGCAAGCGTCTGAAATTCACGCGCCAGCGCCAGACGGAATAATCTTTCCGCTCGCGATTCCGGCCGAAGGACGCCCTGGTCGGGTGGCGCCACAAGCTTTATCGCGACAGTTCGACCGTCAAGAAGGTGGGTGGCGCGAAAAATCGAACCCATCCCACCTTGGCCAAGCCGCTCACGCAGTCGATAGATACGGTCGAGGAGAGTATCGGCACCTGCTGCTGCGTATAAAGCTGGCATTCGACTTCCTTGGTCCTTGCCTATAGCGGACCACTTCCGCTCAGATCTTACGGCTAAATTATAGTTCAAACTGAGGCTGCAGCTGTCACTTAGGGACAGTCGGGCCTGCTGCGATTTTATGGGTACAACCTCTCAGATTCTTGAGGCCCAAGAAAAATACCGCGTCGCGCCAACTTGCCTTTTTCGAGGCAGCGTGCAACACCAAGCCATACGCCAGCCGCTGGCACGCTAACTGCTTAAGTTTTCGTCGCACATTGGAAAGCAGACTTCTCAAAAGGAGGCCGACGATGCAACGTCGCAATCTGGCATGGTTGTGCGGACTTTTCGCGCTTTGTTTTTTCGACTGCGATCGCTTCAAGCCCTGTGAAACTTCCGCGCAGTGCGGTGCCGAGGGGATGTGCGCCGCGTCGCTCTGTCGGCCGCTGTCTTGTGAGCTGACGATTTTTGCCATCGATCCGCAAAAAAGCGCCTGCGTTCCGCTGTCCGGTTGCTTTCTGAGCGCCGAGCAGCGCAACTGGCAAAGCTGCAACGAAAATCCCTGCGCGGGATTGGCGGAAAATGACTGCATCGCCGATGCACGCTGTCAGCCAAGCTATGTCAATCCAAACGTCTCGCCGCCGCGCGACGACGCTTCGGGCGCGGGCAGCGGAGTGGCGGCTTCGTGTGCCGTCGGCTCAGTCGGATTGCCGCCAGTTTCGTCTCCGATCGATGGCAACGGGTCCATTGCAGCGCCGGGGGTCAATAACGGCCAATCCCTTAAGCATCCGCCGGCCCAAAATAGCTGCCTTGGCGACAACAGCGCGCGCGCCTATGGCGGCTGCCGCGCGGCCCCGCAAATTGCAGCCCTTGAGCCCTGCGCCGCGCTGAACTTGGAAGTTTGCCGCAACAGGCCCGATTGCACAGACCAGGCGCCAGCGGCAACTAGCAGTGGAGTGACGCCATTGCCGCCCGAGAGGCAGCCAGGCAACCCAGTCCCGCCCATCGTCAATGCTCCCGTCTGTTTTGCGCGTTTTCCACTGCCAGCCGTCGACTGCGCATTGGCGCAAAGCGCCACCAGTTGCCTGCTAAACCCCCAGTGTCAGCCTATAGGTACCCGCTGTTATTGTCCGCCAAGCAGCCAATGCGATTGCAGCGGCGGCGGCTTTCTTGGCTGCGAAGTCAACGATCGGCTGCGCCGCTGTCGAAACAATGCCGACTGCCGCAGCGGCGAGCGCTGCGACAACGACGAAGCCTGCATTACGCCACGCACCTTTGCCAGCCTGCCATTTATGCCGATGCCCGGTGAAGGAAACTGCCTGGGGGCTTGTATGCCCAGCGGCTGCGCCGGCATGGGCGAACGGATGTGCAATGAACATCCAGAATGCGACGGGGGCAGCTATGGCACGGTCTGCCGTCCCAAGCCCTATTGCGCAGGCGGCAATACGCCCTTTGATCTGAATTCGCCAAGACCCAACGCCAGCAACTGCGGTTGCGACAGCGAATTTGTCGCGTGCGCGGCGCAAGCGCCGCTTGATGACATTCGCAGCGAGCGCAGCTTGCTGATTCGCGATTCGGAGATCATTGACGATGCGGCATTTCGGTTAAGCACCGTCCTTGGCAAGCTTGCACCGCCAGGCCGCGTAGACGAGTTTGCTGCTGGCTTTATCAAGCAGGTAGGCGCTGGAGTGAGCTTTGAAAATGGCGCGACGGCCAAGACGCGCGACGGCTTTGCCGCATTTCTGGAAGAACTGCAGCCGGACAGCCCCGGTGTAGCGCAACGCCTGAGCAAGCTTTTGCCGATCACAGCGCTTATCAATCGGCTTGATTTGACCAAGCCGGGAAATTGCGGCGAGGCCCGCCTGAGCTACGCCCTGACCCGGGCCTACAGCGATGGCAACCAGCGGATGACCCTTATCGTCGAGCTTGTCGTGCCCGATGATGGCCACGGCTGCCGCAGCGTCGCGCAGCGCTGGGCCGAGCTATCTATGCAAGACAGCGCTGAGGCGCGCCGCACCGCGCTTATCGCCTTTTATAGCGAACTGCTTAAACCCGAGGGGCTTGGTCAGATTCGTACCAATGAATTTCTCAACCGCACCGGCAAGGAGCCCTGGGAACTGCGCGAGTTTCATAGAAACAGCGATGGGTTCCTACAGGCGGTGCCGGTGGCCCAAACCGTCGATCAGCGCTTTGCGGCCGATGCAGGCTTTTTGACCTGGGTGCAGAATAACGCCACGGCGCTTTTGGCCGAAAATGCCGTCATTCCGGCATCCTATCTGGGGGCGGCTTCGACGGAAGATGGCGGCCGCTTGAAACTGAACGGAGCCGCTGGAATTTCCAGCTCTGTCGAAAATGCGCTGAATCAGCAGTCGTGCGCCGGCTGCCATCTGACCGAGACCAACTCGCCGTTTGTACATATCGGCGAACGGCTCGGAAAATTCGCGGGCACCGAATACCAACCGATTGGCCGCGCGGTCCTCGATAGTTTTTTGCAAAAAGAACTGCCCGCTCGCGCCGAGCACCTCAGCCAGGTTCTGCACGCCGCAAGCTTGCTTCGCGTTCGCAACGGCCTCGCCCGCGTCCATTAAATCGAATTTCTCACCGGCGGCGCAGCCGTGGCAATGCGGCTGTGCCCGGTGAGACGCACTTCGGACTTAAATTTTTAAGCCGATCGAACAGGACACGCCGGTGCCGCCGTGGCCGCAGTATCCTTGCGGATTTTTGGCCAGGTATTGCTGATGATACTCCTCGGCATAATAAAATTCCGGGGCCTGGCGAATTTCAGTCGTGATGGCGCCATGGCCGGCATCACGCAGCGCCCGTCCATACGCCTGCTGCGAAGCCTCTGCCGTGTGCTGCTGCGCCGGCGTATAGCAATAAATGCCAGAGCGATACTGCGTCCCGACGTCATTGCCCTGGCGCATGCCCTGCGTCGGATCGTGTCCTTCCCAAAAGGCCTGCAGCAGTTCCTCGTAGCGCAGGTGACGCGGGTCGAACACGACGCGAACCACTTCGTTATGCCCGGTCATTCCGGTGCAGACTTCCTGATAACTCGGATTGGGTGTGTATCCGCCAGCATAACCCACAGCAGTGCTGTAGACGCCTGGAAGCTGCCAGAATTGCTTTTCGGCCCCCCAAAAACAACCCATGCCGAACATGGCCATTTCCAGTCCGTTTGGAAACGGCGGAACCATGCGCGTGCGATGCACAAAATGCTCTTCAGGGACCGGCATGCGCTCGGCGCGGCCGGCTAGAGCTTCTTCCGGATTTGGGATACGAAGCTTACGAGAATTCATAGGCCAGTAAGTCATGATATTTGCCTGCGCGAAAGAGTGAGCCGATCATACTATGGAATTTGTGAGGCCGAATGCCGGGGCGTAAATTGCCAGGCGCTTCGAAGAGCCTAAAGCTGGTCAGAGATTTTTTGTTTTGCTGCAAAAGTGAAAAGCCACGGCCATCGTCTTAGTAGTTGGACGCGCGACAAATTCGAGGCTTGAAATGCATATTTTGCACGCCAGAGCAATTTCTCAAGGCTCCTTGACTGTTATTTGCATTACTAAGAAGATTTACTGATATGTCGTTGCCGACTGACCCTCGTCGGAAGTTCGCGGAGGTCGCGAGCGCCACCAAGGTTCTTTATGAAGGGGCGCGTCCTCGGGCCATCCAGGTACGTACGTCTCGCTTGGTAACTCACCTGGGCGGTGTGCGCCGCGATCATATCTTTGAGCAAGGCACGATCCGCATCGGCAGCATGGCCGACAACGATCTGGTATTCGTCGACGATGCCGTGTCGCGCTATCACTGCCGAATCGTGCAGGAAGAGGGCGGATATCTCTTGCTCGATACTGGGTCTACAAACGGGACCTTTGTCAACGGCGTGCGGGTGCGCGAGGCCTATTTGTACAACGGCTGCACCATCGGCGTTGGCCAAAGCGAAGTACAGTTCTATTCGGCGCAAGAAAAGGTCGATGTCGTCCCTTCGCAGAAATCGCGCCTGGGCGACATCGTCGGACGCAACCTGAAGATGCGCGAGCTGTACTCGGTCATCGAGAAAATCGCGCCTTCTAGCGCCACAGTGATCATTGAGGGTGAGACCGGCACCGGAAAAGAAGTAGTGGCCCAGACCATTCACAAGCTGTCGCCGCGCGCTCAAAACACAATGATGGTCTTTGACTGCGGCGCGGTTCCCAAAAACCTGATTGAGTCCGAGCTGTTCGGGCACGAAAAAGGCAGCTTTACCGGAGCGATCATGACGCGCCAGGGGCTTTTTGAAATGGCCCATGGCAGCACCTTGTTTTTGGATGAGCTTGGCGAGCTGCCGAGCGAGCTGCAACCCAAGCTGCTGCGCGCGCTCGAGCAGCGCGAAATTCGCCGCGTCGGTGGCACTCGCTCGATCAAAGTGGATGTGCGCATCATCGCCGCCACCAACCGGCTGCTTGAAGAAGAAGTGCGCAGCGGGCGCTTTCGCCAAGATCTGTTTTATCGGCTTTCGGTGGTGCGGCTGTTTTTGCCGCCGCTGCGCGAGCGCATCGACGACATCCCGCTACTGATCGAAACTTTTCTGCACGACCACGCTTACAACCGCTTGCCCGATGGAACGCGCAAGTGCACGCGCGTCTCGTCCGAGACGCTGGATTTGCTCAAGTCCTACGGCTGGCCGGGCAACGTCCGCGAGCTGATAAATGCCGTCGAGCGTGCAGTCAGCTTTGCCTCGGGGGATGAGATTTCGCCCGACAATCTACCTGACGGCGTTCGCTTGGGAGAATACGCACGAGAGCGCACCATGCCGATGAGCATGCGCAGCCCACGGCCTCGGCTTCCGCCGCCGCTTTTAAGCAGCGAATCGTCACGGCAGGTACCCAGCGAAACATTGGCTCCTCGCGCTGTGGCGCTGCCGACGCCGCCTGCGGGAAACTCGGCGCTTGCACCCCAAACCGATCTGCCGTTTAAGGACGCCAAAGAACTGTGGGTTGCAGCGTTTGAACAACAATACATCGTGTCGCTGTTGCGCAAAAACCGCGGCAACATTTCCCATGCCGCGCGCGAGGCAGAAATCGACCGCAAGTACTTCCGCAAACTGATGCGCAAGTACGACATCGAAGGCCCCCGCGACGAGCTGCTAGATGAAGACGTCTAATTCGCGCCGCTGCGTACCCAGTTGATGAGGGCACACTGATCTGCGGCGCTCAGCGCCGGGCGGTTGTCGGGCATTTGCGATCCACCGGCGGCGAATTTGCTTTGCTGCCCTGTGACTTTATAGAGCAGAAAACTGTTATTTGGGTCGCCCGGGGCGATGATCTTCAGGTTCGGGAGATTGCTGCGGGTAACCGATGGCGCAGTGTTGACGACGTGGCTGCGAAAACTGTTGGCGTCTGGACCATACTCCGGAAACTGCGCGCCGGCGACATGACAACCGGATAAAGCGCAATTGGGGGCGACGAGGTTTGGATAGATGGACCCCACCGTGACATTGGTCATGGCCGTGCACGTGCTTGGAATGTCCAGCGTCGGTGCTGATGGCTGCATTTCGCTACCGCCGCAGGCTCCAAGAAAAAGCAGGGCAAGCGCCCCGGGGACGACAAATCGAGTCATGTGCGCCTCCTATCCGGTTGTGGACGGGAACTAACCAGCGACAAGCGTGTAGTTAGCTACTCAAAAAGTCAAGGCAGCGCAGCTACTGTGCAGGGCGCTTAAAAACTTCGACCTGACCGTCGCCATGTCCAATCAGCACTTGCGTAGCTTCGTGTAGAAAGAATCCGGTTTCGATGACCCCGGGCAGGGCTTTAATGGCGGCGTGCAGCGTCGCCGCGTGAAAAGCGGTGGCGGCGATGGCGACATCGATAATTTGATTGCCGCCATCGGTTAGGTAGGGGCCTTCGGACGTCAGACGCAGCTCGGCGGACTGCACGCCTTTTACGGTGCGCAAGCGCCCAAGCGTATGATGCACCCCAAAACGCACCACTTCGACGGGCAATAGCCGCTTTTCGCCCAGCCGCTGCACCCGCTTGCCGGGATCGGCCACGATCACAAGCTGCCGCGAAGCCTGCGCCACGAGCTTTTCAAACAAAAGCGCGCCGCCGGCGCCCTTAATAAGTTGCAGCGACGGATCGATCTCATCGGCGCCGTCTACGGTCAGGGCAATCGGCGGCTCGTTTGCAGAAAACGCCAGTTCAGAAAGTTCTATGATTTGCAGGCCAAGTTTTTGCCCAAGCTTGGCGCTGCGTGTAGACGTAGCCACACAACGCAGTCCGGCAAGCTGACCTTTGTGCACCCGCTCGGCCAAGGCGCTAATAAAATGCGCCGCGGTATCGCCGGTGCCTAAACCAATCACCAGATTGGGCGAAGGCGGAATCAGCGCGGCCGCCGCTACGCCCGCGGCTTGCCGGCCACGCTGCACGTCTTCGGGCGCGGACGCGGAATTTGACGGAAGGCTTGAGTTCGACATGGGCAAATATCTCTTTTAGCTGACGACGTCCGCGCGCGATTCTACTTCGCCTTTGATGCGAGCGATGATCTCGGCAATGGGCAGGGCTTTCAGGTCGGCGCCCGAGCGCAGCCGCACCGCTGCCTGTTCGGCTTCGGCTTCGCGATCGCCGACGACCAGCATGTAGGGAATCTTCAGAAGCTGGGCGTTGCGTATCTTTTTTTGCATCGATTCGCGTGAATCGTCGATTTCGGCGCGAATTCCGCCGTCTAGCGCGTTTTTCAGGCGCACCTCGCGCAGCATGGCGACAAGCTTGTGCGCGTACTCATTGTGGCGATCGGCGATGGGAATGACCACCGCTTGCAGCGGCGCCAGCCAAGTCGGAAATGCGCCGGCATAGTGCTCGATAAGTACCGACAAAAACCGCTCTACCGATCCGAGCACAGCGCGATGCAGCATGACCGGCCGCGCCGGCTGGCCATCAGGCGCAATGTACTTCAGGTCGAAACGCTCGGGCAGGTTGAAGTCGAGCTGAATGGTCGCCAATTGCCAGGCTCGGTCGAGCGCATCTTTGGCCGTAAAATCGATCTTCGGACCATAAAACGCGGCCTCGCCCGCCTCTTCGGTAAAGGTCGCGCCGCGCGCCCGCAAAACATTGCGCAATTGCTCTTGCGCCAGCTCCCAGCGCTCGGCACCGCCGAGGTAATTGTTCGGCTTTTGAGCATCCCACAGCGACAAGCGTATCGACAGAGTCATGCCGAAGGGCTTGTAGAACTGATCGATGATTTGATAGATGCGCAGCGCCTCTTGCTGCACTTGCTCGGGGGTACAAAAGACGTGCGCGTCATCCTGCGTGATCATGCGCACTCGCGATAGACCTTGCAGCGCCCCGGGCAGTTCATCGCGATACACCGATGTGACTTCAGACAAGCGCAGCGGCAGATCGCGATAGCTGCGCTGCCGGCAGGCGAAGATCTGCGTGTGGTGCGGGCAGTTCATCGGCTTGATGCAAAACTCCTCGCCGCTTTTGCCACGCACGTGAAACAAATCCTCTTGAAACTTGTCCCAGTGGCCCGAGGTTTTATAAAGGTCGTTTTTGGTGATATGCGGAATTTGTACCCGCTGATAGCCAAGCGGCTCTTGCAGCGACTGCACAAAGTCTTCCAAGAGCCGACGCAAAAGCGTGCCCCGCGGCGTGAACAGAGGCAGCCCCGGGCCGACCAGATCGGAAAAAGCGAACAGGTCGAGCTCGACGCCCAAACGACGATGATCGCGGCGTTTGGCTTCCTCGAGCATATGGATGTGATGCTCTAGTTCTTCCTGGGTCGCGAAACACAAACCGTATAGGCGCTGCAATTGCGGATTGCGTTCGTCGCCGCGCCAGTAAGCGCCGGCAACCGTAGTCAGCTTGAAGGCACCGATTTCACCGCTGTGCGCAACGTGCGGGCCGCGGCACAGATCGATAAAATCGCCGGTCTTGTAAAGCGATACGGTGGCCAGCTGCTCGCCGGGCCCCCCCGTCGCCACGACCGAATCATCGCCGGTTTCGCGCGCAACCGCCGTCGAGCCCTTTTCCTTCAGGAGCGTTAAGAGCTCTACTTTGTACACCTGGCCGCGGCGCTGCATCTGATCGATGGCGTCAGAAATCGGCACTTCCAGACGCTCGTAGGGCAGTTTCTTTTTGCGCAGCTCGCGCATTTTCTGCTCGATGCGCTCTAGCTCTTTGGGACCGATCGTCGTCGGCAGCTCAATGTCGTAATAAAAGCCGTGCTTGATGGCCGGGCCGACGCCAAAGCGCGCCTCGGGCCATAGCGTGGCCACGGCGGCGGCCATCAGATGGGCACATGAGTGCCGCATGCGCTCCAGGGTTTCCGTCGAAATTCCGATTGCGGGGCTTTCGCCCATGGGACTCTCCTTGAAATGGCTCCGCTACGCTAGCATCGCAACCTCGCGAAACGGTAGCTCGCGAGGGCGAAATCCACAGGCATTATGCATGGCATTGGCCAAAGCGGGAGCAGCCCCGGCCATCGCCAGATCATAAAGAGACAAAGGCTCTAAGGGGATGGGCGCGGCCGCGACATCGGAATCGACGAACAGCACTTCAAGCTCAGCGCTTGCCAATTGCTGCGGCGGCAGTGCCAATGCGGCGGCCAGACCGTCGATGATGCCGGCGCGAGCACGCAGGCTGGCGCTTTGCACATCGCGCAGCATTCCGACATCAAAAACCGCCGCTTGACGATCGATGCGCAGACCTTGCGACTTTACATCCACAAGAACGCGTACGAAATGGGCGCCAAAGGCCGCGCGCGTCTTGCCGTCGCCGGTGTTTTGCGAAAAGCTCATGATCGAAGCCATGCCATAGCCCACCCAAAATTCTCCATCGCGGTTCCGGCGTGGCAAAATCGCCCGCCCGCGCGGCCCATCCCAGCCCACGCGCTCCATTCCCAGGCGATAGCATTCGCGCAGCCTTTTGTTTTGCCAAGGCTGACCCGTCGCTTCATCAAGTTCGGCATGGTTCAAAAGCCGCAGTCGCAGCGCATCGAGCTTCAGCAAAACCGCCAATTCGTCCATGGCGCTTTCCAGCGCGAACAGCCCCAAAAGCAGCCCACCGGCCGGCAGCGCCGCTGGCGCCGCGATATTTTTGGCAACCACCTGATGGGCGATGGCCACGCTGTCGCAATGATAAAGATGACGCGAAATCACGCCGCAGGGTTCCGCGAAATCGGCAAGCATCGCGGTTTCATTCAGCGTGCTGTGCGATAAGGCGCGCAATTCGCCATTGCGCCTAGCGCCAATCGTCAGGGTCTGAATGGTTTCGGCGCGGCGGCCGATCAAAAGCTCGGCCTGCTCCGAAGAAAAGCTCAGTTTGACGGGCCGGTGCAGCGCTTTTTGGGCGAAGGTTTCCAGGGCCTCTACGTTGTGCAAAAGTTCCGGCGACGGCTTTTGCACCGAAGGCGCAAATCCCGTCGCGCTGTGATAGGTCTGTTTTAGAAAAAGACCCATCTCGACCTCAGCCAGCGCCGCGGCGAAATCGCCGCGCTTGTGGCTGAATGCCGCTGGCTCTAGCGCAATGGATGCGGCGCTTGCCAAGGGAACATGGGCATCGGGCAACGCCGCTGCTGTGCTGCGCACCGCCGGGCGCGATTCAAACGCCAAGCTCAGGCGGGCCGCCGCTTCCTCGGCCGCTTCTTTTTGCGCCGCCACGACCATATAAAGCGGCTGCCCTAGATAATTGATTTGGTCGTCGCTGACGAGCTTGAGCACGGACAGCCCAGCCGCAGCAAGCGCCGCAGTGTTGCCCTGAATTCCCCAAAGCCGCCCGCAGGCGATAGGACTTAGCAATAAAACCCCGTAGGCGCTGCTCGGTTTCGGCAAAACATTGCCGCCGCCTAGCAAAACGGCGCCCGCCAAAAATTCACGCCGGCTGAGGGCAAAGGGGTTGCGCAAGCGGCGGCGACTATATCCTTAGCTGCGCAAGAAGGCGAGAAGCTCCTGACTGATCAGGCTTGTCGGTGAGCTGAGCTCTTTTAAGAAGTAAAAATGGCTTCCCTGCGGCAACGTCAAAAAGCGCACGGCTACGCCTTGTTTTTCCAGCGCTTTGCGAAAATGCTCGGTTTGCTCGATATCGACGAGCTCATCTTCGCGCGAATGCACAAGCAGCCAGGGACGCCGCGCAATGCCATTTCCAGACGTGACAAGCTGCTTTGGCGATGCGAAGCGCCAAGCCGCTTCATCCGTGCCAAAGGCCGAATATAAAAACTCTGCGCCATAGGCCGGAAAACGACGCAAAAGAGCATTCAAATCATAAATGCCGGCGATTCCGACAAAACCGCGCAGCGCTTCGGGCTTTTCGCCGACCGCCGCCAAAAACGTACTGTCGTAGGCCAAAAACGCAGAAATCTGCGCACCAGCGGAATGACCGCCCAAAAAGATTCGCGCCGGATCATAGCCGTAACGCTCGGCATTTTTGCGCAGCCAGGCCACGGCCGCCGCCGCATCCTTGGCATGAGCGGGATGGCGAACATCCCCCGTCCCAGAACCGGACAGATGGTAGTTGATAATCGCCACCGCCACCCCGTGCGCCGCCAAAGGTGGACCGAGCGCCGCATACTGACTTTTGTCACCTTGGACCCAGGCGCCTCCGTGAATGTAGATAAAAAGCGGCACGGCCGGCTTTTGAGGCGCCGGCAGATACAAATCGAGCATGTTCTTGGGGTCGGGGCTGCTCGATTTGGCCGGCAAATACGAAAGATTTAGAAGCGGTGCTTGCATAGCCGATGTGCCCCCCGTTCCAGCCACTGCAGGGGAAGCGCCGATTTCTCGGCGCAGCAGGGCACATAGCAGAAGCGCCCCCAGCAAGATACGGTTTTGACGCATCGCCCCACCAGTTTGACTTACCAATGTTCCCAGTGCCAGCGTTCGCCGGGAACCGTGCGCATAAAGCCAAAGCGTTCGGCATTGCGACGCAGCCACGGCCAAACCTTAGGCCGGCGCGTCTCGATGTCCAGCGCATGGCCACTTTGATGATTCGAAGTTCCCGGGCGCGAGGCCAGCGCGCCGCGTCCCCGCTGATACAATCGAAACAGTTTGGCTTGCTCGGCTTGCGTGCGAAAGCCGCTGCATACTTGCAAATCCACGCCGGCTTGCCGAGCTGCGGCAGCCATCTTGAAGAAAGCTTGCGCGGTCTGCACTTCGGCGCGAACTCGCCCCTCGACATCCAGTGCCACGACGGCCAGCGCCACCTTTTGACCCTGATTGGCGCCCAGCACGGCCTGAGGCAAAAGCCCTCGTTCGGCTTGCAACTGTGCCGACATCACCGTCGCGGCAAGCCACGGCAAAGTCCCCTTCTGGGCCACCGCACCAAACGAAGGCGGCGGCAGCAGCGATAAAACAGCCGATAAAATGGCAAGAGATCCAACCATTTTGCCCATCATAACGAGGGCAGCGATTTTCGAAAACCCGTCAAACCGCGATTTCGCCAGCGTTTTTCGCCGTTTGCGGTTCGGCAAATTGGATAAGCTGCGCATGGGTTTTTGCGGTGGCTTTTCGCCGCGTGGCTGCATCTTGGGCCCGAAAAATTGCCGCAGAAGCTTGTCATTTGGTGTTTCGAGGGGTTTGTATGAATGAGGTTCTTGTGACCGGGCTTGGGGTGTTCAGTGCGCTCGGGCCGGATGCTGCGGCATTTGCCGCCGGGCTGCGGCACGGAAACAGCGGAATCAGCAAACTGACGCTGTTTGATACAAGCGGTTGCCGCAGCCAGCTTGGAGCGCAAGCACAAGAACCGACATTTGCACCCTCTTGTGTACTGCCCGGACAAACTTCGCGCCCTGATCGCTTCGGCCTCGCCGCGGCGCTGGAAGCCGTGCAGCATGCCGGGCTTGCAAAAGAGGATCTGCGCCATAGCGCCGTCATATTTGGCACTGGTTGCGGCGGCGCGACCGAGACCGGAAACTACCTGTGCGATCTTCTGGCCGGAGGCTCCCCTGCGGCGCGAAATCTGGTGGTGCACCAGCCGGCCTCGGTGACCGACTTGGTCGCTCGCATGCTTGGCGCCGCTGGACCGCGATCGACGGTGATGACCGCTTGCTCGTCTTCGGCCATCGCCATCAGCCAAGCGCGCGATCTGATTTTGCTTGGCCAGACCGATATCGCCATATGCGGCGGCGCCGAAGGCTTGTGCCAGTTGACCACCGCGGGATTCTCGGCCTTGCGCGCAAGTTCGGCCGAGCCGTGCCGGCCTTTTGACAAGGACCGCAAAGGATTAAACCTTGGCGAAGGCGCGGCCGTGCTGGTCCTGGAATCCGCTGAGCGAGCGCGGCGGCGGGGCGCTCGCCCACTGGCCCGGCTGATCGGTGCCGGCTTAAGCTGCGACGCCTATCACATGACCGCGCCCGAGCCGCGAGGACAGGGCGCACTTTTGGCCATGCGTGCGGCTTGTGCCGATGCCGGCATTTCCGCAGAAGCCATCGACTACATCAACGCCCATGGCACTGGAACGCCGCATAACGACGCGGCCGAGACCACAGCCGTGCGCAGCTTGCTGAAAGAGCGCTGCGGACGTGTGCCGCTAAGCTCGATCAAGTCGATGGTCGGTCATACTCTGGGCGCCGCCGGAGCCATTGAAGCCGCGGCATCCATCTTGTCGCTTTTGCAGGGATTTTTGCCAGCCACAGTCAATCTGACCACACCCGATCCGGCCTTTGGCGACCCCGCCGACTTTGACTTTATTCGCGGCGCCGCCCGTCCGTGCGCTGTGGACATCGTCATGTCGTCGAGCTTTGCCTTCGGCGGCAACAATGCCGTGCTGCTTTTTGCGCGCGCGTAGCGCGTCAAAAGCGACCTGCGGAATTCGCCAAAAGAAGAACTTTTAACGATTTCCCCAAGGAGATCGGCCCAAAAGGACCAGGTAAAGCTGGTGCGAATCGACGACACGTACCGTCATTCCGCCAAAGGTGATCTGCTCTCCAACCTTCAGCGGCACCGGCTGCGATGCCGGAATTTGCATCGAATCGATGAAGGTATGATTGTGAGAGTTCAGATCAATCACCACCCAACTGCCGTTCGACTCGCGTCGGATGTGCGCATGCAACTTAGAAACCGACGGATTGCGCAAAACCACGTCGCAGTTGCGTGCCCTTCCTATCGAGATACGATCCGAGTATGGGTTGGTCGGTGCTTTGACAAGTGGAACCACTCGCAGTTCGCTTGTCGGCTTCTTCCGCGCTGTGTCTTTTGAGACGATCTGGGTGGCAAACGAAGATGCCCCTAGGGGGTCGATGGTCTCATAAAACAGCAGAAACAAATGCGGGAAGCGCGACGCGAACTCGTCGGAACTAAGTTTGCTGGCAAGCTCGCTGAGTTCGCTTATCTCCATACCATTGTTAATGGTATCACGATCGATATGCAGAAAGAATACTTCCTGTACCGCTTCCTTACTTCTGAGCGGTGTCGTCTGCGGCTTTTTGGACCGGATGCTCGGCGCTTCTTGCACGGCATGGTCAGCAATGACATTTTTGCGCTTTTGCCGGGTCAGGGCTGCCATGCGGCTCTGCTCACCGTCAAAGGCAAGCTGCTTGCCGACTTGGTGGTTTATGAATGCGGCGGTTACGGGCTCGTCATCGAGCTTGTCGCCAGCGCCGGCGCCGCGGTTTTGCAGGCGCTATCGCGGCACCTGATTATGGATGATGCGTCGATTGCCGACATAAGCGCCGATATTGCCGAATTGGGCGTCTACGGCCCTGGAGCAGCGCAGGCGCTTGGCGCCGCCAAATTGGTTTCTGAGCTTGGTGCCGTCCTCAAAAGCGATGCTTCCGCCGCAGCGCTTTTGGCGCTTCCGCCCTATCATTTTCGGCAGCGATCTCCATCGAGTAGCGCAGCCGCAGAGGACCTGCCGCTTTTGCTCAGCGCGACTCCAGAGCTTGGCATGCTCGGGTTTCATGGATTTGGCACGCCGGCAGAGCTTACGACCCTGTCGAATCAGCTACAGGCGCTTGGCGGCAAGTTGCTCGATGATGCGACCCAAGAGATCTTGCGGGTCGAAGCCGGAACGCCGCTTTATGGAGTCGATCTGGATGAAGATCGCATGCCTGCTGAAGCTGGCCTAGACGACGCCGTCAGCTACACCAAAGGCTGTTATCTGGGACAGGAAGTCGTCGTGCGGCTGCGCGATCGCGGACACTTAAATCGCAAGCTGTGCGGGCTGCGCATTTTGGATGGCGGACCCGCTCCGGCTCGTGGCACGCGGCTGCGCCATGCCGAACGGCCAAATGCCGGAGTGCTTACCTCGGCCGTTTTGTCGCCGCGTTACGGCACCATCGCGCTCGGCTTTGTGCACCGCACCGCCTGGGAGCCGGGCACGACGCTGGAATTGCTTGGAGTAGATGAAAAGCCGCTCGGTCGAGCGGCTCAGGTGGTCACATTGCCATTTCGCGGAAAGGATCAGCCGATTTAGCAGCTATTCGCCGGCCGACTTGAGGACGAACGGATAGGTCACGACGACGATACCGCCCTGTGGCTTGGGAAACTCCCAACGGCGCACGGCATTGGCGATGCATTGCTCGACCGGCGGATTGCCCATCGTGGAAGACTGCACGATGCTGGCCGCCACCTGACCGGTCGGGGCGATGGTGAACTGCACCATGACGCGGCCTTGCAGGTCGGGTTTGCGGGTCAGTTCCGACTCATAGCAGAACTTCACTTCGTTGATGTGCCGACGGATGATGCGGCGAATCAGATCCTTATCGAGCGAGCCGCGAACCTCGGCGGTGCCGGGAACGACTTCCGGAGCACCGGCTTTGCGGCCTTTGAGGTTACCGACTTTGGCGCCGTACATGCCGCCGCCCGGTGCGCCCGAGCCACGACCAATCGTTCCCAGGTTGCCAAGGCCGATCGTGCCTTCACCGGTGCCACCACCGCCGCGGCCGGAGCCGACTAGGCCAAAGCCACCGGCGCCGTAGGCTTCACCCACTTCGGTGCCGACCAGGCCACCAAGGGCATCATCGGCATCGCGGCCCAGGGCCGAGTCTTTGCCGAAAATCGAAGCCATCGCCCCAACCTGACCACTGCGCAGAATTCCCAGCACACCTGCCTTGAGGGCCGCATCCTTGGCAGCTTCTTTGGCCATTTTGATATCGGTGTTCGTGGGCGGACCCTTGATGGCAAAAAGCTTGGGCGCCTTCTGGTTCGAGTCCTTCTTGCCCATCTTGCCTTCGGATTCTTTGGCGCGCTTGCCGCCGGCGTTTTCGTTTTCTTGCTTTTGTTTCTTCAGCCAGTCGGGAATCTCTTCGGGCTTCTGCTCTTCAGGCTTCACCAGAAACTTGGCCAGGCGCTGATCATTCATAAAGGCATCGAGCGACAGCGACTTGGGATCTGGCGGCACCGAGAACATCAGCAACATAAACAGACCCACGACGCCAAACACTGCGCCGGTATACGACTGCGTGCTCCAGTCAATGGTAAACGGCACCGGATAAGCGCGCGGTTTGGCCACCGAGTTGACGCTAAAAGCATTCTCGCCGACGCGCAGATTGATGCGTGCCTCTTGCGGCACCGACATCGAGAACGCGCCCGGAATGTCCGCCGCCGGCCGCGCCTGATTCGAGCTGATTAGCTCGCCAATCTGGGTCGTTCGGCCCGCATGCTGCATCTCGCCCGTCATCTTGGAGGTAAAGAGCATCTCGTAATCAGTGCCCGTCGAGCGCACCAGCGGAAAGTAGGCCGCCGGCAAATCCTCGCCCGGAGCCTTAAAGGTGGTTTTGGCATCGGGACCGATCGAAAATTCGTTTTCGCGACGTTCATTCATGCGCCGCAAAAGTCCGAACACCAGACAGACAAAGCCAATGCCTAGCAGCGAGAAAGCGGCCACGTCCTTGGCTCCGCTTTCGCGATGAGCCATCGGTTTTTCGGCCCGCTCTTTGTCTTTGCCCATCGAAGCCAGGGCTGCATTGCGGCTTTCCCAGGCTTCCATCTCGGCTTTTTCTTTCGCCACCTGCGCATAGCTGGTGAGAAAAAGCAGAAACACGATGCCGAGCGCCGCACCACCAGCGCCGATAACGCCCTTGGTGATGGGCGTGACTTTGCCGCCGCTCGGATTGTCAAAGTGCCGAACTTCGATGACGGCATCATCAAAAAGTGCCGCAACTTCCACCGCGCGCGAGCCATCGCGGCTTTCGACCTGCTCGGCAATATGCGGCGGCACAACCGGCACAAAGGCTTTTTGCCCATACGCCGGAGGAATTGACCCGGCCGCGGGAGGCGGCGCGGCGGGAGGCGGCGCGGCAGCAAATGGCGCCGGTGCTGGCGGCGCAAACCGCGGCGGCGGCACTGCCAGAGGCGGGCC
>CAYWPR010000002.1:0-169703 GCA_964460115.1 uncultured Myxococcales bacterium
CCGTTGACGTAGGTGCCCTTGGTCGAGCCCAGATCGGTAATCGACACTTCCTTGGTCGGCGATACCTCGACCATAGCGTGCATGCGACTGACCGACTCATCTTCGATCTGAATGTTATTAGATGCGATCTTTCCGATCTTGATCTGTTCTTGATTGAGCTGTTCGGTGCGGGCCACTGCCTGGCCCTTGAACACTTGTATCGTAATTGGAATGGCACTTCCGCTAGCCATGAAATCCTCCGTGGCGAACTCACCGGATGGGGTCGCCTGTCACAGTTTCTGACATTTCTTTTCTTGTTAGGTTCCAAACTTTTTTTAAGAACGAAGATTTTTTTAGAGGCCGTAAAAACGCTGAAAAATTCAAGACTTGGCGCGCGGGCTTTTCGCCGGCGCAGGCCGGAAGCAAAATTTTTTCTGGCCGATCGTCATTGGCGTGCTAACGCCATGGGCTGGCTATACTGAGGTATGGCCTTGCCCCGGCGGCTGTGGCTGCCAGAGGGAGCTTTCGAGCTCAACCCCGCTACTTTCGAAAAATCTTTCGCCGTAGATGCGTCGGCAGGACCAGGGCCGACGACAGGGCAAAGGCTACGCCGGCGCGCACTGTGGCGAGGGGAAGCCGGATTGCTGGACCGTCCGGTGCTGGTGGAATGGTTTCCGATCGCCGATTTGGGGCGTGAACGCCAACTGGGCGATCGTCTTTCCAGCCTTTGCCACGTTCATGTCTTGCGGCTTTTAGAGGTAGGCACCGCCGATGCGCGCAATGCCTACGCGATCAGCGAAGCGCCAGACGGCGTGGATCTGCTTACGGTGCTGCGCGCCACACCCGGCGGCCTGCCGTCTTGGTGGGGCGTGGCCGTGGCCCAGGCAGTGGCCCGAGCACTTTGTGCACTGCAAGAACATCAAGAGCACGGCCGGCAGCGCGCCCACGGCCATGGCCGCGTCAATTTGAGCACGATTTTTGTCGGCTGGGACGGCGGCGTGCGGCTTCTGGCGTTTTCCCCTCTGGCCAATGCCAGCATCAGCGCCGGCGGCCTGCCATTTTTTCGTCCGGAGGATCTGCTGGCGCCGGAACTGCGCTTGTCCGAGCGCTTGTCTACCGTCGCCGCAGATGTCTATGCGCTGGGGGCGCTGCTACGCCAGTTGCTGCCCCAAACGGCGTTGCGCCATGAAGGTCTGACGCGACTTTTGCGGCGTTGTTTGCACCGCCAAGCCGATCAGCGCATTCACTTGCCGGCGCTTATCACCTCTTTCGAAGAGCTGCTTTTCGATCTGCAAGCCCCTCTTGGTCGGGCCGAAGCCATTGGTGAGGTTCTTGGACAAAGCTGTCCCCGCGCTACTGTAGATCGGCAGGATACCGACCTTGGCGAGAAGGCCAGCGAAACTTATCCGGTGCTGCCACCGACTTTGACGCCGCTGTCACCGCGGGTTTTGGCCGCGGTGCCGAACTGGTTGCGGCCGATTCCATCGCCTCGCCGATCGTGGCGCGGCCTGTGGCTGTGGACGGGCTTGGGACTTCTAGGCGGACTGCTGATGTTCGAATTCTTCAGTCTGTGGACGGAGCATCGGCAGGAAGCGCCGCTGGCAACCGCGGGGACCGAGGCAGCGATGTTCGAATCACCGATTGAGCCTACCGCGGCACCGCTACAGGAACTGCCGCTGCGGCCCGATCGAGCCTATCTATCCTGGCAAGGCTTACGGCTCTGTATCGATCAGGTCGAGCGCCAACCGGATCGCATCGTTTTGCGGCTGCGCCTGAAAAATCCGAGTGCGCGGACGATTGCACCGCAACTTACGACGCTGCGCCTGTTTGGCGAAATCGTCTCCGAACCGGGCATTTCTGCCGCGTCGCCGCCAGCAATCACCATTGGCGCCGGGCGCATGCAGCAGGTGCGGCTGGATTTTTTGCTCACCGCGCCGCGCGATTTTCCCGCAGATCGGCTGCGGCTGCGCAGTTTCCCGTTGCACGATTTCAGCGATATGCCGAAATAGCGCCGCGGCATGGAGATTCTTCACGGCAATCTGAGCGGTCTAAAACCCAGCCAGCGTCATCTTTTGGAACGCGTTGCGCGGCGGCGAGTCGCCGTGCACGAAGTCGTCTCCGAAGAGCTTGCGGCCTTTTTGTGTCAATGCTCGAGCGAAATCAAGCGGCAGGTTGGGGTCCTTATCGATCGCAATGGCGTCATCACCCATGTCATCGTTGGCGAGCCTCAGCGTCTGGTCCTGCCCGACCTAGGCCGCCAGCGCGCCTTTCGCGGGCGCTTGCGCGGGCTGCGGCTGATACACACCCATTTGCACGCCGAGCCGCTGACGCGCGACGATCTGATCGATCTGGCCAAGCTGCGCCTGGACCTTGTCGCGGCCATCACCATGACCGCAAGTGGTCAGGCCGAGCAGCTTTTCATCGCGCATCTTTTGCCGCCCAATCCCCAAGAGCAATTGTGGCGCGAACTTCCGCCCGAGACAATTGCTCGACAAAGTCTGCATTTTGACGAACTCATTCGCGCCCTCGAGGACGAATATCAAAAAAGCGCCAGGGCCACGACGGTCGTCGAGGGAGCCGATCGGGCGCTTGTAATTTTGGTGGTCGTACCGCCGCGGCCTGGCGCCGAACCTGCCACGGTGCTGCCGACCTGGGACTTGGAAGCGCGCGCCGCCGAGCTGCGAGAACTTTGTCGCACCGCCGGTTTGACCGTGATCGACGTCATCACGCAGCGCCGTCCGGCCTTGGATCCGCGCTTTCTTTTGGGCAAAGGAAAGCTCGACGAAGTGGTTTTGCGCGCGCTTCAGCACGACGCCACTTTGCTGGTCTTTGACCTAGAGCTGACTCCGGCGCAGGCGCGGGCGATTTCAGACGCCACCGAGCTTAAGGTTATCGATCGGACGATGCTGATCCTCGATATTTTCGCCCAGCACGCGCACAGCCGCGACGGCAAGCTACAGGTCGAGCTGGCGCAGCTAAAGTACATGCTGCCGCGGCTGATTGAAAAAAATACCATGATGTCGCGGCTGACCGGCGGCATTGGCGGGCGCGGTCCGGGCGAGACCAAGCTGGAAATCAACCGCCGCCGAGCGCGCGAGCGCGTGGCGCTTTTGACGCGCGACATCGCCACTTTGTCCAATCAGCGGGCCGAGCGCCGCAAACAGCGGCAGCGCCGTGAATTGCCGGTGGTGGCCATCGTCGGCTACACCAATGCCGGCAAATCGACGCTGCTCAATACGATGTCGCGCAGTCAGGTGCTGGTGGCGGATCAGCTTTTCGCCACTTTAGACCCGACCAGCCGGCGCATGCGCTTTCCCGACGAACGCGAATTGATTTTGACCGATACCGTCGGCTTTATTCGCGATTTGCCGGCGGATTTGGTCAGCGCCTTTCGCGCCACCCTCGAAGAGCTTTTCGAAGCCGATTTGCTTTTGCACGTCGTTGACGCCAGCGACAAAGCCATGGAAGCGCACTTGGCATCCGTCGAGCGCATTTTGCGCGAGCTTGGCCAGGGCGAAAAGCCGCGGCTCATCGTCTACAACAAAATTGATCGGTTCAGCGCAGCGGATTGGCAGCAATTGCCCATGGATCGCGATGCCATCGCCGTGTCCGCCATGCAGCCAGAGACGGTGCGACCGCTGCTTTTGGCCATCGATCAAGCCCTAGGCCTGATTGCCGACCGTCAGCACTGGATCGGTTGGACGGCGCCTACGGACAAGGAGTCGTAAGCGGTTCTTCCAGAGGATTTTCGACATTGTCGAGCTTGCAGTGCCGCGACAGGTGCTGTCCGTCAAGGCCGACTTCGACTTCGATTTCCAAAACGCACTCGATGTAGCTTTTTTTCGCGGCGGCACGCACCCGCTTGGCCCAGTCCGCGTGACAGGCGCGCAAAAAGCTGACGTGTATACGATCGCCGTTCAAAGTGGGCGCGGCGGGCCGATGCACCGGCAGTTTTTCCGGCAGCGGCGCAACTTGCGCCACCTGTAGACTGACGATGCGTCGCGGAGTAACAAGCGGTGTGGTGTCCTTGACCTCGCGATTGTTGACGCCATCCAGGATCACCACGCCTAGACTGCTCGGTTGCTCGCTCACCGCCACCAAATGGTCGCCCAAAAAGGCCGGCCGGCTTAGTTCAGGCCACTGTCCGCGCAACTGCAAGGCACCGTGTTCTCCGACTGCATAAAGACGCAAACCGCCCTGTGCTTCTACGGCAAAGTGGTTGCCATTGCGGCTTTGATCAAAGCCATCAAAGGTTCCAGAGCCGGGAAAATGCAGGCAATGGCGGTAGTTGGGAGCCACCGCCAGCACATCGGCGTGTAAAAGATGAGACACTCGGCCGGCAAAGCGCGTGGTCAGGCACAAGCGGCCAATGCCACCGGTCGCGCCGGCGTACAGAATGCGACCGTTGCCGTCATCGTTGTCTTCGTCGCGCGGCGTACAGTCGGCCGGCAAAAGCACATCGGGCCCGCGAATTAGCCCCGCTTGCGGCTGCAAGACGCTTAGAAAGCCGTGCTCGGCCACTTCGCTGCCAATTTCTGCGCTGTCTTCCTCTTGATGCGGGCCAAGGCGCGGGACGTCTTCGTCTTCCTTCAGCACCACCACCTGTCCGTGCTGCAAGCGGGCGATTTGCCGCAGCGGTTCGCGCAGCGGCTGCACGTTTTCGTACAAAGACACGCTTTCACCGTCGGTGCAAACGATACCCAAGCGAATCACGTCATCGCCACCGGCCTGACCGGCAGCTTGCACCGAAATCGCTTGGCCGGCGGCGATCAAAGCCTCGGCCAAGGGGCGCAGGGTTGAAAAGGCGCCGCGACCAAGCACCACACGAAAGCGATCGCTGTGGCGTTCGACGAGGGGATAAGGCAACGGCAGGTCCACCGGCAGTTGCAGCGCCGCCTCCAGCCCCTTGCGCGCGGCGCCCAGGGTGTCGTGCGAGCTGTTTATGATCACGACCTGATCGCCGCTTGCAAAAGGCATGGGCACCGCCGCGGCTTTGATGGGTGGCTGGGCCGACATAGCGGGGGCGCTTCCAGAAGCGTGACCGTGCTCGCGGCAGCCGGCGCCGACAAGCATCAGCGTCAAGCAGCCGATGCCAAAAAACGACGACTTCGCTTGGTTCATGGGCTTTGTTCTGCTTTCTCAAGCTCGGGCCATCTTCGGGCGCGATCGCGCATGTCTTCGGCCAAAAGGCGCTTGCCCTGCTCCACTTCCTTTATACGCCCCAAGAGTTCGCCAAACAGCGCTTCCGCCTGATGGGCGCGACCGCTTAAAAGGGCGGCTTGGCCGCGCAGCAGCAAGCATTGTTCCGTGAATCGATCGTCGGGCAGCCCCAGTTCGTAGGCGCGGGCTAGCTCTTTGTCCGCCTCGACGTAGCCGCCGCGGTCCATAAGCAGCCGTCCAAGCAGATAATGGCTAAGACTTAGCGTCGATTCAGCTTCCACGGCTTGCAGCAAAATATACGTCGAAACGGCATCGTTGCGTTCGCGCAGGCGCTGCGGATAACGCGATTTTGCCTGCGCCCCAGGCTGTGCCGGCGTTCCGACCAGCATTTGCAAAAGCAGGGACCCCGCCTGCGCCGAAGACAGCGCGATAAGCTTAGCGGTCAGCAAACGATTTGCCGATTCAGCCTGCGGACCGGCCAAAGCCCGCTCGTAGGCGCTGCGCGCGGCTTCGAGATCTCCGCGCAGCACCGCCAGATCGCCCAAATGGCCGGCGGTCCAGGCTTCCAGTACAGCGGTGCGCTGCGAATGCTGCAGCAAGGTCTGCGCGACGTTTTCCGCGGCGTCAAACTGTTGCCCCGCCAAAAGCACTTCCAGCAGTTCGGCGCGGTGTTGTGGCTCGTCCGGATCGTCGCTACAGACGGCCGTCAAAAGCCGCACGGCTTCGGCGGAATCACCGTTTTTCAGGGCAATGTGCGCCGCTTGCTTGCGCAGCGCCAGCTCGTGCGCGCAGACCTTGTGAAAAACCGCTTGTCGGCGCATTCGATCGCGAGCCACTTCTTGCGATTCCGGCTTCAGCGGCTGCTCATCGATAAAATGCCGCCAATCGGCCGCCAAAGTAGCAAAGGGAACGCCAAATGCCGTGGCGAAGTCATCCGGGGCGCCGCCGCGCTGGTAGGTCTGTAAAAGCGGCGCCGCGCCGTAGCGATCCAGCAAATATCGGCAAAACGAACCGGCAATGGCGTAGGCGCGATTGCCGGGCAGCCGCCAAAATCCCAGTCCGCCATCAAAGATTTGTTCGAGGGGGGCTTCTAGGCCGGCGCGGCGCATCGCCAGCACGACTTGGTGTCCGCCGAGCTCGCCCACCGCGGCGAAATCCGCGGCCACGGCAAAGCCTTCAATCATTCCGGGCCGCGGCAAGCCGTAATGCGTTGCCAGCCGCAGCAGCCGATCGCCGGCGACGCCGGCAAAGACGTGGGCCATTTCATGACGCAGCACCGGATGCGGCCAAGGCTCGTATTGCAGATAAATCTCGCGCCGCCAAGGTTTGGCGATGAAGGTATGGCCAGCGCCCGTAAGCCGCTGTTTGTCCAAAGTGGAATCAAACAAGTAGCTGGTGAGAAGCGCCGAAGAGTCGGGCTCTAGGCCGACTCGGCGCTTGAGCCAACCCCATCCGCCACCCGATCGCCAATCGGGCTCGACGCCAAGCAGATCGCGAAGCTGCGCATAACGCAGAGCATGCTCGCGCATGAGCAGCGGCAAATCGCGCGCCACGGGTCCGCCCGGTCGATAGCGCAATAGGATGTGCCCAGTTCCGACTTCGACGCGCGCTTCTTTGTATAGATGACGCGAAAGCGTGGCGACGTCGGTATAAATTCCCAAACGTCCGCCCTGAAGATAAAGCAAGAGGGCCGCGGCCCCAAACAGCACCGCCAAAAACAGCGGAGCTTTGCGCGGCGGGCGCCGCCACCGCCGCACCTGCAGCTTTTGGCCATCGCCGTCGCCGTTTCCGCTGAGCCAAGCGCTTAGCGCCGCAAACACCGCCAGAAAACAAAGCAAGTGCAGGGTCCGGGCCCAGAAAAACCCGGCGTGCAGGGCGACTTCCTCGTCGTATAAGGCACCGGGAAAATATCCAAAGAAGGGATCGTGGGCAAAGATTGCCGGCGTGTTCAGAAAGCGCAAAAGCGACCACAGCGCAGACAAGCCGAGCACGCTATAGGCGGAAAGGAGCGCTCGCGCCGTGGTCTTTGTGCACAGCGCCGCCACTTGCCCGACCGCGACAGCGCAAGCCACTGATAGCACCGGCATCATGATGAAAAACTGCAAGCCGGCGACATAGCTGCAGTTGCGGATGCGCAGCCCATTAAATAAAAGCAAAATGAGAGGTAGCAGCAAAAAAGCGACGGCGGCAAACAGGCCGCGCAGATACAGCCGCCATAGCGCCGGCGGCGGACCGATTTTGCGGGCGCGCGCGCGCTGAATCACCAGCGTTCCCTGCCGCACGGCCACAAGCGAACCCAAAATCGCCAATGCCAAAGACGATTCGTAGCCAAGAATATTAAAGAGCGGAACAAAACAAAGCACGGCTCCGGCCCCGGCAAGTACCAGGGCGGAAACCACACTTGCCCAGCGACCTGTTGACTTCATCGCGGGACGCAGTTTAGCCTGCGAGCTTACGGTCGCAATAGATGGCAGCTTCTACCTTCAAAACCAAGCTTCGCTATCTGGTCCCAAACTTCGTGACCGCACTATCCGTAGTTTGCGCGGTCCTGGCGGTGCAAGCCGCCCTGCGGGGTGCGTTTATCGACGCTTGCTGGTGGGTGCTTTATTCGACGCTCACCGACAAACTGGATGGCATTGTGGCACGGGCGCTGAACGCCAGTTCGGAGCTCGGCGTGCAAATGGATTCGCTGGCCGATTTGCTGAACTACGGCTTTGTGCCGGCAGCGGTGGCCTATGCGTATTTTTACGACAAGCCAGAGCTTGGTTGGACGACCGGAGCACCGCACATTATTTTGGTGGTGATCTGCTGCGTCTATGCCTTGTGCGCGGCGTTTCGATTGGCTCGCTTTAATATCAGCAGCGGCAACCCCGATTTCTTTTTCGGCACTCCTACAACGTTTGCCGGCGCGATGCTTATGGCGCTGCTCGTCTCGCTGTCCAAATACGGCAATCCGGCCTGGACGCCTCACGACACGTTTCCCGGGTGGCGGCTGCTTGGCGATATCCGGCTGGATGCGCTTATGCCCTACTACCCGTGGGTGATGCTGTTTTTCGGCTGGGCGATGATGTCCGCCTGGCGCGTGCCCAAGGCCGGCAAGGCCAAAAATCGCTTGATCAATTACTACATGATCGTGAATTTGATTTTGGGCTGGTCGCTGGGACTTTTGCACCTGGTGCCCGAATACTTGGTCTTTGGCGGCATCCAATATCTTATTTTCTGTGTCTTTGCTCACTTTTTTATGACACCGAAAGAACGACCGGAACCAATGTTTCCGGCCTAAGCAGCGACAAAAAATCTCGTCGCTGCGCGCATCGGCCAGAGAAAAAATCGGTCGAAAAATTGACCGATCGGATCGCGGGCGGACAATGGGGCTCTAGGCGGAGGAATTTGTAATGGCCCTGTTGGAACTCGACGAAAATCACAATCACGCCAAGATCAAGGTGATCGGCGTTGGCGGTGGCGGCGGCAACGCAATCAGCACGATGATTCAAGGCCGACTTGAAGGCGTGGACTTCGTCGCCGCGAATACCGATTTGCAGGCACTGGAAACCAATCAGGCGGCAATCAAAATTCCGCTGGGCGGAAAACTGACTCGCGGTTTGGGCGCCGGAGCCAATCCCGAAATTGGCCGCAGCGCCGCCATGGAGGACCGCGATCGCATTGCCGAGGTCCTGGAAGGCGCCGACATGGTCTTTGTCACCGCTGGCATGGGTGGCGGCACGGGCACAGGCGCCGCGCCGATCATTGCCGAGGTCGCGCGTGAGCTAGGAGCGCTCACCGTTGGTGTGGTCACCAAACCCTTTCCATTCGAAGGCAAAAAGCGCCGCCGCCAAGCGGAAGAAGGCATCATCAACCTGGCGCGCGCCGTCGATACGTTGATCACGATTCCCAACGAGCGTTTGCTTTCTGTCGCTGGACAGAAGACGACGATGCTTGACGCATTTCGCAAAGCGGACGACGTGCTGCTAAATGCGGTGCAGGGAATCAGCGATTTGATTACCATTCCCGGCCTCATCAACGTCGATTTTGCCGACGTGAAGACCATCATGTCGAACATGGGGCGGGCGCTGATGGGAACCGGCCGGGCCTGCGGCGAGCGCCGCGCCATGGAAGCGGCCCAGCAAGCGATTAGTTCGCCGCTGCTTGAGGATGTGTCGATTACCGGCGCGACCGGCATTCTCATCAACATCACCGGCGGACCCGATCTGACGCTGTTCGAGGTCAATGAAGCCTCGTCGCTGATTCAGGAAGCGGCCCACGACGAAGCCAATATCATCTTTGGCTCGGTCATCGACCCCAGCATCGTCGATGAAGTGCGCATCACGGTCATCGCCACCGGCTTTGATCAAATGCGCGAAGCCGAACTGGAGCCGCCGATTTACGTCGAGCCCGTGCGCAAACCCAGCCAGCATCAGGTGCCGATGTCATTTCAGCGCAGCCAGGAGCAATTGACTCCGGCCGCGGCATCGCCACCGCCGATACCGCCGCGAGCCGAGGCGGCAGCCGCGCCGACGTCGGGTCCGCGCCGCGATCGAGTGGCGACTCCCGCGCCGCTGGGCGTTCCGGCGGCGAGCGCGACCGGAGGTCCCAGCCGCGCCGCGCGCATCGCGATGGGCACGCGCCTGAATTTCGAAGACACGGATTTTGACACCCCGACGTATCAGCGCCGCTCGCAAGCCAGCGCGCGCGAATAAAGAATGCTCGACGAGCCGCGGGAAGTGCAGCCAGGTGAGGAGCTTCCCGCCGACAAACTTCGCGCCTACCTGGCTGCGCACTTGGGGCCGGCAAGCGTAGCCAATTCCTCCGAACTTCTGATTCGGCAGTTTCCGTCCGGCTATTCCAATCTGACTTACGCTGTTTTCTATGGCGGTCGCGAAATGGTTTTGCGGCGACCGCCGTTTGGCTCGAAAGTCAAAAGCGCCCACGACATGGGACGCGAATTTCGTATTCTTTCGCGTCTTTGCGCGGTCTATGCGCGCGCGCCGCGGCCGCTTTTGTTTTGCGACGATGAGTCGGTTCTGGGCGCCAAGTTCTACATCATGGAACGTCTGTCCGGCGTGATTTTGCGTCGGCAAATTCCGCCGGAACTAAAGCTTGGACCGGCGGAAATGACGGCCCTTGGCGCAGCGTTTTTGGAAACCCTCATCGAGCTGCACGCCATCGATTATCAAGCGATTGGCCTTGGCGAGCTCGGCCGTCCTGAAGGCTATGTCGAGCGGCAAGTCAGCGGCTGGACCAAGCGCTACCGCGATGCGCAAACAAGCGAAGTACCGGCTGTAGAGCGCGTCCTTTCGTGGCTTGCAGAGCACCTTCCTACATCATCCGCACCAACGCTTTTGCATAACGACTACAAGCTGGACAATCTGGTTTTAGATGCGGCTTGTCCGACGCGTATCATCGGCGTTTTGGATTGGGAGATGGCGGCCATTGGCGATCCGCTGATGGATTTGGGAACGGCGCTTTGCTATTGGGTACAAGCCAGCGATTCGCCGGCGCTGCGCAGCATTGCTTTTGGCCCCACCACATTGCCTGGCTGCATGACGCGGCAGGAACTGGTTGCGCGATATAGCCAGCGCACTGGGCGCTCGCTTTTGCACAGCGTTTTTTACTACTGTTTTGGGCTTTTTAAGACGGCGGTGGTCGCCCAGCAAATTTACTATCGCTATAAGCAGGGGCTGACCAAGGATGCGCGTTTTTCTCGGCTGGGCCTTGCCGTGGCTATTTTGGCGGAACAAGCAGTGCTCGCCATCGACAAAGATGCTCTGTAGGTAGAAGCGGATTCGCGCGCTTTGCGCTGGCCTTGCGCCTTCAAAATCCCCTCAGAGTTCTCTGAGAGGACTTTGAAGGCTCGATCACTTCGCCTAATTGCGCGAAGCGCGGCGCCGTAGAAACAAAAGCGTGGCCAAAGCAGCGAGTGCAAACAGCGGCGCAAAGTCTTGCGGATGGGTGTGCGGCGTGGCTGTGAAATGACAACCCGGAGCCATATCCACTGGCGGCGGCTCTGTAGGCATCATCTTATTCACCACGCCCGCGCCGTCCATCTCTACGGTGACGAGCGAAATCTTGGTGTCCTTCAGGCGTACTTCTATCGATTCGCTCTTGTCACCGGGTGTGCGCGGCGCAAAAAGCAGGGCGACGCGCGTAGATTCGCCCGCCGGCAGCGATAACTTCGACTGAGTGGTGTCCACCTGAAATTCGTCGTTGGCCGGCGGAATGACCTCTAGCGCCAAGATGTCCGAGCTGTCGTTTCGAAGGGTCAGATACTTCACCTGAGACATTTGGCCAGTAGCCGTATCGTCGAAGTGAATCCGCTCGGGTTGAACGCCGAGCAAGGCGGACATCGATGAACCTTGCAGCGGAACGGTCATCGCGACCTGACTGCCGTCAGCTTTCAGCACGGCGGTGGCCAGCATCTTTGCTTTGCCAATGTGCGGCTCAAAGAAGATGCCGATCTGGCTGGTTTCACCGGGAGCCAGCATGCTTTTCCAACCCGGCATTACCGAGAAATTGTCGGAATCATCGCTGCCCGTTTCCGGACTGGCCGATATTTCGATGCTGAGGTTATCTACCGTCAGACTGCCGGTATTTTTGACCGTGATCAGCCGCATGCCGCTGCGCTGACCGACAAAAACTGGCTCAAATTCAAGCTTGGCCGGCGTTACCGACAGCATCGGCGCCACACCGTTGACGTTTAGCGCAACGCTGAACTTGGTGCCGCCTTTGACCGCCGGATCATCCGTTTGCAAATCCAGACGTCCAGTCGAGACTCCTCCGTTTGCCGGAATGCACACAAGGTTGACGGTGATGCTTTTGCCTGGGGCAATCTTGGTGCCATCGGGCGGGGCCATGGCGGCAAAAATGCCGAGCGACGGAACAACCACGGTCTTGAGCAAGGTCAGATCCTGATTGCCATTGTTGGTCAGGGTGACCGATTGCGTCGCCTGATTGCGTACTTTGACATCTCCGAAATTCACCGTGCCTGGGGAAATCACGCCGACGGCGCCATTGCCCGTGCCGCTTAGCGCAACGATGACGGCATCTCCCGAGCCCAAATTGGGAACGATGCGCAGGCTGGCTGAAGAAAGACCTGCGACTTTGGGCGCAAAATTCAAAGTCAGCGGGATGGTTGCTCCGGCGGCAAGCACAAAGGGCAACGTCGGAGATTTGACACGAAAGGCAGCCGCGCCGTCGCCGGGCAGAATTGAGACGTCATTGATCAAGAGGTCTCCATCTCCGGTGTTGATAAGGTCCACGGTTTTGGCCGGTACATCCATGCCGATACCAACGGTGCCAAAATCGACGAAGTTGGCACTGACGCGAAAGACGGGAAGGGTTCCGGTGCCAAACAGAGAGATGGTTTTGTTCGAGTTCTCACTGCCCATGGCAGGCGGCTCATCGCTTTTGAGGGTCAAAGTTCCGCTGCGGGCGCCTTGCGATTGCGGCGAAAAGACCACCTGAAAATTTTTCGTCTGCTGCGCCGCAATCACCCAAGGAGTTCCCATGGGCGGAGGATTTAGCACCGTGAAATCGCCGTTGTCCGTGGATAGCTCTGTGACGTGCAGGTCCGAAAAGCCAATGTTGGTAACCGGAATGACCTGCGGCAGGCCCAAGGCACCCGTCGGCGTATCGGGCATGATAATCACCGAATAAGGAATTTTGACCGCAGGTGAGCCAGCCATCGCCAGAATCGGAATGACAAGCGGGCTTGATGCATCCGAAGAAGTGATGGTGAGCTCTGACGAAAGAGTGCCGGTATCCATGCCCGGAACGAACTTGACGTCAAAGAGGTAAGTCGCCCCTGGATACAAGCTGACCGTGGGCTCAGACACGACGGTGTGCAGTTCGAAATGCACGGCATCTTTGAGGACCGGCTTGTTCACCGTAACCGGAATCTTGCCGATATTTTTCAGGCGAACCGCGATAGGCCCCCCTGTAGTCCCACCCAATATGCCGCCAAAGTCGATCGGCGAAACCGACACCGACAAATTGCCCTTGGTGGTTCCGGCAAGGGGTGTAGAGATCGGCTGATATCCGTCGAGTTCGAGATAAAGCGCCGCGGTCTGCGGTCCTTCTTCCTCGGGATGAAAAGACACGTCGACACTAAGCGTCTGCCCCGGACGGACCGCAATCGGATTGCTCAGCGACGGCGATTGCGCCATGCCGATCGAGAATGAATCCTGATCGCTGCCGAGTAGCCCAGCCCTTGTCACTTGAATGGTCTCGTCGCTAATGTTGCGAAAGCGCACGGGCTGCGGCTCGGTGGAGCCGCCAATGCAAGTGCTTGGCAGATCCGCGGGGAGCGGCGTCGGCATCAGCGGCACCGACAAAAAATAAAGCGCCCGCGTCAGCAGCACGTTTCCTTTCGCTTTCCACGAACCGCTTAGCACCGACTCGTCTACCGCCTGCATATTTAGATCGACCCGCCGCGGACCGTGCACGGCCAGGATGGTGCCATCCTTCCAGGTAGCCGCCACCTGCGCCCCTGGTAGTGGCGTGATATCGGTGACGCGCGCACAATTTGTGCCGCAGTCAAACTCGGGAATGCTGTCGCTAAGGGCGTCGTCTGCGACCAAGTTGCCGCGCGCGGTGGCGCTAGTTTGGGCCGTACCACTTTGCGAGACCAGCGCATATTGGGCCAAAAACTTGCCGCCAATGGCTGGTGCGCCACTTACGCCGGTCTGCCAGGTGTTCGGCAAAAAAAGCAGCACCGCGCCGGATGGAACGGTGGACATATAGTCGCCGAGCACATTGCCAAAATTGTCGCTGCTATTTAGGCCGGTGGCATTGGCAAAAACCACGAGCAGCCGATAAGAAGAAAGCTGCGCCAGCGTCGGATCGCTATAGGAGCAGTCAATCTGATCGATGCCGTCGGGGTAAAGTCCCGTATCAACGATCTTTTGGCGGATGAAATTCATCCAAGCCGTATCGGACCACGAGGTGGTTCCGGTAAGCACCCCTGCTTTTTGCGCCTGGGCGACACCGGAAAAACCGACGATGCCGTCGCCAAGTCCCAGCATCACCGCCAGGGTGATAAGCCCCGCAAGCGCATGCCTTTGCCACACGGGGCGTCTGCATGTAAAAAGTTGCGACATTTGCTCCTCCTTTATCAAAGGTCAAAAGAGGCAGCCGGCGGGGCCGCCAGAGGCTGTGTAGTACACTCGATTCCGCGTGGAGTCAGCGATTTTTTTCTATCAGCCGCATGCGCTAGATACTGCACGTTTGACGGATGTGCAAATCAACGAACTAAATCCAAAATCGGCGCTGTGATACGCTGCCAAGAAGGGGCTTTTATGGGGATTCTTCTTGATCAGCTATCGACGTTTTTCATCGAGGAAGAGTGGGATTATCAGCTTGTGGAGGGGCGCAATATACTGCGCCTGAGCTTTAGCGGCGAAAATGGGCATTGGCCGTGCTTTGCTCAAGCGCGCGAAGCGCAACAGCAGGTGGTGGTGTATTCGATCTGCCCGCTGCGCGTGCCTGAGCCGCGCCGTCAGGCGATGGGTGAATTTCTGATGCGCGCCAACTACGGTTTAATCGTCGGCAACTTCGAAATGGACTACGAAGACGGCGAGGTTCGCTATAAGACCAGCCTGGATATCGAGGATGCCGAAGCCACGTCGCCGCTTTTGCGCCACATCATCTATGGCAACGTCAGCACCATGGATCGTTATTTGCCGGGAATTCTTTCGATGATCGCTGGCAATCAAACGCCCCTCGCAGTGATTGCGCAAATCGAAGCCGATACCGAACCCGATCTCAGCAAATCCTAAACGACTTTAGGACAACCAGTCGGCGGACACCGGGATCGCAGGCGCGACGGCAATGCGGGCGAAGGGGCTTTTGGAAACGTAGCCGCGCTTCTCCGCCCAGCGAAAAAACCTTCGAGCCCTTAGCAGCGACAAACGGCGTGGATCGCTCCAAAAAAGATCGGCTGGAGCAAGCGCTTGTTCGCAGATCGTTTTCGCCAGCTCTGGCGTCAAAGAAACCAGCGGCGCCTCAATCGGATCTAAGAAATGTTCCAGGCAAACACGTGTGGCGCGCGCCTGCCGCGACGACAGGCCCAAATTCTGATGCAGATGATGTTCGTACTCGGCAAGGGCAGCCGCAATGGTGCGCGGTGCGGCAAAGGCATACAGCAAAGGCTCTATACAGACCCGCTGGGGTGCGAGTGCATCTTTTTCGGACATGTTTGAATGGTTACGCATACTTAGGCAGCCGTCTAGTCTGTAGTCAACGCACAGACTTTCCCCTGGCTTGTCCCACCTCGTCGCGACGCCGCGAAAGTATGCTTACTTCACAAGCGCTGAGATGGCTTTGAATTCGGCGGTGCCGGCGCTGCCAAGCAGATCGAAAAGGATGGTCTCGGTGGAAGTGACCGTGGCCCCAGCGCGTTCGCAAAGGATAAGCCCGACGCGCAGGTTTTCCGGATGGCGCGAACACACGGCATCGTGCGGCACGTACACCGCAAAGCCGGCATGACATAAGTCACGTACCGTTTGATAGACGCAGATATGGGTTTCCATCCCAAAAACGACAATCTGCGGACGCTCCCCATTGGGGCTAGATGCCACCGGCTGCGGCAACGCTGCCGCCACAGCCGCGTCGGCGTATGCCGAAAAACTAAGCTTGTCAAAGCGCGGTGTGCCAGCCGGCAGGGCCGCCGCCAAATCCGGCAAAAGTTCGCCCAGCCCTTTTTTATACTGCTCGCTGACGATCACCGGCACATTCAGCACCGCCGCGCCGCGCAAAAGCACCAGAGCATTTTTTTGCAGGGTGTACAAAAATTCTTCAGGCATCGCCGTGGCCAGGCGTTCCTGAATATCGACACAAAGAAACCGCGTCCGCTCGCGCAATAACCGCATCGGCGCAACAGCCGCCGCCGCACTCGAATTTGTAGCAGGCCTAGACGTCATCATGGACCGCGATGATACACATAGGTGCGAATCGCCAAAACCCATCGCTTTTCAAAAACTGCGCCGAAGCGCATTGCAAAGTCTTGTGCGGCGCGACTCGCCGTTGATACTGTCCCGCTATGAGCGTTTCGCAAACCCCGCCCCAAAAGTCCGCTCTCGCCAGCCAGTCCAGCGACGGAAAAACCCATTTAAAGGTTTTGACCAATATGCCGGCTGCCGAGGTACGTTCGCTTCATCGCGAATACGTAATGCCGGCAACTTTTCACTACTATAGCGAGTCGCTCGTCTTACGCCGCGGGGAAGGGCTATACGTCGAAGATACCGATGGTGCCCGCTATCTGGATTTCTTCGGCGGAATTTTGACCGTCGCGCTTGCGCACTGCCATCCCGAAATCGTTTCGGCGGTCAGCGAACAATTGCGCACTCTGGGCCATACTTCGACGCTGTACCAAAACGAATGGATCGTTCGTTTGGCGCAGGCGGTGGCCCAGCACATGCCTGCTGACAGTCGGCTGAAACAGTCCTTTTTTACCAATTCCGGCACGGAAGCCGATGAGATGGCGATTGTTCTGGCCAAAATCGCCACCGGCCGCCAGGAAATCATTGCGCTGCGCCACAGCTACTCGGGACGCGGCATGTACGCGATTTCGGCCATGGGCCATGCCAATTGGCGGCCGATCGCACCAGTGATGCCGGGGATAAGCTTAATGCCGGCGCCCTACTGCTATCGCTGCCCGTTCGGGCTCCGCTATCCCAGTTGCGAACTGCGCTGCGCCGATGACATCAAGGAAGTTTTGGCGACCACGACCACCGGACAACCGGCGGCTTTTATCGCCGAGCCGATTCTGGGCGTCGGCGGATTTATTACGCCGCCGCGTGAATACTTTGGACGCGTGGTCGAAGTCGTACGCAAAGCCGGCGGTCTGTTTATTTGCGACGAAGTACAAACCGGGTGGGGCCGCACTGGCCGCTACTGGAATGGCATCGAACACTACGGCGTAAAGCCCGACATTATGACTTTCGCCAAATCCGCGGCATCGGGATTTCCCATTGGCATCACCGTGACCACGCCCGAGATCGCCGGAGCCTTCAAAGGTCTGACCTTGTCCACCTACGGCGGCAATCCAGTAAGCGCTATCGCGTCAATGACCACGATGCACATCATGGATCGCGAAAACATTCCCGAGCGCGCTTCGGTACTAGGCCAGCGTCTGCGCAGCGGGCTTGATGCGCTTATGGACAAGCATGCACTTATTGGCGACGTGCGCGGCATGGGACTTATGCAAGGCATCGAGCTTGTCGAAGACCGCAAGACCAAAGCGCCGGCGAGCAAACGGGCCAATTTGGTGCTCGAAGAGATGCGAAAGCGCAAAGTGCTCGTCGGCAAAGGCGGGCTTTACGGCAACTGCTTGCGCATTTCGCCGCCCATGCTGGTGGAAGCTACGCAAATCGACGACATGCTTTTCGCCTTAGACGGTGCACTTAGCGCCGCCGCGTCCGCCGCAATCTAATATGTAGTATGGCCATCACCGGACATTTTGCGCGCTGGAGCGACCTTGTCAGCTACAGCGTCGTCGCTTTCTCGGCGATTTTTTTCGTCGTCGATCCCTTCGCCGTGGTCCCGGTATTTGTCACCATCACTGAAGGAGATACCGAAGAGAAGCGCCGCCAGATGGCGGCTCGCGCTTGCCTGGTCAGCGCCGGCATTTTGCTGTTTTTTCTGGTCGGCGGCGGGCTCATCTTCAAACTGTTTTCGCTGACTTTGGCCGCCTTCAAAATCGCCGGCGGCATTTTGCTGCTTCTGACCGCGCTTGACATGCTGCGCAGCATGCCGGCGCGCACCCGTACTAGCGGCAAAGAGCTTTCCGAGGCGGTGGGCAAACCCGATGTGGCCATCGTGCCTTTGGCCATGCCGCTACTCGCCGGCCCCGGAGCCATCGCCACGGTCATGGTTTTGACGGCTCAAGCCAGTCGCATCTGGCAATTCATCTTGCTGGCTTTGTCGATTGTGGTGACCGCGGCGATTTCTTATCTGTTGTTACGCGCTGCGTCCTTGGTGAATCGCTTTTTGGGCAACACCGGCCGAGCCATTTTAGAACGCGTCATGGGCCTTTTGCTGATCGCCATCGCCGTGCAATTTATGATTGGCGGCGTGCGCGATGCCTTTCCGGAATTTTTTCCCAGCGCTCCGCCGATCCTTCCCCGTGCCCACTAACTCGCGCCGCGACGCCATAAAAAAAGAGGCTGACTTCGAAAAGTCAGCCTCTTTGACCCCCGCCTGATCGTAGTCGAGATGTTTGAACCCCTACATCCAAGTAGGTGGGCTCCACAATGACCGGATTGGGCTTCCCGACATGCGGGCATGCACGCCACGGCCAGCGGCGGATCCCAGGTTCAAAAGCGTAGGGAAAAAACACTCCCAACCGGGGCGATTCAAGCAGTCAGGTCAATTAAGGGTAAGTCTTCCCAATCGCTCGGTCAAGTCACGCTCAAAACCGTTCTAAACGTCCAGAAAATCACGGTCTCCAAAAAACCGCTGGGCAAAGCCGGCCCATCCGTGGTATGGCTCAGCCATGGCTCCCGCCTCCCACTGTGGAGATCTTCGGTCAGCCCATAATGCTTTAGATCGGACCCAAAATTCGGGACCGCTCTCGCTTGATGGCGTGGATTTTAAGAAACGCCGCACCCAAAACTGGTTCTTTCTGGGCCTCATGTATGCGTTTTTCTACATGGGCCGCTATAACTTCAGCGCCGTACAAGCCGCGGTAGCTGAACAGTTTGGGTGGAGCTACAGCGATTTCGGCTCGATCATCAGTGCCGGCCTTTTGACCTACGGCTGCGCGGTATTTTTGAACGGTCCTTTGGCCGATCGCATCGGCGGCAAGCGGGCCATTTTGATTGGCGCAGCCGGTGCCGCATTTTTCAATCTGCTCTTTGGACTAGGTCACTTTGTATTGGTACAGCCAGCCGTTATGCGCGGCAGCCAAGTCCTTAGCCCGGCGGTGCTGGCCGATGGCATTAGCAATTCGACGGTGATTGCCACCTTTGCAGCGCTATGGGCGTGCAATCATTACTTTCAGTCCTTTGGCGCCCTATCGATTGTGAAAATCAACACCGCCTGGTTTCGCATCAGCGAGCGCGGAAAATTCGCCGGTATTTTCGGCGTAATGATTCAAGGTGGGCGCACCTTGGCGTTTACCTTGCTGCCGCTGTGTCTGAAGTTTTTGCCCTGGCAGTACGCTTTTTTCATTCCCGCAGCGATGCTCAGCGTCATGTGGTTTGTGCTGTTTCGCAAAGTCGAAAACGCACCGTCGACGGCTGGCTTTGCCGAGCTCGATCCCGGCGATGAAAGTCCTGAAGAGGCCCAAGCGCAACCGACCATTGGCTATGTGCTGCGCAAAGTCTTCGCGCGGCCCGAGCCTTGGATTATCGCATTTGCCTCGATGTGCATCGGAATGGTTCGTCACTCGATAGACCACTGGTATGCGCGCTACATCGGGGTGATGTTTGGCGTGTCGGCCAAGCAATTGTCATCATTTCTGCCCTATCAACTGGCGTCCGTGGCCATGCCGCTTGCAGCCGTGACCGGCGGACTTTTGGCAGGGGTGGCTTCGGATCGACTTTTTGGCTCGCGCCGAGCTCCGGTGATCTTCATCGCATTTATTGGACAGGCCCTGTGCCTGCTGCTTTTGCGCCTAAGCTTGCGCGACGCCTGGGCCGCATGCTTCGCGCTGGTGCTGATTTCTTTGTTCGTCAACAGTGCCCATGGACTCGTCGGCGGTGCGGCATCCATGGACTTTGGCGGCCGCAAGGCCGTGGCCACCGCAGCGGGATTGTTTGATGGCGCGCAATATCTAGCCGGATCGCTCGTCGGGGCTGGTATGGGTCGGCTGCTCGATCACTACAAAGTGACTGGACAGCGCGGCGTGGAATTTGAAGTCTGGCCGCTGGCGCCGCTCGGCTTTGCCGTGCTGGGCGCGCTAATTATTTCACGGCTGTGGCACGCCCTGCCGGGACGTAGTCGACACAGCCAGGGGCAGCCGGCGCTTACTTCGCAACCGTCTGAACCTCAGTACGGGCTTCCACAGCCGGCGGCGACGGTTCGGGACGGCTGAAGGTCTTTTCGGCATTGCCCTTGGGCAAAACGAACTGCGGCGCCAAGCCGGGCTTTCTGCCAAAGCCGGCATAGGTGCTGCTAATCAAGTTAAAGGGCATGATGTCGGTGGTAGCCAATTGTCCCCCCGATGAAAACAAAACCAGGGGATTTACCGCGGGCTGGTCGTCAAAACGCAGATCGAAAGTGATCGGCTGCAGGGGCTGATTGGGCGGTCCAAACGTCGAAATCGTCAGATACGGCTCCACGGATGGGTCCAAAACGGAACCATCGCTATACGCATCAAAGCCGACGTGATTGTTGGCGATGGTATTGATGCTGTCGTTGGGCATGGCGTTTGTGAACTGCGCAGAAAGATCGCAGCCTTCCGGACAGTAAAGGTCGCCAGAGAAGTGGCGCGGCACGTTATCGCCTAGGAAAAAAAGCGTCCAGGTGAAATTGGCATCAACATAGATGCGATAGGGACCCAAAGACGGGTCCACGAGAACTCCGCTATCAATCAGATAGTCAGGCGTATTTGCAGGAACGCCAAAAGGATCGGGCGGCAGGGGGTGCCCCGGGGACGGCATATAAAAAGTGCCTGTCTGATAACCACTTGGCGGTGGAGGCGGTGGAGCTGGATCCGCAAAACACCCGGATGCGAGAACTACCGAGGCCAAAAACACGCTGCGCATGGTTCACTCTCCTACATTTTATTAAGGTTTAGTCTAGCGCTCGTGCAGAGCGCGGGCAGGCGCTTACCGAGCACTCTCTTTAATTATCCAACGAGGGCGGCGCGATTGTAAGAGCCTGACGAGGAGCACATTAGCGGCAGCTTGCGCGGTCCATCAGCAAACTGACTAGAAGCGCGCTGACGAGCAGCAGATATGCAAGGACGATCAGCAGCTTATAAGCGCGTGATGTAGGCGTGCGCGATACATTGGCGCTGGAGCTGGACAAGTTGCCCGGGCTAGAGGACGGCCGACTTGAAGAAGGGACGGACGCAAACGAACGGCTAGAAGACGCTGCCGAAAGCGACGAACGGCTGGACGAGGCTGCCGAAAGCGACGAACGGCTGGGCGGCGGATAACTCGTAGAAGAGCGACTGTGAACGCTGGGCGGACGCATCGAGCGCGATGAAGACTGCTGCACGGCTGCAGCGACGGCCGCGGGCAAAGCGAGCGCCGGCGTGACGCCCGGTCGAGTCCATTGCACCTTGTCAGGTTCGGCCAGCGCAAGCTGTAAGGCTGCGGCAAAATCCGCGGTGCAGCGAAATCGTTGCTCGCGATCTCGGCAGATCGCCTTCATGATTACCGAGTCCAGGGCCGGCGAAATGTCCGAGTTGCGCGCTCGCGGCGGCTCGGGATCGGCGGTCATAATCAGCGCCAGCACCGCCATGTTGGGGTTTGGCGCCTCCGGCGGAATAAAAGGCGGTCGGCCGGTCAAAAGCTCATAAAGCACCGCGCCGACGCCATAGATGTCCACGCGTTCGTCGATGTCATTGCCCTGCGCCTGCTCGGGAGCCATGTAGACCGGCGTGCCCAGCGCCTGCCCCGTATCCGTGACCGAGTCTCCTTGCAAGCGCGCCACGCCAAAGTCGACCACTTTGATGCGTTCGACCTCGTGCTTGCCGTCTTTTACTGTGGCCAAAACAATGTTGTCGGGCTTGATGTCGCGATGAATAACGCCGACTTTGTGCGCCGCTTCCAGCGCCGACAGCACCGGCAGACACAGCGCCACGGCTTCGGCCGCCGGCAAGGCTCCACGCTCTTTAAGCAACTTGGACAGTGACGAGCCTTCTAAAAACTCCATCGCCAGATATAGCGAGCCGTCACGTTCTCGCACAAAATCATAAAGCTGCACGATGTTTTGATGCGTCAGGCGACGCATTGCCGTCGCTTCGCGTTGAAAACGCGTCATTCGGTCGGTGCGATCGGCCTTCATCTCTCCAGCAATCGGCACCAGCACTTTGACGGCAGCGCGCCGACGGCGATCTTCAATATGATGCGCGACAAAGACGGCCCCCATGCCGCCGCGGCCGATCAGCCCATCGACATACCAAACCTTGCCAACGACCGGAAAAACCAGCGGAAGCTGGCATTTGGGGCAGGTTGAGTAGGCCGCCGGGTAGTTCCCCGGACAGGCGAGACATAATTTTTCTGGATCCTTGGCCACGTAATAGGAAGCGCTTTATTAGGAATCTTATTGTAAGCAGAGCAGCGGTAGGTAGGGCAAGCGGAGGGATGCGGATTAGGTGCGCGCATATACAAAGGCGTCCGCCCGCGCATCGCGCAGCCAACCGCTAAGGCTTAGGCCATTTCGGTCTTTCTCAGACAAAAGCAGCCCTTTGGTTTGCGCGGATTCATTGGAAATGAGTTCGCCAAACAAACGGCGCAGCGCAGGGTCACACAGCGACCAATCAATGTCCGGGCTTAGCGGCGAAACTCCAGCTTCGCAATTCGGATTGTATTGTCCTGAACAAAAATATTCGATGATGGTTTCTTCGAGAAAGAAATTGCCGTGCGCAAAGCCCGGCGGCACCCAGATCCATTCTGCTGTATCGGCGTCGGCCGTGGCTTTAATGTCGTAGGCCAAAATTTTGCCGACCGTCGGCGAGTCTTTACGAATGTCCAAGACCAAATCGATCATTCGGCCCCACACCGTACGCACCAGCTTGCCGACGTAGGGATTCCATTGAAAATGCAGGCCGCGCACAGTCCCGGGGCGCGAAAAGCTTTCGTTGGCTTGTACAAAGTCGACGCCCTGCAAACATTGCAGATCGGGGTGGGTCAAAAAATCGCTGCGTCGGTAGTGCTCTGTAAAGTAGCCGCGATGATCGTGAAAACGCGCAAAGCGCAAAACCTTGATCTCAGGAATAGCTAGGGATTTGACTTCCAGGAGCTTCACGCGGTCACCAATCGAGTAGCGCCGAGGATTACGCCGCATTCTGCCTCGTGTCAAGGCAAGCGGCGGCGCAGCGCATCTAGTCCCATCCAAACCCCAAAAAACCGCGTCGCGGCATTGGCGGACGCGCAATCGGCCGTGAAAAAATTTGTGCCGGCGGTTTTTATCCTACATGATACGACATCAGTCAGGAGAACCGTCGCTATGTCTCAGGATCGTCGCCTACAAGTTCGTCTGCCCGTCGAGATTTGCGTTCAACAGTTCCTGGCCGGAGACGCCTATCTAGGGCTCACCCGCGACCTGTCAGAGCACGGGCTGTACATCACAGCGCCGCGCCTAGTGGACAGCGCCACCTGGTATGGCGCGCCGATGCAGTTGCAATTCGCCCTGCCGGGCACCGGCGAGACGATCTGGGCACGCGGCCAAGTCTGCCATGAAGATACAGCCGGGCCCGTGGACGAGCGCGGACTCGGCGTGCGGCTTATCGACATGGCCCAGCGCCATGCTCGCAGTCTGCGCGAGTACGTCGAATCGGTGCGAAGAGCCCGTCTGCACAACCTGCTGCTACAGATGAATCGGCGCCAGCCGCTGCCCGGCGTCGACGTCAACCTGATGTAAGTGCAGGCTTTGGCAAAGGCCGCGCGGTGCCAAAAGTCAGCGCCGCGTTTACGACTGGTGACCGCCTGCGCTTTCAAGCTCGTGATGAATTTTTTTGGTTTTCTTTTCCGCTTCCAGTTTGATTGGCCGTTCCGGCGGCACAAGCACGGTGTCAATCACGTGCAAAATGCCGTTTGCCGTCAAAATATCGCTGCGGGTTATTACGGCGCTATTGATTTTGATGACAAGCGGGCCATTGCTGCTTGAGGCATCGATGCGCACGATTCCTCCGCTCGCCGTCAAGGCATTGCGCAGCCTGAGGACTTGGCGGGCCGGAACGTAGGCTTTTAGCACATGGTAGCGAAGGATCTGCTTAAGCTGCTGCGGGTCTTTCTGCCAACGCTCGAGCGTACTTGCCGGCAGCTTGGCGAAGGCGTCATCCGTCGGCACGAACATGGTCAGGGGCCCATGCGTTCGAAGCAGCGGGATCATGCCTGCGGCGTTTAGCATTTTTAGCAGCGACTCGAAGCGCCCCTCGGCATTTAGGGTACTGACGATGTCTTTTTTGCCCAGCCGCGATTTGGCATCAAAATGCACCGATATTTCGCCCGGCGGCTCGCTCTGCGCGGTCTCCGCATAGGCGGAATGTGCGCCGCCTTGCCAAAGCAAGGTCGCAAGCCCAAGGCTCGCAGAAACCAAAACCAATCGACAACCCATACAGAAATTATTACCACACAAGCGCGCTCGGCTTAGGTGCCTTGCATGTCCTGTGCAAGGCGCCTAATCTCGATTTATGTCAGCGCGGGGAATATGGAGCGGACGCCTGAGGCGATGCTGCCTGTGTGGCATCGTATTCAGTGGCTGTCTGGGATCCCGCACTCCGCAGCAAGCGACGACCTTTTCTGCAGCCAACAAGCATCTTGAACTAAGCTGCGCTCGAGAAGGTGCCGAGCGCGTCGATGTCGCCAGTTGGCGCGGCAGCGGACGTCCGGATGTCGTACGTGTATATACTCGCGTGCCTTCTGGAGAAAGCCGCGGACAAACCGTTTTGTCGTGTCGCGAAGTAGATCTGAACGGCGATGGCCGCAAAGACATGCTTGTGTACTACGACCTCGATGGCCGCAAGCAGCGTGAGGAGTTTGATCACGACTACGATGGAATTGCGGACGTGAAAAGCTTCTATGAAGCGGGACGGCTCGTGCGACAAGAGCTAGACATCAACCACGATGGCAAAGCCGACATGGTGCAATATTTCGCAGGAGACAAACTGCTTCGCGTAGAACGTCTGTCTCCCGAGGCCGAGGGAGATGCCAAGCCCGCAGCCGCGGACAAGGCAGCGCCCTCGGTCCCTGAGCAGTCTGGCCGTTCAGCCAAGGCTGCTGCTGGTAGTTAAGGGCTGCCAAAGCAGCCCGTCACAGGGCCGGCATTGTCCACCGGACGCAAGGCCATCGCCGGACGCAAGGCCATCGCAGTCGGACGATGAAGGGTTTCAGTGATGTTGATCATTGAGGACTCCTTTCTTGGGTGGAAACCGACGGTGCACCATGCGCTGTCGGTATGGGTGAAGTGGAAGGGCTGCGACACGCCGACAAGCGCAAGCGCAGCCAGCTTTCGTCAAGCGCTTCTCCCAAAAATACCAAGGTCGAGCCTGATTGCATCGGCCCTGGCAGCGCATCGGGGCTTCCTGCGACGTTTGCGCCATGCAGCGGTTGCAGCTCGACCTGACGGCCTGCCAAATGAAGCACGGCCAGGCTCGGTGTTTCCAAAGAATCCGTGTCCCAAGGAGCACCAAGAACTCGCACGATTCCCTTGACGCGCAGTACTTCTCCGCGTAGTTCGCGCAGAAGCTGCATCAGTGGCGCGGCCAACAGGGGTTCCGGTTCATACAGCGAAACCGCCATGATTTGCCGATTGCCGTGGTGATGTCCTGCAGCACCGTTGGCATAAGCCGGAGCGGCTTCCGCATTCGATTTCATGGGTCGAGCTACCGGTGGAAAAGGACCGCTTAGCGCCCAGGAAAGAACACTTGCAACTTCCGATTCCGCGGCCCCAAGCGTCAAGCTGACGCGCTCAGTGCTGGCGGACATCTCATCAAGCAGGCTATGCGTACTCAAAAGCTGCGCCGAAGTCGCCAGGTCGAGCTTGGTCAAAAGCAAGCGATTGCTCAGCCGAAGCTGAGCCGCAGCCTCGGGCCGCTGCGCCACCGATTCGCGTACGTGCACCACATCGACGACACACAAAAGACCGCGCAGATCGATGCGACTAGCAATGGCCGCGGGCAGCAAACGATACTGCTCTAAAAGCACATGCGGCTCGACGAGCCCGCTGGTTTCGATGAGCAAAACTTCCGCACCTGCCCGATCCACCAGATCGAGCGCGGCTTCCCACATTTCAGTGCCGCGTATACAACAGACACAGCCGTTGGCTAGCTCTAAAATGCCTGACCCGGCTGCGCCCAAAAGCAGACTGCCGTCAATTCCGACTTGGCCAAACTCATTGACGACCACCCCAAGCCGCTGCGGAATGCGCTGCGGCATCGTCAGCAGACGATTGATAAAGGTCGTCTTGCCGCTGCCTAAAAAGCCCGTAATCAGAAGCAATGGCGTCGCAGCGTTGGGTTTGGCGCTGTCCATGCAGAAAAACTAATCCTGCTTCGCGACAAGTGCCAGACAAACTCGACCGACATTTTTGAGCAAAAAACGCACATTCTTACAGGTAAAAAACGGACTTTTGCTGATCACGAATTTTTCCGCTTGGATTCACTCCACCTGCGAACCGCCGCTTGCAAATCGACGGCATCGTTCTTTCGCGACTGCCAGAGACAAAATAGCGCCTCCATTTGGGAAGGTTGCGCGCTGGCCGTTCTCAACCTACACTGCTCAGCCTTGGCTCACGTTGCAATTTGCTTGCAAGCTGCTGGGAGAATATTGGCTTCATGAACCTTACACAAAAACTGCTAGCTTTGACGCTGGTCGGCGCCCAGTGGGTGCTTTGGCTGCTACTCATTCTGTCGCTGCTGAGTCTGGCGATCATGATCGAGCGCGGCTTTTACTACTTCAGTCTGCGGACGGACGTGATGGCGCTTGCCGACGATCTGCGGCGCCTGCTCCTTTCTGGAAAATTTGCCGAGGCCCGCAAGCAGCTACGCGATGTGCGCGGACCCATCGGCTTTGTCGCGCAAATGGGACTGGAAGAAGCCGAGCGCGGCGCCGATGCCGTCGAAGCAGCCATGCTGGGCGCCAAGGCGCGGGTACGGCTGCGCCTGGAACGCAATCTGGCTTTTTTAGGGACGCTCGGCTCAAATGCACCGTTTATCGGACTGTTTGGAACGGTGCTTGGCATTATCAAGGCCTTTCATGATTTGGCGTTTAACCAAAACGGCGGAATCGCCGTCGTCATGAACGGCATTTCGGAAGCCTTGGTGGCCACCGCAGTCGGACTGCTTGTGGCCATTCCGGCCGTTGTCGGCTTTAACTTTTACAACCGCCGCGTCCGCAGCGTGACCTCGCAAATTGACGTGGTGGCCCAGGTGATCCTGGCGTCGCTACACGCCGAAACCAAAAATCACCCGCAGGCGCAAAAGGAGACCGCCTAATGGCAGGCGGAGCAAGCTCTAGCTTTTCCGATGATGAAGCCGGCGCCGGCATGATTTCTGACATCAACGTCACGCCGCTTGTCGATATCACTTTGGTGCTGCTCATCATCATGATGGTTGCGGCGCCTATTTTGGCCAACAATCCGTCGATCAAAGTGGAACTGCCCAAAGCGCAAAGCGGCGACGAAACGCAGAAGTCAACGCTGGCTTTCACTTTGTCCAAAAAACCAGACGGATCCGCTGGCTATGATTTATATTTGAACGGCGAAAAGACCGACGAGCAAAAAGCCCAGTCGGTGGTATCGGCGCTGGTTTCGCAAAAGAAGGATATTCAAGCGGTCATCGCCGGAGACAAAGGAATTGCCTACGGCGACGTCATGCACATCGTCGATTTTGTCAAAACTTTGGGGGTGACCAAGTTTGCGATGGCCACCGACGGAACGTGAACGCTGCCACTTGGAAGTTCGACGCCGTAGGGTTTGCGCTGGCGCTCTTTTTACACGTCAGTGCTCTCCTTTATATCTTTTTGGCGCCGGAACCTCCGAGTCACCGCATCACGACCGTCGAAGTTGAAATTCGCAAACATAAAGTAGCGCCGCCGGAAAAAATTCCGGAGCCGCCAAAACCCCCAGAGCCGCCAAAGCCCCCAGAGCCGCCGAAAAAGCTAGTCCGCAAACTGCCGCGTCCGGTCGAGGCCCCGCAGCCAAGTAAGCCCCAGCAAACACCGCCGCAAGAACCGCCAAAGCCGGTATTTGGCATCGACCCGAGCCAAACTGGTGGGCAAGGAATTTCGGTTCCCGTCGGCAATACCACCATAGCGGATCCGAACAAGCGTCCCAAAGTCACCGAAGTTCCGCCCTTGCCGCCCGCCCAAGGCGTGCCAAGCGGCAGCGAATATCACCCGGTCGCCGAAGAAGAGCTCAAGCAACTGCCCGAAATTGACAACGACGAATGCGGCGCCGCCATGAAGCAAAAATGGAGTGAATCGGAAGCCAACGCCAGCGGCCTTTCGGGCACGGTAGTCTTGCGCATCGAACTCGACCAGCGCGGCAAAGTACGCTCGCTCAAAAAGCTAAAGGGAATCAGCACCGAAGTTGACAACATCGCCATCGGCTTTCTGCGCTTTGACAAACGCTGCCGGTTTCGCCCCGCCATCGGCAAGGACGGCAAAGCCGCCGATTTTGTCATCGAGCGCTACGTGGTCGACTTTCAGCGCGAGTAAATTCGGCCCAAAATCCGCTGCTCGACTGACAAATGCCGCGCGGCGCCGTAAAACGCCCCGCCGCGACGCAAGCCGCAAAAGACCCCGCTAGCTGCTTGAATTTTCGACAAAATCTATAGTACCTTCAGCGAACATGGAAGTGAACCGTGTCGGCCAGACCACCGCAGCTTAGGCCCGGCGAGGTCGTCGGTAGCTACCGTGTGGTCAGGCAGATCGGAATCGGTGGCATGGGCGCGGTGTATGAGATGGTACACTGCCACATCGCCCGACGCGCCGCCCTTAAAGTGCTGATTTTTGACGGCAAAGATTCGGGAATTGCGACGCGCTTTGTCAACGAGGCCCGCGCCGCCAACGTCATCAGCCATCCGGGCATTGTGCAAATCTTTGAGTATGGCCAACTGCCCGGCGGTGCGCCCTGGCTATTGATGGAATTTGTCGAGGGCGTAACCCTTTTTGCACGCATGCAGGAGTGGCGCGAGGGGCACGCGCCCCACGGACTTGATCCATTGTCCGTGCTGTACCAATTGGCCACGACTTTGGCGGTGGTGCATAAAAAAGGCATCGTCCACCGCGATTTGAAGCCCAGCAACATCATTCTAACGCCCGATCCGTCGCGCCCCGAAGGCGAGCAAGCCAAACTGCTCGATTTTGGCATCGCCAAGCTCTTACACCGCAGCTTGCATGAACTTCCGGACGGGCAAACTTCGGATCCGCAGACGGCGTTTGGCGTGATCATGGGCACGCCGACCTACATGGCGCCCGAGCAGGGCCGCTCCGCTGCTGACGTGGATGCCAAAGCGGATGTTTATTCGCTGGGCGTTTTGGCCTACGAGCTTTTTACCGGACACGCGCCATTTGTTGGCGAGCCGCTGCAAATCGTTGCGCGCAAGCTGCACGAAGACGCTCCGCCCATCGCGGCCAAGGACATGACTTCGGAATTTGCCGCGCTCATCATGGCCATGCTGCGGCGCGATCCGACGGAGCGGCCGACGATGCCAGAAGTTGCCGAGACCATCGGCCGGCTGGGCGGCCGCGGGCTTAGCGGCGCCGAGTTGCGCGCTTTGCGCACGGGTACAGCACATACCGCGCTGCCGCAAAAATCGAATTTCCACTGGCGCCGTCCCGCGGGAATCGCGGCGGTCCTGCTTGTGGCCCTGGGAATCGGAGTCGCAGTTTGGGAATTTCTTCATCCCGCTTACGCGCCGGATGTGGTTTCCATTCGACGCGACAAGAACCCGTCCGCGGCTACGACAGACATGCAAAACACTGCCGCCGCGGATCTGCGTGCGAAAAGCGCTGATGCAGCAACCCCCGAAGTGTATACCGAGCTGACGGTTCCGCCGGCGGATATGCTCGAGCCGTCGTCCGAGTCGCCAGATTCGCCCAAAGCGCCGGTGCGCCCCAAGCGCCCGATTTTCCCGTCGAGCAATGCGGCCAAGCCTAGGGTGGCGACGATTCCGACGAAAAACTGCATCGTCTTATACGGTCCGGGAGCCAATCCCGCGCGCATCGATGTATTTGCCGAAGCCGCCCGCCAGTCCGATTTGCGACTACTGCCGGGCCAGCAACTGACCCTAATTCGCCTGCCGAGCGGAGTCCTAAGTTGTGCGCGAACGACATCCGCCCCTATGAATCTGGCATGTGAGCGGTTCGCCGCCGCAGCAGATGCTTTATGGAATTCGGCCTGGCATCTTCCGACCCGCGTGGAGGTGAAATGTTCCGCAAAGTAGCCGCTTTGTGCCTTCCGCTTTTGGGAATTCTGCTTGGCTCCTGTATGGAATTCGAGCAATACCGCCTTGAGCTTGATCGAATGTCCGCGCAAATCAGTCTGCTAAAGACTGAAAACAGCAAGCTTTCCGACGACCAGAAGAAAATGCACAACGACCTGGAACAGGTTTCGCGCATGGCCGGATGTCCCAATCCGGTGGTGCGTGAATTCATGCGCGCCTGTTCGAGTGGCAGCGGCACAGAGTGCTCGCCGCAGATGGCCGAGCACGCCATCATGCTCATGGCCAGTAACCCCGATCACGTCATGGCGGCGGTGCGGCCGCAGCAAAGCGCAGCCCTGTCCGCGGTCAAAGTGGGCTACATTAAGACGCTGCTGCGCCAGCACGTTCGCGCTCCGACCACGCGGCTTTTGGTGGTGGCGATGCCCGCCGGACGCGATGCCAAAGACACCGAGATGGCGGAATCCGTGGCGCGCCGCCTGCGCAACTGGACCGTTGAGACGCTTTATCCATCGGTGCACGCCGGGGAAGAGCCCCTGCCGGCACTGCCGCCGGTATTTTTGAGCTGCGCGCAAAAGGAAGAAATCCTGCGGCGCTATCTAAAGGCCAACCCGCAACGCGACGTTCCGGTTCCCGGCGAGCCGGGGCTTAGCGAGCGGCGCATCCTGCTGTGGTTTTTCCTGGTCGATTGCTAGGAGTGGCGCATGCTCTCGCTTCTTATTTTTCTGACCATGGCGGCGCAAACTCAGGTCACTTTGGAAGGTGCAGACGCGATACAAGTGCAAAGCGAGCAGCTTAAGCATCATCGCGATGAAGCGTATCTTATCAGCAAGCGCATCGACCCGCGGCTGCTGCGCAATCTCCTAGTCTGGACCTCGACCACGCGGCAATGGCAAGCCTCCAAAACGGACGCGGTTCCCGGCGAAGGCGCGCGCGTGCGGGTGATCCACTTGTGGGCCGATTACTGCGCACCCTGCGGACGGGAATTTCCTTGGCTGCGTGCCCTTTTCCATCGCGCCAACGCCGCGTACAAAGGACGAGTCCGTTATTTATTTGTCGCCGAAAATACCGCATCGGAATCCATGGCCGCTTATTTGGCCGCCCATCACGGCAAAATGCCCGAGGAAGCGCATTACCAAGACACCCAAAGCCAGCTCATGGAAGTGCTGCGCGCCGGGCTGCCTAGCGGCAATCTAAGCTTGCCGGCGACTTTGGTGGTAGACGAGCAAGGCATCATCCGTCAGGCCATCGTCGGACCGCTCACCGAGCCGGTCGAGCGCCGTCCAGAGCTCGTCAGCGCCATTGAGCGCCTACTCGCCTTGCCCTGACGCGGATTTCGAAAGCATCCAAATGGCTCGAAGATATGCACCGATTCGCGATGGTTTTCGAAGCTTTGCTCGGCGGACCGCGCTGGTTTTGGGCAAAGCCTTCTCTGCCGGATTGCTGCTCATCACCCTTTTGTATGGGATTCCTATTTCTGCGCAGCCTAGTCCCAGCGATCCGCTTTTTGTTTGGGGAATCACGCGCGGATGTCAGATGGATGCCGAACTGACGAGCGCGATTGTCGAACGTTTGCAACTGCTCGGGCCGCCGCTTTATACCTTGGAAACGGCGCGGCAGGCGGCGGCGCGCTCTTGCACGGGCACGGACTGCGCCGCGCTGCTGCGCAATGCCTGTGAAAATCACAATTTAGACGGCGCCCGCATTTTGGGAGGACACGTTGATGAACAGCGCGCGGGCCAGCGGTATTTGGCGCGCTTGCGCGTCTTTCGCACGGATCTGCACTCGACATTTCCCAAGTCCTTTTATCGCTGGGAATATGTGCAACTTACTTGTGCTCAAAGCGATTGCCGGCGCCAGGTTGCAGAACTATTGGCGACGATGATCGGGCAACTGCTGGAAGACACCGAGCCCGTGCAAAAGCCTGCCGCGATGATGGACAATGCTTCGCCGCCTTATTGTTCGGGCCCAAACTCGCTGCCGGTGTTTTTGTGCGCGCCCGCCAATTTGCACGCGCGCTGCGGAGACGACGGCGAACCCCAAGCCGACAGCGGTGCGGCGCCGACGTCTTTGCGCTGTCCGCTTTTCGGCATGGCGGCTGGCGAGCGTTGCGACTGCGCGCATCGAGCAAATTGTACAGAGGTCGCGCGCGCCGCCTGCTCGGTTTCTCAAGAAACGGGGACGGGGACGGAACCGCGCGAGCATTCCGCCGTACTGCGCAAAGCGCTGGGCGGTACTTTGCTGGCCGCTGGCGGCGCGACGCTGATTGGGGCCTTGCTTTTGACCTTGAACAACCACACCAGCCTGACTTTGCGCCGCGACATCGATTGCAGCGCCGGCGGCAATATGGCCACCAAATGCTATGCCGCAACCGGAGGAGTCGCCGCCACTTGGGTGCTGGGCGCAGGTCTAGGGGTTGGCGGGGTTATGGTTTTGGCCGATCCGTTGCGATTTTTTGCCGGAAGCAAAAAGCGCGGCGCGGCCCCTTAAAAACTCGCCGACTCCGTCTTTCTTTCAGGCGGGCGCATTGCGCTAGACCGGCAGTTTTTATAAAAATCGGCGACGGCACCAGCCACTCGCGGCCAATCAAAATCCGTGGCCCGGCGCTGCGCCGCCTGCCCCATTTTGGTTCGCAAAATCGGGTCGTCGATCAAACGCACAAGCGCTTGCGCATAGGCGGCGGGGTCGCGCAGCGGCAGAATATAGCCCTCGACGCCATCGCGAACCAGCGAATGCACGCCTTCAATGTCGTGGCCAAGCACCGGCAAGCCAGCCGCCATTCCTTCAAGCAGTGACATCGGATGCGAAGCCAGGGCCGCGGTGTAGCAATAAATGTCGCTGCTTGCGGCAAAATCGCGCCGCTGTGCAAGCTGCGGCCCGTAAAGGACGACTTGAAGCCCAGCGCTTTTTTGCAAAAGCTGTTCGCGCTCGGGTCCTTCGCCAAGCACGCAAAGCCGCACCCGATGGCGCAGCCCTTCCGGCAAAAGGCGCAGCGCCGCAATCACGGTACTTATGTGGTTGCGTGGCTCAAGCCGCGCCTGCACCAGCAAATTGCAGCCCCCCTCGAGCTTGGAAACAGCCGCCAGCCGCTGTCCACTGCGCCAATAGTCCAGCGCCACGCCATTGGGAATGATGGTCGCGTCGCAGCGAAATCCGACGCGGCGCATCGATGTAATGGCATTTTGACTGACGGCAATCAGCCCATCGAGCGCATCCAAATAGCGCTGCAAAGGTCGATTGAAAAACCGCAGCAAGCGCGAGTCGTCAAATTGCGTGTGCAGCGTGCCGACAAGCCGCGCCTCGGCCGGTGCGCAGCGTATGGCCAAAAGAGCCAGCGTCGGAAAAATTGGCGCATGAACGTGAATTACGTCAAATCGGCGCTGCGCAAACAGCGCCTTCATTTGCGCGTGCAAACGCAGTCCGACGGCTGCTCGCGATACCGAGCCATTGGCAATCAAAGCGCCGCTGGCCCGGCCGAGCCGCACAATTTCAAAGGGCGGCGAAGACAGCGGCTGCAGCGCCGGCGCCTCGGGAAATGCGGTGGTCACCACAACCACTTGATGACCCAGGCGCTCTAGTGCGCCGCCCAGGTGATGAACGTGCTCGGGCATGCCGCCGAGATCGGGGTAATAGTATTCGCTGACGAGCGCAATGCGCATGGCCCGGTCCGGCACGCTTAGTTGCGCAGCGAAATGATCGGCGCGGGAATACGACCGCCCATGGCGATAAAGGAATCGGGACGAAAGCGATTGACCGCCATGATTGGGGCCTCGCCGAGAAGGCCGCCGTAGACGACTTTTTCGCCGACCGATTTGCCGGGAACCGGAATGATGCGCACCGCGGTGGTCTTGTTGTTGAACACGCCGATGGCAATCTCATCCGCCAAAATGGCGCTCAAGCTGGCAGCCGAGGTATCTCCGGGAACCGCGACCATATCCAGACCGACCGAGCATACTGCGCTCATCGCCTCTAGCTTTTCTAGGGTCAAGGCCCCGACTTCTACAGCGGCCAGCATGTCGTGATCTTCTGAGACGGGAATAAAAGCGCCTGACAAGCCACCGACGTGACTTGTGGCCATCGCGCCGCCTTTTTTAACGGCATCGGTCAATAACGCCAGCGCCGCGGTGGTTCCCGGGCAGCCGGCGCGCTCAAGTCCCATAAGCTCCAGAATCTCGGCAACGCTGTCGCCCAGGGCCGGCGTAGGCGCCAGCGACAAATCGACAATGCCAAAGCGCACGTCCCCGCCAAGTCGCCGCGCTACCTCGCGGCCGATAAGTTCGCCGGCGCGAGTAATCTTAAAGGACATGCGCTTGATCGTCTCGGCGATATCGGTCAGGCTGGGTCGCGGTGTCGATTCGCGCAAGCGGCGCAGCGCCGACAAAACGACACCGGGCCCGCTGACGCCGACGTTAATGACCGCTCCGCCTTCGCCGATGCCGTGATTGGCTCCGGCGACAAAGGGGTTGTCCTCGGGCATATTGGCAAAGGTCACCAATTTGGCGCAGCCGATGCCACCGCGATCACGGGTATTTTCGGCCAGAGCAGCAATGACATGGCCCATGGCTCCGATGGCGTCCATGTTGATGCCGGCGCGGGTCGTGGCCACATTCACCGAGGCACATACCCGCTCGGTCACGGCCAGGGCCTCGGGAATGCTGTCGATCAGGATGGCATCGCCCGCGGTCATTCCTTTTTCGACCAGGGCGGAGAAGCCGGCGATATAGTCGATGCCCAAATCCGTGGCCGCGCGGTCCATGGCGCGCGCCAGCGGCACATAAGTGTCAGCGCCACTCGGTTCGCCGATAAGAGCTATCGGGGTCACGGCAATGCGCTTGTTGATAATGGGTACACCGAAGTTGGCTTGTACTTCGCGCGCCACATCGGTCAGCCGCGCCGCGGTGCCCGTGACGTGGTTATAAAGCCGCTCGCAGGTGTGCGCCAAGTCGCTGGTTGCGCAGCCGCGCAGCGAGATGCCAAGCGTCACCGTGCGAATGTCCAGATGCTCGGTTTCAATCATGCGCAAAATGGCGCGCGTTTCTTCCAGATCGAAAATCATCGCTTAGACCCTATGCATCGAGGCGACCAAATCCTCATGCATCAAAATGGCCTGCACGCCCCGCTGTTTGGCGGCTTGCGTCAAAGCGTCCTTGAAGCTTTCGAAAGTGGTGTTCATGTCGCTCGTATCGACGATCAAAAGCAGAGTGAAGTAGTCGCCGACGATGGTTTGCGAGATGTCTAAAATGTCGCCGCCTAGCTCGGCGATGATGGTCGCCATGCCGGCGACGATTCCTTTCTGATTGCGGCCGCTGGCGGTCAAAACTGCGCGATGGTGCGCGCGGCGACGTTCCGCGGCCATGTAGGTGGCGCAATAATCGGCGCTCGGCGGCAATCCGGACAGCACCGGGCTGCTGCGCTCGGACAGCGACGCGACGACTTCAGAAACGATGCGCTCGACGGAATCGGGGGCAATCGGACCCATCTGCTCAAGAACGCGGCGGGCCGCTTCTAAAACTTCCGGCGTACTTGGCGCTTCTTGACTGCCACGATGAATTTGAATGCCGCGGGCCCGAGCCCGCTCGCTGGCTAGCGGCGTTAGTTCGGCGCCGTCTTCCAGATAAAAAGCTGCGCCGTCAGCGACTTTGGCGATTTCGGCATGGGTGACGATTCGAGGCAAAAACTGTGACATGGATCACCTAGCCAATGTCCGCGTCTAGACACAGCTCGACGGTATTTATGATGATGTCTTTGGAGTCATCTCCCGAAAACACTTCGAGCATGATTTGACTTTCTCCGGCGAAAATCAGCGACCGAACGCTTACCGAAAGCCACTTGTAGGGCGGATTCATGCTGAAAGCGTTGATGGCGGTTTCAGCGTCATCGTAGGTATCTCTGTGTACTCCGAAACTGCCGTCTTGCAGGCCACCATAGCTGCGACCGCGTATCGATAGCTTTGCCGCACGAATGGCGCTGATTCCATTCAAACTGAAATTGATGCGTAGATAGTTGTGTTCAACCATCTCAATTCCGCCGCCATACAAACTGTCGGCAAAGCGCGCTCGGTAGACAGTGCTCACTTTCCAGTTTGAATTGTCCGGCAGCCCGAACCGATCGGTCTTGGCGCCGGTTTCATCTTCAAAACGGAAGCGAAATGCCGTCCAGCCGGGGCCGTTTACACAAGTCGGGTTGGGATTGAACATGTCCGACGGCGACATCCCTATGTCGCCAAGCATCGCCATGTCCATCGGAATTTCGGTCGCCATGTCGTCACGGCTGGGCGGCATACGCATATCGCGCGAATTCATTCCACCGCCGCCGCCGTCGAGATCCTCGGCATCGTAAACACGGCGGCCGCCGCTGCTGCAGCCAAGCTGTAGCAAAGTCATTCCCTGGAGCAAGAGCACGGCGCCATAAAGGCCGGTTTGCAAGCAGCGCATGTCGGGCGTGTACCACGAAGCTCGGCGCGCAACAAGCCGATCGCTGAAGGCGCAGCAAGCGCTGCCAAAGGTTTCAATTCTTGCGTTGTCAGAGCCTTCCTGTAGATTCTGCGCGTTTTGCGGCCCTGACCGCAGTTTCACATCCTGAATTCCTCATGGAGACCCTCTTGAAAACACCATCCCTTGTTCGATCTTTCTTTGGGCATAAGGCGCTGCGCAAAAGCCCGCTTTTCGGCCTGGCCGTGTTCACGCTTTTGAGCGCCGGCTGCGGCGATATGGATAGCGCAGAGGACAGCGATTCGGTGGATACCGCCGAAAAAATATCTCCGGTGCGCGCCGAAGCGATTTCGAACAATGATCCGCCGCTTTCCCAATTAAGCGATCTGCGCAAGGGCTTTCCGGGAAACGCCGCCCTGCGCTTTGAGCCCGGTCTACATGCCGTCCCGCCGACCAAATTTGATGTCTTTTCGTTACAAGCACCGGTGCGCAATCAGCAAAGCCGCGGCGTCTGCTCGATTTTCTCGACGATTGGCCTCATGGAGATGCTGTATAAAAAAGCCGGGCTGCCCGACCCCAATTTCTCTGAGCAATATCTGCAGTGGTCGGTCAAGGTTCAGGAAGGGGCTTTTTCCTACACGGAAGGCTCTTCGGACTACTACAACCTTTTGGCCATCAATGATTTCGGCATTCCGTTGGAATCGGATTGGCCGTACGAAGGCACGCCCTGGACCACGGCCGATGATCCAGAGTGCACCGGAGAATCATCGGGTCTGCCGACCAAGTGTTATACAAACGGCGATCCGCCGCTGGCAGCGCGCATGGCGCCCATGTACAAACTGCCGCCTAGTCGCTGGATTTCCGCGGACTCCATCAAAAACGTCATTTATGAAAAGAAAGTCGGCGTCGTCGTGGGCCTGGATTTCTTTTATCAAGCCTGGAATCATCGACGCTCTACCTTGCCGGTTAACGCCACGTACTTTAGCCGTGGCTACGTCCTTTATCCCAACGACACCGACATTGTCGAAAGCCACAAACATCAGGCCGGGCACTCGGTGCAACTGATCGGTTGGGACAACAATCTGCAGGTTCAGAAAATTGACGCGATGGGCAACGGCGTCGTCGATGCCAGCGGCAAGCCGGTCAAGGAAAAGGGCTTTTTCCTATTCAAGAATAGCTGGGGCACAAGCGCATTTGGCGCCACCAATTCCAAAGCCCCCGGATACGGCTGGATCTCTTTTGGCTACATAAATGAGTATGGCTCGGCCAATACAAGCGATCCCCCCACCCTGCCGCGTGGCTAGCCGTTTCAGCTAGCAGATAGACGGCGAATGTTCGCCGATGCTTATCACGCGCAGCATCTGCGGGCGAGCTCGGCGAACTCGAATGCGCACCAGACTGCTTTCGGTGTGCTCGTCATAAAGAACCAAAAGCAGTGCCTGGTGCCCAATGGGTGCCGCGCAAACTTGCATACGGCCAGCTCGGGTATAGCGATCTTCAACTGGCACCGCTAGATGGCTGGCTTGCTGGGTTTCGATAAGCATCTCTGCCGCCAATTCAGCCAGTTCACTGGCCGTCTCTCCGGCAAAAACATATCGTTCTCCTGCATGTGCCAACACGCATCCGTCTAGCGTGCAGACCATCACCTTCCGAGCCGCCGCCGAGCGCAAAAGCCGCTCACATAGGGCGTCCAGCGAGACGGACGAGCCGACTTGCATGGCCTTATCATGTCACAAATTGTCGGCGCGAGGAAAGGGAAATCAGCGCAGAAAATCGGCCAGCAATTGCGCCAATGCAACCGGCGCATGCCGCTGCATCATATGACCAGCGCCGGGCAGCATCGCTGTGCGAATTTGGACTGGGACTTTAACTTGGCCGGTGTCATTGGCCTTGGCCGCGCCAAACAAGCTTTGCCGGTGCGCGAGTTCTTCTTGCGTCAGCCCAAGTTCGCTGTGTTCGCCTTGAATCAGCAAAACCGGACAAGTGATTCGCCGCCAAAAGGCCTGCGCCACGGCCAATGAAAACGGATAAGGCCCCGGCGTCAAATGCAGGGGGTCGTGCTTGAACAATCGTCGGCCGTCCGCAAGCACACAAGTGCCATGTTCAGCCAAGGTCAGCGCGGCATCTGCGGAAAGTAGCGGATCATGCCGCTTCAACCGATCCGCAGCTTCTTGCAAATTCGCCATGGGCCGCAGCTCTTGCTTAAGGGCGCGCCACCATGCCGTACTCCAGGTACGAATGCGTTCGGGCATGGTGTCAAAGGACTGCTCCTTTGGACCTAGTCCTTCAAGTAGCGCCAGCCGAAAAATCCGCTCGGGATATGCACCGGCGCAGTACGCAGCCACTGTCCCTCCCATGGAGTGACCCACAAGCGAGACTCGATGTGTACCAAGTTGCTCGGGCTGCCGAAGCTGCTCAATCAGATCCAAAACATCGGCAGTATAGTCCATAAAATGGTAATAGCCGCCGATGCCAACGCGGTCACTGTCGCCATGTCCGCGCAAATCTGGAGCAATCAGACGATACCCATCTGCTGCCGCCGCCGCGAGAAGACCGCTATGAACGACGGCTTCCCAGGTCCAAGCAAAGTCAAGGAAGCCGTGCAGCAGAATAACGGTATGCTGACATGGTGTGGCGGCGGTGCTCCACTCTAATGCGTGGTAGCTAAGTCCGGTTCGCAGCGCAATCCGTCGAGAAACCGGACGATGCATGGGCTCAGCCAGCAGAACCGGTTCCTTTGGTGCCGGCATCTGCCCCTTCTTCTAAGCGCGGGTCGAGGCCTTCCTCGTCATTCACACCGGGTCGAGAAGGAGCTCCGTGCTCAGCCACCTGATTGCTCAAATTGTCTTTATCGTTCGGGCTGCGGGAGTAATGAGGCGTTGAAATCGATTTGGCCATTGATTCATCTCACTGAGAAGCTTGTTTCCCAAATTTTTGTACCACTCGGCAAAACCGGTCAACCCCAAAACGTCGTGCTATAACATCGCCCTATGACAAACATCATGCGCCAGCGAGTCGCGGCCCTGGAACTAGAGCGGTCGCGCATTTCGCAAATGGGGGGCGCCGACAAAGTGGCACGGCAGCACGAGCGCGGCAAACTCACCGCGCGCGAGCGTCTGCATGCTTTTTTTGATGGCGGTGTCTATTTCGAGGTTGGCTTGCACGGCACGCAAATGGGCCAAGGCGATTCCACCGACAAACCGCCCGCCGACGCCGTCATTTGCGGATATGGCGAAGTGAACGGCCGTATGGTCGCTGCCGCTGCCTATGACTTCACCGTCAAGGGGGGCTCGATTGGGCAGGTCGGAGAAGTCAAAGTCAGCCGCCTGCGTGAGCTTTCGCTGCGCTGCCGCATGCCGATGGTCTGGTTCATCGATTCAGGCGGGGCCCGCATCGATCCGCAGGGGGTGATGGCCGGCGATAACATCTCGCTATTTGCCGGAACCGGACATCTTTTTCGCGAAGAAGTCATCATGTCCGGGGTCGTACCGCTCGTCGCCGCCATGGTCGGGCCGGGAGCCGCCGGAACTGCGTACATTCCCGGGCTGGCGGATTTTGTACCGATGGTAAAGGGTCAGGGTTCGATGGCTCTAGGCGGACCGCCCCTGGTCAAAGCGGTCACCGGACAAGAAGTCAGCGAGCAAGACCTGGGCGGCAGCAAAGTTCACTGCGAAGTCTCGGGTGTCGGCGACCTGGAGCTTTTCGACGAAGCCGCCTGCATGCAGGCGATCAAAGACTACCTATCGTTTATGCCGCAGCATTGTGATGAGCGTCCGCCGCTGCGCGTCTCTCAAGACTCCATTTTGCGGCGCGAGGAATCGCTTTTGGACATTCTGCCCGATAACCCGCGGCAGGCCTACGACATGTACGGCATTCTGAAGGCGGTGGTCGACGACGGATATCTATTGGATCTCAAGCCCCGCTGGGCCAAAAACATCATCACTTGTTTGGGACGCATCGGTGGCTATCCGGTGGGCATCGTTGCCAACAATCCCAAACACCTGGGCGGCATTCTGGATGTGAACAGCGCCGACAAGGCCGCCCATTTCATGCAGATTTGCGACGCCTTTGGCTTGCCGCTTTTGTTTTTTATGGATGTTCCCGGATTCATGGTCGGCAGCAAAGTCGAACATGAAGGAATCATCCGGCACGGCGCCAAGATGCTACACGTGATGGCCGCCGCCACCGTTCCCAAACTTACTGTCGTCGTGCGCAAAGGATACGGCGCCGGCTATTACGTCATGGCTGGGAGGGCCTATGAACCGGATTTGCTGGTGGCTTGGCCAGGTGCCGAAATTAGCGTCATGGGCGCCGAAGGCATGGTTGGCATCGCCAGCAAAAAGCTGTTTCCCGGCGGCGATCCGCCAGTCGAAGTCAAATCCCAAATCGTTCAGGCGATTCAGCAGCACATCGACATCCGCAAAGTCGCCGGATGGGGCCTTGTCGATGACATCATCGATCCGCGAGATACTCGCAAAGTCCTCGGGCTGGGCCTAAAGATGTCCTGGAATCGTCAAGTCGAACGTCCGCGGCGCAAACGCGGCATCATTCCCGTATAAGCGCTAGCGTAGATGTTTCGAAAGCTGCTGAAAATCGATAGGCAGCTTCGAAACCGCGGCCAGGCGTTTTCCGGTGCGTACCAAGGGAATGGCATCGACAAACTCCACTTCGATACACATGGCCGCGCCCAAAAACTGCTGCAAAATGCCCAGGACCTGATTCAGGCTTTCGTCGGTGTAACGCTCTCCCTTGACGATCTTTAGGACGATGGACTTGGGCTCTTCTTGCACCACCTGAAAATGACGAATGGCATGCGCATAGTCTTTTAATAGGTGCGCAAAAAAGGTGCCCGGCAAGTACTGGCCGTCCGCGCCAAGAATGATCGACTGCACACGCCCCTCGATGTTGCCGATGCGCGGCAGGCCGCGACCGCAGGCGCAGGGAACGGCCGAGTTCATCGCCTCTCCCAAATCTCCGATGCGGTAGCGAATGAAGGGCAGGCAGTAATTGTTCAGGTCGGTGATTACGATTTCACCCACCTCGCCGGGCAGCGCCTGCCGGCCGTCTTTGATCACTTCGACGATATAGCCTTCGGCAACGATGTGATGGCCGGCATGGGCTTCGCATTCATAGGCGATGCCGGAAAACTCGCGCGAGCCGTACTTGTCAAAGACCTGGCAGCCAAAGGCCTCTTCGATGATTCGTCGCGACTCGGCGGGCAGGCTCTGCGCCGATGACATGATTCCTTTGAGGCCCTTGCCAAAGCCGCCGGGCTGCGGATGCTCTTGCAGATAGCGCGCCAGAAAATTAAAGGACTCGGCGTAACCGTCGATAAGCACCGGACGATAGCTGGCGATGTCGGCGCACAGCCCGGCCAAGTTCTGCTCGGACATCTCATAGGCGGGAATGTAGCGCCGCCGCGATAGCCAAGCATCCAGACGCTCGCGCACGATTTGCGATTTGTTCATGCCCAGCGTTTGATGCCACAAACGCATGGTTCGATCGCCGAAGCGATAACCGGTCCATTCCTGACTGCGCAGCGTTGCGGCCCAGCGAAATTCCAGTTGCGCGCGATCGGCGTAGCAAACAAAGGGTTCACCGGTCGAACCCGAAGTCGTGATGCGCAGAATTTCGCTGCGATCGTGATTGTCCGACAGGATGTCAAAGTACAAGTGGCGCCGCACGTCTTCTTTGCTCAAAAGCGGCAGCTTGTACAAATCGTCGAGCGAGCGGATGTCCTCTGGCGAAATACCTTGCCGGCGCCAAAGGTCGCGATAATACGGAACGTGCTGATGGGCGTGGCGCAGCAGCCGACGCAGCTTTTGTTCTTGCAGCTCGCGCAGCGCGGCGGGGGGCAGCCACTGGCTGCGCTCGAGATCCGCAAAATGGGTGGCGACGTCGCGGGTCATCATCCAGTGCGTGGCCCCAAACGTCAAAAGATAGCCGCCCATATAGGCGCTTTGCGTCGTGGTACGCGGCGCCGTGCGATCTAGCGGCCGATGCGTATCCAGCACCGGTTTCAAGTCCGAGCTGCGACTGGGCCGAATGCGATATTCATAAAGCCCGCGTCCCAAGTCCACAAAGGTGCGCAGAATCGGTTTTATCGGCTGCTTGTCTAAAAAGGAAACTCCCGCTTTGCGCTGTTCAAACAGGGTCTCGACTTCCTTGTAGGTGTAGCCTTTGTGGTGCGCCGACACCAAAATGAAAGTCTGCCAATAGGAATAACTGCCGCGATAATTCAGCAGGTCCAAAAGCACTTCGCGCGCGCAAAGAATGAATCCGCTTTTGTTGTCTTTGGCCCGCATGCCAAAGCAGTTGTTCAAAAGGGCATTAAGCCCCCGCGAATAGTAGTAGCGCGGGCCTCGCTCGCGCCCGACGGGTGAGCGCCAGCCCTGCACCACATCGACGTTAGACCACAAAAGCTCGCGGTACAGCCGCAAAATGTCTTCGGGCTGATATTGCAGGTCGGCGTCAATCAGACAGACTAGATTGCCGCGCGCGGCGCTGGCTCCGGTTTTCCAGCTCGAAGCGATGCCAAGGTTTCGACCATGGCGAATCGAGCGTACAAACGGATAGCGCTGCCCGAGCTCGGCCATGACCTCGGCGCTATTGTCCGTCGAACCGTCATCGATGAGCAAAAGCTCCGCACCGCGGCCGCCAAGCTCGGAAAGTAGCTGGCCGGTGCGAAACACCTCGCCCATGCGCCGGCCAAGCTCCGGAAGGTTGCCTGCCTCATTCAGGCAAGGGACGATGACTGTCAGATCCATGTTTTGAGACTAACGAGACTGCAGGGGTTCAATGACGGAGATGCCTTTTTCGGTCAGCACCCAGATGCGGCCGCGTACATCGACGCCAATGTTTAACACTTTGTCGTCCAGCAATCCGGAACGGCTGCTGATCAGATGATAGTCCTTTTCGTTTAGGACTTCATAAACTCCCTTGTCCGAACCGATCCAAATGCGGTTGTCCGGATCGCGCACCAGGGCGCTGGCCTTGGCATTGAAGGGAATTTGTTTGGGAAAACTCCAGCGCTGGCCATCCCACTGCCCGATGCCGCGGCTCGTCGCGATCCAAATGTTGTTGCCCAGACCCTCGACGACGTCGTGAACTAGCTCGGATTCCAGACCGTCGTTTTCGGTGAATGTCTTAACGGTCTTATTATCAAGCAGACGCACTGCGCCGCTGCGCGAAGCCAGCCAAGCTTCATTTGGTGACTTCCAAGCAATGGCTGTCACGTCGATGGGAACATTGACCCCTTGGCTGACGTTGCGCGTGACCCCTTGCGGACGCTGCCGATGATAAATCACTTTCAGGTCCTCCATAGAGACCTCGGCGGCGCCAAAAGCCCGCGCATCTTGATCCTTATCGAGGTAACGCAAGCCGACCCAAAGCTGCCCGCGGGGAGAGAAACTGGCAAAAGATAGGTCGGGCACTCCTGCCGGAACTTCCAGCGCGGTGGCTCCGACTCGCGTCCACTTGCCTTGGCTACCCATGCTGGAAAGGCGCAATTCTTTGCTGGCCGCGCCGCGGTGCAGCGCAATAACCTGGCCGCGTGGATCGCGCACGACTCCAAGCACGTGCGAGCCTTTTTCGGCATCCACATCCGTCACTTCGAAAGTCTGGCCGTCAAAGCGCCAGGCCGTGGTGCCGCCGGTGGCGACATAGCAATCGTTGTTGTTGACGCAGGCCACGCTAAGCCGCTCGGCAGCAGCGGTTAGGTCGAAAAGCCGCAGTCCGGTCTGCTTGCCTTTGGCGATGCGCCACACTCCCAAAAACCGCGTCCCGATGTATAGCGCCTCATTATCGGCCGCGACAGTCGTCACACCATCGGGCAAACTGACATCGACTTGCTCGCTGCCAAAAACCGGAGGCGATCCGCTGCTGCCGCCGGGCCCGGCCACTAGCCAGGGACGGTCCGGATGCTCCGCCGGCTCTCGGTCCGACATTTGAGCATAGCGCGCCTTGGCGACGGGCAGCGCGGCTGATTTTTTCCCTTTTTTCGGCTTTTTGTCGGATTCCGGAGCCGCGGGGGCTGCCGGCGGTGCTGCGTCTTTAGGCGCCGCGCTTGGCGGAGCGCCGGTTTTGTCGCCAGCCGCAGGCGCCAATCCCTTTAGCGATTGCGCTTTGGGCGCGCCAATCGCCGGAGTGCCGCTGAACTGAAATTGCAGCGAGCCGCTTAGCTTAGTACCGGGCGGAATGCGCTTCATCGACCAGACGGACTGCCCGCTGCCCAAATAAAGATTGGTGCTGACGCGCTGTACCCATTCGATGACTTGGCCGCCCGGCGCTTCCATGCGGTAAGACCAAAAGCGGTTGCCATCATAGAAAGCCGCGCGTTGGCCGCCCGGTCCATCGCCCACCGCCAACACCGAGCCCGTTTCATCGGCGACTAGGGCCCGCACGTTGTCGATGTCATTGCCCTCGGCCATGCCGAAGGTCAAAAGGTCGTCTTTCAGAATGCGCAGAATGCCTTTGCCGCTCGTGCCAATCCACACCCCTTGCCGACCGTCTCCGGCCATCGCGGTCACCGTCGTGCCGGACGCATAACGTTCCCACTGGCCGTCACGCAAAAAGGCAATTCCGTCGCTGCCTCCGACCCAGGCGCCGTCTCCTTCACCAGTCGCGACAATGCCGACGATCAGATCGCCAACCGGCGGCGGCGGATAATTGGTCCAGCCCCCGTTGTAATAGCGCGCCACCCCCTTGGGGGTCGTCACCCAAACACCCCCTTTGGTGTCCAGCGAAATGGCGTTGATTTTATCGGCGGGCAGCCCATCGATGGTGGTTAGCAGCGTCGGTGTCGGCGTCTCGCTGCTCATCGACCAGCGAATCAGTCCGCGCGGCGTGCCGACCCAAACTAGACCCGACGAAGCCGCCAAGCACTTTACCGGCCGCGAATCAGAGAAAGACCGAACCCGCACCGGGGCACCATCTCCCACAGCGACCGAGCTGGCTTTGGTGGTCGTGGCCGGGGCCGGACCGCAGCCGCTGTGCACAAAGGCTGGCAGCAGGCTTAGCGATAAAAATCCGAGGGCAGTTTGGCGCCAACGGGCAAAAGGAAGCAGATCGCGCGTAGCCTTAGAGCTCGGAGAACGGTTTTCGGTCATATAGCGCAACATGCAGGATGGCAGCGGTACTGTCAAGAAGCGCGGTGATGCGCTATAAGCGCTAGCGGCATGCTTGGAGATAGCGACGCAAAGCCCGTCGAGAAAACCACGCCGGAGGTATTTTCGGCCCTGGTTTCTTTGCGCGCTGCTGGCATCCCTTGCGCGCTTTGCACAGTGGTGCGCACCGCAGGTTCGACGCCGCGCAAAAGTGCGGCGCACATGCTGGTCGTGAGCGGCTCCGAGGACGATCTGCCAAACCGCATCTACGGCACCATCGGCGGGGGGCGTATTGAAAAGCAGGTCATCGACGCCGCCCTGACACTTTTACACCGCGGCGAAAAAGCGGCGCCAACAATGCTGCGCTATCACCTGACGCGCGAGCTCGGCATGTGCTGCGGCGGCGAAATGGAGATCTTTGTGGAGCCGATGCTACCTGCACCCATCTTGATTGTTTGTGGCGGCGGTCACGTGGGTCGAGCGCTTTTGCCAATGGCTCGGCCGCTTGGCTTTGTGCCGATTCTTGTCGAGGACCTTGAAGAACTGGGCAATCGCGAGCGTTTTCCCGATGCCGAACGCATCATCGACAGTTTTTCGGTGCGCGATTGGAAAGATGTTCCGCTGAACGAGCGCAGCTACGCCGTCATCGTCACTCGCGATCACCAAGCGGACCAAGCGCTTTTGGAACAGCTTCTGCCCTACGACCTGGCTTACCTGGGGCTTATCGGATCACAGCGCAAAGTGCTGATGTTTCGGCAGCGGCTGCTGCAAAAAGGCTTTTCAGAGGATCGGCTTTTGCGCGTGCGCGCGCCAATTGGCCTTGATATAGGCGCCGAGACGCCTGAAGAAATCGCTATCGCCATCGCCGGCGAACTGATACAGGTTCGTGCCCGCCGTCGAGAAAGCGGCGGCGCCGTGTCGAAAGCCAGCCCTTAAAATGATTGGAGCGGTGATTTTGGCGGCTGGGGCCTCGCAACGCATGGGCCAGCCCAAGGCGCTTTTGCAAATTTTCGACGAAACTCTGCTTGATCGGGTGATTCGCACGGCCGAGCAGGCCAAAGTAGATGTCCTGGTGGTGGCGATTGGTCCGCCGCATGGCTCTATGTTGCAAGCACAGCCATGGCGGCTGCCGGCGAATTTGCGGATCCATTGGGCGTGGAATGCGCATCCCGAACGCGGCATGCTGTCCTCGCTGCAGACCGCCCTGCCCTTGCTACCGCCTGCGGTGGATGGGGCACTGATTTGGCCGGTCGATGTACCCCTCGTTACCGCGACCACGGTGCGAACGATTTTGCAAAGCCGGCAAACTGCCAATCGAGAATCTGCGACGATGCGCCCCATCGTGCCGACCTTTCAAAAAAAGGGCGGACATCCGCTTTGGCTGCCTGAAATGCTATTTGGCGAAACCTTGGCGCTGTCTACAGACCTAAGCCTGCGCACCGTGATGGCGCGGCATCCGCCCCTGCGCCTTGAAGTAGACGACCCGGAGGTGACCTACGATTTGGACACCCCTGCGGATTTAGAACAAGCCATCGTCAGACAAACGCCGCGTCTGCACGCCGATCTTCCCGCAACAAGCGAGAAAGCCAACGGCAAACGCCCTTAAAAAAGTCGAAAGTTAGTTCGGAGGCGGAGCAGCGTAGGTGGGGGCTGGCTGCTCCGGAGCACCGGGCTGGGGCGCGTAACCGGGCTGGGGCGCGTAACCGGGCTGGGGCGCGTAACCGGGCTGGGGTGCATAGCCGGGCTGCGGCGCATAGCCGGGCTGGGGTGCATAGCCGGGCTGCGGCGCATAGCCGGGCTGCGGCGCATACGCCGGCTGTGCCGGATAGGCCGAGGTCGGCGCACTCGGCGGCGGAGCACTGCCGCGTTTCATGGTGAGCTTCTGATTCAGTTGGTTGTATTTGCTTTCAAGCTGTAGCGCCTGTTGCAGCGCTTTTTGCGCATCGGCCTTGGAACTGTCCCAGCGGCTTTGCCGGTCGGCCGCCTGCTGATCGAACAGCGAGACATTGAAATCCTTGCTCGGCTGTTTGCCTTTGCTTTGCGCCAGGCGCGCTTTTTCCTGCTCATAGTGCGACGAGGCATAGTTGTAGTGCTCTTCGGCCGCATCGATAACGGCCTTGGAATAACGCCGCCGCTGCTTCTGCCAATCGAGTTTGGCATCGGCAACGTCGCGCGCTTGCTCGGCGTCTTCCAGCTTGGCCTTGGCATCGCTGATGCGCTTGACGTCTTTGGTCGTCTCGGCCAATTCACGCTCCGCCTTGGCGGTGGTGACATCCAGTTTGGTCTTGCCGTATTCAGACTCAGCGGCCGTCACGTCGCGTTCCGTGACCGACAGATCAGAGCTGGCTTTGTTCTGCTCCTCTTTGGCCAAATTCATCTCGGACTGCGCAGCAAGCATGCCTTGCTTCTCGCCCGGAGACACATCCGCCAAAAGAGCATCGTCGATTTTATACTTGGGACCACCGCCACAAGCCGGACCAAGCAGGCAAGTGGCAAAAAGCAGGGTCTGCATCCAGGTACTACGCATGGGTTCCTCCAGGACTCGGGAAAATGCTGCGATACTACTACAAGCGGTTTCAAAACCCTCTTAAGAGTTCAGCTTGCAGGTCAACCCCAGAACCAGCAACCCATCTTTGTGTTTGATGCCAGCCTGCAGCACGGTACCGCCATCATCGATTACAAAGGTCGTAGAAAGTAGTCTGGCGGTGCCATCGAGAATTTGCCAGCGCAAGCGCTGCCTTTGCCGACCGTTACTTTCTACCGTGCCGAGAAATTCCAGGCTGCCTTTGTGATCGCCGGGAACCGCAAAAAAGGACGGAACAAGAGCGCGCAAAGTCAGCTCCTGCTGATCCAGCAAACTAAAGCTCTGCCAGGCGGAAAGCGGCGGTCGCGTCAACTGTGCCTTTAGCGGCTCAAGCTTGGCATCAAAAGAATTGCCGTCGCGCTTGGCGTAAATGATGCGAACCGTGCAGCCGGTGCTGTCGTTTGCGGCAAAGGCCGAATTGGCGCCCCCGGCCATCGCAACGCCCAGACAGGCCGAAATCAACCATTTGTAAATGCGCAGCTTCACAGGCTCTCCCATTCGTCGGTTTCCTGATGCTCGAACCAAATCAGGGTGGTTTTGCGGCCTTGCTCGTCAAGAACCCCGATCACCGTGGCATTTTGACCGGCGACATCAAGCTCTTCTATGTCGCAGCGGTTGCTGGGATACGACGACGGCAACAAAAGCAACAAAAGCGCCGCCGCCGCCGCCAGGGTGCTAAGCAGCGCCGTAACCCGCACCATACGACGGCGCATAAAAGGCAGCAAAGGAGCGGGCGCGCGCTCCGCAATCGGCAGCTTGGCCTCAAGCTCGGCCCACAAGTCGAGTTTGCCGAGATTGGCTTCGGCGGTCAGCGCATTTTGCAGCACAGCATCGACGGCAGCCAAGGCCGCAAGCTTTTGCCCGTCTTCGGCGCTCAGCCCAGCACGCAGCTTTTCGGCCTCCGCGGGTTCCAATTCTCCGTCGTGTAATCTACTGAGTAGCTGATCTCGCATTGCTTTTCTTTTTCAGCCACGACCGGCGTTGGCCGCCTCCTTATCCTTCTCCAGGTCGGCGTATTCGCGTAACAAATCCTGCATCTTCTGCCGCGCGTGAAAAAGTCGGCTCATCACCGTGCCTTCGGGGCAATCCAATGTATCGGAGATTTCTTTGTAAGACAGGCCATCGACTTCGCGCAAAAGCAATACCGCACGATGCTGCTCGCTCAGCTGCTCGAGCGCCAAAAACAGCCGCTTGCGCAGCTCGCCATTGTGCAGCGCCGCGGCCGGGTCGAAACCCAGGCGCTGCGCGGAAAGCTGATCCGCAGGGCTGCCGACTTCTTCGTGCACGATGCGCTCGTCGAATTCGGCGTGGCCCTTGTGGCTTTTTTTGCGGCGCTGGTCGATGCACAGATTCACGGTAATTCTGTACAGCCAGGTATAAAAACTGGACGTGCCCTGAAAGCTCTCGAGGTTGCGAAATACCTTCAAAAAAGCTTCTTGGGAAAGGTCGCGCGCCTCGTCCGGATCGCGCAGCATGCCAAACGCCAGCGCGTAAACCTTGCGCTCGTAGCGCTCGACCAGCGTGCGAAAAGCTTGACGATCGCCGTTTTTGCAACGCGCGACCAAAAGCGCCTCTTCCTGACGCGCGGGGCTTGGCGTCGGCGCACTTCCCGCCTGAGCAGTCGGCAAGGGGATGATTTTTGCGGAATCTGCTTCTTTTTTCACCAAGGGTCGCCATGTTCGGATCCGTCCTGGCTGTCGGCGGTTTTTAGACCGCCGCCTATTCCATTGGACGAACCCCGTAGTTAATCATTCACACGGCCAGTGTGAACTGAAGTTATCAGGTTCGCGCGCAGCTCCACAGCGAAAGTATGTAAGCTTCCGGCACGCCTTCTCCATTTTTTCGAGCGTGAAGGCATCGTCTCGGGAATAATACCTCTGCCATGGCTGAGCACCATATTCGGGATGTTCAGGCGAAAAGCATGCCGCAGGCCAAAAGCCTGGCGCCCTTTTTTGGGCGCATGCGGCAGCGACTGCGCCGCCGCGACCTCGGTCGCGCGCTGCTTTTATGGCTGGCATTTGTGCTGGGCAGCGGCACGCTGCTTATGGCCCTGGCGGCCTATGTCGGTCCGTCTTTGATATGGCCGCCTCTTTTGATTGCCTGGGTGGTGCTCGTATTCTCCTCTGTCGGCGTTCTGGGCTACCGCGCTTACATCGCCCCGCCTGAAGATGAATACATTGCCCGCTATGTCGGAGCGCAGGTGCCCGACCTGGCTTCGGATTTGATTTCGGCGGTGCAGCTTATGAAAGCGCCGCCCAGCGGATGCTCTGCGGCGCTTATCGACGAGCTGTGTCAGCGCACGGCAGCGGCGACAGCGACCCTTTCGCCGCGTCGCCTGGTCAGCCTGCGGCCGGTGCGGCAGGCCGGTCTATTGTTTTTGCTTTTCGCCTGTGTGTTTGCGATTCGCATCGGCGCACTGTGGCGCGGTGCGCACTTTTTGGTACAGATTCCACCGCCGCATCCGGTGCAGGTCAGCACCGAGCCCTTGGTCGGCGATTTGCGGCTCCTTCTGACCTATCCGCGCTACTCGGGATTGCCGCAGCGAACGCTGCCGAGTTCATCGGGCGATGTGCTGGTGCTGCCCGGCACCGAGGTCAGAATCGAAGCGCGGGCGCTGATGCCGGTGCTGCGCGCCCAGATCGTGCTGCAAAGCGGTCCGCATCAGCAAAGTCTGCCCGTCCAAATTGTGCGCAAAAATTCGGAAGCGCCGCCGAGCGCGCCGCATTATCCGCTGCTCGTCGCCAGCTTTACCGCGAGCCAGCCTGGTTCTTACTATTTTCTGCTCGATCGCGCCTACAAAGATGCCGTGCGCGAACACACTCCCCATCGCATCGATATAGAGCCCGATCAGCCGCCGCGCATCGACCTGTTCGCGCCTGCCGACGAACTGGAGGTAACCGCGACCCGGCGCATTGAGCTTGGCTATAGCGCCGAAGACGATTTGGGCCTTGGCGACATCGATCTGGTCTTTAAAATCGGCAACACTGGAGAGCGGCGCAAACGCATCCGCAGCGCCGACGCACAGGCCAAGCCAGATCATGGGCGCACAGCGCCGCTGCGCAATATCGCCGCCAAAATCGAATGGGATCTGAGCGAACTTGAGCTGCCGGCCGGCGTCGCCGTGATCTATCGCATGGAAGCGCGCGATTTGGACACCGTCAGCGGCCCCAATGTCGGACGCTCGCGCGACTACATTCTGCGCATTTTAAGCCCGCGCGAAAAAACCGATGCGCTTTTGGCCAATCAGGAACAGTTGCGCGAACTCGGCATTCATCTGCTCGGCGACCGCATCGAACTGGCGCGGTCTTTGTTCGCGCCGCAAAGCGAAAACCGCGAGCCCAGCAGCGACCCTTGGGAACGCGCCCTGACCGTACATCGCAAAGCCGAGGCCCTGCTTTTGCATCTAGGACGCGTGCCGCCCGATAGTTCGCGCGGCACCGCCGTTCCCAAGGATCTTTATGCGACGCTGCAAGAAATTGGTCAGCGCCTCGGCCGTTTGATTCAGGACGAAGAAGCGCTGCTTTCAGAACTGCGGGCGCGCCGCGCCTTGGGACAAAGCGCGCGCAAAAGCAACAAAGAGCTCGCCTCCGTCAACGAACGTCATATTGCCGAGCTCGAGCGCGATATTTTGCTGCTCGACGACCTTATCGGCCGGCAGCGACTGGAAGATCTGCTGGCGATTGGCGATGAGATGACTTCGCTGCGCGACCGCATGCGCCAGCTTTTGGCGGACTACAAAAAAGCGCCCAATGAAAATTTGCGCCGCGAACTGGAACGCGAGCTGCGCGCTTTCGAACGCCGCTTGGCCGAGCTTATGGAACGGGCCAAGCGTCTGTCGCATGAGGTTCCCGATGAATTTTTGAACCGCGAGGCGCTGGGTCAAAACGACATGCAAAGCCGCATCGACCGCATGCGCAAACTTTTGGAAAAAGGCGAGCTTGATCGGGTGGCCAGCGAGTTTGAACGCTTGTCGCAGTCGCTGGACACGCTGATGAAGGGCATGGAATCCGACCTGCATGGCTACCGTCGCGAGCGCTTTACCGCCGAAGAACGAGCACTTGCCGAAATGGAAAATCGCATCAGCGATCTCAGCCACGATCAGGCCGACATCAAGCGTCGTACCGAAGAACTTAAGCAGACCGCCAGCATGCGGGCCAGGCAGCTTGTGCGGGATCGGGCCGAAGCTTTGTCCAAACGCTTGCTCGGCGATGTCGCGCGCTTGCGCAAGCTGCTTGGCGAAGTCGATGTGGCGCCAATCGGTCCCTGGGGCAGCGACGAAATGGAAAAAGTGAATCATCGGCTGGATGACCTTGGTCGCATGCTGGAACAGGGCGATCTGGATGAGGCGCAGGCGATGGCCCAAGAAGCCGAGCAATCGCTTGGGCGCCTTGAAGCCGAGCTGCGCAGCGAAGAACAAGCGTCGCGCTGGGGACAGCGGGTGCGGCTTGGCCGCTCGCGCGCCCGTTTGGAACAAGGGCGGGAAATTGCTCACGGCATTTCCACCGAGATCGGCCGCGCCCTGCCCCGTCCCGAGGAATTATTGGCCCCGCCGGAGCGGCGGCAACTTGCCGATCTGCGCAGCGAGCAAGAAGCGCTGCGGCGCCGCGGCGGTGAACTCGGCAAAGAATTCAGCAAGCGCGCGCAGCAAATCAAAGACGCGCCGCTTTTGGATCGGCTGAGCCAGCAAGCCGGCGAAGGGTTGCGCCGCGCCGGCGGATTTATGCAGAAATCCGAGGAAGAGCTGCGGCAGCTAACTCCACGCAGCGCCGCCGCCGCGCAAGGTCAAGCCATCGAGCAGCTACACCAAATGCAAAAACAAGTACAACAGGCGCGGCGTCCGCAAAACGACGGAGCCGGCACCCGTTCCGAACGCGAACCGGTCAAAATTCCCGGCGCCGAAGAATATCGCGCGCCCAAAGAATTTCGACAGGACATTCTAGATGCCGCCAAGCGCGAACCTCCGTCGGAATACCGCGAGCAGGTCAAGCATTACTACGAGGAGCTCATTCAATGACCAGGCGAATGCGCGGCGGGGTTTTGGGGCTTTGGGGCGGCTTTTTCCTGCTTTTTGGCCTGATGCTGCCGTCGGCCATTGGCGCCCCAAACGGCCGCGGCCATCGCGAAGAAGCCCTGCTAAATGCGCAACGCCTGCTTAACGAATGGCGCGTCGGTGCCGCGGCGCAAACGCTGGCCCCGCTATTAAGCAGCCGCAGCCATGATCTAGAGGTCGAGCTGCTTTATGGCGAGCTCTTGTTTTATCAAGGCGCCTACGAAGCGGCGGCGCGCAGCCTGCGTAGCGCGCTAAGCGGACTGCGGCTGCCACAGGCTGAAGCGCAGGAAGTGCGCACGCTGGCCGAGCTTTCGACATCCAGCGCCGAGGTCACACGCGGTTTTGCCGAGCAGGCGTCCAAAGGCGGCCACTTTTTGTTTCGTTACCGTCGCGGACGTGATGAAGTGCTGATTCCCTACGCTGGCGAGGCCCTGGAGAAAGCCTGGGCCGCGCTGGGCGAAGATTTTTCTGGAATCGGCTCTGCCGAAGAAGCCGCATCGCGCCCTAGCGATCCGGTGCGCGTCGAAATTTATGAAGACATCGCCGATTTGGCCCGCGTCTCGACCCTGACCATTAAAGAGATCGAAACCAGCGGCACCATTGCCTTGTGCAAATGGAATCGTCTGATGATTGTGTCGCCACGAGCGCTTTTGCGCGGCTATCCCTGGCTGGACACGCTGACTCACGAATATACGCATTACATCGTTACTCGGGTGTCGCGCGGTACGGCGCCCATTTGGCTGCATGAAGGTCTGGCCAAGTTCGAAGAACGCCGCTGGCGTGGCCCTTCGGGCGGCGGACTGACGCCCACGCTGGAGCATTTTTTGGCGACAGCCCTGGCCAAACATCGCTTTATTACTTTCGAACAAATGTCGCCGTCGATGGCCAAGCTGCCTTCGCAAGAGGACACCGCCCTGGCTTTTGCCGAGGTGTATTCGGTCGTCGAATATCTGCACAGCAAACTCGGCTGGGCGGGCGTGCGGCGGCTGCTTTTGGAGCTTGGCCGCGGTACTTCGGATACGCGTGCCCTGGCCACTGTCTATGGCGATTCTTACGAAGCCTTCGACCGCGCCTGGAAAAACTGGCTGCGCGGGCGCAAGCTGCGCACCCACGCCGGCATGTACACCGCGCGGTTGCGTTTCAAAAAGACCGCTCCAGAGCCGACCAAACGCAACAATGCCGCGGGGACCCATCCGTCTGCGGAAGAAGACGACAGCGGCGAAATCGTCGATCCCAAGGCCCGCAACTTTGCGCGCCTAGGCGGGCTATTGCGGGCGCGCGGCCGACTGCTGGCGGCAGCCGTGGAGTACGAAAAGGCCCAAGGAGTGCTAGGCGCCGGCCATCCACTTTTGGCCTTAAAACTTGGCCGCACCTATTTGGATCTGGAAGAGCCCGACCGCGCCATTTCTGCTCTGGAACCGGCGCGTGAAATCTACGCCGACCTGCCCGGTTTTAACGCGGCCATGGGCGATGCCTGGATGAAAAAGGGCGATTTGCGCAAAGCCGTGCCGTATTTGGAAGCAGCCATCGCCACAAGCCCCTTTGATCCGCGCACGCACTGCGATTTGTGGCGCGCGTATCGCGATTTACAAAGTCCGCTGGCCGAGCGCGCCAGCCATGCCTGCGCGCTGCTTAGTCCGCATTAATCGCCATCGGCGGAAACTCGGCAATGGTCACAAACTCGCCGCCGCGAAAGCGAAACAGCCTGGCGCCGCGCACTTCGGCGTTGCGGCAATCGATGACCAGGTAGTCCACCGGATAGATCAATTCGGCGTCAAAAATCGCGGCCCGGCGGTCTTCTTCCGAAAAGTAGGCACCGACTTCGATGTGCGAGTGATAGATGACTTTGACTGGAACATCGCTGCGCAGCGATTCATCCAGAAACTGCAAATCGCGCATTCCCAGCGAGTAGGCGGTACGCGCATCGCGCGGAAAAGAATTCGCATCGCGCGCATGTAGCTGGTTTTGCTGGTTTTGACACGGCCGCGCGGTGTCGCACAGCGCTTGCCCGCGCGGTCCCAAAAGCAATCCGCAGGCCTCATCCGGATAACAGCGCCGCGCATCGGCATAAGCGATCGCCAGTGCCGCTGCCGAAATTTCAGGAATCTCGTCGAGCATTTTAGTACTCGTAAGGTCTTTCCCATTTGAGCGGAACAAAATAGCGATCGCCGCGATCGCACAAAACCGTGGCGATGCAGCCGCTTTGCCCGGCCGCGGAAAGTTCGCGCGCCACGCGCAGCGCCCCGGCGACGTTGGCGCCTGCGGAATGTCCTACAAACAGCCCTTCATCCACTTTCAGCCGTTCGGTCATTTCCCAGCCCTCGTCGGTGGACATAGACATTGTGCGATCCACGCATTCCTCGGGCCGCCAGATTTTCGGCACGATAGAGCTTTGCATGTGCTTTAAGCCCTCTAAGCCATGAAATCCATCATCCGGTTCGACCGCGATGACAGTGATGCACTTGCCTTGCGGCAAAACATGTTCCTTCAGGCGCCTTCCCACTCCCATCACCGTGCCCGAGGTACCGATGCCGGTCACAAAATGCGTCAGCCGATTGCCGAGGACGGCCAAAAGCTCGGCTCCGGTTCCCAGATAATGGGCGCGCGGATTTGATTCGTTGCTGTACTGATCGGGGTAAAAATAGCGTTCCGCATCGTTTTCGACGAGCTCGCGCACAAGTCGAATCGCGCCGTCGGAACCTTCCATTTCTGAGGAAAAAACCAGCTCGGTGCCATAGGCTGCGGTGATTTGTTTGCGCGCCGCCGAAACATTGGCCGGCATGACCAGCTTCACCGAGTAGCCCAAAGCCGCCCCGACCAGCGAATACGCGACTCCAGTGTTGCCCGAAGTCGCATCTATGATCGTCTTGCCTGGATGCAGACGTCCGTCGGCAATCGCATCGCGCAGCATCTGCAAAGCGGGCCGATCCTTGACCGAACCGCCGGGGTTTGCAAACTCGCATTTGGCCCAGATTTCGACACCGGGGGGTTCGATGTGGAAGAGCCGCAAAAGCGGCGTTCCGCCAATCAGATCGAGTACCGAGGCGCAAGCCTGCGCTTGCCGCGCGCCCAGCTCTTGCCGCAGTTGTGCGGCGGCGATGGGCACATCGGTCAAAGCCCGCGTCGGCATCGCTCAGTTGGCAGCGGATGGAGCGCTTTTCTGACGCTGCATCGATTGAAACAAAGCAGAGGGGTCAAAATCGACCTTCAGCCCCAACACCTGCGACGTCAGGTAATAAATGACGCCAAGCGACATAATCAGCAAAAGCGCCGAGGTGGCCGCGCTAAATAGACTTAATCCAAAGGTGGTGAGCACTCCGCCGGCATAAAGCAGCCGCAGCGCCAATTTTTGCTCGCGCACGGCGGGCGGCGTCAGCGTGAACAAGATGCTGCCCGCGCGTCCTTCTTGAAGCAGGCTGAAGATGAATTCGCGAAAGCTCATGGAAGTCCTTTTTTCAAGCTACCCAAGCGCTTTGCCGATCACGAGCGCCATGGTCAGCGTCAATAAGTAAAGCAGGGATCCCAAAAACAAAGAGCGAGCCCAACTTACGCCAGCAGAGCGCCGCAGTCCTGCAAAGCCTAGCGCCAAAAAAGCCAAGCCCGTGATGAGCGCGGTACACATGTACAGCGAACCGCCGTAGCCAAGTGGCACCGGCAACAAGCTTACGGGCCCGAGCGCCAGAAGATATAGAACGATCTGCAGCTTCGCGGTGCCTATGCCATGCTCGGTGGCGGTGACTTTGTAGCCGGCTTCGCGATATTCAGCGGCGCGATACAGCGAGATCGCCAAAAAATGCGGAAGTTGCCACAAAAACAAAATGGCAAATAGCGTCAAGCCGCCCAGATCTAGCTGCCCAGTGACCGCGGTCCAGCCCATAAGCGGTGGAATGGCCCCCGGCACGGCGCCAACCACCAGCGCCCCGGGCGACATTTGCTTCATGGGCGTATACACCGCGACATAGACGAAAAGGGCGATAAGCCCCAGGATGCAGGTCAAAAGATTGGCCGACAGCCACAAAAGCGGCACCGCCAAAAGGCTTAGCAAAAGACCAAAACCCAGCGCTTCCATCGGAGCCAGTTTGCCGGCCGGAAGCGGCCGACGCCGAGTGCGCGGCGCCCGACCATCAATGTCCCGTTCCAGGTACATGTTCAGGGCGTTGGCCCCGGCGACAATGGCCACCGTGCCCAAAAGCACGCCGAGCGTACGCCAGGGCGAAAGTCCGGTGTTCGCGTCCGGCGCGACATAAAGTCCCATGCCGGTCGTGCCGAGCACCATCACGGTAATTCGTGGCTTGGCCAAAGCAATATAGGCCGACAGCTTGCTCATCAGGCAACATCTCCAGCAGGCGTCACAAGCCCGCCAGAAGGAACGATGGTTTGGGTTTTCGCCGCGCGCAGCCGAAGACATAGCACGACAAGCCCGGCCAGAAGCAGCGCGCCTAGTCCAAGGTGGGCGGTGACCTGAAACAGGCTTAGATACGTCCATACACTGAGCAGCCCAAGCGCAATTTGCAAAAGCACGCCGAGCGGTAGCGCCACCATGAGGGCTCGGCGCAGCGCATCGGTATGGCGCCGCATGCGCAGCCGCAAGCGCGGCAGGGTAAAAAACAGCACCGCCGCAAAAAGCAGTCCATTTAGGCGGTGGATGGCCTGCAAAAGCACTTTGGCTGGCGCCCCAAGCGGCAGCAATCCCGCCTGGCAAAAAGGAATCTCCAAGCAGGCAAGCCCCGCTCCGGTATGGCGCACAAGGCCGCCGAGCGCAATCTGCACATAGCAAAGCGCGGTGGCAAATAGCAGCAGGTAATAACTGCCGCGCGGTACCTCATCGCGGTGAAAAATTGCTCCAGGCGGCGCCGAAGCTGCGGCGTGACGCGTCAGGCAGGCAATGCTCACCATGGTCGAGAAAAAAAGCATCGACGTACAAAGATGCGCCCAGGAAATCAGCGTCGGCAGCCTATAAATCACGGTCAGACCGCCGAGCACCCCTTGAGTGATGACGAGCAAAAGCCCGAGCCCGGCCAGGGGCCGCACCGCGAAATGAATGCCGCGGCCTTCGCGCAGCGCCAGCACGAACAAGCTCACGGTAAGCACGCCGACGCTGCTGGCAAACAGGCGATGCCCATGCTCAATGGCGATGCTGCCTTCCATGCGTGGAAAAAATTGTCCGAAACAAGTCGGCCAATCCGGACAGGCCAAAGATGAGCCGGTGCCGTGCACAATGCCACCGACCATTAGCAGTAACCAGGTTGCCACAGCCGTGGCCAAAGCAAGACGGTGCGTCCACATGGATGCCTTCTCAAATTTCTAGAGGAACTTCTATCGCGGCGAACACTAGCAGCGTTAGAAAAAACTGTCACGGGCTGCGCACCGCAACGCCTCGAAGCCGGCGAATTAAATGCGTGCGCAGGCGGCGCGAAGCTCTGCTTCGCTGCGAAAGCGGCTGTCGTGTTCATAAGGAACAACAAAGGAGCAACTGCGAAAATTGGCGCAGCCCCAGGCCCGTCGCCCCCAGATCAAATGGGCGTTTCGACAGCGCGGACAAATAATAGGCGGATCTACCGGCGTTCCCAGCCGATGCGGCAAGGCAGACGGCGGCGATGCAGGCACCGGCACGGGGGGCGAAAAGGCGGCGTTTCTATCTTGTGCAACTGGCGCGGCGGAGGCGCGTTTTTTTCGCGCGGTGGCTTTTCTAGGCTTGGCTGCGGTTTGGCGACGCGGCTCTGCCGATTTGGGGCTGGCAGTGCGGCGACGCGGCGCCTTTTTGGGGGCGTCCATCTCGGCGCTCGGCTTGCTTTTGGCCTCGGACCGGCGCCGGCTGGGCTTTTTGGCGGCTTTTGCCGCATCGGCATTCGCAGTTGCCACAGCGCGAGGCGCAGCGACGAGGGCCGGTCGAAAAGGGGCGCGGCGCACAGCGCTGACAAGCTCGCGCACATAGGCCGCGATGTCGCTCATAAATGCCGCCGCCAGACCCTCGCCGCGAGATAGCTGCGAAAGCCGCGCCTCCCAGGTGCCGGTTAGCTCTGCGGAACACAGACCGGGCACGGGCAGCGAATCGATCAAATCAAGGCCCAGCGCAGTCGGAATCAAGCGCTTGGCTTGACGCTCTATATAGCCGCGCCCAAGCAGGGTTTCGATAATCGCCGCGCGGGTGGCCGGCGTGCCTAGGCCATGATCCTTCATGGCCAAGCGCAGCGCCTCGTTTGAAAGCTGCTTGCCCGCGCCTTCCATGGCGGCAAGCAGCGTGGCTTCGGTGTAGCGCGGCGGCGGACGGGTCTTTTTGGCGACGACGCAAAACTCACCACGCAGTTGCATGCCCACCGAAAGCGGCGGCAGTTGCTGCGTTTTTTCGTCGTCTTCGGTTTCTTCGCCGTCTTTGTCCTGCGGTGCGCGCTCGCGCGAAGCCTCGGTAAAGCCGGCAACTTCTTGCCAACCGGCGCGAACACGCACCCGTCCGCGCGCCAGGTAGCGATCGGGCGGCAGCGGTGAGTCGGTCAAGTACTCGAGGTCGGGGGCAGGTGCCGTGTTTTTCGAGGCAGATTTTGCCGGCGGCGACTCGGCATCGACGCGCACGACGGCGCGCGTTTCGCGAAACTCGGCGTCGGGAAAAAATGCACCAAGGAAACGCCGCACCACCAAATCGAGCAACTGGCGTTCGGATGCGGACAGCGCCGCCAAGCGCTCCGGCGTATGCTCGACGGGGGTTGGAATGATGGCGTGATGATCGGTCACTTTATGATCGGCAAAAATACGCCGCGGCGCGCCAATCTTTTGCGCCTGCAAGCTTGCGCAGAACGGCGCGTATTCGCCATTTTGAGACAATGCCGAAAACGTCTTGCCGAGGAGCGAAATCAAATCTTGGCTGAGATAACGCGAGTCGGTACGCGGATACGTAATGAGTTTGTGCCGCTCATAAAGCGACTGGGCCAAAGATAGCGTCTGCTGCGCCGAAAAACCAAATCGGCGATTGCCGGTACGCTGCAGCGCGCCCAGATCAAAAAGCAGCGGCGGCGGTTCACGCACCGGCTTGTCTTCGACCGATTCGACCCACGGCGCCGCGGCTGCGCGATCGCGCAGCGCCACGGCGTCGGCCAATGGCGCAGCGGCAAACCGACGTTTGCCCTCGTATTCGAAACGGGCGACAAACTGCGCCGAACTGCTATCGGCGGCCAGGGCGGACGCATCGGACGCGGCGGACGCGTCCAAATGGGCTTGTAGCTCGAAGTAATCGCGCGGCACAAATTGCAAAATGCTGTGCTCGCGGTTGACCAGCAAAGCCAGCGTCGGAGTTTGCACCCGGCCAAGCGACAAAAGGGTCTTGCCGCCGCGCCATAGGGTCACGGCACGCGTGGCATTTAAACCCACCAGCCAATCGGATTCGGCGCGACAGCGAGCCGCCGCAGCCAGTGCATCATAGGCGCTGGCAGGGCGCAAAGCGGCAAAGCCCTGGGCGATGGCCTGCGGAGTCAGCGACGAAATCCACAGCCGCAAAGCCGGCAGCGTACAGCCCGAAAGTTCATAACAAAATCGAAAGATCAGCTCACCTTCGCGACCGGCGTCGCAAGCGTTGATGACCGCGCTAAAGTCGCGGCGGCGCAACAGATCGCGCACCACCTTCCACTGCGCTGCGGTTTGGGCAATGGGACGCAGCCGAAATCGATCGGGCAGCATGGGCAGCCCGTCCCAGCTCCAACGGCGCCAAGCCGGGGCGTAGGCCGCCGGTTCCTCAAGCTCGATGAGGTGGCCGATGCACCAAGTGATGATCAGGTCATTTCCAACAAAAGCGCCGTCGCCGCGCGGTGTGATGCAAAGGGCGCGGGCCAGATCGCGGGCCACACTCGGCTTTTCGCACAGCACAAGCTTGCGCATGCGGCGACGGTATAACATACAGGTCTGACATCCGCTGCCATCCGCCGTGTCAAAAGCCGATTTGTTTTTCAGGCGACAGACGCTGCAAATGGCGATGCTGGGCGTGGCAAATGGCGATGGCCAGCGCATCGGCAGCGTCGGTGCGCGGCGGCGTTTGCAAACGGCATAGGGTCGATACGAGGCGTTGCACTTCGTCTTTTTGTGCTCGACCGTGGCCGGCTACGGCGCGTTTGACGGTGGTCGGAGCATATTCAGCAAGCGGCAAGTCGGCCTCGGCGGCGAGAAGCATAATGACGCCGCGCGCGTGGCCGAGGCGCAACGCCGATTGCGCATTGACGCCATGAAAGGCCGCTTCCAGCGCTACTTCGTCGGGATTGAATTCGCCAATGACTTCGCGCAGGTCGCTGGCCAAAGCCCGCAAGCGCGCGGGCAGGGCGCGCCGCCCGTCAAGTTCGATGACCCCGCATTCGATATAATGCGGACGATGAAAGGCCACTGAGCCGGTCACTTCGACGATGCCGTAGCCGCAGTGGATGGTGCCGGGATCAACGCCTAAAATGCGCACGACTTGGGCGCTCATGGGGGGCTTGAGGGTTCTCATGAAGTTTGCGCTTGGCGTGGAATCGCGGTCGTGGCGCCGATGGCGGTGCAGCAGCGGGCGGCCAAGTGATTTCCGCGCACGGCGGCGCGCTTAAATTGCGCCAGGCTAAGGCCGCGCAATTTTTGGCGCACATCCAAAGACTCTGGTCCAGCAAGCGCGGTGAGCAATTCGGCGAGCATTCCCGCGCTAAACGCATCGCCGGCACCGGTGGTATCGACGATGGAGGTTGGCTCAGGGGCAAAATGGCTTTGGCCGGCCGGAGTATCCAAATAACAGCCGCGTTCGCCTTGAGTAACCACGACCACCGCCACACCTTTTTGGCGTAGCTGCGCGGCGGCGACTTCGGGGCTGTCAGTGCCGAAGAGCAGCGGCAGCTCCTCGAGGGTCAGTTTGACGATGTCGCAATCAAAAAGCAGCTTGCGCAATAAAGGCGGCGCTTCTTTGAGTTCCGGCCACAGATGCGGGCGCAGATTGACGTCGCAGGAAAGCAGTTTGCTGTGGCGAAATTGGCTGGCGCATTCGAGCGCGCGCAGGGTGGCACTGCGCGCCGGCTCGCGAGCCAGCGTCGAGGACCCGAAATGAAACAGCCGGCCCCGACGCAGATGCAAGGCCTGCGCATCTATATGCGCCGGCGCAATCAGCATGTCCGCCGAGGGATGACGGTAAAACAAGAAGCTGCGCTCGCCATCGGGGCCGATGGCGACAAAAGTAACGCCGGTGCGGGCGCTCGGATGCGCGGCAATGGCATCAGTAAGCACCCCTTCTTGTTGCAAAGCCTGCATGACGAAGCGCCCGAAGGCATCATTGCCGACAAGCGTACACTGCGCCGTGGCAACGCCCTGGCGCGCCAAACCCACCGCCAGATTCGCCGGCGCACCGCCAAGGTGGCGCACAAAGTGCTCGACGGATTCCAGCGGAGTGCCCGGCTTGACGGGAAACATGTCCACAAGCGCTTCTCCAAATACGACCACGTCGACGGGGCGAACCGGTGCAGCCGGATAAGCGGCGGATCGAGTCGAGCTCACAGTCTGATTAAGGTAGCGCGAAGCCCTGGATCTTTACAAATCCGCTAGTATTCGCCCGTGCAGCGCCCTCTAAGTGAGATGGAACGCGCGTTTTGGCTGCTGGACTTTGGGCATCCGTTTAATGGGGTGTTTGTCGTTTCGCTACGCGGACCGCTTGAGGAAGCTTTGCTTTACGCAGTGCTTCGCCGCTGGGAACAGCGCCATCCGCTTCTGCGGGTGCGCATTGAAAGTGTCGCCAGAAACGATCAGCGCGCGTTGCGCATGACCGACCAAAACGTCGGGCCGATTCCTTTGCGCATCGCTTCACGAAAGGGCGATCGCACCTGGCAAGCAATTGCCGCGCAAGAGCTGAATCGTCGTTTTGCCGAAGACAGCGACCATTTGACCAGGGTGGTATGGGTGCGCGGAACCAGCCACAGCGAGCTCTTGTTCGTGCAACATCACGTAATTGGCGATGCGCTTTCCATGACCTACGCGGTGCGTGATTTGCTGATCGACTTGGCGGCGTTTTTTCAGAACAAGACCTTGCCGGCGCCGCCAGCGCTGCCGGCTCGACCGGCGCTGCCGGCCTTACTGCCTGCATCGGCACGCGGGCTGCGGCGGTTTTTGTATATGCAGTCCTTTTTTTACAAGCACGTGCTGGCTCGACCGCTGCGCCGAGCGCGCAAATTGCCGATGGATGCGCTGGCGGCACCGCAGTTGCGCCGCAGCGCCGTGATTCAGCGCTTTTTGGACACGGATTTGACCTCGCGTATTGTCAAGCGGGCGCGGCAGGAAGGGACGACCGTCCATGCGGCACTCTGCGCGGCGCTTTTGATGACGGCGGCCGAGGAATTTTTCGCCGAACAAGTAGCCCGTGGCCAAGGTGTACGCCTGGGTTGCGCCAGTGCCGTGAATTTGCGCCGCGAATTGCAGCCGCCGGTCGAGCAAGAGATGGGCTTATACGTCTCGCAAGTTACGACTTTTCACCGCGTGATGCCTAGTGCGTCGCTGTGGACGCTGGCGCATCAGGTGAAACAGCAACTTGGCCAAACGTTAAAGCACGGCGAGCAGTATTTGACCCTGCCCCTTATCGGCATGTTCATCCCTTATGGACGGCATCCGGGCCCAGGCTTTATTCGCCGATTTGACGGCGGCTCGCCGGCGGCGCTGGCGGTGACCAACATTGGCGAGCTGCCGATTGCGTCTAGCTATGGCCCTTTTGCCATCAAAAGCTGTCAGTTTCTGGTCAGCCCGAGCGTGGTCACGCCGCTTATCATCACGGCCAGCACGTTCGGCGGAGCACTTTTTCTGAACCTAGTCCACGTCGAACCGCTTTGCTCGGCACGGCGCGCCAAGGCGCTTTTGGACGGTGCAATTACTCGGCTGCGCACGGCCTGCTTAATCGGCGGCGCCCAGGCAGTCGCCTAGCTCGAACAGCAGAAACTCAAGAATACGCTCTTGCACGAAGGCTCCGCCGATAGTCGCCGGACAATAGGCCGGAAATGTTCCCGACTGCTGCCGATCGCGTGTGTGATACGAACTAAACAGCACGCGACCGCAAATCGCCTGAGGCGGATAATCGATGCTCAAGGTCAAGGGGCGGCGCAAATTCTTGGCCGTAGCGGTCAACCATACCGTCGAGGGATGCGCAATCGGGTCCAGCGCCGTCTGCCGCACCATGACCCAGCCCGGAAGCAGATCTTGAATCGGCACGTTGTCGGGCTTTACCGGTGGAGAAAGCTGGCCTAGCCAATCAGCCAATGCCCGTCCGCCGGGGAAAGTTTGCTCGACAGTGGCCCGCAATGGGTCGGAGGTTCCGCCGTGGTCTTTGGCGGTATGAAAGCCGTGCGGAGTGGTAATCGTGCACGGCTGATCATCATCAAAGCAGATAAAGGGAGAAAACTCGGGAATCTGCTGAATAAAATCGTAGGACCAGTCCGTTACATAAAGCCGGCCACCGGCGGCGACATAGTCGCGCAGATTGTTTCGCACCGCTTCATTTGTCAGCAGCGTCGAAGAATAAGTGGTTTCCGCACAGTCAAGAAACACGACGTTGTAGCGAAAAAGCCGCTCGCGATCGCTAAGCAGCTTCGGCAACTCAAGCTGGCCGGGAAAGCTGGGAGTTCCAAACTTCTGATTGTTGTAAAGATGCACAGCACCGGAAGCAGGCGCCGGATTGGGACCGCCGGGGCCCATGTTCGCATCGGGCACGACAAACTCTTTGGGATCTAGGCCCAGATCGCGCAACACGCATTCGATGGCGTCGTGATCCCCGGCCGCCACGGCCATCTGTGGCAGATCTCCTTCTTGACGGTTTTTGGGCAGAGCTAGATTTCCGTCATTTATTGCCACTTCCTGCGTCTGGCATGGCTGCACGGGCACTTGAAACAGACGGCGAAAGCGACCTTTTTGAATGACCACCGGAATGGACGCACCAGCGGGAACTCCGTGCAATTCGAAGCGACCGTTGATGTCGGTGTAGGAATAGGCAACGGTACGTCCTTCAAACTTGCTGCGGCAAAGCTCGCAACCAAGCGTTGGCGATAGCGGCACAGTTTGGCCGCTTTCCGGAATGTAGACGACGGCTTGGCGAATGGAATCATTGCCATTTGGAGCAGTGACCCGCCCGCGCAAAACCGTATCGCGACCGCTGTCACACTTGGGCACCTGGCAAGACAGCCCCTGGCACCCCATCGGCAGGGGCGTGTCGCCAAAATTTCCGTCGGTGACCGCACAGCCGGCCAGGCCGGCGACCAGAACCGCGATGAAAGCCAGGTACCTCACAGGTGATACGACACCGTGTAGTGAACTCGTTCCGGGCTCGGCGATGTACAGGTTTTCTCTACCAGGAAGTAGATGTCCGAATCGCTAGAGTAAGAACTCGTGCCGCCAGACATGCTGTTCCAGCTATTGCCGCTGATCGTCACGCTGTTGCTGCCCTTATTCGTGAAGATGGTCAGCGTATAGCAAGACAAAGCACTGCCGCCGCTGGTGCTGAAGGTCACTAAATAGTCATTGGTACATACACCGCCAGTTGCTCGTACTTTCCACCACTCCGGCGCAGCTCCGACGGTGCCGTTCCAAGGCACAACCGGCGGATTGGCGTGTGCTCGACGATCCGACATAAGATATTCGTCAAACGTGTCGCTGCTGGAGCCATCCCAGCAGTCTTTTTCGCCGCGGTAGGATGCACTGCTTTGGGTGTGCCCAGGCGGCAGGATGTCGAGGATCTCGCAGCCATTGTCGAGGCGCTGATCGACGTCGTAATTATCACCGCGACAGGACATTCCGCAGGTACGGCTGGCGTCGCAGTAGGGATCGGAGGTGGAGGATCCCAGTCCGGGACAGGCCCGTCCACAGGCGCCGCAGTTTTGCGGCGTTCCGATAGAGGTACAAGCTCCGCCGCAGCAATCGCTGCCTGAGGCACAGGCTCTGCCGCAAGCGCCGCAGTTGGCGGCGGTGTTCAGCGGCGCGCAAACTCGATTGCAGCAGTCTTCGGAGCTGCCGCAGGCGTGACCGCAAGCGCCGCAGTTGTTTCTGTCATTGGTAGCATCGGGGGCTAATTTTAGCGTGCAACCCGGAGTAGCCATCTGGCCACAATATAAATATTGCGGCACCGAGGCTCCGCACCGATCAAAGCGCCCGGCCGGCAAGCACACGCGTTGTCCGATGCAGATGCCGGCATCGTTTGTGCGTTGGCAAGGCTGCGGCAGCTCGATGCCGCGATCGCAGAACCCGCCGAGCGCATCCAAGCAGACATTGAGCTTGGGCACGCACAGTTTGCGCGCGGTGCCCGCCGGTCCTTGATTGACGGTTTGGCAGGTGTAATCGGCGGGGCAGGCGGCAGTGCTCAGCGAGCAATCGATGTGGCAAGCCGGCGCGATATCGCCTGGGACCAAAGAACAGCTCTCGGCCAAAACGCCGCAATCGCGATCGCGAGTACAGACGGCGCAGTGCAGAGGGCTTGGCGGAATGCAGTAGCCCTCGCTGGAACCGGCGGCTTTGGGCTCGCAAAAAAGTCCTCCCGGTAGCGCCGCGCAATCGGACTGCGATGTACAGGCTGCGACACAAATCGTGGCACCGCCTTCACCAACCGCTTTACAGGCGCCGCCCATACATTCGCCGTCGCCTGTACATGTAGAACCTGGCGGCTTGCCGGACATATCCGGGGTACCGCTGTCGCCCCCATCACTCGAGCCCTGAGACATGCCATCCTCCGGGCCCCCTTTGCCTCCAGGGACGCTTAAATCTGCACCTCCTGAGTTCCCGTCTGAAGGAACCACTTGGCTGTTGCAGGCCACAAGCGCCAGCAAAATGAACGGAATTGTCGTTCGAATGGCACAGGAGGTTGGCTTCAACATGCCGGCATCATATCGAGTTCTGTTTGGGAAGAAAGACTCTGCACAAAAGAAATGCATGAGCTTAGGCAGATCGGCGCCTAGGCCGATTCGAGCCCATCGCTGAATCTGATGCTGTGGCGGAAGAAACGAGAGGTGTTACTGCGCGATCGAGCGGGAAAGCCGAACCGAAAGCAGCATGCCCAGCACAAAAGCCAACCAGCCAAGCAGGCGATAAGGCTTCTCTGCATCGCTGTGATGCGTGGTGTGGTGCGCCGAAGCCTCGATCAAAGCGGCGTTGGCGTCAATGATGCCGGCTCCATAATGCGGATCGTGCTTGCCGCGATAGGCGGTGGGCTTGTGCGCCGTTTTTTCAAGAAGCGCTTGCACCTGGGCGGGGTCTTTTACACCGGCACTGACCAAAAGTGCGGCGACGCCGGCAACATGAGGAGCCGCCATGGAAGTGCCCATAAACAGCAAATAGTCGTGCTTGTCGATGTTGCCGGGCGTGACCGTGTTCTGCAAAACGCCGTCGGGAACACCATCGCCGTTTTGATCAAGGCGCGTGTTGCCGCCGGGCGCCGCAATCGAAATTTCTTTGCCCCAGTTGGAATAAAACGTAGTGGCCTTATCGTATTGAGTCGCAGCGACGGCCACAGCGCCGAAATTGGCCGCCGGATAGCTAACCTTGCCGCGGCCATCATTGCCAGCGGCACAGACAACAACGACCCCATGCTCATGGGCATAGCGCACGGCTTTGGCCAATAGTTGCGAATAAAAAGGCCCGCCCAGGCTCATATTAATGACGCGAGCGCCGTGGTCGGTGGCCCAATGAATGCCTTCGGCAATGCCGCCCACCGAGCCCGAGCCGCTGCCCGACAAAACTTTGATCGGCATGATCTTGGCCTGGTAGGCGACGCCGGCGACGCCGATGCCGTTATGCGTGGTCTGGGCGATGGTGCCGGCGACATGGGTGCCATGCCCATGATCGTCGCGCGTGTCGGCAGAGTTATTTACAAAGTTCCAGCCCGGCACTAGCTCGGTTCCGCCCAGGTCTTCGACCGGGGTGACGCCGGTGTCGACGACGGCAACCACCACGCCCTGACCCTGGTTGCGCAGCCACGCCTCGGGCATATGAATCTGCGCCAAATGCCATTGAAACTGAAATTTCGGGTCGTTTGGAACAAACTGACGCTTTTCGGGGCTGTCTAGGGTTTTTGGAGACTTAGCCACCGGCAAGGCTTCATCGGCAGCCCTTGTCAAAGCGGTGGGCGCCGTTTCGGGGATGCGGTAAAGCAGCGCCCAGTCCGCCGCCTCGACCTGCATATCGCGGCGCAGAGCGGTCAAAAGTTGCCCCAGCCGGCGCATAGCTATGTCGATTTTGCTGGGTTCAAGCAAGTTGACGCGATAGATGCGGTCATGCGCTACATAGCTTGAATCGGCGGTGAAACGCGCCCCGTAGCGATTCGCCAATTCGCGCACTTGCTTGTCACTTAGATGGTCGTCCAAATCTACGACGAGTTCCGGCAAAGCCGTGGAGGCATCCAGCGCCTCGACCGCCGCTTCGTCGTCAGCCGCATGATCCAAAAAGAAGTTGTTACAGCTTCCCAAGCCGACCATGCCAAGCGCACAGGTCAAACCGACGGCTCCGACGTGTACGCACCCGCGCCGATGGGGTGAAATAAGCTTTTGCAGGATGGCTTTTGCCTGCTGAGACACGGAGTACATCGAGGATGATTTCACCGTTTTTCTCCTTCATGCCCGCGCCCCTACCTCTTCACAAATCGAAAACGAATTACGACGGGAAGCAGCAGGGCATACATCGACCTTAGCACAGTACGCACGCGGTGGCCTGCATCGCGGAAATTTCTCTTGCTCGCAGAAAGCCAAAAGTGTACCAATCGCACTCTGTTTTTTTACGTTTGTTGTCAAAATGGGCGTTTAGCTCAGCTGGATAGAGCGTTGGTCTCCGAAGCCAAAGGTCACTGGTTCGAATCCAGTAACGCCCACACCTAATTCGTTCTTAGCTATCAAAAATTAAGCCGATCTTCGAATTGGGCATTGCGAAGTCCTTGTAAAGAAAGGTCCGTCGCGATACGCTGAGCCCGTGGGTTTTCAGCATCCACTGCTTCGCTTGGTAGCCGCCTCTGCTCTATGTCTGGGTCTTGGGGGTGAGCAGAATTTTGCCCTGTGGCCTTTACCGGCTTCGACTCGGTCGGCACATGCCGAGCCGCTTTCTAACCATTTGGCGCCGTCCGAGCCCGCGTATCCGTTGCCAAATGGCGTGGTTGCCGCGGATTCGGCCTCGAAGTTGCGCCACGTGGTGATCATCAGCGAAGACGGGATGCGGCCAGAGCTCATCTACCAGCAGCGCATGCCGTGGCATCAGCTTCTGTATCATATCGGCGCCTATACTTGGCGGGCTCGCACCATTCGCACTGCGTCGACGCTGCCCTCGCATGCTTCGATGCTTTCGGGCGTGGATGTGAATCTGCACGGGCTGACCTGGAACAACTGGCGCCCGCAAAAGGGCTACATTCACGTTCCGACCATTTTCAACGCCGCCGAGAACAACGGACTGAAAACCGCCGCTTTCGTCGGAAAGTTCAAACTGCGCCACATCATACCGCCAGGCGCTGTCGACGTGTTTCAACGCCCCGGCTATTACTGTAAGAAGGTCAGCGAAGAAGCAGCGCGTTATATCGTGCAGGAAAAACCGGCGCTGACTTTCGTTCATTTTTCGGATCCCGACGAAAAAGGGCACTCCGCGGGATGGATGTCGGAAGATCAAAAACGTGCCGCACGCGATTCGGATGCTTGCTTGGGAACGATTTACCAAGCGCTCGAGCGCTCAGGGCTTATCGACGAAACCCTGGTCATCGTTTCGGCGGATCATGGGGGACATAACCACAACCATTCCGGGGCGCTGCTTAGCGATCGCAATATTCCTTGGATCGCGGTCGGCCCGGGGGTGCGCAAAGGCTATTCCATTCGTGGAACCATCTCGACGATGGACACCGCGGCCACTGCCCTATCGGTTTTGGGTCTGCAACCGCTTACCCGCATCGCCGGCAAGCCGGTGAATGAAATTTTTCAATAAGGCAAATTGGCATTCGGATTAATTACGTGTCGCGTACGGCAAGGATAGGTGCGCCGCGTCTGAAAAATCGGCTGGCGCGTATTGGCTGGCTAAGTGCCTGCCTGTTATGGGTTTCGAGTTCGACCGCACGGCCCGCTTGGGCGGATGTGGTGCCTCCGGCCCCGCCACAAGTTCAAACTCAAGCTCCGTCTCAAACTCAAGCTCCGTCTCAAACTCCAGTTCCGGCTCAAGCTCAAGCGCCGGCCCTGAGCTTGCCAGGACCGCTCTTGCCGGCCTGGGAGCAGGCCTTTGCGACATTGTCTACCGATCCGCAACCTCCATCGCTAGTTCGCGATACCCACTACATCGTCTCCAACGAAGACAATCATTATGTCTGGCGCAGCTCGCTTTACAATCGCGGCGGATTATTTGTCGGCGTTGGCACGGATCAGAATTACTTAATGGCCGCTTGGGCGCGGCCCGAGCTTTTGGTGCTTCTTGACTTCGATCAAGTGGTTGTCGATTTGCACCGCGTCTACCGCATGCTTTTTCTAAACGCACCGACCCCGCAGGATTTTTTGGATCTGTGGGACGAGCGCAATGTGCGTCGCGTTGAAGAGCTCATCAGCACCCAAAGCAACGATGCAGCGACGCGAGCCGGAATGCTGCACGCCTACCGCATGGCGCATTATTCCATTCCTAGACGTCTGCGGCGCATCGATGCGATGTATCGGCCCCTCGGCATAAGCTGGTTTATGAACGATATCGATCAGTATCGCTACCTCGTCGAGCTTTTTCGCAGCGGGCGCGTCGTCATGGTTCGCGGCGATTTAAGCATTGGGGGCGCCATGGCCAGCATCGGCAGCGCCGCGCAGCGGGTCGGCGCCGTGGTTCGAGTGCTGTATCTATCTAATGCCGAGCGCTACTTTCCTTATACCGCCGGCTTTCGCAAAAGTATTTTGTCGTTGCCTGTGGACAATCAATCGATCGTGCTGCGCACTCGAGCCCGCATGAACGGCAGCTACGAATATATCGCGCAGGATGCCGACAATTTCCGACGCTGGCTGGAATGGGGCAAGATGTCTTATGCGGCCGAGATGACCCGCTACCGCGAGCCCGCAGCCCCCGATAGCCCGGCCTACGTAATTCGCCGGCTGCCACCGCATACTGCTCAAACCCCGCCGGCCGCGGCACAAGAGAGTCTTTCGGCGCGCTAAAACGGCTACCGGCCCGGTGCTGCAGCCGTTGCCGAGTTTATGCGATTGACCACGACGTAGCCGCTGCGCATGACCCAGCGCACTCCGTTTATGACCGCGGAAATGTCCGCCAGAGGATCGCCTTCAAGGGCCACGATGTCGGCGTAGTAGCCGGGCAAAAGCGCACCCAGGCGATTTTCCATTCCAAGCAGCTCTGCGGCAGTGGTCGTGGCGGTGGCCAGGGCCTGGGCCGGAGTCATCCCCGCTTGCACAAACCAGCCAAGCTCGCGGGTGTTTTCGCCAAACATGGTCATGACGGCATCGCTGCCCATGGCGATGCGCACGCCAGCGCGATGCGCGCGCCGCGCGGTCTCCAGGTTGCGGGTCATAAAGGCGCGCAGTTTACTAACCGCTTCGGCGGTGTAGCCGAACGCTTTGGCGTTGTCGGCATAGTACCGATTGTGGTCGATGGTCGGCACGTAGAAGGTGCGGCGGCGTACCATCTCGGCCAAAGTGGCGTCATCCAAATCTGTCGGATGCTCGATAGAGTCGGCGCCGGCGCGCACGGCATCGCGCGCCCCCGCCGCCCCGTACGAATGGACGGCGATGCGCTTGTTATGCTGATGCGCCGTATCCACGGCGGCTTTTAGCTCGTCAAAGCCAAAGGTTTGATAGCCGCTGACATCGTCGCCGCTGCCGCTTGAGCCGTAGACTTTGATCCAATCCACACCCGCGGCAATCTGCTGACGAACGACACGCAGGACCTCAGGCACGCCATCAGCGCGTCCGTTGGCCGGAGAAATGTGCCCTGGTTTAGGCGGCTCGTCGGTAGCTTGCAAACCATAGCCGGCGACCAGCATGCGCGGACCCAGCATGGCGCCGCGATTGATGAGGTCGCGCATCGCAATGTCCATGTAGTCCGTCGAGCCGAGGTCGCGCGCGGTGGTCACTCCGGTTTCCAGCGTTTTTCGCGCGTTGCTCTGCGCCAGAAATACCGTCATGGCCGGCATCCGCAGAAAAAGCTGGTCCCAGGGCTTGGTATCCGGCCGCTGATCCCAGTAGTAAGTCAGGTGCGTATGAACGTCGATAAGCCCCGGAATCGCCGTGTACGCCGACAGGTCGTGTACCTGCGCTCCTTCGGGAATTTGCGTGGTGGCATCGCCGACGCTTTTGATGCGATCATTTTCGACGACGATAACGGCATTTTTTTGCACTTTGCCTTTGCCGTCGATAAGCCGTCCAAAGCGCAACGCCAAAAGCCGCGGCGGCGCGACGCTACGAGCCGGTGTAAGGCCTTCGGCGCTGGCGCCTGGGATGCGCCAAAGCCCCAAAAGCCCCAGCGCAAGTCCCATCCATGCCCGCAAACTGGCTTTTGTGTTTCTGATCACCGGCATCTTTCTCGCATTCATGTTCATAAAACGGCCTTATCGGGCTTGCTTACAGACTGCGGCCAAGCGCTTAGGAATCTTCGACCAAATCCTCGGCTTGCTCGGCGGCGCGACGTTTTTTCTGTACGAACCAGGCGACAATGATGCTCAGGTTATACAGCACCGTGAGCGAGCCGGTCATTGCTAATTGACCGATGACCAAATCGCCAGGCGTCAAAATGGCGCCAGCAATGGCGAACATTAAAATGGCGTAGCGATTCCAGCGCCACAGCGAACCGGCCGTCACCACGCCAAGCAAGGCCAGCACCGACAGAATTAGAGGCAGCTCGAACACCGCGCCAAATACCAGAAGCAAAGTCAGTGTCAGGCCGAAGTACTCGTCCATGCTGATCATCGGTCGAATGCTCAGCGCATCCTGAATCTGAATGTCCGAGCCGATATCGCCAAGTAGCTTGGTGGTCGCATCTTTGGCCGCAGTCAGAAAAAATTCGTAGCCGGCCGGCAGCACGAAGTTGTAGCAAAACAGACCACCGCCGACAAAAAGCAAAACCGCAATGACGACAAAGGGCAGGGCCCAGCGCCTTTCGTGCGGATAAAGTCCTGGCGCGATAAACGCCCAAAGCTGAAAAAAAACCACGGGCGAGGCGATAAAAATCGCCGCCACAAGCGCTGTCTTTAACAGCACCAAAAATGCTTCGACCGGACTTGTAAAGATAAGCTGCCCGGTAATGCCGGCGGCTTTGGCCTTGAGAAAAGCCGAAACCAGCGGTCGCGCCAGCATGCGAAACAGCGCGCCGCGAAAAAGATAACAGCCGATAGTGGCCAAAACGATGGCGATAAGGCCATTGCGCAGACGGAGGCGCAGCTCGCCGATGTGATCTAAAAAGGGCATGCGCTTTTCGTCGGAAATCGCCGACGGCAGGGCGCGCGGAGTGTCGACGCTGCTCATTTATGCGCCTGAGGCTTGAACAAGGCGGCGGCATCCGGTTCCGCCGCCGGTTCTTTTTCAGAAGCCGGCTCGGGTGCGGTGCTGTGAATCGGCTCGCTCGGCGGGCTTGGTCGAAACGGCGCGGCCGGTGGCGGAAGCGGCGCCGGTTCATCGCGCAAAGCGGCGCGCAAATCTTCCAGCGGCCGTCGAACTTCATCTTCGATATCGATCTGATCGCGCAGCTCGCGCGTGGCGCGGCGAAAGCTGCGAATGGCTTTGCCGAGGCTGCTAGCCGCTTCGGGAATGCGCTGAGGCCCCAGCAAAAGAACGCCCAGGATTAAAATCACGATAAGTTCCGTCGGACCAAGCCCAAACATAAGCGCAGTCTACGCGCTCGATGCTGCCCTCGCAACGGGGCAGGCTTATCCAAGTTGCAGAGTGAACATCGCAACCCCTGAGATCAGAAAATCCAAAACGATCACCATAAACGAAGAAGCCACCACGGCCCGCGTAGTCGCCCAGCCCACGCCCTCGGAGCCGCCGCCAGCTGCAAAGCCGCAAAATCCGGATACCGCCGGAATGGCCGCGCCGTAGCACAGGCATTTGATGCCGCCGGTTAACAAGTCGCCGTATTCGACTTTGGAAAAATTCAGAAAGACGGACGGGCTGACGTGAAAACTTTGGTACGCGGTCAGCGCCCCCATGGCCAGCGCCGAGGCAATGGCAAATACCGTCAAAAACCCGGTCATCAAAAGCGTCGCCAAAAACCGCGGCGCCAATAAATATTCGACAGGTTCGACGCCGCACATGCGCAAAGCATCGACTTGTTCGGTGACCACCATGGATCCGACTTCCGCCGCGATTCCGGCCCCGACTCGGGTGGCCAGCATCATGGCGCACAGCGATGGACCAAACTCGTGAACCAGAATCTTGGCAAACTCGGCGCCCACCTGCGACAAATCGCCGGTCACGCGATTGATCTGCAAACAGGTCTGAAACACCAAAACCATGCCGATAAAGCCAAGCGTCATGACGACAAACAGAAGCGAGCGATTGCCCACCTGATACATTTGCCGCCATAGCTCGCCCGTTGCCCAGCGCCGCCGCACGGCCCCGCGCAGAATCAGCGCCACAAGCAGCGCAAAGCGTCCAGCCACGCGCAAAAAGCCAAACCAGTGCGTAGACTTCGCGGTTTTTTTCACCGCAGCACCAAGGTCAGCACATCGTCAGAAATCATGATGGTCAAGGCCGCTGCAACCACGGCGTTATTGACCGCTCGTCCGACCCCGACCGCGCCGCCGCGTACCGTCAATCCGTAGTGCGAACTCGTCAGCGCAATGGCAAAGCCGAAAAATACTCCCTTCCACAGGCCCACAAGCAGGTCCCAAAGTTTGACGTTTTCCGCGAAGGAGGAAAAAAACGAAGAAAACTCGACCCCTAAAAGCAGCTTGCCTAGAAGCATGCCGCCGCCGATGGCGATGGCGTCTCCGATAACGACCAGGCAAAACATCGCGACCATCATGGCCAGCACTCGAGGCGCGATGAGAAATGCCACGGGCTCAATCGAGAGGGCGCGCAGCCCGTCTATTTGCTCGGTCACGGTCATCGTTCCAAGTTCCGCGGTGTTATTGGCACCGACGCGCCCAGAAAACATGAGCCCAATCAGAATCGGCCCGACTTCGCGAAACACCGCAAAGCCGGTGCCCCAGCCGAGTAGGCCATAGGCGGAAAAACGCCGCACGAAGATGCCCGACTGAATCACCATGATGCCGCCGGTAAAAAAAGCGGTCAGCGCCACGATGGGCACCGACACCACACCCATCTTGTACAGATTGCGCAAAAGCTCGCGACCATCGCAGCGGCCGCGCAAAAAGGCCCAGATGACGGAGCCGCAAAGCAGCGTCATGCCGCCAAGTTGCCGACACAGCGCCAACACCCATTCGCCAAGGGACCGCAAAAGACGGCTCATAAAGGCCCATCCAGTTCGCCGCGAATGAATTGACGAACCACCGGATCAGAACTGGCTTCGATGGACTCGGCAGACCCATCGTAGCGCAGCCGTCCGCGATAAAGCATCAGCAGCCGCGGCGCAAACGCCCGCAACGCTGGAATATCGCTGGAAATCAAAATCACGGTGGCGCCCGTCTCTTTCCGTTCGCGGTGCAAAAGGTCATACACTTTGGCGGTGGTCACCGGATCCAGTCCGGCGGTTGGCTCGTCGTAAATAATGATGGGCGGTCGCGCAACCACCGCGCGCGCCAAAGCCACCCGTTTGCGCTGGCCGCCTGATAAGGCCGAAGGCATCTTGGCCATGTGCGCAGCTAACCCGACGCCGCGCAGCGCCTCGTGCGAGCGCTCAGAAATGGCTGCCTCATCAGGCTGGCTGCGGCTTTGCAAGGCGCGCTGACGCAGCGGAAACGCGACGTTGTCGTAGACCGACATCGAATCAAACAAAGCGTTGTTTTGAAATAGCGTCCCGATGCTGGCCTGGGCGCTGCGCATCTCGGCCATGGTGGCGGTCTGCAAATTGACGCCGTTCACCTCGACGGTTCCCGCATCGGGACGGACGAGCCCGCAAAGAATCTTCAGAAGCAGGCTTTTGCCGGACGCACCGGGTCCGCACAAACCGCAGGTCTCACCAGCTGCGACGGCAAGATCAATACCATCTAAGACGGCTGGAGCCCGCGGGTCTTTGTGCTGCTTGCGAATGCCAACCAGGCGAATCACGGCGCACACCATACCACGTCGGGAATGCAGTTCCAGCCGCCGCTTTGGGCGGAAACTTGGCCGGCCGTTTTTGACGCACTGCGTTGTGCAATCATTTGCTCCTTGTCGGACCATTTTGCCGACGGAAAATAACTTCGGCTCAGCTCCCTTTATTCGGCCCTGTCTTTGCTATGCGATCGTGACGCCGGGGGTTTTCATGAAACAAATATTGACCTCCATTCGAGAGCTACCGTTGTCATTGTCCACACCTTCAGGGGCCGTCAAAGCCGATGCCAAGTTACTGGCCAATTTGCGCGTCCCGATGAACAGCACGCAAGCCCTGCCACCCGTTTTACGCAGTAGCAGCGTTGTTCCGTTCGCAGTGCGTAACGAATTACGCAGTCCGGCAATTTTTCCCTCATTGTCATACCTGCAAAAATGTACAGGAATGGCGTTTGTGGCGGCAGCGTGGCTCGTATTTTTATGGGGTTTTTCTTATTTGATTCTTGCCGCAGTGCACAATCAGCAAGGTGAGCTTGGTTTGGGCTTGGATGCGACGCTGTTCGGTGCAAAAAGCTGCCTGGGCAGCTTTCTTTTGGCAGCGATAGGCGTGCCGCAGTGGGTCATGGCGCAGCGCAGACTAAACCGCGCCGCTTAAGCCGAGCCTTTCATTTTCAAGCGTTCGACCGGCCGGTCGTTCATCACGTGTTCTTCTACGATCTCTTTGACCTCGGCCACGGTTTTTACCGTGTACCAGACGCCTTCGGGATAAATGACCACGGTGGGTCCGCCCGCACATTGATCCAGGCAGCCTGAAGAATTGGCCCGTACCTGACCGCGCAGACCGCGCTCGGCGACCTCTTTTTTAAAGGCGGTACAGATTTCTTCCGAGCCGCTATTGGCGCAAGAGCCTTTAGGGTTTTGCGGATCGCGGCGGTTTGTACAAATGAAGATATGTCGTTTGTAGGGAATCATCGCCTGTTTCTGCTTGTCGCTAAAATCGCGTCTATTTCCAGGAATTGGTGCGGGGCTGGCTCAAAAAGCCAATGCCGCTTATCACCGACCAGACATATGCCACGATGGACAGAAAAATGGCCAGCAAGATCCGTCCGGAAAACAAAGTCGGCAGCGCCGCAACGGCCATGCCCAGTTGCAACATTCCGACGCCATAGTTGCGATGTAATAGCGAGCCCGAGCCAGGCACGATGCAGTTTAGAACCATGTGGTTGAAATTGCTGGCCGCAATCGGCGGAGCCACCGATGGAGTCACGCTGCGCCCTTGCGGCGGCTGTAGAGCTTGCTCAGGGGAATTCATAAGTGCCTCGCGGTTGCTTTTGTTGCCAAGAATCGCGTCCATTTCCTCATCCATCTTGGCCAGCTCACGCTCCGCTCGCTCGCTCGGGGAAAGCGCGGCGGTGTTGACTTTGCTGTCGAGCGCGGACTGAGATGGACTTTGCACCGGATGCGGCGGCGCCCGCTCTGATGTTTTCTCGCTCATGGGTACCTCGCCTCTACGTTGCGGTGGCCGAATAGACTGCCTGTTTGGTGATAATCGAATCGCGGAGAAGCGTCGGCATGCCCAAGCCGGTTTTGACGCGCACACCGGCAAAGACGACGCTGCGTTCGATGTGTATGCCGCGCTCGACATGCGCCCCTTCGCCAAGCACTACATCGGGCCCGATGACGGCGCCATCTTCGATGACGGCGCCGGCCCCGATGCATACCGGGGGTCGCAGCGCCGCACGGGGCGATACTTGCGCACGCGCACTGACCCCGACAAGCGGCCCCGGCAGATGCGGCAGTCGCGCCAATCCGCGCAGCGCATTGACGTTGCCTTGTAAATAGCGCGCCGGAGTCGAGTGCTCAAAAAAGTAGCCCGGAATGACGTAGGCGGACAGCATCTCGCCTTCGCGCAGCGCCGGCAGATAGCCCTGACGAATAATGCACGAAGGGCCATTTTCGGGCAGCCGTTCAATCAGTCCCGGCTCAACGATATGCACGCCGGTAAACATGCACTTGAGCAGCCGCGAAGGCGTGGGATGCGGTCCGGATTCGCCGAGCAGCCGATGAATTCGGCCATCGCCATCCACTTCAACAGCCCCCCATTTGTCGGCATCCGGCGTTTCCACAAGCACCATGGTGGCATTGGCCCCGGTGATGCGGTGCAGCGCCAAAACAACTTCCAGATCGACATCAATCAGAATTTTGCCGTTGACGATGACGCAGGGTTCGCGACCTCCGTGGGTCAAATAGTTGCCCAGGCGGCGAATGCCTCCACCGGTTCCCAGAAGCTCGGTTTCGGTTGAGTAATGAATATTTACGCCGTAGTCAGAGCCCGAGCCCAGCGTTTCGGTAATCATCTCTCCGTGGTGATGCAGATTGACGCCGACTTCGGTGATGCCAAAGCCGCGCAGAAGCGCCAACGCATACGTCACCAGCGGATGATTACAAACCGGCAATAAAGGCTTAGGCAGCTCTGCCCCTAGGCCTTTTAGCCGGCTGCCCATGCCTGCGCATAAAACCATGCCGCGCAGCGGCGTGCCAAAGACCCCCTGCATTACGACTCCTCATAGACGACAAAGCGGCGATGCGGACTCGCTCCGCAGGTGCGAGCATAATACTCGACTGGGCCGACCCAGGCGATTACGCCCCCCTCCGGACGATTTACGACATCGCGCAAGCAATGCAAAAGCAGTAGTTCGCCGAGTCCGTGGCCGCGATGCGCGGGAAGCACCCCGGTGGGCCCAAACCAGCCCAGGCCTCGATTGTTGCCATCGTGGGCCGCAAAGCCGACCGGCGTGCCGCTCGCATCGAGCGCCACATGCACACCGGGGCCTTCAGGCAGCTTCGGCGTGTAAGCCGCCGCGGCGCCACCAAGTTCCGGCCCTAGGGCACGCTGGACTTCGTGCGCCCATACCGGAGAAAATGCGGAAGAAACCAAGTCGAGCAGCGCCGAAACATCGGCGGCCGTAGTCCGACGAACGACGTAGCCGCCCCGTTCGGCCCGCTGGCAAAGCGCGGCGATGTGGTCTTCACGCAAACAAGGATTTTGCGCAAGCGGCGCACGCAAATTCAGGTTGCGCGCGACTTCGGCAAATCCGCGCGCGCGCAAAAACGCCTGGCCGCCTTCTTCGCGCTCATCAATTCCCGGGCCTAAATAATTGCCGGCGTGATCGCCGACGCGCAATTTGGGACGCGGCTTTTCGAAAAACTCGATCCCAAGCGCAGCCCGGGCCGCTTCAAGAAGCATCGTGCCAATGCCGCGACGGCGCTCAGTCGGATGAACCGCCAGCAATTTAATCCATCGGCCCGCGCGCACAAGCACGGCCAGCAAGCGATGATCATCTGCCGCAAAGGCGCCGATTGCATGGCCCACGCGCCGGCCATTTGCCGAAAAAAGCTTTTCGGCGGCCACCACCTTGGCTCCGTCCCAGGGCAGCGCCGCTTCCAAAAGCGCGCTCGCCGCCTGAAGATCGGCAGCCGGATCAAGAGGCCGTAGCTCTACCGCGAACATCAGCCGCCCGTTCCTCCCTCTTCCAAAAACAAGCTCGAGCGCCGACCGGTGCGGTTATAACGCCAGGCGTACATCGCCCCCAGCAAAGCCGAAAGCGGTACCAAGAGCGACATCAGCGGATAAAACAGGATGGCCGGAAGCAGCTTGGCCGCAACAATCAAGCAAAGCGTCGCGACACCCGCTTCTTTGACGGGCGCAGCATAAAACCAGCCGAGTGGTCCGAAAAGCCCCAGCAAACCAGCGAGCACCAGATTTTTGTCGCCGGCCTGGCCACCGGGACGGACCAAATCGCTGCCGCGCCGAACCAGATCCAGGGCGCTTCCCGCCCGCTCGACGTCTTCTTTGAGAGCGCGCAGATGCGCATCCAAAAGCCGCCCGCAGCGCGTGCAGCGCGATCCGGTTCCAGTGGCTTTTTGACAGGCGCTACATCGCGTCAACTGGGTCGGTCCCGCCGCCGGACGCTGCGCCCCCGCGACCGTGTACAAAAGATCGCCATTGTCATCGCTGTCAAACTCCAGCAAGCCATCGCGAACCATGCTATCCAGCAATTTGTCGGCTTGTTTGGCAAAAACTCCACTGTAAAACACGATATTGGCGCGGGTCAGCGGCACCCGTGTGGTCATCGCCAACTCCAAAACCGCCTGCTCAAAGTCCTTGGGCTTCACGGAATGAAGCATAGCACTCTCCCCGGAACCCGGATCAGGGCGTAGACTGCGTAACATGATGGTGACGGCTTTTTATGCACTTGGCGGTTTTGCGGCCTGGTTTGCGCTATTGGCCTTTGTTCTGGCTTTGACGGGAATGTTTCTGGGCCATCCGCCCCTGCGCCGTACACTTTTTGCCGCCTACAAGCTGCTTTTGGCGTTTGTTGCCTATCTGCGACTTCGCATGCAGGGTAACCGTCAGAACGCCGGGCCGCGCGCGCTGCGGCTATGTTTTGAGCAGCTTGGGCCGACTTACATCAAATTTGGGCAACTTATCGCTTCGTCTAGCGGCCTGTTTCCCGATCGCTACGTGAAGGAATTTCAGCATTGCCTGGATCGAGTTCCGCCAGAACCCTGGCCGCTTGTCGAAAGCACGCTGCGCCGATCTTTTGGCCGCCCGCCTGGGCAGCTTTTCACTTCGATTGAAAGCCGACCGCTGGCCTCGGCCTCGATTGCGCAAGTGTACGGCGCCATCGGCAAGGACGACGACCAAGTCGAGCGCGAGCTCGTGATCAAAGTGCAGCGCTGCGGCCTGCGCGAACTTGTGCGCGCCGATATCGGCATGCTGGGCTTTGGCGCCGATCTTTTGCAGCAGATTCCGCGCGTGCGCAACGCCAATCCCCGCGCCGTGGTTGCGCAATTCGAGCGCAACATTCACGAAGAGCTGGATTTTATCGGCGAAGCCAGCCGCATGGATGAGTTTAACCGCATCATGCAAACCCTGGGGCGGCGAGACGTTTGCGCGCCGCGGCCGGTGCACCGGCTGTGCACCTCGGAAGTGCTGGTGATGGAACGGCTGCGCGGCATTCGCGTCGATGATGTCGCCGAAATTCGCCGGCGCGGCATCACCGCCGAGCAAGCCGAAAGTAAGCTTATCGACGGCATGCACGCCTGGTTTCAGTGCCTGATTCGCTACGGTTTTTTTCACGGCGATGTGCACGCCGGAAATCTCATGATTCTGGACGATGGACGCATCGGTTTTTTGGACTTTGGCATTATCGGACGCCTGGATCCGCTCCGGCGCCGCCAAGTCGCCGACTACATCATGGCTTTTGCCAGCCGCGATTTTGTCGCCGTGGCCAAAACCATGGCGGCGATGGGCGCGGTCGGCGCCAAAAAAAGCGATGCCGATTGGTCGGCCTTCGCCCACGACCTACAAGACGCGTTTGGCCCGTTTCTAGTCGGCAGCATCGCCAATATCGACTACGGCGCGATCATCACCAAAATGATGCGCAATTCGGCGCGCCACGGCACGCGTATGCCGGATGACTTCGTGCTGATTTTGCGCCAGCTTCTTTACTTCGATCGCTATGCCAGGCTGCTGGCTCCATCGCTGAACTTGCTTGGCGATCCGCGCCTACTTTTAACCATCGGCGCCGAATTGGCCATGATGTAAGGTCCCATCCATCGCCAGAGAGGGTGCCTTGACGTGGTGTCAGGGCAGGAAGTAGCCTGTTTGCGGAGGGCATTTTGGCGGACAAGAAAAAGGGCATTGGAGATGCCTTGCTCGGCCTCTTTGTGGTGCGTGAAGGGGAAGCACTCGATCCCGAGTCGGCAACGCCGGCGACTGGAGATCCGGCGGTCGACGATCTGATTGCACGCTATGCCAACGCCAGCTCGGTAGCGCCAAGCGTACCCTCGCGCCGCGAGCGCTCACGGCCGCCGCAACCGCTGCCTGGTGTCAGCGCGATTCCGGCTATGCCCCTAGAAGCCGCCCCAGCGCCATCCTCCCCGGCAGAGCCAGAGCCGACCGCTGTACCCGATGTAAAAGTGGATTTCGCCGGCGTTCTGCGCAAAGGCGGTTTGTCTGAAGAAGAACAAGGTCGCGTTGAAAAAGCGCTGACCTTGCTGCACAACCTTCCGGCGCAAACGCCCATCGAGCTGAAGCGCCAGATTGCTTCTGCCTCGCTGCAAGCCTTCGGCATTTCGATCGATCAGATCTTGGAATCAGCGCTTTTGCACATCGCACTTTTTGACCGCCACGTGCGTGCCGAGGAAACCGAAACCGAGCGCTCGCTGGAACAAGGCAATCGGCGCCTAAACGAGCTGGAACAAGAAGCCACGCGCATCAAGCAAGCCATGCAGGAAACGCGCGCCCATCAGCAGGGCCTGACTATGGCGTGCAGCCGTCAGAAGATGCGCATACACGAAGTTCTGGACTTTTTCGGCCCTGAGGCCGTGGAACGCGTCAAGCAGATCTCGATCAAGCTGCGCGACCGACAAGATTCATAACCCCATCTCCTAGTCCTTAGAGGAGAAAGTCAAAGGAGCCTACGATGTCCGCGTTTGCCCGCCTCGCCAACTTGTGGAAGGGTTTTGTCAACTTGTGGATTTCCGACGTGGAGAAGGATCATCCAGAAATCGCGTATGAAAACGCCATCAACTCGATGGTGGAAAAATACACCGCCCTGAAGAAGGCGACGGCGGCGATTATTCGTCGGCGCGAGGAAGTCACCGAGCAGCTTGCCAATCAGCAAAAAGAGCTGGCCATGGTCACTTCCGATCTGAATGCCGCGATGGAAACCAATCAGGACGACCTGGCGGTGGTGCTGATTCAAAAGAAAAATACCCTGGAGGCCAACATTGCCGAGCTCAAAGCCGACATGGATGTGGCCCAAAAGGATGCCGACAGCGCCAAGCAATCGCTGATGTCGGTGCAAAACGAGATCAAGAAGCTCAAGGCCGAAAAAGAAACGATGCTGGCCAAGATGCATTCGGCGCAAGCGCGCATGCGCATTCAGGACCAGCTTGAGGGACTTTCCGTAGACGCCGAAGTCAAGGCGCTGGACAACGTGCGAACGCACATCAAGACCCAAATCGCGCAGGCCAACCTCAACAAGGAACTGGGCGAAACGGATCTGGATGGGCGGCTCAAAAATCTGCGTCAGTCTTCCGGCGATGTAACCGCGCGCCAGCAGCTTGCCGAGCTGAAGGCCGCCAAAGCCGCCAAGGCCGCTGCCGGCAAATCGATGTAGTTGCAGCCTTAGCCATTTTAGAGAAGCCCATGAAACTTACACCCTTCGCCAAGCTGTTTATCACCCTCATCATCCTGGGCGTCGTCGGCTATGTGCTGTATGCCAAACGGGAAAACCTGAAGGACTGGGCCAATCAGGGCACCGGAACCACAGAACCGGCCGGCAAAAAACCGGGCCCCGGTGCGCCGGCAAGCCCGCCGGCCGAAGGCGTCAGCAAAGATGACTTTAGCGCGATTGGCGCCGCCCGCGAGGCTGGCAAGTCCGGCGTTACCGTCAGCAAAGCCAACGTCGGCGGCGGCAAGCTAGGTCGCAAGCTTGTCGTCGGCATCAACACCTGGGCCGGCCACTCGCCGGGAATCATTGCCAATCTGGGGCTTGGCGGCGGTAACAAATCGTCGATCTACATGTCCAAGTACGGCTTGGATGTCGAGTTCAAACTGCTCGAGGATTCGCAGGCCAAGCTGGCCGCCTTCATCAAGGGTGACATCGATCTGATGTGGGACACGGTGGACTCTTGGGCACGCGAAGCTTCGGCGCTGGCCGAGCAAGGCAAGTCCGCCAAAGCCATTGTGCAGCAGGACTGGTCGCGCGGTGGCGACGGCATCGTTTCGCTGCAGACGATAAAAAGCATCGAGGATCTGAAGGGCAAAAAGATCGCCACCACGCGCTTTACGCCCTCGCACTGGTTGCTGCTTTACTTGCTGTCGCAGTCGGGCCTGGCGGCCCCCGACAAGGCGGAGATTGAAAAGAATTTGGTGTATACCGCGGAGGCGCCGCTGGCCGCGGCCGCGTTCAAGTCGAAAAACGTCGACGCTGCCGTGACTTGGGAACCCGACCTTTCCGGAGCGGTCAAAGCCCGTGCCGAGGAAGCGCACGTCCTGGTTTCGACTTCTGCCGTCACCAACGTTATTGCCGACTGCCTCGTCGCCCAAAACGATCTGATTCAGAAAGCTCCGGAGACGCTGGTGGCGTTTTTGCACGGATGGTTCGACGGCATCGATTTTATTAGCAAAGATCCGGCGCAGTCCTATCAGATCGTCGGCAAAGCCCTGAAACTGTCTGAAGACGATGTCTCGGGCATGCTCGCAGGTCTGAAGCTAACGAGCTTCGCGGACAACGCTCTTTTCTTTGGACTGGACGGCAACCGCAGCCAGTTTGAATCGCTGTTCAACACGGCGTTTATCGTCTGGCGCAAACAGGGCGTGGTCAGCAAAGCCGTGGATTCCAAGGACTACGTGGACCCCCGCTTTGTCGCCGCGCTGGCCGACTTTTACCCGGGTCAGAAGGTGGTCGAGACCTTCAAGTTCGATCCCAAAAAGAAGGTCGATCCGGCCAAAGAACGCGCCATCGTCAACAAGTCACTGACCATTTATTTCACTCCGGGCAGCGACCAGATCATGTCCGGATCGAACTTCGTTCTGGATTCGCTCGGCGACACCATGACGGCATTTGGCAATACCTATCTGCGCATCGAGGGCAATACCGATAACACCGGCTCACGCACGCAGAACCGCACCTTGTCGCAGCGCCGGGCCGATTCCGTGAAGGATTACTTGATTCAAAATTTCAAGATCGACGAAAAACGATTCCAGACCATCGGACATGGTTCGGAAAATCCCGTTGCGCCAAACTCTACCGAGGCGGGACGGCAACAAAATCGTCGCACCGACATCAAGGTCGTTCTGAACGTGCAGTAAGATGGCCGACGAGTCACAAGAAAAAAACGCCGCAGCTCCCCCCGCTGCGGCGCCTGCCGCCCCAGCGCCCGCTGCCGCGGCACCTGCGGCCGTAGTGCCGGCCATCGGCCCGGCCGCGCAGCCAGCACCACTTTTAACCCAAGCCCGCGGCACGACGCGTACGCCTTTGCGTTCGCGTGAACCGGTTTGGACGCTGCGCAAGCCGTTGCCGACAAGCTATCAGCTTTGGGTAGGCTTGGCGCTGCCGCTTTTGCTGCTATTACTGTGGGTGGGGCTGACCGCTGGAACGCGACCCATCGTCGGGGCCTTATTTCTGCCGGCCCCGCTGGAAGTTCTGCGCGTGCTCGTGCGCGACCTTTTTACCGGAGATCGCGTACTGCTTGATGCCTCGCTTGTTTCTACGGTGCGCATCGTCGCGGCCTTTTTCTGTGCCGCGGCGGTGGCGCTGCCGCTAGGCATCTTCATGGGTTCTTTTGAGCCGATAAATCGCCTGGTCGATCCGGTCATGGCGCCGGTGCGCTATATGCCGATCTCGGCGTTCATTCCGCTGACCATTTTATGGTTTGGCATCGGCGAAAAGCAGAAGCTGGCCTTTTTGTTTCTGGGCGTTTTTGTCTATCTTTTGCCGGTCGTGGTCAGCGCCATCCGCGCGGTTCCCGAGGAGCTTGTGCAGACCGCGCTGACCCTTGGGGCCAGCCGTTTTCAGGTCATCCGCACCGTTTTGTTGCCGGCGGCAATGCCCGACATCTTCGATTCTTTTCGCGTGATGAACGCCATTTCGTGGACCTACGTCATCCTGGCGGAATTTGTGAACACCACCCGAGGGCTCGGATACATCATCAAATTGGCCGGCGATCGGCTAAAAACGGCCGAGATGTTTGCCGGCGTCATCATCATCGGGATCATCGGGCTTTCGACGGACGCACTGCTACGGGGCCTAGGCCGTCTGCTATTTCCCTGGCGGGAGGGCGCCCATGGCTGAGGCCAGCGCGGCAGCACTGAAGCTGCAAGTGCAGGATCTGCACGTGGTCTACCGCGGTCGAGGCGGCGAAGATGTCGAAGCGGTGCGCGGCGTATCCTTTGACATTCTGGACAAGCCCGGCATCGGTGAAATCGTCGTCTTTTTGGGTCCGTCGGGATGCGGCAAATCCACCATCTTAAAGGCGGTCGCCGGCCTTTTGCCGCCTACCCACGGCCAGGTGCTTATCGACGGACATTCGGTCGGTGGACCGGGCCGAGATCGCGGCATGGTCTTTCAGCAGTACACCTCGTTTAGCTGGCTGACCGTCGAGCAAAACGTCGAGTACGGTCTGCGTCTGCGCGGTGTGCCGCAGGCGCAGCGCCGCGAGCAAGCGCGCAAAATTCTTGCTGCCGTCGGATTGGAGCAGTTTGCCGGGCGCTATCCCAAAGAGCTTTCGGGCGGCATGAAACAGCGTGTCGCCATTGCTCGCACGCTGATTAACCAGCCCAAGCTGCTTTTGATGGACGAACCGTTCGGCGCCTTGGATCCGCAAACCCGCTGGGACATGCAGGGCATGCTCATCGACATTTCCCATCGCGAAGACAACACCATCCTGTTTGTCACGCACGATGTCTCCGAAGCGGTGTACTTGGCCGATACGGTCTATGTTCTGTCCAAGCGCCCAGCGTCCATCTTGCACCGCATCGACACGCCGACATTTCGCGAGCGGACGCTGGCGGTAAAAGCCAGCACGGCGTTTCGCCAGTGCGAAGAGCAACTTTTGCAACTGGTCTATTCGCAGTAAGCAGGGCCAATGGCGAATACTTCGGAACATAGCCTGATCAAGCGCACCGCCAAAGAAAAGTCGCCGCCTTATGCTCGCTATGCATTTCTGAATCCTTATAACCTGTCGCTCATGGCCGGTGCCGCAGCCGCCGCAGCCGCCACCGGACATTGGTGGCTGGCCATGTGCGCCGCCGCCGGAGAAGCCGTGTGGATGCTGTTCGCGCCGGACTCGCGGGTGCTGCAGCGCACCTGGTTTGACAAGCTGTGGAATAGCGAACAGCAGGCGGCGCGCAAAAAACAGCAGTTCGAAAAATGGCAGGCGCTTCCCGACGCCGAACGTCAGCGGGCGCTCGGCCTGCGCGAAGTACAAGATCGCATTTACAAGCTGGCCCAGGAAAACCCCAGCTTCAGCGTCGAGATGTTGCGCGACGAGCTTGGCAAGCTGGAAAACCTCGTCGATGATTTTCTCGACCTGGCGACGGTGGGGGCGCGTTACGATAAATATCTTGCGACCTTCAATCTTGAAGAGATCGAAGCCGATCTGCGGCGCTATCAGCTACAGGCCGAAAAGCTGCCCATCGGTGACGAGCGGCGCACCGTAGCGCAGAAAAATCTGCAGGTGCTGTTAGCGCGCAAGGATCGCTACAAAGAACTGCGGCGCAATCTTCAGACGGCGCGCGGACAAATGGATCTGATGGAAAATACTTTCCGTCTGCTGGCGGATGAGATCGTCTCGATGCGCGAACCCTCTGAACTGGGCACGCGCCTTGACGACCTGCGCGAAGGCGTCAACGCCGTCCGCGAAGTAGCACGCGAGACCGAACGGGTATTTCAAGGAGTTGGACAGTCGATTGCGCGCTAAGCGACTGCCCTGGCCAAGATCGAGACGACAACGATGAGCACCATGAATCTGACCAAGCCGGCCCGCCTGCCCATCTGGGCCGATGAAATTCGACGACGTTATCTGCGCGGCGAAGCTTCGCAATTTGTACTGTATGGCAACGTCCACGATCTGGTCCTGGACGATCCGGACGGCGCCACCGACAAGCGCAGCCCGGACGAGCGGCTGCTTTCGCTGTCGGATTTCCTCGGCAAAGTGCTGCTGGAAAAAAAGAGCCTGGTCATTTTGTACAACGTCTCGACGGGTGTGCGCTTTTCCAAAGGCAAGATTCCCGCGGGATTTGAAGACCTGCTTTTGACCAAAGAACCGGCCAAAGTGCTGCCGCTTTTGGAACGGCTGCTTTTGACCCAAAACGGTGTGGCGCTGATTATCGAGTACGCCGACACCGTCACTCCGGCTGGCGAGACGAGTTTTTCGACGGCAGACGACCGGGCCGCGGTGGTCACCTTGCAGCGCTGGTCGACTTTACCGGCGCTGGATAAAAACGACAGCGTGGTGTTTCTGCTGGTCGAAAATTTGTCCGAGCTACATCCCAAGCTTGTCGCCAACCCGCGCGTCGCCACCGTGCAATTGCCGATTCCTGGCGCCGCCGAACGGCTGGCCCTGCTCAAGCACATTCGCCCCGATATGCCGGAAGCCGAAGCGGCGATGATGACCGAAGTCACCGCCGGCCTTAAATCGATACAGATTCGCGGCATCTTGGCCCCGGCCGATCCCGGAACCGACGACGAAGCCGAGCGCACGCGCTTTATTACTGAGCTCCTTGGCGGCGGTCCGCAAGCGCTCGAGCGCGCCGGCAAACTGGCCCAAATCACCCGCGGCATGCCCAAAAACGAGATTCGCCGCCTGATTGCGCCAGAAGGTCCGCAGACGCCGGCCACCGATGGCGATGCGCGGAGCGAAGTGTTGCGGCTTATCGCTGCGCGCAAACGCGAAATCATCGAACGCGAGTGCTATAGCCTCATCGAGTTCGTCGAACCCAAGCACGGTTTTGACGTGGTCGGCGGCATGGAAGAGGTCAAAAAAGACCTGGCGCAAATCGCTCGCAACATTCGCGAGGGGCGGCGCCAGCGGGTACCCATGGGCCTGCTATTTACCGGCCCCATGGGAACAGGCAAAACTTTTGTCGCCGAAGCTTTTGCCAAAGAATCGGGCCTGACCACTATCAAATTCAAAAACTTTCGCAGCAAATGGGTCGGGGCCACCGAAGGCAACCTCGAGCGGATTTTGCAAGTCGTGCAAGCCATCGGCCAGGTGCTGGTGGTCATTGACGAAGCCGATCGCGCCTTTGGCAATCAAGGCGAAGACGATGGCGGCACGAGCAGCCGCGTCATCGCCCGCATCAAAGAGTTCATGTCCGACACGCAAAATCGCGGACGCGTGCTTTTTGTACTGATGTCCAATCGGCCCGATAAAGTGGATATAGACCTCAAGCGCGCCGGACGACTCGACCGCAAAATTCCCTTCTTTTATCCCCAGACCGTGGCCGAGGTCGAAACCATCGTCATCGCGCAGCTTCGCAAAAACAAAGTGCGGCACCAACTGTCGTTTCCGCAAGATCGCGACGCTCTGGAAAACATGGTCGGCCTGTCCAATGCCGACATCGAGGCCGTCGTTTTGCTAAGCACCGACTACGCCAGCCAGCGCGGCGATGATGCCGACGTGCTGGCGTCCGATCTGAAAAAAGCCGCGCACGACTACTTGCCGTCGCGCGATACCGAAATGCTGGAGTTTATGGAGCTGCTTGCCGTCTTTGAGGCCAGCAATCGCCGAATGCTGCCCGCCAAATATGCCGATCTGCCCATTGATGCACTTGCGCAGCAGCTCCATCACCTAAAGCTAACCGTTGGTTCCAGACGATAATTGCCAGGATTCAAGGAGAGCCCCATGCATTTTTTTCCCGAAGTAAAAATTGAAACCCATCATGCCGAAGCCATTGCTCGCGGCCTCTTTGCCATCGCCCACGCCGATGGCATGCATGAGCGAGAAGCGGCCCTTATCGCTTCTTTTTGGGCCGATGCCGGTGGCAAATTCTCGGCGCTGGCCGAGCTTGAGCGCCACGCGCCGATTAGCGCCGAAGAACTTGGCGCGGTGCTGAACACAGAGGTGCTGCGTCAGCTATTTCTCAAAACCGCTTTGCTGATGGCGTTTGCCGATGGTCAGGTCAGCGGAGAGGAAAGCCGCCTGGTGCGCAGCTATGCCGACCATCTGGGGCTTACCCCTTTACTGCCGAGCTTCGAAGCCCAGGTCAAAGACTACCTGTTGTCGCAGCTTGCGCACATTCACAACACCCAAGGCCTGGCGGAAGTCGCCAAAAAACTAGCGATTTAAGCTTTTTCGATTCTCGGCTCTTAGGACAGGACTGGGCGGGCGGCGGCGCCTAGGGCCAAAAGCTCGCCGGTAACTTCTGCGGCTTCGATGACTCCGGCCTGATCGGCCGGTTCTTGCATCAGCTCAGCCACCTGGTTCAAAAGGGCCTGCACCGCCTGCGGATCCGCCGTTTGCCGCATCAGCAGCCAGCCCATGGCTTCGCGCGGCACGCTGCCAACGCTTAGCAAGCGCACGACGATGGGGCTAATTTCGGCAGCGACTCCCAAAAAGACCAGCAAAATGCCCAGCAAGGCCGTGGGACGCTCGTAGCTCATCGTCATGCTGTAGGCGCGCAGCGCGGCATCGCCGCTTGTCGAAGGCCGCTCGGGCAGCTCGTCGGAATATCCCAGACGGCGCAAATCCGACATGACCATTTGCATACGATTGCGCTCTTCACGGTGATGGTTGCGCAAAAGCGCTGCCACCGGTCCCTCTTCCACACGTTCGGCAGCGCGAACCAGCACCGCCTGCATATGATCGCTTTGATACGCCAGATCTAGCAGGAAGGCCACGTACTTGGGTCGCAAAGACAGCGGTGGCCGCATCAGATAGCGTACCGTGGACAGACGGTATCCGCGTGCCGCCGCATTGATGCGGGCTTGCAAAATTTCAACCATCTCTATCGGTGATCGGGGCTTATTTAAGGGCCCAGCCATGTCCGTTAAGTCCTAGGTTAGACGAGGAACTCGTCGCCGCCACATCTATAGTAGTTTGTGGCGCTTTCCTAGTTTCTAAAACGCGCCACCTAGCAATCCGGTCTTAAAAAGATATTCAGCAGTTAACACCGACCCGGCCGCCGCCCCCATTTTGGTGTTATGCGACAAAAGTACGAACTTGATCCCGTGCTGACCCAGCACGCGTTCTTCACGCAGCCGTCCAACCACTGTGGTCAGACCGCCGCCGGCTTCGCGATCCAGACGCGGCTGCGGACGATACGGATCCTCGGTCACTTCAATCAACTGCGCCGGGGCCGAAGGCAGTCCCAGGGCGCGCAATTCTTCGCCGCAGCGCAAAAATGCCGCCTTTACGGCGGGCAAGGGCGCGGCCCGCTCGGTGGCGCAAAACACTGCTTCGGTGTGCCCTTCCTGCACTGCCACTCGCATGCATGTACATGAAATTCCGATGTCCAACGGCAAAATGGCCCCGTCGCTGACGTCATTGGCGCCGCTTTTTTGGGTCACATAGCGGCCCAAAATCTTGCGCGTCTCGCGTTCGACTTTTTCCTCTTCCTTGGGGATGTACGGAATCACATTGTCGAGGATATCCAGGGCGAGCACGCCGCCTGTCGCCGAGCGCCCAGCCCCTGAGACCGACTGCAAAGAAGTCATGAGGACCGCGTGCAGACCAAATTCCCGCGCAATCGGCCCCAAACAAATCGCAAGGCCAGTGACCGTGCAATTGGGCCCCGGAGCAATAAAGCCGCGCCAACCTCGACGGCGGCGCTGGACGTGAATCAACTCGGCATGTTCTGAATTGATGCCCGGTAAGAGGATCGGCACATCAGGCTCGTTGCGATAGGCAGCAGCCGTTGAAAATACCGGAACTGCCGCTGCCAGGCGCGGTTCGATGTCTTTGGCGGCATCGTTTTCCAGCGCCGAGAACACCACATCTATATCGCCAGCCTGCGCATCCAGTTTGGCGGCATCGCTGACCTCGACATCGAGCAAGCGACTGGGCGGCGCCGCGCTTGCAAACCAACCGCCGCGCTCTGCCCCAAGGGCTGTGCGATACGGCTTGCCGGCGCTGCGCTCGGAAGCGCAAAGCCGCGTTACCACAAACCACGGATGCCCCTCAAGGGCAGCCAAAAATTGCTGTCCGGCCAAGCCGGTCGCACCAAGGACTGCTGCACGTAACTTTTGCGCCATGGGGGCCCAAGCATAGCAGAGCCATTTGCATGCGGCGCACCGGCGATGCCATGATGAAAAAGCATGTTGGGAAAGGTGGTGCTTTTTGCCTTGGCGCTGGCCGCCACGGTTGCGGACGGCGGGACGGCAGCACCCGGCCAGCCTGACGATGCCGGGGCCCGCGCAACCGATGCCGGCGCCCGCGCAACCGATGCCGGCGCCCGCGCGACCGATGCTGGGGCCCGCGCGACCGATGCCGGCAGTACCGATGCCGGCCTTGATGCCAGCGGCAATCGCACGGCCGCAAATGTTCCGCCATTGCCGTTGCCGGCCGTGCGCGAAGTGCCGCAGCCGCCGCCAAATATCGGTCCGCTTTCGGGCCCAGCGCCCAAGATCAGCAAAATCAAACACGGCAAAGCCCAGCGCGGAACGTTCCCCGACGTCATTTTGGAAGCGCAAAACCATCTGCAGTCGATTGCGCGACGTTACGTACAACTTCTAATGTCGCGTCGCTTCGACGAAGCGCGGCTTCTGCACGACGAAGAGGGAGGCCGGCGCCCCGATTGGACCGGCATTCGCACGGCCGCCTCTACTTTTTTAGATACACATGGCCCGCCGCGCTCGATTGACCAAAGCCTGACCACCTACAGCGGCGCCGAGCTTTTCACGTTCTACTTTACGGCCCTGTTTGCCGACAACAGCGAGCTGCCGATGCGCGTCGCCGTCGATCATCGCGGCCATGTATCCGGCGCCGGCGTCGGTGGCGAAGTCGTTCCGGCCGCAAAAAAGCGCTACGATCGCTTTGACCTATACAAACCGCGCACGGTTCTGTCTTTGCCTTTTTTGGGCACTTGGATGGCCAGCAACGCCACGCTCGCGCCCGGCAACGGCCACTATTTGAATGCCAATCAGCGCTTTGCCGTGGATTTTTTCATCGTCGAAGAAACCGAGGCTGGCAAACGCAAAAGCCACCGCGACTCCGGCAAGCAAAACATTGATTATTTCGCCTACGGTCGCGACATTGTGGCGCCTGCCGATGCGCTGGTTGTGCAAGTCATCGACGGAGTGCCCGACAACCCGCCTGGCCAGACGGATGTCTATTATCGTCTGGGCAACAGCATCGTCTTGTCTTTTGAAAACGGCGAGTATGCGCACTTGTGCCATTTGCTGCCGGGCTCAATGCGCGTGCGCCCGGGCGACCGGGTGCTGCGCGGGCAGCTACTGGCCAAGTGCGGCAATTCTGGCAATTCCACCGGGCCGCATCTGCATTTTCAACTGACCGACGGGCCACAGATTTCCCACGCCACGAGCCTCCCGGCCTATTTTCGCAATGTCCGCAAAAACGGGATCAAAGTCGATGAGGCCCTGCCCCAAAGCGGCGACCGTCTGGAAAATGTTCGCATCAGCGCTTCGGCATCTGCGCCCTGATTTCCATCACACGCGCTTAGCCGAGCGTGGACTGCGGCCTCAATGAACTTGCACTCGGCAGACGAGCAAGCACGTAGTCGCGATCAATGCTGATTTGTTCGCCGCGGCGCTCGGGTCCTTCAAATAAAAGGTCGCGGCAAACCGCTTCCATCAGACTGCGCAGGCCGCGTGCACCGCAGCGCTCAAAAAGGGCCGCGGCGGCGATTGCCCGTAGCGACTCCTCGGTAAAGTGCACCTTTACGCCGTCCAGCGCCAAAAGCTCGGTGTATTCGCGCAGCAGCGAATCCGGCGGTCCGCGCAAAATCTCGACCAGATCGGTTTCGCCGAGCGCTGCAAGCTCGACGCGCACTGGCAAGCGCCCGAGCAATTCGGCCAGCATGCCGTATGCGGTTAAATCGTCGGTGCTAATCGGTCGCTTGGCCCCGCCCGCTTGGCTTGGCTGGCCTGCTTGGCGTTCGGCAAAACCAATCGAGCGCGACGCGCGATAATCATACATATCGCTAAACGTCCCAGCGGCGATAAACAAGATGTCGGTCGTATCCACCTGCACAAGTTCTTGTTTCAGTGCGTTATGGGCCAGCTTCAGCGGCACCAGCAATTCACGCCCTTCCAAAAGCTTCAAAAGCGCCTGCTGCACCCCCTCACCGCCTATGTCGCGCGTCCCGCCGCCGGTTTTGTAGCTCTGCGACCGACGCGCAAGCTTGTCGATCTCGTCGATAAAAATGATTCCGCGCTGGCACAGCTCAATCGAGTAATTGGCGCGGTGCAAAAGATCGGCGACAAGTAGCTCGATGTCTTTGCCGTAGTAGCCAGCCTCGGTATATTCGGTGGCATCGGCAATGCACAGCGGCAAGTCCAGACAGTCAGCCAGCTTGCGCCCAAGCAGCGTCTTGCCAGAGCCGGTGGGACCAACCAGCAGCAGATTCGACTTGCGCACCAGTTTCTTTTCCGTAGCCGGCAGCGCACAGCGCTTCATGTGGCTATAGGCGGCGATGGCCACTGCGCGCTTGGCGTCTTGCTGACCGATGATGCTGACATCCAGCGCTTCATAGATCTGTCGCGGCGTGAGCATGCGGCGCGGCTTGGCGGCGGCGCTGCCTTGGGCGCCGACTTTGGCCTTGGCCTTGGGCCGATTCGTTGACGATGCCGATGATATTCCGCGCATAAGCTGTCTTTACCGAGTCCATTTTGGCGGAGCAAGCCGCAGGGGCGATTTTCGCGTACCCGAGCGTACTTTAAGGGACTCGCGCTACAAAAATATCTCTTCATCTCCTGAAGATGGAGTCTTCCTCTTGCGTGCCGCAGCAGATGCGCTTAAATCGCGAAAAAAAGGAGCAAAGACTTGGCCACACCGTCCACGTTAGTCGAATACCTGGCTGCGCCGGCCCGGCGCCCGCATGTCATTGCCGATTGCGTGCACCTTATTGAAGAAGAGGTCAAACGCAAAAGCGGCCTGTCCGGCCTGGCCATCAAAGCCGCTTTTGCCACCGTCAATGCCGTCAAGCCGGGATACATCGCAGAGGTCACCGATCTGCTGCTCGACGACTTCGCGCGGCGGCTGGATCCTTTTTTTCAGTCTCAAAAACAGGCCGGGGGGCGCTCGCTGCCCGATCACTTTAGCGGCGAACATTCTGCCGTGGCGGATGCGCTACTTGGCATTACTGACGAACGTGCCGCCCGCGTCTCGCAAGGCGTGGTCAAAAAAACCTATGAAAAGCTGCGGCCCAGCGCCAAAAAGCATGTGGAAGAAGCCGTGCCAGCCATCGGCCGCTTGGTCGAAAAGCATACGGTTCAGGCCGCTTCATAACGAATCTAACTTTAGGCACCACTGAAGTCGCGTAGACTAGTGATAATATTCGGGCGTGCTTCCAGCGTTCGCCCGCCGCGATCTGCCGGACCATTTAGCGTTCGACGTGCCAGCCCTACGTGACCAAATTCCGATGTACCCGTCGAAAGACCGCCGCAGCGGCCTGGCGCTATGGGCTATTTGTACGCTCCTTGTCGAGCTCGTGCTGATCCTCGCCGACGGAGGCAGTGCACAGGCGCAACGCCGAACGCGGACGGATCGGCGACATCGACGACCAATTCCAGCCGCGGTGCCGGTACAGCCGTCGGCACCGCCGACTGCTGCCGCCAATCTACCGCTGGCAGTGGTTCGGCAAGAGTGCAGCGGTGATGACAAAGTCACCCGCCTGTGCGAAACCGTGCAAGAAGCGGCAAACGCCGTCGCCGGACAAAAATACCAAATCATCGACGCGGCCAAGGTGGAAGCGCTTTTCACCCGCGAGCCTTCGCTTCGCGGCTGCCGGCGCGACGAATGCCGCGAAGCCATTGCCGAGCAGCTTGGTGCCTTTCGCGTCATCGATATCATCATCCAATCGGTAAGCCACCGCGGGCTTATCGCCGACGTTTCGATCTTCGATCCGGGCGCCAAGGGGATTGCCGCCGATACCGAAGTACAGCTCAAACGCGACGAAAGCAAGCTGCGCCGATCTATAGAAGAGGCCGTGGATCTGGTCATTACCACCCAGCGCCTGACCGCGCCTTTGCGCCTTGATATCAAGCCGCCGAGCGCTCGCGTCAAACTCATCGATGGACGCGGCGGAACGCGCGAGCTGACCGATAGCGAACGCGATGGCACGCGCGAGGTCCGAGTCTTTTTGGGTCCTTATACCGTTCGCGTCGAAAAACCCGGATTTTTGGCCCAGGACCAAACCGTGACCGTCGCCCAAACTGGCGCCTCGGTCAGCGTCCAGCTAAAAACCCAGCCCGTGCCAGTCAAATTCGAATGGACGCCGGAAGGAACGCGCGTGCTCGTCGATGGCGAAGTCGTGGATGCGCGCGACAAAGTCATAGAAATTTCCGAGGGCAAGCACAAAGTTGAGGCCATCGCGCCCCGCGGCTCGCCGTATGAATCCAGCGTCTCGAGCATCGAAGTACGCGTCGGCATGGAACCGGTGCGCATTGCCTTGCAGCGCCTTACCGAGCTGCGCATTTCGCTTCCGGCGGGCTACGTCGCCAGTGTGGATGATCAGGTGATTGCCGCCGAGCGCCTGCAAATCCGCGGACACACCGCCGAAACCTCGGTTCCCACGACTCCCGGCCCGCACACCATTACAGCCACCAGTTGGCATGGCTATCAAATTGTGCAGAAGGTCGAAGCGCATGCGCGCAGCAGCACCGACATGGTCATCAAACCGCCGTCGCTAGTACCCGGCGCAGTGCTGGGCGGTGTGGGCTTACTCGCAACCTTGGCCGGCACCGCGGTTTTTATCGCCGGCTACACGCGGGACATTTGTACTCGCCCCGATTGCCTGACTTTCTTTAAGCCCGATCTGCCGGGCGGTCTTTTGGTCGGCATCGGGGGAGCCACGCTGATCGCCGGCATCAGTTGGTTTGGCTGGAGCGCCAGCAATCATCCGCTATTTCATCGAATGCCTCGAAGCACGCGCGCTTCGGCGCCTCGAATCTCGCTTTTGCCCAGCGTTTCTAAAAACTTTGCAGGAGTACTCAGCGAGCTGCGCTTCTGATACGTTTCGCGCGATGCGCGCGCGCTGCCTAAATCCGCTTCCGGCTTTTTTCTTCTGTCTCTCGCTAAGCTGCGCTGCTGCCGCTTCTGACCCGTGTACTTTTGCCGCAGCCAGCGACGCAGATCTTTCGAACTGCCCGGTTTCTTGCAGAGACAGTCGGCGCTGTTCCGCAGAAGTTCCAATCTGCGATGACGATCTAGATAGCTGTCGCGCCTGCCGCGACGGCGAGGATTATCTATGCCGCATGCGCAGCGAGAGCACGCCGCACTGCGTCGCGGGACGCTGCGTCGCTTGTGTGGTGCCGCGCGGCCTTCCTCAAGAAGCGCCAGAGTGCGCCGGCGCCACCACCGGCAGCACCGCACCGATTTGCGATCGCAACGCCTGCCGCCCCTGCTTGCGCCATAGCGAATGCCTGTCGGGCGTCTGCGCCAAAGACGCCACCACGGATCCCTCGGCCCCGACGCAAGGCAGTTGCGTTCCCGCGGAGCAAGTGCTGGTCGTCGATCAGGACTTGTGCAGCGCCACCGGACCGGTCTACTGCACGCCACAACAAGCCTTTGCCCGCCTTGACTTTAAGCGCCGCTACGTACTTTTGCGCAAAAGCGCCATGCAAAGCGATTTCTCGGGCCTGACACTAGGCGGACAACCCAGCCAAACCGGCCAGAAAATCTATCTAATCGGTCCGCTGGCTGACCACCCGCCCCATCTTTCGCCCAGTTGGCCCGCGGCGATGCTGGGCGGTATCGCCGATGCAGAGGCGCTAAACATCACCCAGGGCGATGTCGTTTTAGAAGGGCTTTTTGTCAATGCCAGCAAAGTCGGCGTGCGCTGCACGGGCAGCGATACGTCGGTGCAAATCGTACGCTCACTCTTTAGCGACAATGTGACGGCCATTTCAGCCCGCGCCGGCTGTCTGCTGAGCATCAGCGAAACCTGGATTGGCAGCGGCCCGCAAAACAGCGGCTTTCGCGGCCTTCCCGGCAACGACTGCGGCATCGAGATCAACGCCGCCGAGTTTCACATCGTCAATAGCGTCTTTGCCGACAACGGCAAGTACGCCACAAACAGCATTGGCGGATTGCGTCTGCAAACCCTTAATGCCCGCGGCCCGCGCTCGACGATCATCAACTCAACCTTCTATCAGCAGGAAGGCGTGCTGAAGGGCGACAAGTACATCACGACCATCATCTGCGACAATCCCCTTCCCGACCGCGTCGTCCTCCTAAATAGTCTGTTTCTGACCGAGCGGGCGCTCTTGCAATCTCCCGAAGAGCACTACTTTGACCCCGCCTGCGGGCTGAATCTTTTTCACCTGGGCTCAAATGATTCCATGCTTTCGGCCAACCAAGGGGTCATCCTGCCCGAGCGAGACGGCCTATTTATCAATGCCCCGGGCCGAGATCTGCGCCTAGTCAGCGGCAACGAAGCCGATCGCATGGCGCTGGCCACAGGCGGCGTCCTGTCCGTAAGCATCGACGACGCGATGATTTTGGCACCCACGACGGACATGCTTAGTCAGCCGCGCGGACGGGCCAGCGGCCAAAGTGCCGAGCAATTGGCCATCGGCGCATTCGAACCAGTGCGTTCGCCGGTGCCTTAAGGAGCGCTGCGTGCTCTCTGCAATCGAGTCCGCACGCACAAAAGGCGGCTATGCGTGGTGGTATATCGAGGCGCACGATACCGTCGAGCAGCGTTACGGATTGACCTTGATTGTATTTGCCGGATCGGTTTTTTCGCCGCACTACGCGGCGCGCCTGCGGGCCGATCAGGCGGCCACGGGGCTTGAGCATCCGGCGATAAACCTAGCGCTTTATGAACGCGCGGACGGACGGCCATTTCCATCGCGGCGGCGCATTTGGGTGATGAACGAATACCCGCCGGCGACGCTACATATGAAGGCGCAGCGCCTGGCGCTTCCGCAAAGCTCTGTGGATTTTTGCGACGACGGCAGCATGCGCGTCGAAGTACACGAAGAAAGCACCCGTTTTTTTGGCCGGCCGGGCCCAAAGCTAGATGCCGTGCTGCGCATTAGCGCACCACCGCTTGAGCAAAACCCCATCGAGCTAGGACGCAATTCGGCGGGCGAGGTCCATTATTGGCAACCCCTGGCCACTGCCGCCGCCGCCTCGGTGGAGCTTGACTGCGGCCCGCTGTCCGTTCGCTATCGCGGCATCGCCTATTGCGATCACAATTTTGGCAACGGGCGACTGGAAAATACTTTCTCGCACTGGTCTTGGGCCCACGGCGTTTCGCAAGCAAAGGGCGACAAACGCGCGTCGCTGATTCTTTATCGAGCGCAACTACGCAGTGGTGCCGTCACCGGGCTTTACGTGCGCTGCGAGCATGCAGCCCACGCTGCAAGCATTGCACCTATCGTGCAGCGCTATGACGCCGAGGCCACCCGCCCGCCCAAATTCGGTCGCCGCGACTTTTTTTGGCTGCCCGTGCCTGCCGAGGTCTGTGTCGGCCCCGCGGTCAGCCAGCGCCTAGGCGGTGGTCAGCTTGAGGACACACCTTTTTATGCACGTCACATGGCGCGCCTAGACGATGCCTCCGGCAGTTATTTCGGGGTCGGCGAATATCTGGACCTGAATCGCTTTCGCCTGCGAGCCGTACAGCGATTATTGACCTACAAAACCCGCCTAGTGCCGCAGTGAACGTCTTTCCACCTAGCTTGGCAAGCAGTCTGCGTCTATGCATCGAAGTCTGGGGCGGCATCAATCTGGGATTTACCGCTTGCCTGCTTTTTGGCTTGTGGCGCTTGTGGCGACGACCGATGCACAAGGCGCCGGCCGTCTCAAGTCCCAGTATAGACATCCTTGTTCCCTGCGAAGGGGCCGAGCCCGCGCTTTACGAAAATCTTATGTCCTTGCTGCGCGTCCCTTACGCCGGCCCACGGCAGGTGTTTTTTTTGCTCCCCGATTCAGGCGATTCGGCCTACGCCGTGGCCTTGGCCGTGGTTCGCGATGCGGCGCGCGATTTGGCGCTATGTTCCATCGCCGTGCAGGTGATTTGCACCGCTCCGCAAGCGCTGGAAAATCGCAAAGTCGCGCAGCTTATTTGCGGACTAAAACGCAGCACCGCCGAATACGTCGTCTGCGCCGACAGCGATGTTTGTTTGCAGGACGACGACCTGCAGGCGCTGCTTTTTGCGCTCGAAGAAAAATCGGCGCGCCCCGTGGGGGCGGCGTTTGCCGCCCCTATCGAAGTCGCTGGCACCACCCTGGCCGATCGCGCCTCGGCAGCGGTTGTCGGCGGTTCTCCGCAAAGCTTTTTGGCACTTTACGGCTTAGCCGCCATGCTTGGCGGAACCCCCAGCATGGCCGGCGCGTTATGTGCACTGCGCAAAAGCGCGCTTTTGACCATCGGCGGTTTTGAAGGCGTGCGCAACTGCCTGGGCGAGGATCACGAACTGGCCCAGCGTTTTGCCCGTGCCGGCTTTGACGTCAAGCTGAGCCATCGACCTGCCCGTTGCCACGATAGCGCTCGTTCAGCCTGGCAGGTCATCACCCGCGTCGCCCGCTGGCTGACCGTAGTTCGCGCGCAGCGGCCGCTGCTTTTGGCCACTTATCCCTTGCTGATCGCCGCCACGCCGGCACTTTCGATCGCCGCCGTGATCGTGCGCAGCCCGGTTTGCATCGGCTTTACTTTTGCGGTGATTCTTTTGCGCACGCTTCTTGGCTACAGCCTGCGGCGTTTCTTTGGAATCTCGATTCGTCTTGGCACAGCGCTTGGCGAGGTGTTTTTGAGCGAAGGCCTATTGTGGCTTGGTTTTGTGCGAGCCGTCTGCTCTCGCAAAATCGTCTGGCGCGGCCACTCATTTTATGTGGATCGAGGCGGCCGGATGCGCCCGGCTTGACGGGTGCACCGGTGCGCGGTTTTATTTCGAGCATGCGGGTGGGCCTTTTTTTGCTAGTGCTTTTGGCCGGATGCGCGCCTTGGCACGATTTGTTTCAACGCGACCGTCCTACCGCTGAGATTTTGGCCGAAGCGCAAAAGCTACCGACGCCGCCCATCACAGATGTCGGAATTGCCCTGGGATGCCCGGCCGATGACGACGGCTTGCCCTCGCTGTGTCAGCTTTGCCGCGTAAAAGGGGCGCTGCGCGCACTGCGGCAAGGCCGAGTGCAAGCGATCATTTTTTCTGGAGGCGCCGCGCACAATCGCTATGTCGAAGGAGAAGTGATGGCGGCGCTATCGCGCGCGTTTGGCGTTGCAGAAAAGCAGATTCTGGTCGAAGGCCGAGCGCTGACCACCTGGCAAAACTTGCGCTACGCGCAACGCATCATGCTGGCGCACGGCTACCGTACGGCTTTGCTCATCTCGACGCGTGACCATTTGCCGCGCGCCCGCCGCTTCGCCGACTACTACGGAATTCCTTCGGCGCTTTTGGCCTGTGAAGATGCTTAAGCCTCTAGCTCGCGGCTATTTTCGGCCTAAAAACTTGCGCAGAGATTCCATCAGCGACTGGCGGGTGATGCGCGATTCGGCATTGGGATTGCTGAAATTGCCGGCGCGCAGCAGCCAAACATTGCCCATTTGATCGCCGGCGCACAGCCAGTCTCCGCGCACATCCAGGCACAAAAAGGGGCTGCTGCCGTAGATGGTCTCAAAACACATGCCGCTCGTCAGTTCCCACAGCCGAATCGTGTAGTCAAGGCCCGCGGAAACCGCCCGCCGTCCGTCGGCACTAAACACGCAGGCAGTCACCGGCGCCTTGTGACCTATAAGCCGCGAAATCTCGGCGCCAGTTTGCAGATCCCACAGCCGCAGGGTCTTGTCGTGCGAGCCCGAGAGCAGCCGTTTTCCGTCGGGCGAAATCGTACAAGCGTTGACCGAGTCGCTATGTCCGCTAAAGCGCTGCAATTCGGCGCCGGTGCTTAAATCCCAAAGGATGACCAAGCGATCACTTGATGCGGAAATCATGCGCCGGCCGTCCGGATGCACGGCGCAGGCGTTCACCGATCCGGTATGTCCGGTGCAGCGCAAAAGCTCGGCGCCGGTTTGCAGATCCCACAGGCGCAGCATGCGATCGCCGGCCGAGGTGATAAGGTGCCGCCCATCGGGGGTCACGGCGCAGCCGCGCACTCGCAACAGCGCCGAGCCCTCGGCCAAGCGCGGCCTGTCAAGCGGCATTCCCCACAGCTCAATCATGTGATCGTCGGAAGGGATGGCCAGATGGGCACCGCTTGGCTGGCTTGGTCCGTCGCGCCGGCTGGTCGCAGCAGTGCTAAAGCGCAGCACTTCGGTTCCGGTGGCAAGCTCCCAAACCACGACCGTACCGTCGGGAGACGCCGAGACCAAACGCCGGCTGTCCGGACAAGCGGCGCAGGCGCTGACCGAATCGGTGTGACCAATGAGAGTACGTAACACCTGACCGGTTTGCAGATCCCACAGCTTAAGCGTCTGATCGTCAGAGGCCGTAACCGCGTGGGTGCCGCTTGGCGTCAAAAAACACGAGGTCACGGCATCGCTGTGGCCTTCGGGAGGATTTTCCTCAAGCGCCATGCCCAGGTCCCACAGCTTGAGGGTTTTGTCCTCAGAAGCAGTAATGACCTGATGGCTGTCATGCGTCACCGCACAAGCCATCACCGAGCCGAGGTGTCCGACGAAGGTCCGCTGCAACTGCCCGGTTTTTAGATCCCATTGGCGCAGCGTCCAATCTTCGGACACCGAAAGCACGGTACGGCCGCCGGGACCGAGTACGCAATCTTTAACTGCGGCGGTGTGACCGGGAAACGTATATATGACGCGTCCGGTCTCAATGTTCCAAACCTTCAGTGTTCGGTCATCAGATGCCGAGATCAGCTGTTTTCCGTCCGGAGTCACGACACCGGCATTTACCGGCGCGTGATGGCCGTTAAAGACCTGGCACAGCTCGCCGGTGTCAAGCCGCCAAAGCCTTAAACTATGATCCCAGGACGATGAAATCAGGCGGCGATCGCCGTCGAGCAAACACAGCGCGCTAACCGCCCCCTGGTGGCCCAAAAGAGCACGCTCCTCGTGACCCGATTCGACATTCCACACTCGCACGCTTTGATCCCAACTGGCTGAAATCGCGCGCTTGCCATCGCGGCTAAATAGGCAGGTGGTGATGGCGCCAGTGTGACCGTTTAGCGACAGCAGCTCCTCGCCGCTTTCTAGGTCCCAGATTTTGATCTTATTGTCCTGCGAGGCTGTCAGCACGCGCTGCCCGTCGGGGTGCAAAACGCAGGTGGTGATCACGGCGCTGTGGCCGCGCAGCCGTTGCAGTTGAGCGCCGCTTTCCAGATCGTAAATGGCCAGCGAGGAATCTCGAGCGGCATACATTAAATTTTGGCCATCGGCGGTGATGGCGAACGCTGACTGCCCACCGGCATGGCCGAAAAAGTGCATCAGCAGCGTGCCGCTATTTAAATCCCACAGTCGCACGGTGTGGTCGAGCCCGATGGAAACCAGACGCTTAGAGTCAACGGTCAGCTTGCACGCCACCACCGAATCCCAGTGACCGGCGAAAGTGTGCGTACTGACGTCGCGGCGCTGCAGCGGATGGGCCAACCGAAAGCGCAGACGCTGCGTCGCAAAATTCAGCACCCGCTCGATCGCCGCCGCTGACCAGTTGGCACAGCGCAGCAGATTGTAAAGCAGCCCGGGCAGCGCGCTGGGATCTTCGGCCAGCCAGTGCGAACCGATGCGCAGCGCCTGCGCCAGATCCGAAAAAGTCCGCGCCGCTTCAGGCAGGGTGCAGCGCGCAGCGGCATGCTCAAAATCTTCGGCCAGGGCCGCGCTGCCGTGCTCTTGACACTTGGCGACCAGGTAATCGACGCGGCCGATGATTTGCGCGGCGTGCGTAAAAGCATCGGTCTCGACATGCTGCGTCACAGCATGGCGCAGCGCGTACAAGCGGCGAAATCCGTAAAGTCCGTCTTCAAGCGGCGGCCAACTGCATAGTGCCGCCCCAAGCTGCCGCTGATGTTGATGCAAGGTCGTCGGATCGAGCTGATTTTCGACGAACTCTTTTAAAGCGATGTGCGCAAAGCAGACGCACTGTCCGGACAAAGAAGTGGCCGCCGGCGCGGGCTCGAATTGCAAAAATGCGCGGGCGGCGCGCAAATGCTGCGCAGCCTCTCCAGAGCCAAGCCCCAGCATTTCGTCGAGCAGCGGCAGCGGCAGCGCCTGGCGCGCCGTGCACAAAATCCCAAGCAGCACTTGCGCTTCGCGCGAAAGTCCGTGCCACAGCCGGTAAAGTAGCGATTCGATGCCGGGGCTTATATTGCTTATGAGCTCGTCTAAGGGCATTTCGCCGCGCTCGAGCAAAAGCTCTAAGAGCTTGACCGCGCACAGCAGATTGCCGTCGGCGGCGTTGGCCAAACGTTCGATCTGGGTGTCGCTTAGGCCAAGCTTGGCGCCGCGATACATGACCAGGGCTTGGCAGGCCTGAGCATTGGCTTCTTGCCCGATGCGCCCATCCAGATCGATGTGCCCGCCAAGCTGCTCCTGAATCTGGTCCATAAACCAGGCAAAATGCGGACTGCGCGAATCGATGGAGCAGACGATGGTAATTCCGGGCGGCAATTCGGAAGGCAAAAAGCGTGGCAAAGGATTCGACTGGCCTTCCGCTTCGACTTCATCAAGCCCATCCAGAACCAGCAGCAGATCGTCACCGGCCTCAAGTCCCTGCTGCGCCACTCGCGACAGAAGCTGGATCAGGCGCAGTTCGGGCGGAGCATCGGAGTCGGTCTGGTTCGAATACTGCGCCTCGATCTGCGCCGCCAAGGCGCGCAGCACAGCTCCGGGACGCGCTGAATCGGCAACCATGCGTCGCAAAAAATGATGCGGAACCGCGCGCCCGCGCTGCTGTTCCAATTTATTGAGCAGGGAGACCACAAGAGCGGTCTTGCCGACGCCCGGCTGGCCGCTGACCACGACCCATCCGCCGCGGCGAATGGCTTCATCCAAAGCATCCAGCACGGGCTGACGGCCATAAAGTTCACTGTGGCGCTGGCGTTCGCTGGTCCAGTCAAAAACCTCGTTAATGCGGCGCCGTCGCCCCTGCAGACCGCGTTCGCGCAGGCGGCGCACCAGATCGGATGGATCGCATTGCTCAAGCAGCAGATCGATCTTGGCGTCGCGATCTAGCCCCGGTTGTAGCCGCACGAGCACGCTGGGGTACTCGTCGTAGACAAATCCATTAAAGTCGCTGTCTGTGGGAAGCAGCGCATCGATCAACCGACGCATCTCAGGAGGCGTCGGTGTGGATTCGCGGGAAGAGATTGCCAGACTCACGCAAATTTCATTGTAATCCAATTTGCATGTCCAGCGCCTCTTGCCCGTGATGTAACAGTTGCGAGACAGTGCGCCAAAATGGTTTTGTTCAGTCGCGCGAGCATTTTGAAAGCGCATCCGCTCGATTTGATGGCGGTGCTTGCCTACATTGCCGTCTGTGTCGGCTGCTCGTTTTGGCTGTGGCGGCGCCGCCAGCGCAAAAGCAATAACGGAGACGGCTATGCCCTGGCCGATCGCCAACTGCCGTGGTGGGTCATTGGAGTTGCCGATGTGGCGACCGGAGACGGCGCCGATGCGTTCTGGGTCTACATTTTTTTCGTAGGCGGCTTCATAGGTTTTTACCGATTTTACTGGGTGGCGGCGATCGTCAGCCTGCCCCTTGGCGTATTTTGGGCGCGCTATTGGCGGCGCTTGGCGCTGCAAAGTCCGGGGCATCTATTTGAAGTGCGCTACGGCGGCCCCTGGGCGCGACGTTTTCGCGTGTTCGCGGCGCTATACGGCGTTTTTTGCGGACAGACCATTTTGATTGGTTATGTGCTCCGCGGTTTTGTGCAAAGTCTGGCGCCGCTTTTGGGCTGGTCGTCGTCGCGACTTTTGCTGGTATTTGGCGGTTTAACGCTGGCCTACACGCTTTTGTCCGGACTTTTGACCGTGGTCTACCTGGATCTTTTGCAATTTGGGCTAATCATGGCCGGACGAGTGGTTTTGGCAGTTTTGCTGCTTTCTGCGGCTGGAGGGCTTGGGCCCGTGCTCGATCGCGTGGCGGCGCTGCGGGGCAGTGAATTTTTGTCGCCGTTTCCGCCCTCAGCAGCCGCGGATGCCGGACGCTTTGGCGAATTCGCGCTGGATCCGCTGTCGCTTTGTGCACTGGCTTTGTGCGGACTTTGGACGGCCGCCAATCACGCCAGCCCAGGGGTGCAAAAATCTTTGGCGGCACGTAGCGAACGGCACGCCGCCCTGGGCCAACTGCTAAACACCGTGCTATCGCTTGGAGTACGCACGCTGCCGCTGATTCTAATTGGGCTGTGCGCCGTGGCGCTGCTGCCGCCGGGCCGGCACGATACAGATCAGTGGGCCGACTTGGTACGGCAGCATGCCGGGCCCGGACTTTTCGGCTTTCTTTTGATCGGCATCATCGCCGGCTACACCTCTACCCTGGCCGGCTTGCTGAACTTCAGCGCATCGATTCTCTTGGCCGACGTGTACCGCACAGCGCTGCGGCCTAAGGCGAGCGGCAAAGAGCAAGTGACCGCCGGCCGCTTTTTGACTTTGCTCGTGGCGCTAAGCAGCAACCTGTGGGCCTGGGGATTGCTTTCGCGCATCGACGGTGCCTGGATTAACTTCATGAACTCTGTGGTGGCACTTTTCGTGTTGCCGGTGGGACTTTTGCGCTGGCTGTGGTGGCGCCTGAATATTTACGGCGAGATGATTGGTTTCATTCTCGCCTTTCCGCTGGCCTACGCCGTTTGGTTCGGCGCGCCAAAATGGCTGGGGCTGCCGGCCTTCAAAGATCGCCCCTACTGGCAGGCATTTGGAGTGCTGTTCGGGCTGGGTTTCACTGTTCTATTGATCGTGACTCTGTTGACGCCGCCGGCGCGCCGCGAAGTGCTCGAGCGTTTTTATGAACGCGTAAAGCCCCCCGGCTTTTGGGGCCACATTGCACAGGCGCAATCGGCGAATTCGCGCAGCATGCGCTTTCACGATGTGCTGCTTGGGTTTTACGGCAGCGGCTTTGCGGCGGCGCTAATCTTGGGCATGAACGCCATGCTGGTGCGTCGCTACACCCTTGGTGGATTGCTCCTTGTCTTGGCCGGACTGCTTGGCAAATGGGTTCTGCGACGCACGATTTCGGCGAGTGTGGGATAAAGGGATGTCATGAGCGGTCCTTTTCCGATACGAACCGCCATCGTTCCGGCCGCTGGCCTGGGTACGCGGCTTTATCCGCTGACGCTCGGCACGGCCAAGGAACTGCTGCCGCTTGGGCGCTATCCGGCGATTGTGAGCACACTTTTGGAAGCGGCGGCGGCCGACCTCAAGCGGCTGATTTTCGTCGTTTCGCGCGAAAAAGAAGGGCTGCACCGTTTTCTGCAGCGCTTTGAAATGCTGCAGGCCTTCGAAGTGCTCATTGTCGAGCAACCCCATCCGGCTGGAGTGCTCGATGCGCTGTGGCGCGGCCAGTTGGAAAATGCCAATCGCGACGATTCGCCCACTGCCGTGCTGTTTCCCGATTTGGTGCACGTGCCCGATCAAAGCGCGCTGCGTCAGCTTTGCTCGGCGCAGGCACAGTGCGGCGCGGCGCTGTTCGGCCTGCATGTCGCAGGTCCGACGCAAAAGCTTGCGCTCACGGCGGCTGTGACTTTGCATGAGCCGCTGCAAACTCCGCAAGCGCTGGCCCTGGCTCAGCAAAGCGGTCGCCCTTTGCGCATCGCCAAAATCGGACCCGCGACCGGCGCGGCGTTTGAAATTTTGACCACCTTTGGACAGATTCAAACGCCAGCTTTTGAAGCCGGAGTCTATGCGCGCTGCCGGCCTTCTCTTCATGAACCGCTTTCGGATGCGCTGTTTTTATCGGCGCTAAACGACCTGGCCGCCGCCGGCGAGCTTTACGGTGTTCTTTTGACCGGCGAGGTACTCGACCTAGGAACTTTGCCGGGCTACCAAGATGCCGCGACCCGTTTTCTTTCTGGGAGAGCCACTCTGCGTGGATTATCTTAGACGGCGTCTGTAAAGATGAGCGCCTCACGGCCTAACCTTTTGCTGCTCACCGTCGATGCCTGGCGTGCCGACTTTGTCGACGAATACGCCCATGTGGCATTGACGCCGACGCTGCACTCGCTGCTGTCGCGGGCGGTGCGCTTTGAAAAAGCCTATGCCAATGCGCCATGGACTTCACCGGCGCTGGTGTCGCTATTTTCCGGCGAAAACCCGGCCGTGCACGATGTGCACTACGAATGGTCGGCCCCGCGACAAAGGGGCCCGGCCCTGTGCCACAGCCTGCAGGCGGCGGGCTATCAGACGCCCAACATCTGTTATCTAAACCGCGTCGGCAACTATCAAAACCTTGGCTATCGCGCCGAGACAGCGCCCGACTATCCCAAAAGCGCCGACGACGAACTTTTGCAAAAGACGCTGCGCCACCTCGGCCAAAGCCGCGGCGCCCCTTGGTTTCTTTGGTATCACTATAAATTCGTCCATCTGCCGTACTGGCCCGAACCGCGCTACCGGCGGCTGTTTGGCATTGATGATCAAGAGCTGCCCGAGCGGCTGAGCACTTCCGTGTGTCAGCATTTTGTCGTCCCGCGCGATGCCTTCACGCTATCTGGCGACGATCAAGAAACTTTGCGGCGGCTTTATGCCGGCGGAGTCCGCCAGATGGACGATTTTTTGCAGCGAATCGTCGAAGAGCTTTCAGCGGCCAAGCTGCTCGACGACACCATTTTGGTCATCACTGCCGATCACGGCGACGAACTGCTTGAGCATGGCCACGTCGGACATGCTTCGACGGCGCATCACGCAACGCTTTTCGAAGAAGTTTTGCGCATTCCTCTAATCATCGTGGATCCGCGCCGCAAAACTTCGCGAGTGGTTTTCGAGCGCGTGCAAGGCCTGGATCTATATTCGACTTTGTTGTCGCTTTGCGGGGTCGCGGCGCGAACGCCGGACGCTCCAAATCGGTCCGAAGCAGTGGATTTGTCCTCGCTGATTTTGCACGATAGCCTGCCCGCTGCGCTGCTTGCGTCGCGGCGCTTTTACTTTCAAAGCGCAAAAATGGGATATCTGACGCCGGCCGAAAAAGCCCATCAGCTTATTTGCGGACTTTCCGACGGTACGAAAAAGTACATTTGGGAAAATTATGAAAGCGAGCGCCGCCTTTTATTTGATTTGGCGACCGATCCGCAGGAAATAAAGCCCCTTTGTGAAGGACCCGCCGTTTTGTCGGCGCACGCCGAGCTTGTGCACTTTGTTGCCAACGCCGAAGCGCAAAAAGCGGCGCGACAAATTGCCGGCCGCGACGATCGCGCTAGGATCGCCCCATGATCGAAAAAGCAATAGTGCTGCGACCGCGACGCCGGCGACGCAATTCCGCGACGCCCAAAGCAGGCTGGGACATGGTGGTCACGGCGGCCCAGCGGCTGGGTCTGTGGGACTCGCTGTTTGCGCATGCCGCGCGGCGCGCTTTTTCAGCGGCTTGTCATCGGCTGGTTCCGCGGCTTGAGCCGCAAGCGCGTGCCGAGGGGCTGGAAGCCAGCGGAAAAGCGCTGCTAGTTCGCGTCAGCTCGTCGGCAGTGGCCAGCGAGCTTGTCTATGTCAAAGACCTGCTGCTCGATCAGGTCAACGCCGAGCTCGATCTATTGCGACCGCGCTCGCGCACCGGCAAGCCGGGCGCAGCCTTGCACATTGAACGATTGCAGTACCGCGTCGGATCGATAAAAACCCTTCCCGATCACGCCGCATGGAGCGAGCAAGAAGCGCTGACCCCGAGAAACCCGCAGCCGCCGCTCAAACGCGCCCCGTGGGATCTAGAGGTCGCCGCGGCCTTGACCTTGGTCCCTGATCAAACGACGCGCGATGCCCTGGCGGCGCTTTACGCCGCCGCCGTTTCTTCGACGCCGCCGACTCCCACAAATCGCCGCTAGCTCTCGGCGGAACCGCTCGGGTCTTTGACTTTCTTGACGGTGGTGCGGTTTTTGAACTCGGGTTTGATCAGCGCCTGATCATTGGGAATAAAGCGAATTTCGGTCTTTATTTCGAAAGACAAAGACGTCAAAAGCTGCTGAAGCTCGCCGGACAAGTTGACCGTCTCGAGAAATCGCCGCACCTCAGAGCCGACGATGCGAACGACCTCGTCCTTGGACGCCGAGGCCTGCACAATCAAATAGGCCGCGACCTCGCGCGGCAAATTAAATTCTGAGACCAGCCGGCGAATTCCGTCCTCGGTGCTGTTAAATGCCGCTCCGCCGGCGCTGATGGCGCGACGTACGACATCGGGCAAAAGCTTTTCCAAGCGTTCGCGCAGGCGGTATTCTTCGCTGCCGTCGTCCGAGGGCATAAACCCTGGATTAGACGTCTCGCGGCGATCTCTAGGGTCCGACGACATAGAGGCTAGGTTGCCGCCCCGCGTCGCAATCGTCAAATTTACGAGCCAAAGGGGTTGCGCAATCCCGCCGGCATGACTTTTTCAGGAACTTCTTTGGACGGAGCACTTGCTCCCGAGTCCGTATCCGAAACGGCTTTGGGTGCGCTTTTTTTGCGAGATGATTTGCGCGGCTTTTCTGCCACCACGGCGGGCGGCGCTTGTCCACGCGCGGTCGCCACCGGCTCGGCGTCTTGCCCCTTTGTGGAGCTGCGCGGGTTGTCGCCCGCAGCAGCGCCGGGAACTTCGGAGGGACTGGCAGGTTCTGGCAATGCAGCGGCCGGCACGGCACTGGCGGCAAAGTTGCCCATGCCAAAGACACGGCGGCAGCGCGAAAGCAAACGATGGCCTTGCGTCAAATCGGGGTCGCGTTCGTTTTCGGCGATGCGCCGCAGTTCATCAATCTGCTGCGCCACCATATCGCAATCGCCCGAAGCCAGCGCGGCGTTGGCCAGTCCCAGATGCCGCGACACAAACATGCTGCGCACCGGCATATAAGGTTCCCACGCGTTCACGCGAAAAGGCGAATCGGCGGGTAGCTCGAAGTACAGCGCCACTGCCGTGTCGGCGTCCTGCTGATCGGCGGCGCGCAGAAATCCGCCATAGACCGCACTGGCGCGTAGCAGTTCGCTGGATTGGTCGGCCAAGCGGCGCGCCCGCGCATTGTCGGGATGGGTGCTTAGAATCAGCTCAGCGGCGCTCAAAGCCTCTTGATAGTTGCGCTGCGCCAGGTGCTGCTGTGTCACTTTCAAAAGCGCGTCTTCGTCAAAGTGCAGGCTGGCGATCGCGCTTCCGGCAGAGCCGAAGCTACCGCTGCGTTCTGGGCCCAGCCACTGCAAAAGCAGCATGGTTCCACCGACGATGCATCCGCCAAGAGTGGCCCAAAACAGCGGCAAGAGGACCCGATCGGAAAAACGCGGACGAGAACGGCTTACCGAATGCGACGGAGCCGTAGGCGGCTGTTCGCCGACCGCGGGTGCAGCCGGTCGCGCCGGATGCAGCGCCAGCAGCCCCGAAGGCGTTTCGGTGACACTGGCGCCAGCACGAGGGGTTAAGGGCACGGGGGTTAGCCCGACAACGCCTGGCAATGTCGGTACTTTGGGCGCGGGCGAATTCTTTTTCGGTGCCGCCGGACGAGCGGGCAGCACGGGTTTGGCCGCTGGTGGTGTCTGGGCCGCGGGTAGTATCGGCATCGGCCGAGTCTGTACGCCGCCGACGGCTTCTGCTTGTTTGGCGTTGGTAAACGCCGATTGAATCGCGATGCCCGATGCCGGTGTGGGCAAAGTTTGTGCCGCCAGTTGCGAGGCCACCACCCCCATGGCCGGCGTGACCTGGTTGTGTACCGGCAATCCCAAAACCGGAGCCGCCGGCACATCCAAAGGCGGTCCGGCCGCGGCGACCGATGGCGTGGGCGGCAGCGGCGCCGGAGAAAGCTGCGGCAAGCGCGGCGTCGGATGCCGTGCGCGGCTACTCGCCCCCTGTTCGAGAATCGCAACTTCTGGTGCCGACAATGGAGCGGAAGGCAGCGCCACCGGCACCGCCGAAGCCCCGCCATGCGTCTCGCCGACTTTGTGCGGCTCGGAAGTTCCGGTGGCCACTTTTCCCGGAATGCCCTTAGGCAGGGTGGTGCGCAGCGATTGCCCCGTTGCGGTCTCTGTAAGCGACTGCGGAATCTTAGGTTGCGGAGGCTGCGGCTGCGGAGGTTGCGGCGCCTTTCCGGGTGGCACCTTGGTGATGCGGGAGATTCCGGCTTCGTGTACACGAATCGGCGCTTTGAGCGGCGGCGGAATGGCTGGGGGCGGCGGCAAAGGCACTGGATGAATGCTGTCGCTCGATTCACCGACCGGAACCGAAAGTATGGACATGGCTTGGACGGGGTTTTTGGCCTTGCTCTCGGGCACCGAATGGGAAACCGCGGACTTGAGGTCGCGGTTTTCGCCAGCCGCAGCCGTTTCCCAAGCCGCGGCCTCCCAGATTTCCGCCCGCGGCGTCGCAGAAATCGCAGAAGCGGGCGCAGAAACGGCACGCGCCGTCTGCGAAGAACCTACCGGTGGCGCATCCTCGATGCTTTCGGGCACATCGAGTAGCGAAGATTGCAGCGCCCGCCACAGCGCCCCGGCATTGGCGAAGCGGTCTTCGGGCTCTTGAATGCAGGCCATCTCCAGCACGGCATCAAGATGCTCATACATGGGCAAAAGCTCGCCGAGCCGCGGCGGCGTAGATACCGACGCCAAAAATGTAGCCACACTGGTCGAGGAAAACATTCGCTGGCCGGTCAAGCACTCAAAGGCCAAAGCGCCTAGCGAAAACACGTCGGCGCGAGCACTGCACAATTCGGCGCCATCGGCAAAAGTTTCCGGCGCTGCATAGCCCATGGCGCCGCCCCATTTGATCTTGGGGGTTGCGCGCAAATGACACATGCCAAAGTCGCTGAGCACGACTTTTCCGGACGTCACGCAAAGCACATTGGTCGGGGTGATCGCGCCGTGATAAAGACCGAACTCATGCGCGGCATGCAGCGCCGCGGCCAGCGGATCGATCAGCATGAGCGCCGCGGTCAGCGACAAAGGCCCCCGCTGCAAGCGAGTTAGGAGCGACTCTCCCTGCACAAGCTGGGTCACTAGATAGATAGACCCGCTCTGTTCAAACGCCACATGATAGGGGGCTAAAATGCCGGGATGCCCAAGCTTGGCCGCGGCCAAGGCGTCGCGCTGCACACGCTCTAGCACTTGGCGATTGTAAAAATGCGCATGCAGACGTTTTACGGCACAAGGCTGGTTTTTCTCCAGGTCGGTGGCCGTATAAACAACTCCTGAAGGTCCACGCCCAATGACCTTGCCAAGCTTGAAGCGGCGGTCCAGGGTGGGTCCACTGTCCTGTTGCTGAGCTGCCACAGCCTGATCATATCAAGCCTGACGCCGTCGGAAACAGCTTTTCGCTGCCAATTTCACGGTTTGGCCCCCCAAAAGGCGGCTTGACACGCACACCTACCGCAATGGCGCAGCCAAGACGTTGAGCAATGATTGTAATGTAGCGATAGATACTTTTCTGTCGCGAGCTCGCCCCGGCGCTATGGTAGCCTAGGAGTAGACACTGATGTGGTCTACCATGCGGCTGACGACACAGCGACGATCGATACTTCGCAGATGGTGCCGGTACTCGGCTGGCGCCGTGATTTGGGTCGTGGCCGTACTTGGCTGCAGCGGCTGCATCGTCCCCGACCTCGAATACTGCGCAGTCAATGCCGATTGCGCCAGATTGGCCGTAACTGGCGGCCCGAACTACATTTGCGATCCCAGTCTGCACTCCTGCGTCAAAGCGGAACCGGGGATGTGCTTTCGCGATGAAGACTGCACGACCCTCGATTCGCCGCGCTGCGATGTCGCTTCAAAACGCTGCATGCCCTGCGTGGTCGGTGATGTAAACGATACATCGTGCGCTCGCTTCAGCCAGGCGCCATTTTGCGCCAATGCGCCCGGAGGCGGCACGGCGTGCGTCGCCTGTTTGCAGAACTTGGATTGTCCCGAAAGCACACCGATTTGCAGCGCCCAGCGCTGCCGAAAATGCCAAGAGCACACGGATTGCGAAGGCACACTAAAGTGCCACGATGGCAATCCTTGTACGGATTCTTTGGTGTGCATCAGCGATGGAGATTTCGATCCACCGGGGTCAGCAAGCGGACGTTGCGCGCAAAATGGCCGCGCCGGACCGACCGTATATGTGTACGGGGATCCGGCAGTATGCAGCGACAGTGACGGACGTACCGGCACTGATGTGGACAAACCGTTCTGTAAGATTCTGACGGCGTATAACGCCGCGAAGACGGATGGACGGCGCTATATACGTGTGCTGCCTTATTCAACGCCGTATATGCAGTTGGCCACTGCGGTAACGGACGGACATTACGTATTCATCGGTTCCGGGCTCAAATCGCGCGTCAACGCAAAACAGGCCACGGTCACCAGCATGGGAGCGACTTTCAGCGTGTCCGACAATGGCAATGTCACTATCGACGACTTCGATTTGTATGAGATTACGCCCGCGCCAAACGGCACGCTGATCAACTGCAACGGCAACCGCGCGACCAAAGCTGTTCCCACCCTGACACTGAAATACAGCACGCTGCGCGGTATTACGACGTCGAACTCGCCATCGTTTGCTGGCGCTGCGGTCGATCTTTACAACTGCAAGGCCAAGGTCTATGGCAACGTCATCGGACTGTCCACCAAGACCGACTTGATGGCGAACAATAACAATCCATTTTCGCATGCGAATGGGATGAAAATCACCAGCGACAGCGAACTGGCGACGAGCTATCTCATCGAAAATAATGTGATTGCCGGCAATTGGGGAATGGCGGTGGATCTTGACGCCGTCGCCAATCCAACCGTCACATTTCGCTTTAACACCATCGTTGGCAATGGACTAAAAAAGCTGTTTGGCGGCATTCGCTGTCCGCCGAATGGCGCCGGGAGCGTTTCGCTTAGCGATTTGATCGTTGTCGGTAACTATCCAAATACCGACCAGTCGCAGTTTATTGGCAATTGTGGATACACGCGCGTGGTGGTTGGAAGCGCAGAGCCGCAGAATGCAAACGGCATGATTCGGCTGGATCCGGAATTTGAGAATAATTTCTCTCTCAAGGACACCGAAGCCAACCGCAACTGCTGTATCGATCAGTCACTGCCAAACGCGACGGAAAGCTTTCCAGCCTTTGACATCGTGCGCACCTCGCGTCCTCAAGGCTTAAACCAACGCTGGGATATCGGCGCATTCGAGCTGAAGCTCGTACCTTAAACGCCGCCCGCTTCGTCAAGAACGCGCCGCACAATTGCGGGAACATGTCGCAAGTGCGTGGTCAGCTCGAAACAGGCTTGCAATGTTTCGACGGGCAGGTGGCTACGCACTGTATCGTCGGCGAGCAGTCGTTCATAAAATGGCCCAAGCTGGCTGTTCTGAAAAATGGGCGCGGTGCTGGCTGGCTCGATTTGTAAGAGCGCGTGTTTTTGCACAAGCTCGTACGCACTGCGCCGCGACATTCCGGCTACGACCAGTTTCAGCATGACTTTTTCGGATGCGAAAAGTCCGCCGCGCAGGGTCAGATTGCGCGCCAACTGTTCGGGACGTACTACCAGCCCGGAAACAAGTCGCGCGGTGCGGTGAATCATATAATCGGCCAGCGTCGTCACATCCGGCAGGATGACCCGTTCCACGGATGAGTGCGAAATGTCGCGCTCGTGCCACAGCGCAATATTTTCCAGCGCGGCGCTGGCTTCGGCGCGCAAGAGACGCGATAGGCCGCACAGATTTTCGGCCGAGATGGGGTTTTTCTTGTGCGGCATCGCCGAACTGCCTTTTTGGCCGCGGCGAAATGATTCTTCTAGTTCCCCCACTTCGGTGCGTTGCAGATGGCGCAAATTGGTCGCCAATCGCTCGATAGCGGCGGCTAACAGGCAAAGGGCCAAAAGCAGCTCGGCATGTCGATCGCGCGCGACGATTTGCGTGGACACCGTTTCGGGCAAAAGTCCCAGCGCCGACAGGGCCGAAGCCTCTACCTCCGGCGACAAGCCACCCGAGCCGTAGACGCCAACGGCGCCCGACAGTTTGCCCACCGCCACGCTTTTTTGCGCAGTCGCCACGCGTCGGCGCGCCCGCACGAGTTCGGCATAACTGCCCGCAAAAAATAGTCCCAGCGTGGTGGGTTCGGCATGTATGCCATGCGAACGTCCAATCATCGGCAGGGTTGCGTATTCTTCCGCTTTTTCGCGCAGCGCCGGCAAGAGCGCGGCATCAAGCCCACTCAGTATCAAATCAGCGGCATCGCGCAACTGCGTGGCCAGTGCCGTGTCCAGCACATCCGACGAAGTCAGCCCAAAATGCAGAAAGCGCGCATCGTCGCCCAGTCGCTCTTCGACATGTAGCAAAAAAGCCAGCACATCATGCTGCGTCTGTTCCTCGAAGGCCAAGATGCGCGCGGAATCAAGCGGCCCGCTGGCTTTTGCCGCAGCGCGCAAGCGGGCGCTTGTGCCCGGCGGAATCGCACTTGGCGCGGCCGCCTCTAGCGCTTCACAAGCGACTAGCTCTACTTCCAACATGCGCGACAGCTTCTGGGATTCGCTCCACAGCGCGGCCATCGCCGGACGAGTATACCTTGCAATCATGAGGAGACGGAGCGAGCTTCCCCGGAGCGGCTTTCCAGGGACGCACTAGACGATGTCATGGGCTGACGTCGCTCTTGACCATCGTCATCACGTTGTAGCAATTCGACGCGCTGCTCGGCGGCATCCAAAATGCTGCTGCCGCGACGGGAAAGCCGCACGCCATCTTCGAAAGCTTTTAGCGCCTGCTCCAGCGGCAGATTGCCCTGTTCCAGGCGCGAAACAACGGTGCGCAGCCGCTCTAGAACTTGGTCAAAACCTAACTCTTCAGCGGCTGCAGACGGCTCTTCATTGGGGGAAATGGGCATTGAACTTGTAACCGAACTTCTCGACCTTGCCGCTTGGCGGCGCCGGAAAACGCCAGCTTCGCACGCGCTGGTTCAAGCAGTCGTTAAAGCCCGGATCTTTGGCCGAATCCTTGGGAATCGAAAAGTTGGCAACGCTGCCATCGGGGGCAATTTCGAAGTTCAAGTCCATTTCATGAACTTGACCCTTCAGCGCCGGATTCTTGGCGCTGGCGTCGCCCATGCACGCTTGCAGATCGCCTTTCTGCTGCCGCACGGTGTTAAGGCCAGTCTCATCGTATTTGTTACAACCGCCGGCCACCGCTGCAAGCAGACAGCCAGCCAGCAACCCGATCTTCATGCTTTGTGTTTTTGCCATGATTGGACTTTGCGGCCAACCCAGAAGTTCGTCAAGTCCCAAGCTTATCGTCGATGAATTCGCGCAGCCGATCTTCGGCAATGCGCGTCTGCTGCATGCTGTCGCGATCGCGAACCGTCACGGTGCCATCTTGCAAAGTCTGATGGTCGACAGTGATGCACAAAGGTGTGCCAATCTCATCCTGGCGCCGATAGCGTTTGCCGATGGCCGCCGATTCGTCATATTCGACGTGATGCCGACGGCGCAGATCGAGGTAGATCTTTTCTGCTCGCTCGGGATGGCCGTCTTTGCGCAATAGCGGCAGCACCGCTGCCTTCAGCGGCGCCAGCCGCGGATGCAGACGCAACACGACGCGCGTTTGTTCTTGGCCTTTGTCGTCTGGAGCCTTGTCCTCGTCATAGGCATCGCACAAAAAGGCCAGGGTCGCCCGATCGGCGCCGGCGGCGGGCTCGATGACGTAGGGGATGTATCGCTGCTTCTTTTCGTCGTCGAAATAAGACAGCTTGCCCTTTTGATATTCCGCCTCTTCGTCGGAAAGGTCTAAGGCCGACAATTCACCGCCGTCGAGTTTTGCCCATTTCCCCACGGTGCGCTGACCGCGCTGATGCTGCCGCAGATCAAAATCGGTGCGGTTGGCAATGCCTTCAAGCTCGCCCCAGCCGAATGGAAACAAGTACTCGATATCGGTGGTCGCCTTGCTGTAGTGCGCCAGTTTCTCGTGGGCGCGCAGCCGCATGCGCTGCGGCTTCAGCCCCAGATCGATGTACCATTTTTGACGCGTCTGCACCCAGCGCGCAAACCATTCATCGTCGCTTCCCGGAGCACAGAAAAATTCCATTTCCATCTGCTCGAATTCGCGCGAGCGGAAGGTGAAATTGCGCGGATTTATCTCGTTGCGAAACGACTTGCCAATCTGCGCGATGCCAAAAGGCACCTTCACGCGGGTGCTGGACAATACGTTGGCGAAGTTTACAAAAATTCCCTGTGCCGTCTCGGGTCGCAAAAATGTTTTGGCCGAAGTATCAGTGACCGGCCCCAAAAAAGTCTCAAACATCAGATTGAAACTACGCGGCTCGGTCAGTTCACCGCCGCAGCCCTCTTTTCCAGATCCCGGCTTTTTCGAGGGCTTTTGGCCGCATACCGCGCCATCCATATCGTCGGCGCGAAATCGCCGTTTGCAGGTTTTGCAATCGATCATCGGATCGGCAAAGCCATCCACGTGGCCCGAAGCCTTCCAGACCAGCGGATGCATGAGGATCGACGAATCCAGGCCGACGACGTCTTCGCGCTCTAACACCATGGCGCGCCACCAGGCGTCTTTGACGTTGCGCTTCAGCAGCACCCCCATCGGGCCGTAATCCCAGGCGCCACCGCCGGTCACGCCGCCGTATAGTTCCGAGGATTGAAAGACGAAGCCGCGGCGCTTGCACAGGGCCACGACTTTTTCCATCAGCTCGTGATCATTGGTTAGAATTTGCGCTTGCGCGGGGCGTTCGTTGGCAGACACGTTCACTCCTCGATTGGGAGCGAAAGATTACTTGCGGAAGCGCATCTTGACAAGCACCGGCTTCCGGGGCTAAGAGCGCGCCATGCTGAACCAAAGCCCGGCTGAAAATCCCGCTTCAGACGCACTGAAAAGCGGCGCGGCGGCGCCAAACTTTGACCTGCTTGGCGACGATGGCAAACGCCACACGCTAAGTGAGTTTGCGGGCCGCCGCGTCGTGCTTTACTTCTATCCCAAAGACGACACGCCCGGTTGCACCAAAGAGGCTTGCGATTTTCGTGACAGCCCGGGGGTGCGCAGCGCGCCCAACCTAGTCGTCATCGGCGTCAGCCCCGATTCGATCGCCTCGCATCAAAAGTTCAAAGCCAAATACGAGCTGCCTTTTCTGCTGCTATCCGATCCACAGTCGATGGTCGCCACGCAGTACGGCGCCTATGGTGAAAAAAATCTATACGGCAAAAAGTCGATGGGGATTATCCGCTCGACATTTGTCATTGGCCCAGATGGCCGGCTGGAGGCTATCTACCGCCGCGTCAGCGTCAACGGCCATGTCGAAAAAGTCTTAAAACAAGCGACCCCGACGTGAACAAGGCCAAGCTTCTAAGCTAGGGGCGCCGATTCAGAAGCTTCGCGGCCGATTCACGCACAAAACCATCGCTGTCTTCTGAGGCTTTGCGCAGCGCGGTCGGCGATACAAATGCCGCACCGCCGGGTTTGGCGGCAATTTCAATGGCGGCCAGGCGGATCAGACGCTGCCGCCCCAAAAGGGTGCGATCGAGCAGTCGATCCAGAGGCGGATTGGTCAGTTCGGCCGAATCCATTTCGAAAGGCGCGGTGGCGTGCTCGGCCAGCACCCCCACTGCGCTTAATAGCAATGCCGGGGCGGCATTGCTGCGGGCGACTTCAAGCAGCGTGGCGCGCGCCGATTTTTTGAGCGATGCATCCGAGCTGTTCAAAAAGCGGCCGAGCAGCAAAAGCGCATGCTCGCGTACCGCTTGGTCCATCGCGGGGGCTGATTCGGCGGCGCTTCCGCCGGGTGGCTCACCGCGCGCCAGCCGCCGTAAAGTGGGCAAAAATCCCTGCGCCAGCTTGATAAAAAACGCTTGGGCCGGCCCTGGCGTCTCGCGCGCAATTTGCGGGGTTAACGGCCCCAGCGCAAACGGCAAAGTCCCCGCTTCACCCAGCAAGTCGCTGAGCATGCGCAGCGCAATGTCTTGATGAGAAAGCGCCGATTCTTCAAGCGCCGCCAAAAGCGGAGACGTTTCTTTTGCCGAGACCCACTGCGGTAATTTGTCCGGAAATGTCGAAAAAACCGCGCAATCGGCCAGCCAGCGCCCGACGTCTAGTCCATCGAGAGCGCGATGCTCAAGCGGCAGCCGCAGCGCGTTTTTGGCGCGCGCGCTGTCCGGCTCGCTGGAGGCGGTGATCTGGCGCAATGCCGCTGCCGCTGTTTGTCGAATCGGCTCGTTTTTGACAAAGACCGCGCGCAAAAGTGGACCGACCGCGCGCGCATCACCAATCGCGCCAAGTGCCCAAGCCGCCTGACGCTGTACCTCGTCATTGCCTTGGCCAAGCAGCTCGATAAGCTGCGGCACGGTGGCGCGTTCGCGGCCTAGCCCCAAAGCATGCACCGCTGCCGCCACGACCAAATCGTCCACGTCTTCGGGCTGCACACGACGCCGTTCAAACAAAGCCGAAATCTGCGTGCGCAAACGCGGCGCAAGCCCGCGACCGCTTGCCGCCAAGGTCCCAAGGCCCAGATAAGCAAGTGCCTTGACCGCCGGACGCTGATCGCTAAGCGCCTTTTCGAACAAACCCGTGGCGGCCGTCGCAAATGCCGCCGAGGGAAGTCCGGCGGGGCGTCCACACAGCCGCAAAAGCCCATAAAGCGCGCCCAGCCGAATCTGCTTCTCGCGACTGTTTGCCAGTTCAAAAAATGCCGCAGCGCTGCGCGGATCCTCAAGACGGGCTGCCGCCAAAAGCGCATCGACGCGCAGATCAATATCGAGCCCGCGTCCGGAATTGCTGTTGCCAAGTTCGGGTTCGGAACCGGCAGGTGCTTCTGTACGCCGATTGTTTTTGGCAGAGGCCGGCGCGGCCTTGGCCTCGTTACCGCTTACGAAATTCAAAAGCGCAGAAGCCGCCCCCGGGGTGCTCATCGCCGCAAGCAAAGTGACGGCCAGCCGCTGTTCGGCAAGTTCGCCATCCGCAAGGGTTTCGGCCAGCGGCTTAAAGCTGCTTTGCCCAAGCCGCAAAAGTTCGGCCTGCGCTTTGGCATCTCCGGCACGGGCCAGCGCAAAAAGCGGAGCAGCGTGGCGCTCGTAAACCAGCAAAAGCAGCTTGCGATAGACGGGTTTTGGCACCGACGCATAGCCAAGCGGAGTGATTTCGCGCAAAAAATCATCCAGGCTGTTTAAAAACTCGTGCAAATCGATGGCCTTGCGTCCGGCCTCTAGCACCAGTTCTTCCTGCGGTGCCTGGCGCACGACATCGCGATAAATGGCGGCCGCTTCTTTGAGCTCACCGCGCCCCAGATGCAAACGGGCCAAGGCCATGTGCGCGCGAAACAGCCGGCCGTCGAGCTCAATGGCGCGCCTATAGGCGCTCATGGCCGCGTTATTGTCATCGCGCCGCTCAAAAATTTCACCCAGCCGTAGTTCACCCTGGGCATCGACCACGGCCTGTTGCGCGTAATGCACAGCATCCTCGTCGTGGTAGCTTTGCAGCGACAAATCGGCCAGTTGCGCGTAAAGCTCGCGCCGCCGATCGGGCAAAAGCGCCGCTGCCTGTTTCAAGGCAGAAATGGCCTCTTCCAGCTTGTGCTCTTGCTGATACACCGAAACCAGCGCGAGCAGCACCTCGGCAAGTAGCGGTCCATTTTCTTTTTGCAAGCGAATCTGAAGCTGCACCAGGATCTTTTCCGCATCGGCAGTGCGCCCTTGCACAAGGCTCAGATCGGCCACCAAAAGCCCCAGGGCCAGAAGCTCTGCCGGTTCCAGCTTGTCTTGCGCCATGCCGTTTAGTTGGGCCTGCAAGCGCCGCTCCCAGCTATAAAGCGACGGCAGCAGACGCGTTTCACGGCGCAAAATCTTGCCCAAGTGCTGACGCGCTTCCAGCCGCAGCGGCCTGTCGCTAGAAGCGCGAGCGGAAAAGTAAATTTGTTCCCAGTGACGTACAGCTTCGGCCTGACGATTTAGCCGTTCGCTGCACAAAGCCAGACCGCGACGCAGTTGCAGGTTGTTCGGTTCGGCATGCACCGCCTTTAGATAAAGGTCCAAAGCTTGCGCCATCAAATTGTGCTCGGCATAGACATCGGCCAGCCGCGCTTGGCCAATCGGACGGCTGGGCGCAACGTTTAGCAGGCGGCGCCATACTTCATCGGCTTTTTCTTTGCGACCTCGCGAAAAGTACATCTCGCCCAGATTGATGATGTAGCTTTCGTCGCGGGGGTCCAGGCGCGCAAGCAGTTCAGCCTCGGCCAGCGCCAGGTCGGCTTCGCCCCAGCGCTGATAGATGTCCGACAAGGCGCTGTGCAAAGAAGGATCTCCGGCGAAGCGCACGGCGGCACGGCGCAGCCAGGCCAAGGCTTTTTGCCGCTGACCGCTTTTGTCCAGGCGCTCGGCCAGTTCCAGATAAGCGCGCGAGTCGCCCGGAGCCTGAGCGATAAGCTGTTCGTACTCGCGCAGCACATCGCTTGTCACACCGCTGCGCTCGGCGATAGAAATGAGGCGCCGACGCACATCAATGTTGTGCGGTTCACGGCGCAATGCAGCGCGATAGGCGAAAGTGGCGCTCGCGGTGTCTCCGCGTTCGTCATAAAGTCGCGCCAAAAGCTCCCAATCCGCGAAGCTGCGCGTCGCGGGGGGCCATTCTTTTTCCAGGCGAGCCAAAAGCTCGGGCAGTTCATCGCGCTTGCGATGGAGGGCAATCAGATGCTCGTAAAGCTCGCGCCGCAGATAGTGCTGCGCCGGCAAAATTCCAAGGCCGCGACGATAGGCGGCGATGGCCTCCAAGTCCTGATGCAGGGTCTCGCACAGCTCGCCGATGCGCAGCTCGGCTTCGGCGCGCGACTCAACTTTGCCGCCACCGGCGCTGACTTTGCGCCAATCGGCCAGGGCTTCGGCGGCTTTGCCGGCGCGGGTCAAAGCGGCGGCGCGCTCGCGATAAATTCCCAGGGCTTCTTGTCCTTGGGCGCCAGACAAAAGCTCGGTCAGCGACTGAGCGGCCAAGACTTGCTCGCCAGCTTGGGTGTACAAATCGACAAGCCGACGCAAAATCTTGCGGCGCCGCGCATCGCCAGACGGCAAAGCCGGTAGCGCTTCTTCCAAGCTGCGCCGCGCCGTCTGAATGTCGGGCGGAGCATGGCGCACCGCCAGATCGGCCAAAAGCAGCGCTGCTTTGACGGCATCGGGCCCGGCGGGCCGCTCTTTGGCCTTTCGCACAAGCTGGCTGGCGACATCTAGCCGTCCTCGTTCACGCTCGAACAAAGCCGCCAGCAAATAGTCCGCGCCCGAGCCGCTTTTGTCGGCCTGCGCTTTTAATTCAGCCCCGAGCTTGTCCAAGCTGCTATTGCGCCGATATAGACCCATGAGGCGCCGCAGCAGATTGGCATCCTCGGGATGGCGGCGCAGCTCGGCCAGAAGCGAGCCAACGATGCGCGGATCAAATTCCGAACGTTTGACCTGCCAGTCGTCGGCGCCTGCTGGCCGCACGGGCGCTAGCGCAGCCAGGCAGGCGAGCAGCAAAAGTACACACGGACGCAAGCGCATCAGCCAAAGCTTAGCATTTGACGAGCGCTTACTCCGAAGGGCCTGCTCGAAAGAAAAGTTCTAGCTGTTCCAGTTCGCGGACGCGATCGCGCAAAGAGGCGGCACGTTCGAAATCGAGGTCGGCAGCCGCTTCGCGCATTTGCTTTTTCAGGGTCGTAATAAGCTGCGGCACTTCGGACAGATTCAGCGGACCGGCATCGACTGCCGCCTTAGGGGCGGGTGCCACCGCAGCCGCGCCCACGCCCTTTGTGGGACGGCCGTCTTTGCCTTTGCCTTTTTTGGCTTTGGCGCCTGACGATTTGGCCGCGGCGCCATCGGCAGGACGCGCTTCGGCGGCCAGCGTCGCAATCTGTTCAAGGGCCTGCGGCGCCGCTTCCGAAGGATCGGCAAAAGCAATGGCGCGCAAATCGCGAATGCGCCGCGAAACGGTACGCGGCTCGATGCCGTGGGCTTTGTTGTGCTCCGCCTGAAGTTTGCGCCGCCGCGCGGTCTCGTCGATGCAAACCTTCATCGAACGGGTGATGCGGTCGCCGTACATGATGACTTTGCCGTGTACGTTGCGCGCCGCGCGGCCACAGGTTTGGATGAGCGAGCGCTCGGCCCGCAAAAACCCTTCTTTGTCGGCGTCCAAAATCAGCACGAGGGACACTTCGGGCAGGTCCAAACCTTCGCGCAGCAAATTGATGCCGACTAGCACATCGAAGATTCCCTGGCGCAAATCGCGAATAATTTCGGTGCGCGCCAGGGTGTCGATGTCGGAGTGCAGGTAGCGCACTTTCAGCCCAGCCTCGGCATAAAATTCTGTAAGCTGCTCTGACATGCGTTTGGTCAACGTGGTGACTAGAACGCGCTCGCCAACGGCAATGCGCTGGCGAATCTCGGCCATGGAATCATCGACCTGAATCGACACCGGGCGAACTTCGATTTCAGGATCTAATAGCCCGGTCGGACGAATTACTTGCTCGACGACCACTCCACCAGTTTGGGCCAGTTCCCAATCGCCAGGCGTCGCCGATACGAAAATGACTTGGCCGACTTTGCGCTCCCATTCTTCAAATTTCAGCGGCCGGTTGTCGAGCGCCGAGGGCAATCGAAATCCGTATTCAACCAGCGTGTCCTTGCGCGCGCGATCGCCCCTATACATCGCCTGAATCTGCGGCACCGTCTGATGGCTTTCGTCGATAAAGCACAGAAAATCAGACGGAAAATAGTCCAGCAAAGTCGCGGGCGGCTCGCCGGGGGCACTGCCGCGCAGATGGCGCGAGTAGTTTTCGATGCCGTTACAGTGCCCCATCTGATCGAGCATTTCCAAGTCGTAAAGGCTGCGCTGTTCCAGACGCTGCGCCTCGACAAGCTTCATATTTTCACGCAGATAGGTCAGGCGCTCGCGCAGCTCCTCTTTGATCGAGGCCATGGCGCGAATCATGGCGTCGGCCGGCGTGACGTACTGCGAATTTGGAAATACCGCGACGTCCGGCAGCTTGCGCAGGGTGCGACCGCGCAGTGGATCCACCTCGGCGATGCTTTCAATTTCATCGCCGAACCATTCCAGCCGTACTGCTACTTCTTCTTCAAAAGGCGGAAAGATTTCTACAGAGTCACCGCGTACGCGAAACGTACCGCGATGAAAGTCGATATCATTGCGTTCGTATTGAAGCTCGACCAGTCGACGCAGCACCGCCTCGCGACGCACGCTTTGACCGGCATCTAGGGTGAGAACCATGCTGCGATAAAACTCGGGATCACCAATCCCGTAAATACATGATACCGAAGCAATGACAATTACATCGCGCCTGGACACAACGCCATGCATCGCGGCGTGCCGCATGCGATCGATTTCTTCATTAATCAGAGAATCCTTTTCAATAAAAGTATCAGAGACCGGCAGATAGGCCTCCGGTTGATAGTAATCGTAATAAGAAACGAAATATTGGACGGAATTATTGGGGAATAATTCGCGAAACTCACCATAAAGCTGCGCCGCCAACGTCTTATTATGCGCAACTATTAATGTAGGACGTTGCAGCTCGGCGATGGTGCAGGCCATCGTGAAAGTCTTGCCCGAACCGGTCAATCCAAGCAGAACCTGTCGCTTGTCTCCCCTCTTTAGTCCTTCAACAAGCTGCGCGATGGCCCTAGGCTGGTCTCCGCGGGGTTGATATTCAGAAATCAACTCGAACTTATTTTTCATCACCTCACCAGGGAACAGGCGCGTTGAATAAATGGGAGGTACGGAAGTTAGCAGAGCTTTGATCTAGTCCGCAACAAAATCTTCATTCCCGCTGCTTTTGATCGCACTCGCAAATATTAAAAGATGTCTAAATAATGTTAGTTTTATGACGAAATAAATGCTCAAAAATAACACGCTCCCGGGTTAAGCCTAGGTTCACGACGGCGCTAGTTGTGCTATGGTGTGCCGCCTTCTTCAAGAGGGCTTCCCTGCATTGAAAAAAGGCTGCATAGGAGCACATATGCCGACTGCTGATCGTTTTTCCGCGAATTCGACCGATGAGCTTGCCAACTTAGCGCTGCTGGCTCGGCGTATTCGTCGTTACATCATTCGCTGCACGACCCGCGCTGGGTCTGGTCACCCAAGCTCCTGTATGTCAGCCACGGACCTGCTGACGGCGCTGTTTTTTTCATCCGTCGGCATGCGCTACGATTTTGACGATCCCAAGCGTCTAGACAACGACCGCTTCGTCTTGTCCAAAGGCCATGCCGCGCCGCTGCTTTATTCGGCTTGGACCGTCGCTGGACTTATCAGCGAAGACGACCTGTACAGCCTGCGCCGCCTGGATAGTATTTATGAAGGGCATCCGACGCCGCGCATCCCCTGGATCGATGTGGCCACCGGATCTTTGGGGCAGGGATTGCCTAACGCCGTCGGCATGGCGCTATTTATGCGCCAGGTGGCACGGCAAGCGCAGCGCGATGTGGCGCGCGTCTTTGTGTTATGCGGCGACGGCGAAATGGCCGAAGGAGCCAATTGGGAAGCCGCTCCGGTAGCGGCCGAGCAGGGGCTCGGAAACCTCACCGCTATCGTCGATGGCAACCGCCTTGGCCAAAGCGCACCCACGCGCATGGGCCACGATGTTTCGCGCTACGCGAAGCTGTTTGAGCTGTATGGCTGGGAAACGCAAAGCATCGACGGTCACAATTTAAAAGAATGCGTTTCGGCGCTGCAACTGGCGGCGCAGCCGGGCCGTAAAAAGCCGCTGGCAATTTTGGCACAGACGCAAAAAGGCCACGGCGTGTCTTTTATTGCCGATCACGAGGGCTGGCACGGCAAGCCGCTCGATCAAGCGCAAGCCCAGGCCGCAATCGCCGAGCTTGGTGGCGACGAGCCCCCCGTACGCGGTGCAATTGCCAAGCCCAGCGGTTCGCCGCTACGCCCGCCGGCGGCTTCCGCAGCCGACGCTCACAAAGCCGCGCATTTTGACAAACCCATCGCCACGCGGCGGGTTTTTGGCGATGCTTTGACGCGACTTGGCGATCGTCATCCCGGGGTGCTGGTTTTTGATGCGGACGTCAAAAACTCGACCTATACGGAAATATTTCAGGCCGCGCACAAAGACCGCTTCATCGAAAGCTACATCGCCGAGCAAGCCATGGTCGGCATGGCCGCCGGGGCCGGCGCGATTGGCGCCGTTCCCGTGGCCGCGACTTTTGCGGCTTTTTTGACACGCGCTTACGACCAGATTCGCATGGCGGCGCTCAGTCAATCAAACCTCAAGCTTTGCGGATCGCATGCCGGAACACATATAGGCGAAGACGGCGCCAGCCAGATGGGTCTTGAAGATCTGGCGATGATGCGCGCGGTCTGCGATTCGACGGTGGTCTACCCAGCCGATGCATACGCAACCGAATCCTTGCTGGGCACCCTGGCCAAGCTTCCCGGCGTCGGATATATGCGAACCACGCGCGCCGCCACGCCGATTCTATACGGACCGGACGAGGCATTTCCGATTGGCGGCAGCAAGACTTTGCGCAAAAGCGAACGCGATGTCTGCCTGGTCGTCGCCGCCGGCATTACTTTGCATGAAGCGCTGCGCGCGCACGAGCTGCTGGCCAAAAGCGGCCTTGCGATTCGCGTCATCGATTGCTACAGCGTAAAGCCCATCGACGAGCGCGGACTGCGCGAGGCCGCGGCAAGCTGTCAAAATCGCGTCGTGGTCGTTGAAGATCACTGGCTTGAAGGCGGACTTGGCGACGCCGTTTTGGCGGTGTTTGGCGAACTTGGCAACACGCGGATTAAAAAGCTCGCGGTGACCACCCTGCCGCACTCTGGTAAACCCGAAGAGCTGCTTGACCTTTACGGCTTGTCAGCCCCGCATATCGCGGCAGCCGTCAAAGCCTTGATCGCACAGCCAGCCTAAGCTGCATCTATATCTATGTCTTCCTCGTCTTCCTTCTCTTCTCAATCGGGCCAATCGGGCCTCGATTTGGGACGACGCGCGCTTTTGGCTTATGGCAGCGTCGAAAAGCTGGTTCTTTCGCCGCTCGGCGACGGCCTTATCAACGAAACCTACCTGGTCGAGCAGCTCGAAGGCGGCGCCTTTGACAAGGCCGTGCTGCAGCGAGTCAGTTCGATTTTCGGCCGCGCTGTGCATGACGACATCGAGGCGATCACGGCACACCTTGCTGCCCAAGGCTTTTGCACGCCACGCCTTTACGCCACGTCTACTGGCGAAAAAAGCGTAGACCTTGGCGCCGATGGCATCTGGCGGCTTATGAGCTTTGTCCCCGGACACAGCCACAGCGTCATGACTCGCGCGCTGGCCCAGCCGGCCGGCGAGCTCGTCGGCCGCTTTCACGCCGCGTTCATCGGATTTGCCCATTCGTTTCATTTTGTGCGGCCAGGGGCGCACGACTTGGCCGGACACTTGACGCGGCTGCGCGATGCTTTGCAGGCAGCAACGCAGGCCAATTTTCAGCCGCCGGAATCAGCCGTTCCGCGTGAATTTTTCGACTTGGCGCCCGCCTTGCTGGCCCAGGCCGACAAACTGGCTCTGGGCATACGGCCGCCAAGCGACCTGCCGCTGCGCTTGTGCCACGGCGATCTCAAGCTGAACAACTTGCGCTTTGACGAAAAAGGCCAGGGCCTTTGCCTGCTCGATCTAGATACCCTGGGCTATTTGCCGCTGGCATTTGAGCTGGGCGACGCCTTTCGCTCTTGGTGCAATCCGCGCGGCGAGGACGCCCAAGACGGACAATTCGACTTAGAACTGTTTGAGGAAGCGCTGCGCGGATACGCGCAATCGGCGCGGGATTTTATAACCCCGCTCGAACGCCAATGCCTGTACGCCGGAATCGAGCGCATCACCTTGCAATTGGCCGTGCGTTTCGCCGTCGATGTAGTGAGCCAAAACTACTTTCGCTGGAACCGCCAACGCTATCCCAGCCGAGCCATGCACAATTTCGTGCGCGCCACCGGCCAGTGGAATCTATTTCGCAGCCTGACCGCGGCACGCGCGCGTGGCGAGGCCATCGTCGCGCAAGTTTTCGCCCCGTAGCCCGCCAAGCATCGCCATGTCTATGACGCCGAACTATTTCAAACACGAATCCGCCTATATCGATGACGGCGCACAAATCGGTGCAGGAGCTCGCATATGGCACTTCTGCCACATCGCCGCCGGCGCGCACATCGGCAAGGACTGTGTCCTGGGTCAAAACGTCTACGTCGCCGCCACCGCGAAGCTTGGCGACGGTGTTCGTGTGCAAAACAACGTTTCGATTTACGATGGGGTGGTGCTGGAAGACGGAGTCTTTGTCGGACCCAGCGCGGTATTTACCAACGTCAGCAATCCGCGAGCAGAAGTGTCGCGCAAGCATGCCTACAAAAAAACGCTGGTCGAGCGCGGTGCCACCATCGGTGCCAACGCGACCGTCGTGTGCGGCCACACCATCGGCCGCTATGCGCTGATCGGTGCCGGTGCAGTTGTCACCCATGACGTTCCGCCCTTCACGCTTTTTCTGGGCGTGCCCGCTCGCGCCGCCGGCTGGGTTTGCCGCTGCGGCGAACGAATGGCAGAGCCGCTCTGTCGGGCCTGCGGCGCTGCCTATCGCATTGAGAAAGGTACGCCATGTCCCTTATGAACCTGCGCCGGTTGGCGCTAGGTGGGGTGCTTTGCGCGCTGGAACTTGTCGGCTGCGCCGGTGCGCCGAAACCCAAAGATTCGCCCCCGGGACCGGAACTGGAGCTGGCCTACGATCAGGGGTTGCCAAGCGAGCGGCCCTTGCTGCCGCCGCCGGCTTTTGAATGGCTGATCAAGTTCGAACCCAACTTGCCCGCCTACCGCCCCGTGCGCTTGCGGCTGCTTGTGGCACAGCCAGGCCCTTTGCGGCTGGCGCTTTATGCCGCCGATGCGAATGAACGGCCGGGACCGCTCTTGCATACCATCGAGCGAACTTACGCCAAAGAGCTGACCTCAAACGGTCAAGACGGCAAATGGCTTTTGGAAACCTTGACCGCCCTACCGGTTCAAACCGGTCCCTTGTTCGTTGGCATTTCGACACCGACGCCGGGAAATGATGCTGGGCGGCTGTGGGCGACCGCCGAGCCCGCTGCAGAGTCAGCGCCGCACCTGTTTCAGCGCGACGCCGAGCCCAGCACCGCGCTGCAATCCAGCCGGCTTTTGTTTGCACCGCTCGTGCGACTGGCCATTACTCCGACGGCGCCACCGCCGGCATCATCCTCCGCGGCTATGAAGTAGGCGGCTTTTCGGTAGAGGGATTTTGCGCCGGGGCGGGCTTGTCGGATCCCGCCGGCTTCTCTGCTGCGGGCCCGGCTTTGTCAGGCGCTGCAGGTTTTTCTGAACCTTTTTCGGCAGCCGGCGGTTTTGCGGGCGCCAGCGGTTCGGGAGTGACCACGATCGGCTTTTCAGTCGGCGCAGGCTGCTGCTCAGCTCCCACCGGTTTTTCGGGCGTCACCACGATCGGCTTTTCAGTCGGCGGCGGCGATTCAGTCCCTGCCGGTTTGTCAGGCGTCACCACGATCGGCTTCTCAGTCGGTTTTTCAGGCGCTGCACTCGTTCCGCCATCGGCGGGTGCTGCCGGCGATTCGCTGCCGACGGGGCGGTCTGGGCGCAGCCGGTGCAGCTTGTGTCGCCTTATGATCTTGCCGGCATCTTCTGCAGGTGCGGGCGAAAGCTCTCCGGGGACTTTTGGCACTACGCCTGGCTGAGGCTGATCGGGTGCGACATCCGGCGGCGGTCCCACGGGCAGTACGGCCGCTGCATCGGTGCCACTGCCCGCATCCTCGTGAATGCCAGCGGGAGCCGAAAGATCGGCCGGCACAACTGGCCCAGCGTGCGGCAAATTGCCCTGCGGCGCAGTGGGCGGCGATTTGTAATACAGAATGCCCACCACAATGCCAGCAAGGAGCAGCATAAGGACAGCCGACATTGCCACCACCGATGTGCGCGAAGATCCCGTCGTGGACTGCACGCCCGCCATCGGCATTTCGCGACCGCTTAGCGGCTGCCCTATAAAGCCGTACTCGGGGGCCCAGACTCGCCGCTCTTGCGGTCTCTCACCATCCATATACAGCGGCCGATATAAGACCTCATCCGCCGGCGGCGGCTCCGGCAGGGGAGCCAACTCGCCAGCGACCTGCGCGACGATCACCGTAATATTGTCCGGACCACCGCCGGCGCGGGCCAGATCGATAAGCCGCCGCGCCGCTTCTTCGATCTTTTCACTGGTACTTAGAACTTCTTGAATCTCTTCGTCGCTGACCACTCCGACAAGGCCGTCCGAACACAGAAGCAGCCGATCGTCGCGGCGTACCACTTCGGTGGACAGCACGACCTCGATGTCTTCCTGCACGCCCAGCGCCTGCAAAATGACATTGGAGTGCTCAAATAGCTTGGCCTGCTCTGGAGTAATCTGACCGCTATCCAGAAGCTGATTGACCAGCGACTGATCGTGAGTAATCTGCGTCAGCTTGCCCCGCCGCCACAGATAGGCCCGGCTGTCTCCGACTTGCGCAACGATGACGTGGCTGCTGAGCAAAAGCAACCCGGTCAGCGTCGTTCCCATGCCGGCCTTGGCAATGTCGGCGCAGGCAGCTTCGTAGATTTCTTGATTGGCCTTGGTCGTGGAAATGCGCAGCTTGCGCGCCAGACCATGCAGTTCGGCCTCGCTAAGCACTTTGAGACGCGGTGCGGCCTCGACCGATGCATTGGCGCCCGAACTTGCTGCCCCGTCCGCAAGTCCGGCCGATGAACCGGCCCCCGGTAAAGAGGCGACGCCGGGCAGCGATACGGGGGCGACACCGGGCAACGGCGCCGGGGCTGAGTCTGGCAAATTATCCGCAAGGCCGGCCAGCAGATCATCGACGGCACGCGGACTCAAGCGTGCGGCCGGCACTTCATCGACTGGTGCCGGTGCCACCTCGGCTTTGGGCTCGGGATCGGCGCCGAGAGCGGCTTTTTCATCGGATTTTGCCGCTGCGGTGGTTTCACTCGGCGGTTCTTCGGCAAGCGGTTCTTTGGCCAAGCTTGGCGGATTTGCTGTCATCTCGCGAAGCATGACGTCAACGGCCATGAGCGATGCGACTTCGCCGGCCGCAGCCCCGCCCATGCCATCGCAAACCACTAAAAGCGCGCCGCGTGGACCAAGCGCAACCTCGCGACTTTCTCCAAAGTCCGTCTCACCGCTGTCGAGATCGACGACCAGGAAGTTGTCCTCGTTGTGCTCGCGGACCAACCCGACGTCGGTTACTCCGATGATATGAACGGTGATGGCAGAATTCGGCAACGTCATTCCATATCCAGGTGCTAGGGCTCAAACCGCAGCACTTGATCGCCAATCCGCAACACATCGCTGGCTTGCAGCTCGCGATCTCCCCGTAGTCGCACGTAAGTCCCGTTGGATGAATGTTGATCTTCCAGCCTCACACGGTTGCCATGGCGGGTTAGCACGGCATGCCGACGAGACATAAATTCATCATCGGGAAAGACGATGTCTCCCTCTTCACGGCCGATGCGTACCTCGGCCCGACATAAATGCCAGATATCGCGCGTGGCCCCCGCCGAAGTAAGCTGACGCAGGCGCCCCCAAGATTCGCGTGGTGTGCTGCCGAAAAGCCGCACGCCATGTTCGAAGATTGGAGACGGATCGCGCTCTTCGCTTGGCAATAGCTCAAAGCGAATCAGCTCTCGGCCCATATAAAAAATATCGCCCGACTGCAGTTCCATCGGCTCGCGAATTTGCAAAAGCACGCCGTTTGTAAGGTCAAGGGCCCGCACGCGCACGCCTCCGCTTGTCAAAACAAAGCGTGCATGCCGCGAAGCCATATATACGTCGTCGGGAAAACAGCGATGACCTTCCGAGCGGCCGATGTCGAAGTTGTCCCCTTGCAGCGGCAGGGATTCGCCATCAGAACCATCGCGGCGCAGCAAAATCAATCGGCCGCGCGCGGCAGCGCTGGCCGGTACGGGTCGCGACGCCCGCGCCGACTCAGGAGCACTTTCAACCACGGCCGCGACGCCGGCGCTAGCACCGCCAGCCGCTTGTGGCGCATTGCCTGCAGAACCCCCGGCGACTGGTGCGCCGCTAGAACGCAGCGGCGGACGAATATCGATGCTGGGCAGATCGCTTCGATTGGGCCGCGGACCCGCGGGCGCAGCTAAAGCCCCACCGACATGAGGAATCGCATCGCTGCTGGCCTGCATGCGAGTGCCGCAGTGCTGGCAAAAGGCAAAACCGGCGGGCGTCGGCTGACCACATTGCGGGCAGCCAATGCGCACCGCCAAGCGGCCCTCGCTGCTGTCATTTGCACCGGCGGCGTTTAGCGAACTCGCGGTGATCGGCCGAGCCGATCGCGCATCGCTCGCGTCGCTAAGAGCCGCGCGCGCGTCAAGCGATTGTCCGCAATCCTGGCAGAAAAGCGCGCCTTCGCGGTTGGCTTTTCCGCAGTTTCCACACCGTGCCATCGCCAGATGATCCAGGTTCTGCCTCCCTTATATATAACTAAACAGGGTCCCGCACAGCCAAGTGCAAAGTATATGTAAGCATACGCTAGAGAGACGCTTCTTTGCTGATATGAGTGCTTGCGACTCGGTAGCGTTGACGCTTTGCCGCCGGGCTGCTAGAACCTTTGCGCTCGTGCTTCGATTTTTCTATTCGTCCTGGTTTCGGGCTTGGTCCTTTTTTGGGGCCGTCCGTTTTTCGGCCGTGCTTTTGCAGCCTGGCCCGTTCAGATGTCGCTCTTTGGCTGCTGCGCTGGCTTTTGGCGGTGCATTTGCTGCCCTGCTTTGCGGGGCTGGCTGCCAAGAGTTGGTCGCACAGGCCCCGTTTCGTCTGCGCCCCGACACCACGCACTGGGGCAAACTTCAGGGACCTTTTGATGGACATGTTCTTGATCAGGCCAGCGGCAGCCCAATCGCTGCGGCGCTTGTGATCGGCACATGGGCCTTTGAAAGCCCGAGCGGCCTGGCGGTTCCCAGCGGCACCTATGTCTCCACCGCGCTTACCGATAACAATGGTGGCTATAGCCTGCCGGCACTGCCGAGGTTACAAGGACGATCGGGCCTGCTGCGGCGCTTCACCTTGATCGTTTATAAGGCCGGATATCTGGGCTATCGTTCCGATCTGCGCTGGGACGATCGCACGCCGCGCACCGACTTTGCGCAGCTTGCAAACAAAATTCGGCTAGAGCGTTTTCCAAGCGGCGAATCGCATGCTCACCATCTGGCATTTCTAGGGGGCGGACAGGCGCTTTTGCGCACGGCTCAGGCCGAGGCGATTCAAGCCGCGCTCGATTTGGCCGAACGTTCGCCGGATTTGCCAAGCGATCTGCCCGCCGGCAAGTCCGCAATCGAAGCGGAGCTAACCGCACCGGTGCAAGCGCCGCCCATGCTCGCGGCGCAGCTGCTTTCCTTGGCGGATGTAAAAAGCGCAGTCCGCAGCGGGCGCGCCGATTATGACTTGGAAGCCTTGAAGTCGAATCTTCCCGGCGAAGCGCCGCTTGGCGAGTACAGCGGCGTCCATTACCAGGCCAAAGGGCTTTCAGAAAGTCACGATGCCGCACTGCGCGTGTATCGCTGCGGCAGCGGCGCAGAAGCCGACTCGGTTTGGAAGCGGCTTTTGGCAAAGCTTTCCTCTCCGCAGCTTCGCGATGCCGGCGGTACATCTGTGGTCATTGCCCTTCCGACGACACGTGCGGCAAATCCGCTGTTTTTTGAAGTTCCGGCGCAAAACCCGCCTTTGCGCGATCTAGAGGGCAAAGCGCTGGCGCTGCCGGCGCGTTCGCCGATCGCCAAAGCAGCCCAAACCCCCCCGCAGCCGCTGCATCTTGACGCATCGCGAACCGCCTACGACAGCCAACAAAAAGCCTATGCCGCAGCCGTTCTGATTCGCCAGCTTGGCTTGGTGCTAGAGCTTGTTTGCGGCGCCGATCTTTGCCCGGGAGAGGAGTCCACAATTGGGCTTTTATCACACGCGCTCAGCCGACTCTAAGTCGATGTCTACAGCTGGTTTTGTACGGCGCTCGCTTGGTTTTGCGCTGGGCGGCTTATTGATGACGTTGCCGAGCTTTGCTTTTGCCTATGAATCGGTGACCACACTGGCCGGCTTGACGGAGCAGGCGGCGTTGGCATCGCGGCTGCATCGCCGAATGATTCAGCGCTTTGTGCATCCACTGGGCTTGTTCGAATCCTTGCGGCTGGACTTAAACGCCATGTCCGAGCCGCAAGCGCGAAATCTATATGGACGGCTTGTCAATCTGGATCCGGCGCAGGGTTATGCGCCGGATTGGCAGCCGGATGGAACGCACGTACTTCCGCAGGGCCGTCAGCACGTGCTCGGCTGGCTGGCAGCGGGCAGTGTCATTGAAAATGTGCCTGCCGCGCGCATGCGCAACCATTTCTTGAACCCTCGCACGGGTCTTGGTCTGCACACGCAAGATGGAGATTCCAGCCTGGATACATCGCTGCATGCGGTCAAATACGGCGTCTCCAGCCTGCGGCAGTTTTTGGCCGGCGCGGCGCTTGACGGCAACGGCATGTCGGCCGCTGATTGGGTGGCGGCGCCCAAGGACATAAACGAGCTTGGTCTCGACGCATTTCTTACAGCCTACGCCCGGGCCGAGCGCGCTACTTTGCCCGCCGAGCGAGAAAGTGCCCTGGCGCAGATGCTGCTGATTGTCGGCGGCATGCTCGGCGTGCTGGAACAAATGGGCGATCCGGCATATTTGCGCAGCGATTTCGAGGCCGTTCTAACCGGCGGCGGCGAGCTGGAGCTGGCCGAGCGCTTTGGTCGAGCCGCCATTCCAGCCCCGGCTCCCTTAGCCGCCGAGCTTGAAAAACCGCCGCAGCATTTGCGCGACTTGTTTCTGGACGGAAAGGGCGGCGGTTTGGCTGAACAAACCGCTCGGCGCTGTGCGCAGCCATTGCCCTGCTATACAAAAGATGCGCACGCTTTATTGGCGCAAGTCGGACGCTATGGTCAGCGACTTATCGACTACCTATTTCGCGGCGAGTTGCGGCTCGGGCTACAAGAAGACGGAAAGCGGCTGACGGTCATTGCCGCCGAGCTGCCCATGGGCCCAGGGACGCTGAGCTTGCTTGGTGAACTGCAAGAAGGCCGGCGGCAGGTGCTGCGCACGCTAGACGTGCCGGCCACCAATGTCGGCGCCGCGCTGACGGAATTTTCTCTGACTCAAGAAGAACGCCAAGACCTGCATCGACTGGTTGTGCTGTTTCAGGGCCGCGATCGCGAAGGCGAACCTTTAGTAAGCTCTGCGCAAATCGTCTTGCCCTGATTTTCAAAGATGCGCGACGCTCACAAAGCGCGCGCTGGGCGAATTGGCCAAACCGCGCCGCTACTCACCGACAAATTGACCATCGACGAAGTTAAGTCCGTTGCGCTTGCACAGCTCGGTCAAAAGCTGGCGGTGCTCAGGGGCAGCCAAGTTGTTGTAGGAACGCGTGGCCAATGTTGTAGAGCGCACGCTGCAGGCTGCGGAACCTATAAAGCGCCAGGCCCGCGTGGCATCGCTTGGATTCGAGCGGCGAGTTACCTGCATCGCCATCTCGATGGCCCGTTGCCGTTCTCCGCCTACATACGCGGCCTGCGCTTCTTCTAGAATCTTGTCGGCGCTACGCTCTGCCGGCTCGCCGGTTTCGTTTGAATCGGCAGGCGCTTTGCTGGCGGTTCCTGGACGCGGCGCCGGCGTAGTTCCGGGGCGCGGCACTGCCGGGGTGCTAGAGGGCGGCGGAACCGCAGCGGCAACAGGAGGTTTGGGGGTAGAGGGTCCTAGCAGCTCTTCGACTTCATCGCGGGCCTGACGCGATCCAGAAACGGGCGGAGCCGCCGGATTTGCGGCCACCGCTGGAGCCGGCGCAGCCGCCGGAGGTGCATAAGGCGAAGAATTTGCAGGCGCTGCCGGCGACGGGGCGCTTGGCGAAGCCGCAGGTTTGCTGGAAACGCCGGCCAAAGGCGGCGATGCGGGCGGTGCAGCGGGAGCAGCACCGGAGGGCAGTGGCGCCCGAGGTGGCGCAGTAGCCAGCGCTGGGTTTTGCGCCGGCGTGGGATTTGGCAGCACAGGGCTAATACTTGGCGGCGGAGCCGAGGGAAGCGGCGCGGACGAAACCGTGGTCGGAGGGGGGACGACTTCTTCTACCGCCGGACGCAGAGGAGGGACTTTGACCGGTGCGGCTGCACTTCCTCCTCCGTCGGTGTTATTCATATTCGGAGCGCCAGCGACCAGGGGTTCGACAACCAGTTGGGCGGGACCTACGTCTGCCTTGGGAGCCATGACCGCAGCAGGTGGCAGCGGCGGGCGCGGATGTTGCCGTTGTTCCCAGAGCAAAGTCAGGCCCACACCGGCCAGCACTGCGATCACGCCGCCGCTTATCAGCAATCCCCAGGACGGCATGCGCTGCGGGGGCGGCGACGGCAAAGTTGCATCTTCGGGAATAAGCAGCGGCGGTGCCGTCAAAATCGGCGGCGGCGGACTGGCCGCTGAAGGCGCTGCCGCAGTGTTTGTCACCGGTGTGCCGCGTGATGGCATCGCCGGCACGGGCCGAGGAACATTGGCCGAAGCGGTCGCGCTGCTTGGTGGCGCTGGTGGCACGGGTCCCCCCGCCGCCGCTGGCACTGGAGGCGGCACGGCGCTTCCGCCGGTAGACATCGGCGGCATCGGCGTAACCACTCGCCCTGAATGCACCACAGCCCGCGGTTGCGGGGCCGCGGCATCGCCTCCGACTTCGGGAACCGCGGCAGACGAAGCGCGCGAGCTTAAGGCGCGTACAAAATCCATCATGGATTCGTAGCGGTCCTCGCGGCGCTTGGACATGCCGCGAGAAATGGCGGCCACGGTGTGCGCCGGCAGCTCCGGCGACATGCGCGGAAAGGGCCGCGGCGACTCATTAATAACCTGCCGCAGCACTTCCTCGGGATTTTCGTCTTCAAAGGGCGGCTTGCCGCTGAGCATGCGATAGGCAATCACCGCCAAGGCCCATTGATCGGCGCGGCCATCAATTGGAGCATTGGTCTCTTGCAGCATCTCGGGGGCCATATAAGCGGATACCCCCAGCGACGCATCGCGCGTCCCAGCCGGTGCCATTCGCCGAAAGCGGGCCAATCCAAAATCCATGACTTTGGCGGCTTCGGTGACTCGATCCCCCAGATCATGACGAACGAGGAAAATGTTCTCCGGCTTTATATTGCGGTGCACGATGCCGCTGCGATGCGCAGTGTGCAAAGCACTGCCGACCTGCTGAATCACCTCCATGGCTTGCGAGACGGGCAGCACCTCTTTGTGCTTGAGCCGCTGCTGCAAATTCTCGCCCTCGAGTAGATCCATGACGAAAAACGGGATGCCGTTCTCATCGCGGTCAAAGTCGGTGATAGGCAGTATATGCGGATGGCGCAGCGTGGCAATCAGACGCGCCTCGTCCTGAAATCGCTGGTAGAGGTCGGGGCTGGCGGCCAGCTTGCGATGCAGGACTTTTACGGCGTAAAGGCCGCCGCTGCGGACGTGCCGGGCTACATAAACGGTGCCGACCGTGCCGACGCCCAGAAAACGCTCGATGCGGTAGGTCTTGGCCAGAATCTGGCCGACGATATTCTTATCGCGGTTTGTCATCGGTTTGCCGCAAAGGGGTAAAAAAGCGGGGTACCGGCACTGCGGACCCACCACGAAGCCCACGTATGACGAGCCAGGACACTGGTACTGTACAATTCCGGCCGATCTGAAGCAACCGCCATGCCGAAGCCTGCGCTTTGCTCGGCTGAAAAAGCTTGCGGCGGCCGGGGTCGATTTGAAAAAAATCCGCTGTCATTTCACACAGATGCCTCTTCCAATGCTCATCTTATCTTATTGTCGAACTAGGCGGGGCGAGGCCAAGATTTTTTGCGGCGCGGCGCGATGTTTGGACCATTTCGCGCGTTGGCTTTGCATCCGCAGGGCGCGGGCTTAGCTCGTTTCAGAGGAGCCAGAACCGCTGGCCAAAGCATCTTCCGGCGCCAAAACGGCTGCCTCTGGGCCAGAGTTCTGTTTCGGCAAAGCCTGCGCTCCGTCGCTAAATCGCGCGGCGCCAAGCAGGGCGGCACCGCGCGCGCTGGCTTCTTCGGGACGAACGCCTTGCTGCGGCCGCACGACCAAAAGCTCTTCGAGCAAGCGCGCAAACAAAGGCATCTCGGCGCCGCCGCCAGACATCAGAACGGCGTGAATCTGGGTGGGTTGCACCCGCGCTTCACGCAGTACAAGTTCTACGGCTTGCAGGCTGCGGCGCAGATCGTCTTCCACAAGCAAATCCAATTGCTCACGCGATAACTCGGCCACCAAATCGAAAGGATTGTTGCCAACCGTAAGCAGACCCGGCAGGCGCACGGTCGTTGCCTCTTGCAAAGAAAGGGTGCGCTTGGTCCATTCCGCGGCCAGGCGCAACCGCGCCATGGCTTTGCGGCTGCCGTGCGGCGACAAGCCAAACTCGCGCTCATATAGATGCGCCAGATGCCCGACGATGCGCTGATCGCATTCTTCGCTGCCAAAAGAATTGCCGGCGCTGGCCCGCACGGCAAAGCCAATGCCGCGTTCATCGCGCACAAGCACCGCCGCCTCGCAACTGCGCGCCCCAAGGTCGCAGACCAAAATCGGCTGCGTGGGGCTTAAGTCCTGCGGACGCAAGCCATAGGCCGCAGCCACCGCCACCGGCTCTAGCACTAGATGCACCACGCGAAATCCGGCCAGCCGTGCCGCGCTAATCGCCGCTTGCGACTGCGACGCCGTAAAATCACAAGGCACCGACAAAGCCAGTCCATTTATCGGGCCCGCCAAGCGCTGCTCGGCGAATTCTTTGATCTGACTTAGCACCACCGCCACAAGTTCGCTGGGCGAAAAACTCTTGTCGGCCAGCATGACCCGCTGGCTAGTTCCAAGCAATCGGCGCAGCCGTAAAATCGCCTGCTCAGGCTCCATAAGATGCTGGTTGCGCGCACTTTCGCCCACATGCAACTGCCCGCTTGCGTCAATGCCCACCGCCGTCGACACCACGCGCCGGCCGGTAAGCGTCTCAAGCAGAACGGTTTGACCGTCCGCTGCCACCCAGGCCGCCCGCGCACTGGTCAAGCCAAGGTCCACACCAATTAGCATAGAAACGCCATCCTGCGCGCTGCCGCGACAGCCAGCATGGGCCTACCATAGCAGCCCAAAGTCGGCAAAATGAGATTTTTTCTGCAAGACGACAAAGCTTTTGCGGCAGCTTGCGAGCCTAGGGCAAACCCGCTAGCGTGAGCGCATGTTGACGAGGCTGTTTCCATTTGGCCATTTGGGCGTAGTAGGCGCCGCTTTCGTGCTGCTTCTGGGAATCTCAGAGAAAGCCCGCGCAGAGCCCGTCAGTAAGCCGAGCCGCGCCTTCGTCACGTATTTTGGCGACAACGTCGTAAATCCTGGGGCCAGTCTGGGCTATGAGGCCGCCTTCTACTATCGTCGGCCGCACGAGATTTTTGGTGGCGCGCGCCTGGGCGGATATAGCGGCAGCAACGCTGAATACTATGGCTTGTTTTTTAATCTGGAGGGCGGCTACCGGTTGAATTTTCGCGTGGGCTTCTTTATCGAAGCGCGCGTTGGCATCGGGTATCTGAATCTCAACCGCAACGGCGGCACCATGAACGCATCAGACGGCAGCATCGTCACCACGCCCAATACGTCCAGCAATTATCTGTTGCTGCTCGGCATGGGCGGCCTTGGCTGGGATTTTTTGCCGGCAACGCACGTTCCGCTGAGCATTTTTGCCGATGTCGGCGGACTTGGCCGCTATAACCAGGCTGAATCTTTCGGCGGCGGTCTGGTTTTGACGACGGGCCTGGCTTATCAATTTGGCACGCGAAAGCCGCAATCGATCATGCTGCCAGTACGCACGCCAGAGCCGGCATTCGCACCCGCAGCGAACGATTTCGGCACCAGCGAGGGCGCGCCGCCTAGTGGTCCAGCTGAGCCCATGCCGCCGACTTTGCCAGAGGCAAAAACGCCGCATGTAGAGCCAGTCGTTCCTCCAGAACCACCGCTGCCGCCGCCGCCAACGGTTTTGGGACCATGATTCAAGAAGGCCTGGGGCGGCGCGTATTTTTGACCCGTGCCGCCGGAATGGTCTTAACGTTGGGAGCGGCCCCGATTTTTGGGGCGCAGCGAACGGCGCCAGTGGCCGATCCTTATGCCGCGGGCCTGTGGCTAAGTGGCGATCATCACATCCACACCCAGTACAGCATCGATGGGGTGTACGAGATCGAAGAACAGGTGCAAAGCGCCATCCGCGGCGGCCTGGATTTTTGCGTCATTACCGATCACGGCGGAAAAAATCACGCGCGGGTGCTGCTAAGCCGCGCCTATCCCGAGCTTTTGGCAGCGCGGCGCCGGCATCCCGAAATTCTGATTTTTCAAGGTCTGGAATGGAACATTCCTGCCGCCGAGCACGGTAGCGTCATCCTGCCGCCGACGCCCGACGAAGCGCAGCGCATTGCCGAGTTTGAAACCCGCTTTGATGCCGAAGCACAAACCGCGGCGCACAGCGAACTAGACGCCATAAACGGCGTGCGCTATCTGCAAGAGCACGTTCCGCAGGCGCTGTTTATCGCCAATCATCCGGCGCGGCGGGGACTTGACAGCCCGCATGAACTGCGCGCTTGGTCGGACGCCGGCCCGGACGTGATGCGCGGTTTTGAAGGAGCGCCGGGGCACGGCGCGGCCCCCCTGCGCGGCACGGCGCGCGGCTCTTACGGCAGCGCCCCAAGCGCCGCGTCGTTTTCGGGGTATCCGCTGCATTCTTATCGCACTTGGGGCGGATACGATTACTACGTCGCAAAGGTCGGCGGGCTGTGGGACTGCCTGCTTGGCGAGGGTCGCGCTTTTTACATCACGGCGAACTCTGATGCCCACCGCTATTATGGCGACCGGCGGGAAGTGAATCGCGCGACGTATCACACGCTGGGTTATGTGACCGCAAAGACCCCCGGCGAGCCGTCCACGTCGAACCGTATCTACGACGAAGATTATTTGCCGGGGGCTTACGCTCGCACATATGTACATGCTGCAATCAAAAATCCCCTGGCCATCTTGAACAGCATGCGCGCTGGAAATATGTGGACGGCGCAGGGCGGGGTGATTGAAGGGCTAGAGCTTTTTGTACACGACGGGCAAAAGTCCGCCCCGATGGGCGCAACTCTTTTGGTGCCGCGCGAGGCGGATGTCGAGTTGGTGCTGCGAGTGCGCCCGGCCAGTCGAGAAAACGCGAGCGGGCAGTGTCCGGTTTTGCATCACATCGATCTAATCGCTGGCGACATTCGCAGCCCGGCGCAGGATTTCGCGGCAAAAGATCGTCTGTTTGATGAAACGGCGCGGGTGGTGGCACAGTTTCGGCCGGCCGACGGGCAGCGCCGCGGCAAAAGTGGTTGGATAGAGTTTCGCCAACGCTTCGCGCGCATAAAAAACAGCTTTTTTGTGCGCGTGCGCGGCACAAGTAGCGACTTGCTTGGGCCGCGGCTGGATTCGCTCGTTTCGAATCCATGGAGCGATTTGTGGTTCTACAGCAATCCGCTAATGGTTCGGCTGCCACCTTGATGCCGTCGGCGTTTTCGCGGGACGTGGCGCGCAAATAGCTCGTCGATGGCACGCAGCAGCGTTCCTGTGCCCAGCCAGAGCAGCACTGCAGAAAGCAAAAGTCCCACTCCGGTCGGATAGAAAAAAGCCAGCGCCGAAAAGCCGAGCAGGGCCACAGTTGAAGCCATGGTGATGGAAAATGTGCTGCGCTGATACTGCCGGCGCAGCGCCACCCCCAAAACCATTGCGCCGGCGCGGGCAACAGTGGCGCCGGGTTTGCCGCGCACAGCGACCTGCCGCTGGATCTTTTCGGCCGGCGAATCGGGCGCGGATGCTTTGGCGACGGGCAAAGCGGCGCGAGAAATTCGGCCGCGCAGCTTGGTCGGGCGCAGCACGAGCTCGGTGGCTCGCGCGATATCTTGAAGGAACATGTCCTCCATGGTGGCTCCGAAGGTGGGATCTTCGATGACCACATCCAGTTCCCAGTTGGTCAGCAAACTGGCCAGGTTCAAATTGGACGAACCGATGCGCCCCCATTTGCCATCGACGACCGTCGTTTTGGCGTGCAGCATCGGCCCATCCCATTCAAAAACGCGAACCCCGGCCTCTAAAAGTCCGACGTAGCCAGAGCGCCCGATCCAGGCAATCCACGGCAGATCGGAACGCCCGGGAACCAAAATGCGTACATCTACTCCATCGCGGGCCGCGGCGACCAGCGCCTCGTACATATTGGGCGGGGTCAGAAAATAGGCGTCGGTGATGTAGATGCGCGCGGTGGCGTTTGTAAACAGCACCTGCGTCAGCCGATAAATGCGCGAACGTCCCGGCAAGCCGGCGACGACGCGCACCGGCGCGGTCAAATGCTCGGACGCGGGAACCGGCAACTCGGGAGGCGTAAACAGCCGGGCGGGCAAAGCCGGTCCGCACATCGACCAGGTTTCATCGAAGGCCACGCACAGCTCAAGAGCCGCGGCGCCAACAATGCGAATGGCGGTATCGCGCCAGGGCGGCACTGTGGCCTGCGAATCCACATCCAGACTGCCCGCCCAGGCATCGCCGATGCATAAACCACCGACATGACCGATGATGCCATCGATACACAGCGATTTGCGGTGATTGCGCTGAACGCTGTGCAAAGGGGCGCTAAACGCAAAAGGGGCAAAAGCGCGCACTTTGATTCCGGCGTGCTGCATGCGCAGCCAGAATTGCCGGCTGGTCGTCAGGCAGCCGAACCAATCGTAAAGCACATAGACTTCAATTCCGGCCTTGGCACGAGCAATCAGCGCTTCGGCGATGCGCGTGCCGATTTGGTCGTTATTGAAGATGTAGTTTTCAAGCAGGATATAGCGCTCGGCCGCGGCGATGTCGGCCAGCCAGGCGGCGAACACTTCGGGTCCGTCGCGAAGCAGAGTCAGCGCATTGCCGACGATTCGTTCGGCTTCGCCGGCCCGCCGCAAAGCACGATCCGACGAATCAGCGCCGGCAGCAGCCTTTGCACGGACTTCCTGCGTACTTAAGGCACCCACCCAATTGAAGGTAACATGCTCGCTTTGGACGAGTCGCGCTTAACGCGTCACTGCGAAACTGGCAAATTCTAAGCAGCGGCAACGCTCTTGGGATCTTTGCGCAAAAACAGCCACAGCCCGAAAGCGAACAGCGGAATCGAGATAATTTGCGAGGTGGACAAAAAGCCCCACAGCACACCGCGTTCATCGTCTCGAAAGATTTCGCAAAGCGAACGCAGAATGCCGTAGCTGATGAGCATCGCCCCTAGCACTTCGCCTTCTTTTCGTCTTCTAGGGCGCACGTAGTAGTAGGTAAACGCGAACAAAACAAGACATCCGAGCGATTCATAAAGCTGCGTCGGATGCACCGGATGCATCAGATGAGACGGCTGTATTAGGTGCGCCTCGTATTGCGCGCGCCAGGGAGTGCTGCCGATCGGAAACCTGATACCCAGAAAACTGGAAGTCTCTTTTCCATAGCAACAGCCATTGAGGTAGCAGCCGAGCCGGCCGAAAAAAAGCCCCAGCAAGATCGGCGGCGCCGCCAGGTCGGCGATGCGCCAGAAGGAAATTCGATGCTTGCGGGTGAAATAATAGGCGTAGGCAGTGGCCAAAAGGAGGCCGCCGTAATAGGCCAGGCCGCCGCGCCAGAGTTTGGCCCAGGCCAGACAATCTCGCGGCGGATAGCAAACGCCACGAGCCGCATCGCAAAGATAGTCGTAGCCGCACTCTTTGGCGGTCGAGCAGTGCCGCGACAAAGCATCGATGGCCGGCACCTTGATCGGATCGATGCACAGATTTACGTAGTCCAAAAAGTGGCCGTCCGCGATCACATGCAAAATGCGCGAGCCGATGACTCCGAAGATGACCATGTACAGGTTGATGTCCAGCACATCGTCGGGGTCTAGGTCGAGCTTGCGCGCCTCGCGTACCGTGATAAGCGCCGCCAGCGCCAAACCCAGCGCCAGAAACGTAAAGTATGCGGGAAACGTAATGTCCCCAAGGAGCGGCAGCGCAAATTTAAAGAGGATCGGCTTCACGATTTGGCGGGCTGCTCAGAAGCGGCAGCCTCGGCCGGCAGCTTGTCACGCGGCCAGTCGATAAGGATGGAGATGACGCCGATGACGAGGGCTGCGTCGGCGACATTGAAGGTCGGCCAGGGATACACGCCGTTTTTGGTAGTCACTTCCCAAAGTATAAAGTCCGTGACTCGACCAAAGCGCACCCGATCGCAGATATTGCCGACGGCTCCACCGGCGAGCAGCCCAAGCTTGGCCCCAAGCCAGGCGGCATTGTTGGGAATTTTATGCAGCCATAAGCCGATCACCCCCAAGCAAAGGATGCCGATGATAAACAGTGCCGTCCGCGCCCCCTGCATATCGCGAAACATTCCAAATGCCGATCCGGTGTTTTCCGAATAGCGGAACTCCCAGTATCCCTTGATGACGGGGATCGTCGGCTCGACAACGGTATGGGTCACCGGGTCGATGTGAGCCCGCAGCGGCTTCAGTGTGTTTCGCGCCCAGATCTTGGTTCCTTGATCGGACGCGAAACTAAACATGAACAGGAGGATAAAAAGGATGTACTTGGACTTCATGAGGTGACCGCGGTTATATCATCCGCAGATATCGGCAACAACGCTTGCGAAAAGGAAACTATTCCTCGTCTTCTTCAGCGTGCTTCTTGGCGGAAGCGATGACCTTGTCGGCCAAATGCTGCGGCATTTCTTCGTAGTGTGACATTTCTAAGCTGAAGCTGCCTCGGCCGCCGGTGGCTGAACGAATAAATGCGGAATAATCCAGGGTTTCAGACATCGGGATGGAAGCCTTGACGACTTGATTGCGACCGCGTGCCTCCATGCCCGCGATCTTGCCGCGGCGGTTGTTCAGATCGCCGATGACCTGTCCCATCGTATCTTCGGGGCAGGTTACTTCGATCTTCATGTGCGGCTCCAAAATGACCGGCTGGGCCTGCTTAAAGGCGGCCAAAAAGCCTTTGCTGCCGGCCATTTCGAAACTGCGCGAATCGCTATCGACGTCATGGTACTTGCCGTCAAAAACCGTGGCTTTGATGTCGGTGCATGGGTAGCCGGCCATGCCGCCGCGGGACATGCGCTCGCGAATGCCTTTTTCGACGGCTGGAATAAACTGCCGAGGAATGGACCCGCCGACGATGGCATCTTCAAAGACAAAGCCAGTGCCGCGCGGCGTGGGTTCTAGATTCAGGTAACAGACGCCAAACTGTCCTTTGCCGCCGGTTTGTTTTTTGTGCTTGCCCTCGACGTTTTTGGCCCGGCCGCGAATCGTCTCTAGATACGGAATGCGCGGCGGCGCCAGATCGACGTCTATGCCGCCACGGCGCAGCTTTTCAAGAGTTGCCTCGATGTGCACCGGACCACAGCCGCCAAGCAGCGTTTCTTTGGTAGTGCTGTCGTGCTCGATGCGCAGCGCGATATCTTCTTCAGCGATATCGTGCAGTTTTTGCGCCAGTTTGGCCTCGTCGGTCTTGGCCTTGGGACTTATGGAATAACGGACCACGGGCGCGGGAATCTGCGGCTGCGCAAAACGTACAGGCTCTTTTTCATCGCACAGCGTATCTCCGGTACGGGTGCTCTTGAGCTTGGCCAGACCGACAATGTCCCCAGGATAGGCTTCGGTGACGGTGCTGCGCTTGCCGGGGGTAAAGATGTAAAGCTGTCCGATGCGCTCGCTCTTGTCTTGCGTCGAGTTTACAAACGAAGAATCGGCCAAGAGCTTGCCCGAGATGATGCGCACAAGAGCCATGCGCCCGACCTCGGAGGGAATAATTTTGAAGACGTAGGCCGAAAGCGGATCGCTAGGCTTGGGACTGCGGCGCACTTCGGCATTGCCTTTGCCGGCACCGGTGCGCGGCCGGCCTTCCTTGGCCATCGGCATCAAACCAACCAAAGCATCAAGCAGTGGCTGGACGCCACGGTTGACGCTGGCCGAACCGCAAAGGACGGGGAAAACTTGGCAGCTCGCCACGGCTTTGCGCAAACCATCGGCCAGTTCGCTGTCCGAAAGCGTTCCCGCATCAAAAAACCTGGCCATCAAATCATCGTCGGAAGCCGCCACTGACTCGATGAGCTTTTCGCGCGCGGAATTCACCGCTTGTTGCATGGCGGCCGGAATCTCGCCGGTCTGGACTTCGCGGCCGTCTTCGGAAAAGCGATAGACTTTCTGATTCAGCAGATCGACGACGCCTTCGAACTTGCTTTCGGCCCCAAGCGGCAGACAAATCGGCGTGATCTTGTCCGATAGTATTTTCTGCGCCTGCTCGACGACGTTGTTAAAATCGGCGCGCTCGCGATCCATCTTGTTAATAAAGATCATGCGCGGCAGGCCGAGCTGCTCGGCCTCGAACCAGGTCTTTTCCGTATAGACCTGCACGCCGTCCGAAGCCGAAAGCACGCACAAAGCGCTGTCGGCGGCGCCCATGGCCACCAACGTATCGACCAGAAAATCGCCCTGACCGCTTGTATCGATCAGGTTCACTTTGGATTTTTGCCACTCGATGGCGGCAATATGCGGATTGATGGTGCCTTTGCGCTTTTTCTCTTCGGGCTCGGTGTCGAGGTTCGAGGTTTCATCGTCCACTCGACCAAGCCGCGTCACCGCTTTGGTGTCAAACAGAATGGCTTCTGCCAGCGAAGTTTTTCCCGAGCCGCCGTGCCCAATGAGTGCCACATCTCGAATCTCTGCTTCGCTGTAGGTGCGCATCAACAATCCTCCGAGGTAAAGTCCGGTTCCGGGCCGAGGCGGCCCGCAAGCAGCGGCCGATTATAGGCGGACTGAGCGAAGAGGTAGCTTTTTTTGCAGCAACTTGCCGCCAAAAGCTTGGCGACTTAGTTCACCGTGACGGTGATGGCTTGTGCATCCATCGTAGCGGTATATTTTTCGAGATTCGCTTGCCCCGAAATGACCGGGCTAGTCACCTTGCCGCTTAGGTCATATCTGGACAAATGGCACGGGCAAAGCAGGTCCTTGGTGCTGCTTTGGTAAGCAACCGAGCAGCCCTGATGCGTGCAGCGCGCATTGAGCGCAATGACCGTCGATTGATCGATACGCACCACGACAAGAGGCTCGGTCGAGCCTTTGATCGACATGAAAAGCTTGGCGCCGCCGGGGTTTTTCAGCTCGGGAACGCTGTCAAAGGGCAACACCACTTGGCCATTGACCACTTCGGGCACGAACACCCCGGGGCAAAAAGCCGGGCTGGTCAAATTCACGACGATTAGGTCGGCTTTCGCGTCAAAGTCCACGTCGAAGGCTTGAATCGGCGAGGCCGCCGGTCCGCGCGCCACAGCACCTATACAATTGCCGGACGCATCGACAGATGCATGAAAACGCGAGCCATGACATGGACAGGCGATCTGCCGATCGCCTTTTGAGTAGCTCAGCAAGCAACCGGCATGGGTACAGACTGCCGTCACGGCGACAAATTCCGCATCGCCATGGCGTACAAGCAAAACTCCGCCATCGGGAACCGCGACCGATGACGGCGCCGCAATGCGCAAGATGACCGCCCCACCCACTGCGGCAAGCTGCGAAGTTTGCGAAAGCGCGATGGAAACTTGGCCGGCATTATTGGCAAGCGCCGAAATCTCTTCCGCCGGTTGTACATCAAAGCCACAGTTGACCATGAGCCCAGCGGCGGCAAATGAAGCACAGCCGGTGGCGCTTTTGACCAGCATTTCTCTACGTGACAAGGCCATTTTGCTTACCCTTTGGTGAGCACAACGTCAGCGTCGATCTTCATCGCGTCATCGACTTTGACAAACATCAAGCTTGGCCGCTCGATTTTAAATTCGTCCAAGCTTAGGTTCAGCGTGACTTGTACGTGCACGCTGTCCGCACTGTCAAAGTTCAGTTTCACGGGCAGATCGATCACCTTCTGGACGCCATGAAAGCTGATCTGCGCCTTGAAAGTCTTTTCCACCGTGGCCGGAAAAGTCGTTGGCAGCACCAGGCCGTCCGTGCCCGCCTTCAAGTCTATAGAAGGATACTTCGCCGCTTCGACCACTTCTTTGACATGGGCATCACGGTTGACGTTGCTCGAATCAAAGGATTCGCTCGACACCCGCAGCATGACTTGCGCTTTGCCATCGGGAAGCACTCGCGCTTTGCCCTCAAGCTTTTTGGACACGCCGCGAACTTTGTGCAGCTTGTGAACAATTTCATAGCTCAGCGTGCTTTGGGCCGGGGCGACTGAAAAATTCACCGGGCCGGCCGCAGGCTGCGCCGCCGCTACACTGATATAGAAAAGTGAAAGACATAGAAGAGCGAACTTTGAAGCGCGCATGTGCATACTCCTAGAAGACGTAGGCTAACACGCCAGCCGTCATGAAGCCCAAGGTGGCATAGCCATTTATGACGTGGCCTAGGGCAATATTGCGCTGCTCGATGCGGCCTTCAAATGCCGCTGCGGTCAGCCCCAAAATAATCTGGGTAACCATGCCCGCCGTCGAAAGCGCCATCGATACCTTATGAACCAGCGCCGAATCCATCTTGATTGGTTTGGGGTAAGGATTGGGGGCGGCAAGGCCAAGAACGCCCAAGGTCGTAAAAAACGCCGTGGTGGTCATCGACAATCCAAAATGGGCCGTCTGATATCGATCGTAATCGAGGCCGTCGTGAAATCCGTTATAGCGGGCCACATAATTGACTTGTCCCAGAATCACCGTGGCAGTCATAAGCGCCAAAGTGGTAAATCCAATGGCCTGATGGGCGAGTAGGACTCGGCGGCGTACATGAACCTTGTGCTGAATCTGTTCCGCTTTGGCCGCGGCCGCTGCCTCTGCCGCCGGATCAAGCTTGGGCTTTTCGTCAAGCAGATCAAAATCTAAGGCGCCGCCCGCGCCGCTTGCTGAAGGGGACAAAGCAGCCGCGCCAGTGGAACTTGGTTCCGCTGCCGATGGTTGAGTCATAGAGGGCCCATTGCCAGGCGGCTCATCCGCGTGCAAAAGCGCCGGAAAAATCACAATCGCGCTGCTCACAAGCACAAGGAGCGCGTTCAAACCTCGAAATCGTGTCGATTGACCCGCCATATCACACCTTCACTCAGCATACACGAAGACGCCGCAGCCAAAACATCGACGATATTCGCGACATCCAGCGTTGAAACGGATGAAAACGTGAGCGCCGTGACAGTCAGCGCGCCGCCATTTCTTCCATAGTATTCGATACTTGACGGGTATCACTACCAAATGGCAGGGTCATAAACATGTCTTTACATGGCGCTTCGTCAGACCGTCGGTCCAAACACTGGATGCTGGCGAGTGTCATGTCCGCGGCATGGCTGCTTTTGGCCGGATGTACACAAATGCCTCGGTTGCGTGCCGATGGCCTGCCTGTGGTGCCGCGCTATACGAACACGGTACAGCTTGATTGGCTGCTGGCCGGATACCGCCAAGCTGCTGAAAACGCGCTGAATAGTGGCCAAGTGCTGGGACTTGGCGAGGAAGCCTGTCTGGGTTTTGAGCGAACCATCTTCGACTTGCAAAGCGCTCGCCTGTACCCAGGGGTTTTGCGGATGAGTACGGAAAGTGCCAACTTGTCGGCGGTTTTGACGGAATTTCCGGAAATTCTGCTGCGCCATCCACGGCCTGCGATTTGTGAATCGGTGTCCGAGGAAGGAGTACAAGACACGGGCACAGGAGCATCATCGAGTGCTGCGCAGGAACGGCGGCAGCTTCGTCAATTGCGCACCGTTTTAGGCATGGCAGAGCCGGATGGAGCAGCGCCAAGCGCCAATTTGAAACTTTCGCCGGCCCATTCGGAAGAATTGGCCAAACTGGCCGATAGCGCAGTTCCAGCCATTCGTTTACGTGCTCGCTTTCACCTGCTTGGTCAGTGCGTGCTGGCGGTGGAAGCCGCCGATCGCACCTTTGCCGGAGAGGCCGCAGTTCCCTCTACGCCCTGGCCATTCGGACGGTGTTTTGATCCCAGCGGCCGCGCGCCTTTGCGACGCACACAAAGACAACTTGTGAAATCGCTGTTAGAACCCTGGGCCAGCCGTTCTTTAGAGCCTTTTGGAGAGCTAGTCATTGCGCTGGTCAGCTTTGCCAGCCGCGATAATCCAATGCTAGATGGCCCTCGAATCATTCGCTGAAATAGCGCCAACATAGCGTTTGGTTGGCGTTGATGCAAAGTGGCTGGCACGAGCAAGGCATGTTATTTTTCTCTGCACTTGAGATTCGTGCCCCACTTATCTGGATGTGAACCAAGGAGCCCTTTATCACATGCGCAAGCCCCCGCTCCGCAATGCTCGACAGCCTGTCTCTTATCATCCGGCGCCGCGTCATCAACATAGCTACTATCGCGCAGATGCCGGCGACAGGCCCGACGGAGCCATTATCGCTGGAGAGGAATCCTTTGCAGAGCTTTTTGAAGCCTCGCTAAAGTCGCCCCGCAAAGCCGTAGCGCGGCGCGATCCCGAGGTCGGAGATTTGGTACAAGGCGAGATCGTCCAGATCGGTGCTGAGTACGCATTCCTCGACATCGGCGGCAAGTCGGAAGCGATGATTGCGCTGGACGAACTGCGTGGTGAGGATGGCGAGGTTTCCGTCGGAATCGGCGACAAACTAGAAGGCCACGTGATGTCGGTGGGCGGCAAAGAAGGCGGCGTGCTTATAAGCGGTCGCGTGCAACGCGGCGCCGGCCTAAGCGATCAGATCCGTCTGGCCCATCAGCAGGGTGCTCCGGTGCAGGGACTTGTGACCGGCGCCAACAAAGGAGGCCTGGACATCGATCTGGGCGGGGTGCGGGCGTTTTTGCCGGCGTCGCAAATCGATTTGCGATATTGCCAAGAGCCGTCGGCCTATATAGGCCGAGCCCTGACCTTGCGAGTTACTCGATTCGACGAAGAAGCGCGCACTGTTGTGGTTTCGCGGCGCGCCATTTTGGAAGTCGAGATGCGCGCCCTGGCCGACCAAAATCGCGCTCGCTTGGAAATTGGTGCCAATTTTGCCGGAACCATTGTCGCTTTGCAGGAACCAGTCGCCATCGTCGATTTGGGCGGCATTGATGGAACTTTGCCCACCGCCGAAGTCTATAGCGCACTGCGCAATGTCGGCCGTGAGGACGAAAGCATTAAGCTCGGCCAACGCGTAGATGTCTCGGTCGTTCGTCTCGAAGAAGGCCGTGCCAATGATCCCTGGCATAGCAGCCTGCAGGGCAATCTCAAAATTACGCTGTCCATGCGCGGGCTCCTCGCTGATCCGCAGGATGAAATGCTGGGCAAGCTGACCGAAGGCCAACGCATTGATGGGCGCATCGTTCGGCTGGAACCGTTCGGCGCTTTTGTCGAGCTTTTGCCCGGTGTGGAAGGACTGATACATATCTCGGCGATGTGCGAGCGCCACATCACCCATCCGCGCGAAGTGCTGGCGCTGGGTCAGGAGTTGACCGCGACGGTTATCAACCTGGATCGCGAGCGGCGGCGCATCGGCTTGTCGCTTATCGAAGAAGTGCGCGCTGCCCAGGCTGCTGTTGCGGCGACGCTGACTACGGGTCAGCGGGTCAAAGTGCGCATCGAACGCGTCGAACCCAACGGGGCCATTGTTCGCGTGCAAGCACCGACGGCAACCGACACCACCCAACCGCGCGGACTCATTCCCAATAGCGAATTGAATGTTCCCCGCGGCAGCGATATTAAGCGACTGTTTCCAGTCGGGCGCGAACATTTGGCAGCAGTGCAAAGCGTGGATGGCGAAGGCCGAGTTCGACTGTCTTTGCGCGTGATTGCGGAACAGGACCGCGCAGCAGCAGAAGCGGCTGCTGCAGAAGCGGCTGCTGCGGAAGCTGCAGCAGCCGCAGCAGCGGCAGTCGCAGCCGAGGCAGCGGCGCTGGCAGCAGCCAACGCTACTTCTAAAAAATCCAGTCGAGTTCGTAAATCCACCGATGGGGCAGTTGCCGGCACCGATGCCGTGGAAAAGAAGAAAGCGCCCGCGCGTCGCAAGTCCAGCGAATCGCTGGTGCCGGCTTCTTCATCCGTGGAGCCGCTGCCCGAATCCGTAGAGGCTGAATCGACGGCAACACGCAAACCGCGGACCAGCCGTAAAAAACCAAGCGAGCCTTCAGCCGCCGAGCACGTGGCCACATCCGTGGCAAATGTTCCGCCGGAAGCTTCTGCTTCGGATGAATCTGCCGCAAAAGTCCTCAAAAAGCGGGCCCGTGCTTCAGGCGGACCGCTTTAGACGATATTTACAAACCTAGTTAGCGTTTGGCGCGACCGCCAAAAACTGCTCGGCCTTGCTTTTGATTCCGCGCAAAACGACGAGCTGTAGCCCTAAATTCACGCCGTACTCAAAAAACGGCTCCAACTTGTAAAGCTGGCGAATGACCATGCTGGCGCGATCGAACTGCTGCGACGAGCGCATGACGATCTGCGTGGGCACTCCGCGACCTGCTACGGCCTCGAAACGCATGCGCGCGCCGCGCATGTCACCTTCGACGCCCATCATATCAACGGCATTGCCCGTAACTCGAACGCCGTATAGGGATCGAAATCCGATAAGCGGGAGCGATTGTTCCAAATCCACCAGCGTCAAATCATCGCGTGAGCCGCGATCTGCGCTTTTGGTGATGGTGGGAATAAAGTGCGACCACTCCGCCGGTTGTTTGACAACGTCCAGAATCTGATTGGGCTGCGCCAGGCTGCGGTCGATGATCGACAATTCCGACAAACGGCCTTTTTGCGTACGCATAAGCGCCACCACCCCGCGTGCCAAAAAGGCATCATAGGGCGCACTGCTGGCCACTGGCAGCATTGGTGGCAATGGAGTCAGTTGTTCGGCGCGCTGTTTCATGGCCAGCATTAGCGCGGCCTGCGATACAAGCGCCATGCCGTGTTCAATCTGCGGAACTCGCTCGAGCAACTTGCCGACCATGCCACCTGAATGCCACAAGTCCGTGTAGCCATACACGGCAACCACCGTGGCTCCGCCTACATCATGAAACTCCCAGCGGTAATGGCGCTGCGTTCCGGCGGGTTCATCGGCATCAAGAACTTCGACGGGCGCCGTACTCGCTGCATCTTCAGACGTGCCTTGCCCCCCTAGGTCTTGCGACAGAGGCATATAGCGATGCGTGCCATCGATGGTGAAAAGTCCATAAGACAGTTGGTAAAAGTGGTCGAAGCTGCCATTTCCGCGCGGAGTCACCTTGGATACGGTGAAGTTGCGCGCAAAATCGACATAGCGTTCGGCATCAAGCAAGACCTGACGCACACGCGCGCCCGGCGCGGCAACCAAGGTGAAAAGCGAGATCTGCTTCATCTGTCCGTTTGGTTCGGACTCGATGACCGCGATATCTGCGCTGCGCAAAATAGGCGCCAGCGCTTTTACTTTTTCGGCGGGCCAGGCTTTTAAAGGAATGAGGCCACGAGCCAGCGGAGTGGCCTGCCCCAAAGCTGGCAGCGCCAGCATTCCCAGCAAAAGCCAACCTAGTACAAAACCATGAGGTCTATGCGAGGTCATGGGAATCACCTTTTCGTGAGCGACGCCATAGCTCGCCGCCCCCGATGCACAAGAGGACGAGCCCGCCGATGCCAGTAGCCAGAACATAGGAGATGCCGCGCTCAAGTGCGGTGATGGCCATCGCCTTGTCTAACCCAACATCAAACAGGCACAACGCGGCGGTCAGCCCCCCTTCAATGGCACCGAGCCCGCCGACGGTCGGAAACAGTCCGCCGAGCATGGCAACCATCGACAAAGGAATGACTTGCCAAGGGTTTAGCCAGACATGCAGTGCCGCAGCACATAAAAACAGCCGCAGCAAATCCTGCCCCCAAAGTAAAAATGCATAACCAATCGCCACGGCAAAATTGCGCCGGCTCATGCGTATTGCGGTCAGCCGCTGGCGCCACTCCGCCAGCCAATTTCGTACGCGTGAAAGGCGCGTGACAAAAAACAGTCCGGCGCCAAGTAGAAGCATTCCAATCAGTCCGCCAATCAGCAGACCTACGCGTCCCCCTTTGACGATCAGCACTTGATAGAGCGTCGGAAACGACAATGCGATAAGCAGGATGATGGGCACAATATCGCTTAATCGATCGTAGCCTACCGATGCGGCGATTTGAGCAGTATCTAGTCCGGTGCGCCGCCTTAGCATGGCAATGCGATAGATGTCTCCGCCCACTCGACCGGGGGTTACGTTGTTTACAAAGATACTGCTTAGATGCGTCAGTAGCGCATCGCGCAGTTTGACTCGCGGCCCAGTCCCATCGCCCAGGGAGTGCAAAATGCGCTGCCAACGCAGCGCAGCGGTGAGAACTCCCAGCCCATACATCAGCACCGCAGCAATCGCCACAAGCGGCACGACCTGGCCTAGCTCGGCCATTGCTCGATGCAGATCTTCAGACATGCCTACGCCTCGTTATCTTTTTGCGGCCGGCGCCGCCACAGGGCGCTGACCACAATCGGCAGCACGGTTAATGCCGCCACAAGACAAGTTGCTTCGCCAATGTCGGCAGCCAATCCGAACGAACGCAGCGACTGGTTGCGTGCTAGGAGCAGCGAGCTATATCCAATAATAGTCGTCGCCGAGCACAATGCCACTGCGGAACCGGTATCGCTGATCACGTTCGAGATGGCCTGCGCCCCCTCTACCCGCAACCGGCCCCAGATGTTGGCGGCATACTCGGTACCGATGCCTAATGTGATGGGCAGCGCCACGAAGTTCATAAAGTTGAGCTTGAGTTTTAGCAGTCCTAAAATTCCGCCCAGCCAGATGACTCCGACGGCTACTGAAGTAAGCACGGGCAAAGCCCCGCGCAAGCCGAACATTAAAAACACCAGCGTTAAAACTCCGCCGAGCGCGGCCAGCGTGACGGGGGGACCATCGCGATGAATGGTCTCAATCATTCCTCCGAAAATGGTGCCGGCGCTAGCCGCCACCCAAGTCTTGCCCAGGATTTTTACCTTCAGCGCTTCCGCCAAGCGCAATAAATCGTGGCCGTTCCAGTCCTGATAGCCGTTGTCATAATCGGCATCGATGCCAATCAGCCGGCCTCGGGTGTTATCGATTTCGGTGAAAGCCTCGCGCACGATGCGCGGCAGATCATCCGGACCAAGCTTGCGCAGATACTCGGGCGGACGAAAGGATTGGATGTCCTTCCATTCCTCGGCGCTCATCATGTCTCGATGGCGGTCAATTTTTTGCCGCAAACGACCCAAAACTTCCAGCTTGGCTTCCTGATCCACCGGAAGGACGGAATTGATGGTGCGTACGGTTTTTAATACATGTCGCGAACCAAGCGCTCGGTCCTTTTGGCGCATGGCCTCGGCAACGGTATCAGCCTCGGAGGGATCGTCAACAAGCAGCACGCCGGTATTGCCGATGTATCCGGCACCGACCTCGCCCATTTTCATCGCCTCCATCTTCCACCACAGCCGCTGCGATTCGGTTTCGTCGCTGCGCAGATTGTTGATATTCCATTCCAAAGGATCGCCGAGGTAGCGCGAAAGCGGCAATGCCGCCCCGGCGATAAGCGCAATGTTCAGAATCGCAACCAGCACTGGGTGACGGTCGACAAAATTGCCCAAAACCAAAAAAGGACGACGCCACAAGTTGGACTTGGGAGTAAACACACCGGAGCGCAGACGCTCGCCAAGCAGCACAAGCGGCGGAACCAAGAAGATGGTGACGATCCAGACGAGCAGCATGCCGGCGCCGCCGATAAGCCCAAATTGATTAAAGCCGCGGAAGTCGGTGATGGTCAGACTGCCGTACGCAATGCTGGCCGCCAGCATCGCGGTGGCGGTGGCCAAAAGCGTGCGCGACATAGCAGTGGTGAGCGCATCCCTGACCGAGGCATTGCGTCGCCTTTCCTCGCCATAACGCGCGAGGAGGATGATTGGCGTATTGATGCCGTTGCCCAAAATGATCGAAATCAGAAACGCCGTATTAATGTTTAAGTACTTGAGTGAGAACTGCGCCAGAGCCAAAGCCAGAAGCACTCCGTAAAAAGCCGGAATGCCGATGACCACCAAAAGTCCGACGCGCCGAAAATAAAGGTAGATAACCAAAAGGACCATGCTTGTACAGACGGTGGTCGCAATGGTGATGTCTTCGCGAATGGCGTTCTGCTCATCCAGGGCCATGGCAATGTGGCCGGTATAGCGAACGCGCATTTGCGGATGAAAGGACTCGGGATGCAGGTCGGCGATGGTTTTTTGCACCGATGCCATCGTTTGATGATCGCCAAGCGAGCCGAGCCCGTCGCGGCGCCGCCACAGCATGATGCCAATCGAGTGTTTCTGTCCCTCGTCCAGCGTGAACATGTCTTCGCTTGGGCGCGGCGGCAGTTTCTGCTCTAGCTTTTTGCGCAGATCCTTTAGTTCCTGCTCGGCATCGCCTTCCAAATCAACCATCAGCGGCGACGAGCGCGACGCAACAATACGGTCTAATGTGGACTCGGCCTTTTGCAGCTCTTTGAGATCCGCGTACATCCATTTCCATTGCGCGGCATGCTCGGGAATTTCGGTGCTTGGCTTCCACTGAATCTCTGTGAAAACCTCGGGAATCATCCGCATAAGCGCTGGCTTTAGGACATCGATAAACCGGCGATTGGCGGCGGCATCGGGGCTTTCCAGAATGATAACTAGATTGGTGGCGCTTTTCTGCCGCGGAGTGATCGTGCGCAGGGCGCGCACGGCGGGATGGGTATCCGGCAGAAGCTCTGCCATGTCGGTGCGCAACTCCAGCTTGCTGACCGGCACCGCAGCCAAAGCCGCAAGCAGCACCGCGCCGAGCAGCAAAAATAAAGAGCGCCGTTCCGAAAAAGCCACATAGCGCGCACAAAGCCGGCTGATACGGCTTTTCGACAGTTCAGGAAGTTGACCAAGACTTTGCGACACGAGAAATCCCTGAAGAAAGGGGGTTGTGCAGATTTCTGCAAGAAACAAAGCCAGCGGGCGTATAACCCGCGACTAGCTATTTCGCTCGGCAGTGAGCGAACGGTCTGCAACGGGCGGCTTCAGCCGCAATTTCAGAAGCTCGCTGGGACGGTAGCTGTCGATCGAGGAAGCGCGATGCACGCAACCAATCGTGCAGTACGGCGCACAAGACTTCTCGCTGTGAAACTCTCGACGGATATCTTCTACGGTGTATTGCTCTAGCGGCACGGCAGGATTGCCGCGCTGCTGAGAACAATAATGAACAAGTCCGTTTTCACAAATGTATAGATAGCGGGCACCGGCGCGACATTGCCACTGGTTGGGGCGGCCTTCGATAAGGTTGCGCTGAAAATCATTGATGCGCGTGTACCAGCCCTGGCCAAGGCGCACGACTTCATCGTAGACCGCTGCCTCACGCGGACTTAGCGGTTTGAGTTGCCCTGATTCATCGTGGATGACCCCTACCGAAGTAGAAAAGCCAAGTTCACGGGCCCGCCGGGTAATGATGAGCGGATCTTCGGGATTGCGCATGCCGGCGCCAACCACCGAGTTGATGTTAATGTGAAATTTGGCATGCTCGGCCAAATGCGCAAGCTTGCGATCTAGCGTCTTTAGACTTTTTCGCGACACTTCGTCTGGGTGGACGTTGTCGATGCTGATTTGCATAAACTCGAGCCCAGCGTCGTTGAGACGTCGGATGCGCTCCGGGCCCAGATAAAATCCATTGGTAATCAGCCCGGCGATCATTCCTTTTGCGCGTATATGGCGCAAAATCTCGTCGAGGTCCGGATGCATCATGGGCTCGCCGCCGCTGATCGTTACGCACGAGGTGCGCAGCGACGCCAAGTGATCAAGGCGGCTCTGCATGGTGGACAGCGGCACCGGATCCGAAGTCTTGTCGTACTCATTGCAGTAGGTGCACGCAAGATTGCACCGACGCATCGGCACGATTTGGGCCAGGACGGGATGGTATTTGTCGAAAAGCCCTTCGCCGACCATCTTGAGGACGCGCGTCCCCCGAAAAAGCACTCGCGCCAGATTGTCGAGCGTATCCGTTGCGACAAAGGGTACAGAGTTCATGTGTTTACCGCCATGCTGTCGGTAGCAATCGGCTCGGGCGTGCCTTCGGGTTCGGCTTGCAGCTCACGCTGACGCTGCACCGCCAAGCCATAGACTTTCATGTGCCTATCGACTGCGGCATCCCAACCAAAGGTGTCTAGGCCCTGACGGGCATGCAGCGACATCTTTTGGCGCAGCTCGGTATCTTGTATAAGCCGGGCGACATGCTCGACAAAAGAATTGGTATCGGGGGCCAAAAACCCGTGCACACCATGCTCGATGATTTCAGCCACTCCGTTCGGAGTGCGCGCCACAACCGGCAATCCAGCGGCGCGAGCCTCGATGACGGCAATCGGCATGGCCTCTTTATAACTTGGCAAAATAAAGAGGGCCGAGCGGGCTAGATACTGCTGAATTTCCTGACGCGACTTCAGGCCTGGCAGCTCCAGATAGCTTTCGACGCCTAGGCGCTGGGCTTCACGCCTTACGGCCGGCATCTCTGGACCATCGCCGATAATCGTAAAGACAGGGCGCATTCCCCCCGGCAATTGGGCCAGGATCTGCGGCATCATGCGTACGATGTCCATCGGGCGCTTGCGTTTGGTAAAGCGCAGGACGCTGACCACGCGCAGCTCTTCTTGCCTTTCGCCGGACCAATCTTTGGTGCGAGTGGCGTTGAGCAAAACGGGAATGTCATTTCGGCCAGTCAGCGCCCGCAGCTCAGAGGCCACATAACCACTGACCGCAGTGAGCACGCCCGGCCACTTGGACCAGCCGCAAATTTGATCGAGGCCGCGCAGCATCACATTGCCGGCACCGTTTAGTACGGAATGCTCGGTCATCAGGCTGGGAATGCCCATTTGCCGCGCCAAATAAACCGCAGACAAAGCCAGCGGCGAAAGCGCGGTATGCGCATGAATGATGTCGTATTTTTCAAGACGCAGCAGGTGCTCAAGCTTTTTGACCGCCGCGCGGTTGCGAATGGTGTTCAAAAACGGCATCAGCGGAACATCCAGCCGATGAACTTTGACGCCACCGCTATCTTCCGCCGTGCCGGGAGTCGAGCAAATCACATGCGCTTCATGGCCGCGAGCAACAAGTTCGCGCGCCAGATCGCGTATGTGTAGTTCCAGCCCGCCAACGCGAGGAAGATACCAATCACTGATCAGAGCAACCTTGTAGCGAGTCATCTAAAAAATATTCCTTTCGTCTTAAGCACGGACAGATGCAGACCGCGAGTGTCAGAACAAAGCAATATCGATACCAGCTTTGGCGCAGTTTTCACCTCCACTGCACCCCAAAGAAGCGTCAAATATTCACCGCCAGTCCGCGCATGCGGCGAGAGAAAAAACGCGCTCAATCTGTCTACTGTCGAAGTTCCACCACGTCCTTGCACCAAGCGCACAAGCTGGGCATGCTTGGACCCGACATGAACAGCGCCCTTCAGGTTTGCATTACCATCGATATGGAACACGACTGCCCGCCGCATCTAACGACCTATCGTGGGGTTACGGGGGGTACGCCGCGTTTGTTAGAGCTTTTTTCGGCGGAAAAGGTTCCGGCTACGTTTTTCACCACGGGAGATGTGGCCCGACGTTATCCGCAAACCATCGAAGCCATCGTTGCCGGCGGGCACGAACTTGGCTGCCATGGCGATACGCACAAGCGTTTTGGTCACATGGAAATCGACGAAGCACGCGCTGAAATTCAAAACGCATCAAAAACGCTGCGTCAGCATGCGCCGGTGGTTTCGTTTCGCGCCCCCAACCTAGATTTTCCCGATGCCTACGTTCCGCTTCTGCGCGACGCGGGATATGAAGTCGATTCCTCGCGCGGCCGGCACAAAATGGGCTCATATTTCGTCAAGCCGCAGGTGGTAGACGGCGTGCGGCGCATTCCAGCATCGATTTCGCCGTCGCCGCTGCGTACTCCGGCGGCCATTCGCAATTTCCTGTGCGGTCTATTGTCCAGCCCAGCGGTGCTATTTTTTCACCCTTGGGAGTTTGTGGACATGACGCATGAACCGCTGCGCTTTGACAACCGTCTGCGCACCGGCCTACCGGCCGTGCACGCATTGCGCGAAACCATTCGCTTTTTCAAAAAGCGTGACGCCAGCTTTCTGCGAATGCAGGAGATACAGATCTAAATAAATAGATTTGAGATCGAATCGCCGTGGTGAATACGCTTGATGGCTTCGCCGAGGAGCCGCGCCACGGAGAGCACCTTAATCTTGCTACAACCCTTCGCGTTGGCCGACAGCGGAATGGTATCGCTGATGATGACTTCGGTCAGCGCGGAGGCGCCAATTCGTTCGATGGCTGGTCCGGATAGCACACCGTGCGTGGCGCAGACCACCACCGATTTGGCACCTTGATCCAAGACCACCTTGGCGGCAGCGGTGACCGTGCCGGCGGTGTCAATCATGTCGTCGATGATGACGGCGTGCTTGCCCCGCACATCGCCAATGATGTTCATCACTTCCGAGATATTTGGCGCCGGACGGCGCTTGTCGATGATCGCCATGGTCGATTCCATGCGCTTGGCATAGGCCCGCGCCCGTTCCACGCCTCCCGCATCGGGAGAAATGACCACGGCATTGTCGCCCATCAGCCCGTGTTTGCGCAGATAGTCGATAAACACCGGCATGGCGTACAGATGGTCGACCGGAATGTTGAAAAAACCCTGAATCTGTCCTGCGTGCAAATCCACCGCAACAACGCGATCCGCGCCAGCAGCAGTGATCAAATCAGCAACCAATTTCGATGAAATAGGCGTCCGCGGCTTCACTTTGCGGTCCTGCCTGCCGTAGCCAAAGTAAGGAATAATAGCGACGATAGAGCCGGCTGATGCGCGCTTGAGCGCGTCAATCATGATGAGCAGCTCCATCAAGTTCTGATTGACCGGTGAGCAGGTAGGCTGGACGACGAAGCAATTGACGCCGCGCACATTTTCGCGCACTTCGACGAAAATTTCGCCGTCAGAGAAGGTGCTAACCAAGGCCGCGCCCAGGGACATCTCGATGGCATCGCAGATCGCCTCGGCCATTTCCCGATTGGCGTTGCCCGAGAAGACACTCAGCGATTTCAACATGACCTATTCATCCCCCCTTCTGGCTGTATAAATTGATCGGCCAGCACCCCGCAGCGACGATATCCGCCGACCAGCTCGAGTCGTAACAAAATGTACGCCACGAGCTGGTCAGCGGATTTGTTCGCAATGTTGGGGCGGTAGGATTCGAACCTACGAATGCGGGTTCCAAAGACCCGTGACTTACCGCTTGTCGACGCCCCACCGGGCACTGAGCCAGCAACCCTCTATCACCTTGCGGTGCGGACTGTCAAGCGTGCTCGTGGAAAAGGAGATCGTTTGCGAACAAAGCCATTCTTGCGAAGACGAATTTGCCGAGGCCGAGCTCAGGCTTGATAGGTAAAACGAATTTCATAGTCGCAAATCGAAAAGACATCTCCTTCATCAATGCGTTTGTTGTCGATGCGCATGCCCTTGTATTCAATGCCATTGGTCGAGCCGAGATCTTTAATGTAGTAGACCCCGTTGCGCCGCAGAACCACAGCATGTTTGCGGGAAATATTGCCGTCTTTAATCGCCAAGTCCGCAGTTTTCGAGCCGCGGCCGATCACAAATTGGTCCTTATCGACAAGATGGCGCTGTCCGCCAAATATCAGGTAAATCGCTGGTGCGGGCGGCTCGGACGGATTCGATGTAGCGGAGGATGCCGAGGCCAGCGGCGACCAGCTAGACAGCGACGGAGAATTTGCCGAGGCCGCTCCTCCGGGCCCCGAGCCGGGATTGGTCCCGGGCCCCAGCGATGGAATCGACGGAGGCGTAGCGCCCGAAGAATGTAGCGAAGTGGGTAGGGTTTTTGACAACGGCCGTCCGGAGGCCGTAACCGAAAATGCCGTCTGCGCAGCGTGTGCAACACTTCCTACCGGCGGCCGCACCGGAATGGTTGGCGCAGTCACCGTCGGATGCCCCGGCGCGCCCACGACCCCTCCAGGGCTTATTGCACTCGGCGCCCCCGGTACTTGATAATTTTTCGAGCGGGCATAAAGCCGCATGGATTCGTTGACGAGGTAGTCGATAGAGCAATCGAAGTCGTTGGCCATGACCTCGAACGTCTCCCAGAGGACGTCGCGGCAGTAAAAATGGCGCATCGTCTTCTTGGTTTGATCCATCGCGTTTCCTTAGGAACAAATGACGCCGTTGCGCGGAACGCTTTTGCCGGTCACTTCAAGAATACAGCAGATGCGCCCATATGGACGCATCCACACAACCAACCGGCGAAAAGGTGAGCGAATACCAGTTTTTACGAGCATTTGCAGCACATGCGCTTAGGCCATACCACTGTAGCGTATCGCCGCTAGCTTCGCAGGTCAAGATTGCCGACATGAGCAACCCGTCGAGAAAGTATCTATGCATCACGAATCGGGTTGATATGATGACGCCGCCATGACGCCTTCGCCGTCGTTTTCCAGTCGTGAACGAAGCGGTCCCTCGTCGGTGTCACGCTCGCCCCCGGTGATGCCGTCACTTCCACTCGAGCACATCCGCAAAGATCCGCGGCTGGCGACGACCTACGAGCGCGAGGTGGCGCCGGTGTGGACGCAGCCTTTTGGACGGCTTCTGCTTTCGCAACTGGCCACGCCCAATCTCGGCAAAGCGACCGTGCTTGACGTGATGTGTCATGCCGGCTATCCGGGACTCGAGATTCTGCGCCGCTGTCCCGAAACGCGGCTCGTCGCCATTGATTCGTCACCGACATTTATCGATCTGGCACGACGAAAAGCAGGCGCGCTTATAGGCCGACGCGCCTTTTTTCGAACCGAGCAGGCCGAACCAACCCTGCCTTTTGATCAGTCCGTCTACGATTTGGTGATTTCCAATCTGGGACTGCACGATGCGGCCCAGGCCAGAGTGTTACTGCGTGAGCTGGCGCGTGTCGCCAAGCCTGGTGCCACGGTGCTTGCCACCCTGCCCCTGCGCGGCAGCTTCTGGGAATTTTACGAACTGGTTTTCGCCCTGGTTCAAAATCAACCGCTTGAATCCGCTCGACTGCAAGCGCATCTTGCCGCCTGGCCCGACGCGGCCATGGTGTACGGCTGGGCGACCGAAGCCGGGCTCGAGAATATTTCAATCGTCACAGAGCCCTTTACGATTCTAGTCGCCGGAGGACCCGACCTGTTTTTCGCGCCGATCATCGAATACGGTCCGCTGAGCGCGTGGAAGGCAATTCTTGGCGGTCACGGGCCGCAAATGCAGGCTGCATTTACTGAGCTGCGCAGCACCATTGACAGCTTGGGACGAAACTCTCCGCCCTTTGAGCTAACCGTGCGCGCCGCCTGTCTGTGTGCGCGCAAACCTGCGCCCAATGCTTTGCCGACGTTTGAGGAAGATCCGCAAAATTCCCCCACCAATCCCGGCTCTGGCGCTTGACGGCTCTTTAGTCGTCTCGATTTGCATCGAGCTCGCGAAGAAACGGCGGCGGCGGCAAGTTGGGTTCAGAAATATCGGACTGATCGAAAACCGGAACCGGCAGACGATTCGAGCTGCGGCTGGGCAGCGGCGGTTTTTGCACCGCGATGGGTTTGCCGGCGACAGCCGCGGCAGGGTTTGGTTTGGCAGTTGGAATTGGCGGCACGGGCTTAGGGGCCGACTTGGCTTCCGCTGGCGCAACTGAACTTGGCTTCGCGGCTTTGGCAGGCGCGGCAACCGCGGCGGCGGAAATTGGTTTTACCAAGGCGGAACTTGAGCCGGCCTGAACCGGCTTGGCGGCGGCACCGAGGCCGGGCGGGGTCGGTTTGCCCGTGGCTGGTGCTGGCACTGCGCTCACCGGCTTGGTTGCGCTGGCAACCGGGACCGGTGGCTTTACCGACTTGGCCGGCGCAATGCTAGCTTGAGGCGGGGCCGGCTTCGCCGCTGCGACGCGCGACGTACCGGTCGAAAGCTTTGCCGCGGGCATTTTGGCGGATGTAATAGGCTGCGAAGCTGCAGTTTGTTCCGCGGCCGATCGCGCAGAAGTTTCGAGCTTGCTCGGCATGGCCGGTTTGACAATGGCCATCGAGCCAGATTGGGTATTCGCGGCGCTTTCCGGCCGTGCCGAACCTGTAGAAATGCCACCCTTTGCTGAATTGGCAGCCGTCGTGATGGGCGGCGGCGCCGCGGACTTGCTTGCTACAACTGGCGGCGGCGGTACTTTTGGGCTTCCGCCCGACCCCGCCTCAGGGGCAGGCTTTTTGGCAACGATGGGGCGAACAAGCCCCGATGTAGACACCGACGGAGCTTGCGGAGTTCGCGTCGACGGCGTGGAAGCAGGCTTGACATTGTCGGCCGCCGCCGGTTTGCCTCCAGGTGCCGATAAAGCTGGAGCCGATACAGTTGACAGCGGTGGTGCAGCCTTGGTTGCGATACCTGGAGTGGTTGCCGAAGGCACCGATGGCGCAGTGAGCGCCGGGACCACGACCGGACCGGACTTATGGCCCGGCGCATCCAGGGCCGCAATCATCAAAGCGGCGGCGCGTTTTGACAATGGCGCTTCTTCGACCACGCGGTTTTGGCCGGTGATAGGACGGCGCGCTCCAGCCGAATCAATTCCCTTTTCGGTGGCGGAAACATCGGCCAGTCGTCCTTCGGCTGCCGCGGGCGGTTTCGGAGGAGGAGCCGAAGAAACGGGCCCAGTGGACGTGGCGCCGCCTGGCAAGCGAACGGGCGCTACCGCTGAACTTGATATCGAAGCAGACCGCGCGCTCGAGTTTGCCGAAGCCGGCGGCGGGACCGGACGGTTCGCAAGGTTTGCGGCAGGCGCCCCGGCATCCTCTGGGTGGGAAGCTGCGGACCCGCTGACATTTGCGGGTTTCACTGCTTGCCTTTCCGGCATCGGCTGACTCAGGGCCGGCACCAGCTCATTTTCCAGTAATTCGAGCAGCCTTTGTAGATCCCCGACGAAGGCTTCCGCCAAAGGCTGATTTCGGCGCAGCGCGTCAAACGCGCTCCAATAGGACGACTTCAGCCCGGCAGAAACGCTCGTCGCTTCAAAATAAGCTTTGAGCACGCCCAAACGCTCAAGAAGCCGAGCGTGCAAGGCACGGGCATCTGACGATGCGAACAGCATAATCTTAAAGAGTCATTCATCTAGCGGATTTTCGCAAGCAAACTTACTTCTTCTTACGACCCCGTCCACCCAAAATCCGCTCGAATACCGAACCTTTGTCAGCATCGTCGTCGTGTTCGGCTTCTCGAGCCGCTTCTTCGCGAGGCGATCCGAGATGGGGTGCCAATTTTTCGATAATTTCGCGAACTTCTGGCGTTAATTCGGTAGGCACTTGCACTAAAAAACGCACGATCAAATCCCCGCGACCGCGACCGCGCACATTGGGCAGGCCGCGCCGAGCCAAAACCTGCCGCATCATGGGCTGAGTGCCTGGCGCGACATCTATCATTTCTGCTCCGTCTGGAGTCGGAACCGAAATGCGCGTACCCAGTGCAGCTTCGGCAAAAGTCAGAGGCGTATCCACCCACAAATTATCGCCGTCGCGTACAAACCGCGGATCCTGCTGGACGCGTATATGTACATACAAGTCGCCAGGTTCACCGCCGGAGGCCGGCGCCGGATCACCCTGGTAGCTTAAGCGCAGCTTTTGGCCATCGTCGATTCCGGCGGGAATCGTGACACTGACCACACCCTTTTTGGGAATGTGCGCCGTCCCCGAGCAGGCCGAACACTTCTCGGTAATAATCGAGCCTTGGCCGCCGCACTGGCGGCAGGTCGTACTGATGACGAAGAAACCTTGCTGATGCGCGACTTGTCCACGGCCCTGACAAGTGCGACAGCGCTGCGGCTGCGTTCCTGGTTTGGCGCCGCTGCCTTTGCATTCGTCGCAAGGCGAATTGCGCTCGACATCAAGGTCGCGCTTGCAGCCTTTGGCCGCATCCATAAATGGAATTTCAACGGTGATTTCTAAATCATTGCCGCGAGCGACGCGACGTCCTCCGCCAAAACCGCCGAATCCGCCAAAAATATCGGCAAATGCCGAGAAAATATCCTCGACGCCGCCAAATCCCGAAAAGCCACTTTGCGCGGGGCCTTGATGACCAAAGCGATCGTAGAGTTGCCGCTTCTCTGAATCTGAAAGAACAGAATAAGCCTCTGCGGCTTCTTTGAACTTTTCTTCGGCTTCGCGATCGCCGGGGCGCCGATCGGGATGGAATTCCATGGCCATCCGCCGATAGGCCTTTTTTAACTCTGCTTCATCGGCGCTTTTAGAGACGCCCAGAACTTCATAGTAGTCGCGTTTGCTAATGCTCATGTTTTTAATACAGCATCCTGCAACTTAAGCCGCGCGGCGGCGCTGTCAAGCTTGCGGAGCGGAATTGTCCGCGACGGATCCGAAAACCGGAATCGCCCTTGACGCAGGTCGATGAGCGCGTTATCGCCTGCTCCATGCTCGCTGTACGCAAAGCACGATCGCCGAAAAAAAACTTACTCGATAATACAATAAAAATCTTAGATATTCTGGACCAGCTATATCCCGATGCGCACTGTGAGCTCGACCATTGGCACACGCCTTTTCAGCTCCTTGTTGCGGTGATTTTGTCGGCGCAATGCACCGATGAACGCGTGAACAAAGTCACGCCTGGGCTGTTTCAGCGTTATACGAGCGTGCAGGCTTTTGCTACGGCTGACCTTGCCGAGCTTGAGGGGCTGATTCACTCGACCGGCTTTTTTCGCAACAAAGCCAAAAATATTCGCGACGCCAGCAAAGTCATTTTGGAAAAACATGGGGGTGAAGTGCCGCAATCCATGGACGCGCTCATCGCGCTGCCCGGAGTGGCGCGCAAAACCGCCAATGTCGTACTGGGCACGGCGTACGGCATGACGAGTGGAGTGGTTGTGGACACGCATATCGGGCGTTTGTCCAAACGCTTGGGCATGACAAAGCACGACACGCCAGAGAAAATAGAAGCGGATTTGATGGCTTTGTGGCCCAAAGAGCGTTGGATTATGTCTGGTCATCGGCTCATTTGGCACGGCCGACGCGTCTGTTTTGCTCGGCGTCCAAATTGCAATGAATGCGCGCTGGTACCACTTTGTCCATCGGCCGAGCTCACATGATGTCCCGTCCGGAAGTCGCTGTGGCCGCCCTTGTGATCGATGCGGCGGGGCGCGTACTGCTGATCAAACGCGGCCGGCCGCCCGCTGCTGACCGCTGGACACTTCCCGGAGGCCGCGTCGAACGTGGTGAGACGTTGGCCCAAGCTTTACACCGCGAGCTGGCTGCCGAAACCGGATTGCAAGCTCGACTGGGGCCGCTTTTTGAAGTGTTTGAGTATATCGACGCTCAATTTCATTACATCATTTTGGACTACCGAATGATGGAGCCGGTTGGAACATTGCTCGCCGGGGACGATGCCGCCGAGGCGCGTTTTTGCTCGCTAGCAGAAGCCGAAAGCTTGCCCACGACTGATGGTTTGATGCCGATTTTACGTCGCGCCTTGTCGCAATAACTTGGCATACGAGCTGCTTCTTCGCCGTTTATGCCGCCGATTTTGGTACTGACGGTCTTTTTTGTCGTCGAAGCATTGATGATTCTTAGCTGGCCGAAGCCAACGGCGCCGAAGTTGGGCATTTCGTTGCCGCTGTATTCGGCAAGCTGTTCGAACATTGTCGAACGTTTACAGGTCGGTGCAGTTTGCTTGCCAAACGGAGAATTGCAGCGGTTGGCATTACGTTCCGGCCCTGTTCCGGGCCCTGGCACGATCGTCAGCGAAGATTTTCAGGCAACTTCGCAGCGTATGCTGCCGCAGCGATTGTTTCTGGCGGGAATCAAGTTAGACATCAACCAAGCAACCTTGGAAGAACTTGTAGCATTGCCAGGAATTGGTCCAGGTCTGGCGCAAGCCATTGTCCATAGCCGCACGAATCGCCCGTTGCGTTGCGCAGCAGACTTGCAGCGAATTGCAGGACTGGGGGCCTCGCGTATTGCCAGAATTCAACCATTTCTGCAGCCACTTCGCGAAAGATGCTTGCCGAGTGTGAACCATGTAAAGTGACGACATGAAGATCTTCATGACAGGAGCCAGTGGCTTTATTGGTCGCCGCCTGGTGCGCGAGCTTTTGCGGCATGGTGACCATGTCGTGGCGCTAACACGCAAAGCCAGCAATTTGCGTGAATTTCATGAGCAGCTTTCCGCAAATGAACCCAGCCGGCTCATCGTACTGGAAGGAGATCCCACGCAACCTGGAGCCTGGCAGCAGCAGGTGGCCGGAACCGATGCCGTGGTTGCGCTGGCCGGAGAACCAGTGATGGGTTCTCGCTGGACCGAAAACTTCAAGCGTCGACTTCGAAGTAGCCGCGTGGAAAGCATGCGCCGCATGGTGGAAGCTTTGGCGCAATGCTCTTCAGAAAAACGGCCGCGTACATTGCTGGGAGCTTCCGCCGTTGGCTATTACGGATATTCGGGACATTCCGATGAAGCCTTAGATGAAGG
>CAYWPR010000002.1:169713-194898 GCA_964460115.1 uncultured Myxococcales bacterium
CACCAGGAAACGATTTTCTGGCGCGGCTGTGCGTAGACTGGGAAGCGGGCGCCGAAGCTGCCTCTGCGCATGGGGTCAGAGTGGTACGACTGCGCATTGGTGTGGTTTTGGGCGAAGGCGGCGGAGCTTTGGAAAAAATGCTTCCGGCTTTTCGCGCATTTGTGGGCGGACCTTTGGGTTCCGGCGAGCAATATATGCCGTGGGTCCATTTGGATGATGTCATCGGGTTGATCATGCTGGCGCTGGCGCGGCAAGATTTGTCAGGGCCCTTGAATCTCACTGCGCCACAGCCGGTCACGATGCGGGAATTTACCCGAACACTCGGTTCGATTCTGCACCGGCCGGCAATTTTGCCGGTTCCGGCGGCCGTACTCAAATTGGCGCTGGGCGAGGCGTCTCAGGCCTTATTAGGCAGTCAGCGCGTCATTCCACGTCGTGCCAACGAAATTGGTTATCTGTTTCGCCATCCGGAACTTCGTGAAGCGTTATGCGCCAGTATTGGCAAAGCTCCCTAGGAAATTGGGCGCAGCTGAACCCGTGGCATGCATCAATGTTCCACGTGGAACATTTTTTGTTTCAGGCTGCAAATGTTCCACGTGGAACATTTGTACTGGACGGTCGAGTGGACGAGTTTTCGCAGTGCCAGGCATGCTGCACTGCGATGACCGCCAAGCTCACAAGCAATGCATTGCGCAGCAGCAGAATCGCCAAAGCCCACGAGGCGCCGCTGACAAGCGCTCCATAAAGCGTCGGATAGATTACCTGCGTCAATACGAGCGTAAGCAAACCTAAATAAAATACACTTCGACCGCGCTCTCCGCGCACAAGTCCAATCATCGGAACGCTCCAGATCAGGTACTGCGCAGAAAGCAGCTTGGTCGTTGCCAACAGCAAAAGCAGCGCGGCAACCGACCAGGCGCATATTGCGCGAGCTTGGGCCTGCGGGCTGAGTTGACGCCGCCGCGCGGCCCAAAAATAGGCAAACAGGGCGAGGACCAATAACCCCATCCCCATGGCTGCATCCCAATAAGGCGCCAACTGACCCGCCCAAACAGTATCTACATTAAAAGAACCAAACGACTCGACTATCGCAGCGGGACCACCGACGGCGACGAGAACGCTACCAATGATCGATTCGATTTGTAAAGGACGGGCCAGAAACACCCATGGGTCGGCAAATAGCGGATGAATTTCTGGTGACACCACAAGAATGGCACCAAGCGCCGCGCAAGCTACCAAGGCCAAAAATGCGCCGGCTCGCCATGCCGTCCGCCGTGCTGCTCCTCCAAATCCCAGCAGCAGAGCCATCCACGTAGGCAGAATCAACAGCGGATACATTTTTGCGGCCATGCCCAGCAGCATACAAATGCTGGCCAGAATCGCGCGGCGCTCGACAAGACACAACAGAGCCCCGGCCACAAGCACGACCGGAAGGATGTCATAACGCATAACTAGCGTCGGACCGATACAAAACAGCAGCAGCGCTCCCTGCTTCAGCCAACGCTGGTTTGACGTTGGGCCAAAACATCGCTGAGCAATTCGCCACCCCAGCCAAAGCGCCACCAAATAAAGCGCGCTCATAAAGGCGCCAAAGGCCACACGATAGGCGGGCAAGCTGCTGACAAACAGTCGCGGCACCAGCATCGTCAGCACTCCAAGCGGCGGATAACCAACGACGAAGTCACGATACGGCAAATGAATGCCAGATCGCGCACTCAACTTTTGGCGCAAAGCCGCGCGGTCTTGTTCGCTAACGCCCTTTTCGTCTTTGACGAAGTAGCGCAAATCATATGTTTCCCCCAATACCAGTCGCGAAATTTCAAAAAATAGATGTTCATCGCTATCGTGGCTGACATAAAGCTGTAGGGCCCGCCAGGGCGGCCACACAAATGAGCGATCGGCAGTGATCAAATCGGCAGCGGACTTAATGCGGCTTTTCTCAATCCGCATCCACTCGGCCCCGGAATTGTAGTAAACGAGCAATCCGAGCGTCAGAATCAGGTACTTCCATCGGCCAAAAAATCCACGCGCTTTGTTCATTGCGTCCGCGACCATACCGGAAAATTGCGCTCGATTTGGATTTGCAAGCGACAGAATGAATCGAACCTGCTCGCTGCTTACGGTTGGTCAGGTTTTTGCTTAGCTTACGAGGTTGCTTACCCCATGCTTGCTTCTTTACTTGTCTTTGCTCACCCTCCTTCAGCGTCGCCTAAAGGTCAGCCGTGACGGCGCTGGTTACACCCCCTAGCGGGACGAGACTGGAATATCGTTACTATGCCAGTGCGTTCACTGGCGCCGTGCTGCTTGCGGCGGGAGGGCTGATTTATCGCACGGACCGCATTCGTTGCGAGAACTGGCCTTCGCTGTCGACCGGACTCATTTATGCGCCAATCTATTTGCTGGCGTTGACCTTGCTGTCTATCGGCTGGCTTGGACTGAGCAATCTGTGCATCGGCCGGCCGCTACGCGCTGTTGCCGACGCACCGACATTGCCGGCAGAACAGTTGCCAACTCCTATACAAATTCTCTTGTTTGGGCTGCTGATGAATCTGGTGGCGCTGGTGGCGCCACCGTTTTTGGCCGATGACTCCCTGGCATATGCCGCGGTAGGTCGCGCCATGCACGCCTATCACCAAGATATGTACATGCCGCTGGGCCAGGCGCTGCCGCCGACTGATTTGTTTCGGCAGGCGATTAGCCAAAATGAATCGTGGCTTACCGTCGGTAGTGCCTATTCTCCGGTCTTCAATTGGCTGGCTTATGGGGTGTCCTATCTAGCCGGTGACGATCTGACGCTGCACTTGCGCCTGTTTCAGATCCTCGGCCTGCTTGGCGCCATGCTGACTACAATTTTGGCCGGGCAAGCAGCCAAAGAGTGGGCGCTGCAGCACCTGCCGCAAAGCGAAACGCTACTGCCAGGGGCGGCGCATCAAGTACTTGGCCGGCAGGTCGCGGCCCGTGCAATGGCCTTGGTGCTGTTTTGTCCTCTGACCATTATTGAAGCCACCAACAATGCCCACAACGACAGCATGCTGACGGTCAGCGTTGCGCTTTTTGCGCTGCTACTAGTTCGTCGGCGGCCAATCTGGGCGTTTATTGCGCTTTTGCTGGGTCCGCTCATCAAAGCATCTGGGCTATTGATTCTTGGGCTTTACACCGTGCATTTGTTGCTGTCGCGCTGGCAGCTACGCCTGCCCAAATTGGCCCTTGTGCGCTGGCAGGCCCGCTGGCTGAAGCTACTTGTCGCCGGCGTAGCGATTGGACTTACCGTTCTAACCGTCTGGCAACTGTTTCCCTGGCTCGAGCGCTATTCCAGCACCACCGCGCACCTGCTCGGCAGCCCTGCCGATCAATATCCTTATTGTACGCGCTCGATTGAGTGCTTTCCGCGCGCGCTTTTACACCTGGTGCTGGGATTGCCAACGCTGGCCTGGCTGATTGGGCTGTGCTTTCGTGCCGCCGGCGGCGCCTTTTTGCTGTATATGGCCGTTCGCTCCGAGCGGGGAACTCGGCATTTGACCTGGGCAGCGAGCTTTTTGTTTCTGTACTATCTGTACCTACATGGGTATTCGCATCCCTGGTACGTCCTATCGCTGCTGCCCCTTTTGACCTTCGCCGACGCACGGCTGCGGCCCGCCATGCTGGCGCTGCCGATTTCGAACCTGGCGCACTATGTTCTGGATTTTCCCTATAACTGCGACCACTCGCCGTTCATGGTTGGGCTTACCGAGCTACTACAGGGAATCATTGTCGTGCTGCCACCAACGATTCTTTTGGTCATCAACCTGCGGCGAGGTCATGCAGGAAGCAGCGGACGAAGGAGCCGCCTCAAAGCGTGATACGATAAAGGGATGTCTACCTATATATTGTCCTACCCTGGACCGGGCTTTCAGCCTCAAGGGGTAGATGATCCTGCGAATCGAAACGCCCACCGCGCCTTTTCGCAGTGGCTTGAGTTGTGCGATCACATCACCCGCGCCGGCGGTCGCATATTGGTTCTGAATCCGCCCGCTTCATCGAGCGTTGATTCGCAAGCCGCGTCGAAGCTCGATCCATACGCATCACGCATTGGCGCTCCATTTTTGGCGCCGGCCACTGGAGAAGGACCGCTGTTTTTGCGCAATCGCCAAGTGGGCGAGCAAGAATCGGCCCATCATGCCGATTCGGTGTCAGAAACATTGCGCCAAGCCGGACTCAAGGTCCTAAACGCGCAACAGCGCTGGCAGGGCCAGGCGGATATCATCGCCCTTCCGCGCAACCGCTTTCTGTTGACGTATGGCCCGCATTCCGATTTGGCCAGTTGCGACGAGGTAAAACGGCTGTTGCCGATGAAAGCCCACGTCCTCTACGTTGAAGTAGACGGCGCAGCAGGTTTGTGCGGCTTTGCGCATCTCAGTGCCAAAGGCGGCGCCAGCCTGCTACTTATCAATTCCGCCATCTTGCGCAGCCACAGCCCCGAAGAAATTGGCAAATTCGTCGGCGACAAAACAGAGCTGCATCTGCTTAGCCAAGAGGATGCAGCGGCGCAGGCCACTCAATCGCTATGCGTGCGCGGGGTCGCGCTTATCCCCAAGGGCACCTCGACGCAATTTCGCAGCCAACTCGTTCGGCGCGGCTTTCAATACGTCGAAGTAGACGTATCCGCGCTCTTTGGTCTCGGCGGCGGCGGTCCGCGCGATCTTTGCAACGAATGGCCAGGCTTTGTGCTGAGCGAAGATGCTCCTTCCTATGCCACACGCCGCACCGAATTGTTTGCGCAATTGGCAAATTATCCGCAGGCCTAGCGGCTACTCGTCCGTAGACCGGACATCGCGTCCGTAAACCGGACATCAAAGACCGCCTTTCGGACGCCGGCAGCCGCTTCACTTATCAGCCGATTTCCGTCGCCAAGTTGCGCCCGGCAGGGCGCCTAAAACTGTCAGACCCCCTGTACATAATCATTTCAATCAGATGACGAAACGGCCGTCTTCTAAGGAGGCTTCCGGCTCGTCAGAGCGGCCGATTTCTCGAAACCGCGATTCGGAAAGGGTGTCTGACATGCTCGACATGCACGCAGTTACAAATCGTCTTTTCAGGCTGACTTCACCACTGGCGGCGACATTCGCTGGTTTTAGCCGCTTGGCTCGACGTTGGATGACCCTGCTTGGGCAATTGCCAGCCCCGTCGCACAACCTTGAAATTGATGCCTATGCGACGCTGGCCCAGCATCGGCGACGACGAACTTGCCAGGGACGGCGCATTGGCATAGTTCTTTCATTGCCGGGGTGCATCGATGATGCGCAGCTCAACCTGCGCATCACGATGTGACTGTTGAATTTTAACCCGACGAGCAACCAGCCTGGTGAAACCTTGACGCTTCTGGTAAAACCCGCAGCAGTGTGCACAACCTGGCGCACTCCTTAAGAAATGCTATCTGACGAAGAAGTTCTAGATAACCCGCCCCCGGCCCCTGAGGCGTCCACCGCTCCACCGCGCCGAGCGATTTTGTGCAGCGTTCAACTCCCTGATGTCAACGATCAGGCATTTGGCGAATCGCTCGACGAGCTGCGACGGCTGGCGCACACCTTGGGCATGGAAGTCGATGGCCGTGTTACCCAACGCCGCGGAAATTTCGACAGCGCCGCCTATATTGGCCCGGGCAAACTTGAAGAGCTGAAGACCGCCGTGCGTGCCAGCGCAGAGCCGACCGTGGTCCTTTTGGATCACGAAGCATCGCCATCTCAGGCGCGCAACATTCGCACGGCCACGGGCGCGCACACCGTTCTTGATCGCACGGCGCTGATTCTAGAGATCTTTTTTCGTCACGCGCGCAGCCGCCAGGCCAAGCTGCAAGTTGAGCTCGTACGACTTCAGTACATGGCGCCGCGAATGCGCGAAGGCCAACCGTCTTTTGATCGTCAGCGCGGCGGCATTGGCGGAAAAGGCGCCGGTGAATCCGCCATGGAACTCGACCGTCGCAAGCTGCGCGACCGCATCGCCGAACTACGCAATGAAATTGCTGCCCTAGGCACCGAACACAAGACACGCAGCACCCGCCGCCAAGGTCTGCGCCGCGTCGCTTTGTGCGGGTACACCAACGCCGGCAAATCGACGCTGTTTCATGCCCTGACGCATAGCGAGGTGTATATCGCCGACAAGCTGTTCGCGACGCTTGATACCACCATTCGCGCCCTAGAGCCGCCGGCCCGCCAGCGCGTCTTGGTCTCTGACACCATCGGCTTTATTCGTCAGTTGCCGACCAAGCTCGTGGCTTCTTTTAAAACGACGCTGGACGAGGCTTTAGAAGCCGGGCTCATTCTGCATGTCGTCGATGCCTCCGATCCCGCCTGCATGCGCCACATCGAAACGACAAGCGCCGTGCTTGCCGAGATTGGCGCCGGCGAAGTCCCGCAAATGTACATCTTCAACAAGATGGACAAGCGCAGCGAGCCTGAACTGCCTCAGGAAATCGCCGATTTTATCGCGACGCTGAAGCAGTCTGAAACGGCACAATATCTGTGCATCTCGGCCAAAGAGCCCAAAGACGTGGCTCGCGTACGGCAGGCCGTTTTGGATTTTTTTGATCGCGACCTCGTGGAAGCCGAGTTTTTTGTACCGCACGACCGGCAACAAGTTCGCGGCACCATTTTCGCGGCCGGCGAAGTGCTGACCGAACGGTCTGATGAGACAGGCACTTTCTTTCAGGTGCGAATGGATGAAGTGTCTTTGCGGCGGTTGGCGCGGGAAGTGCAAGTGCGCCTGGTCACCAAAGAAAAGGAGTGATCAAGACCATGGCCATCAAGAAAGGTAGCGAAATCCGCCCTGCGCAGGGCAAGCTTGGCGTCTTGCTCCCCGGGATGGGCGCCGTTGCTACCACTGTCATCGCCGGTGTAGAAGCGGTGCGTCGCGGCTTGGGCAGCCCCCCCAAAAAACCCATCGGCTCGCTAACGCAGATGGGCACGATACGTCTTGGCAAACGCACCGAGAATCGCAATCCCAAGATTTCTGAATTCGTTCCCCTCGCCAAGCTTGATGAACTGTGTTTTGGCGCCTGGGACATTTTTCCAGACAATGCTTATGAAGCGGCCGCGCACGCCGGCGTACTTTCGCGCGAAGATTTGGCGGATGTTCGCCCCTTTTTGGAAACCATCAAGCCGATGCCCGGGGTGTTCGAGCCGAGCTATGTCAAAAAGCTCAACGGCACCCACGTCAAAAAGGGCACCTCCAAGATGGATCTTGCCGAGCAACTGCAAGCCGATATCGCGACCTTTAAGAAGAACTCTGGTGTCGAACGCTGTGTCGCCGTGTGGTGCGCCTCTACCGAGGTGTATCAAAAGCCCGGAGATTGTCATGCTTCGCTGGCCGCATTTGAAGCGGGCCTACGGCGCAGTGACGAAAGCATCGCTCCGTCAGCCATCTATGCCTATGCCTGTCTGAAATCCGGAGTTCCTTACGCCAACGGCGCTCCGAACTTGTCCCTCGACTTCCCTGCGATGATCGAGCTGTCCAAGCAAACCCAAGTACCGATTGCCGGCAAAGATTTCAAAAGCGGTCAGACTTGGATGAAAACCGTCGTAGCCCCCGGCCTAAAAGCCCGCTGCCTGGGCCTTGAAGGCTGGTACTCGACGAACATTTTGGGAAATCGCGATGGCGAGGTACTCGACGATCCCGAAGCGTTCAAGACCAAAGAGATGAGCAAGCTCGGTGCGCTTGAATACATTTTGCAGCCGCACCTGTATCCCGATCTGTACAAAGATTTTCACCACGTGGTGCGCATCAATTACTACCCACCACGCGGCGACAACAAAGAAGGCTGGGACAACATCGACATCATCGGCTGGCTCGGCTATCCGATGCAGATCAAGATCGACTTTTTATGTCGAGACTCGATTCTGGCTGCGCCCATCGTCCTGGATCTGGCCTTGTTCATGGATCTGGCTCACCGCGCCGGCATGGACGGCATTCAGGAATGGCTGTCCTTCTACTTTAAGAGCCCGATGACCGCGCCAAACCTGTATCCCGAGCACGACCTGTTCATTCAGCTCCTGAAGCTGAAAAACACCCTGCGTTACCTACGCGGCGAGGAAATGCTGACCCACCTTGGCGCGGAGTATTACGACTAAGGAGCCCATGCAAACGCGCGGTTACATCCTTGGCGCTTTCCTTTTTTGCACGCTGCTTACAAACCTAAATGCCCAGGCTGCGAGCAAAGGAAAAGCCGCGCACAAAAACCTGCGCAGCAAACGGGCCGGACGACATCGCCGGCCACCGGCGCCGCCGCCGATGCCGTCCAAGCTCGAAGTGCTCGACATCGATCAGGTGGCCGGCCGGGTGCGGGTCATCCTACACGGTCCGTCAAAGCCCCCCGAGCCACGGCTGTTTGTCCTTACCGATGAACAAGGACGACGCTTTGTACCGGCCAATGCCGAGTGCTTCTTTGAAAAAGAAGAAGCGCCCGGCGCTTTGTCCTGGCAGTGCAATTTGTCCGTCGCGCCCTTGTATCGGCGTTTCAGCCTGACCGATGTGGCGATGGAATGGGGTGACCGCGCAGTCAATGCGCTGCCGGGTCAAGTGCGCAGCCGCTGGGCTGATCGGTCTAGTGCACCAACCGGGACAACTGCCGACACCGCAATCATCTCGAACTCAGACCCGTCCGAGCATGATGCTGGCAACAAAACTGAGCCGCCGCTCGAGCACAATGCCCTGCCCGAGCGCGAAACCGCAGGAGAAGCTGCTGCAGAGCCAGGCCTTTCCAGAGAAGATCCGCATCGCGAAGACGACGACGAATTTCTTCGCCGGTAGCCGGTAGCCGGTAGGTGGACGGCGCTGCCAATTTGCAGCCATGCCGCTTCGAGCGGGCAGTTCGGTTCTAGTTCTATGTCCGCACAAATCACGATACGATGCTAGGGATGCTTACGCGGGCTGCTCGTTCATGACTGTTGCCGAAATTCACCGCTTGGTCGCCGAGCAAATTCCCTTGGCGCAAACCCTACGGCTTCAGCTTGAAGAGGTTTCCTCGGGACATGCTCGCTTGCACTTACGGGCTACGCCGGAATTGCTAAACCACGGCGGCAGCCTGCATGCCGGTGCAATCTTTTCCGCCGCCGAAACTTGCGCCCTGGCCCTGGGTTATATGCTTTTGCCGACGGCAGAGGTTCAGTGCCAGACCAAAGTCGGCGAAATGCGCTTTCGCAAGCCCGCGCGCAGCGATTTGTGGGCCGTGGCACAACGGGCGCCTGCGGCTGACAGCAGCCGTGCCATCAGTGCCGACGAGCTTTTGGCCCGCTTGACCGCCGAAGGAAAAATCGATGTTTCGATTCTGGTCTCTTTGTCTGATCAAGCCGACGAGCGCATCGCTGAGGGCACTATCATTTTGACCCTGCGCCGACTGTAGATTTTCACGCTCGAGCGGCAACCCGTTTGTCTGCGTTACGTCGGCAAACTGCGCGACATCGACAAGCGTATTTTCACATCGGCCGCAATGCGCAGAGTGCCAAGCATCGCCTTATACGGTTTGATGTCGTAGTCAGGTTGATGCAGATTCAGCACAACTTCGTACTGCGATGCTGTCGTCTGTACTGCAAAGCGCAAAGTGCGCGTTTGCCCATGTAAAGTCAGCTTTCCACTTCCGGCAAAACCGCCCTCCGCCGCAGCGATTTCCGTCGAAACAAACGAAATCTGCGGATATTTGGCGGCATTCAGCACTTCTGTGGAAATCGTGCGCTCGATTTTGCTCCGATCAGACTCCGACAGCAGCTCGGGAGCATCGCGCCCATCACGCATTGCCGTAACGACGCGCAGCGAGGTCGCATCAAACTGCGCTGCCACCGTCAGCCGGTCCACATCCACGTCCATGCTCAGCCGCGTCACGCGAAGCTTCAGGTCGTGCGCAATGCTCGAGAGCAGGCCTTCCTTATAGGTAAAAACCTGACACTCTACCGCGGAAGCATCCAAGTGAAGCATGCGGCGAGCTTACTGCAAAAATGAACTATTTCTTACGCCGCGGCGGATCCTTGGGCGGTTTCATCGGACCAATTTCCAATTTGCGCAGCGCCTGCGTCACAGCTTGACCAATGGCGTCTTTCAGCGCGTCGGCCAGCACGTCGCGTTCCTGATGTTCGCTAATCTGCGCCCCGACATCGATCTGCACGGTCGATTCGCCGTCGCCGCCGAGCGCCAGCATTGGTTCCCCGGGATAAATCGTACCGACGAGCGTCAGCTTTACACTTTGCTCGAGCACTCGAAACTTACGCCCCGGGGGCGGCGGCTTAACCGTTCGATCCAGCTTCAAAAGCCGCAGCGTGACTTCGTACCCCTTGAGCTTTCGCCGCTTGAGTTCCTCTGTATAACTGGCTGCGGGAGCATCGGCCGCCACCCCCTCCAAATCCAGAACGACTTCGGAACGTTTGCGCAGCGCTTCGACCAGATTTTCGCGAGCCATGCTGACGATGGCGGCGGGCGCCAAGCCGGTACTTACCGCCTCGCCAGTTCCCCCATCAGCGGCCGGCGCCGGTGTAGTACCAGCTGGCGCCGATGACGTGGCAACTGCGCTGGCGCCTTCGGGCGAAATCTCAACGGAGCGCAGGCGAATGTAATAGTGCGGCGCACCGCCTAATCCATACGCAGCATCAATCGGTAAAAGCGCCCCTGTCAAAAAGACCGCGCCAAGCCCCTGCAAAATCATTCTTCGAGTCAAGAAGGTAGAAAGCATCGATCTACGCATTGCATCTTACAAATAGCATAGGCCTACTCGTTCTGACCAGTTGCTCGACCGCGGCGCCCGGCCCCGCAGGTCTTAATAACGGGAGTTAAAGCGGCCTTATAGCCGTCGAGTCAAAACGCAAATGTAACTAACTATTCCGGCCGGCCCATGATTTTGCTATCGTAGCGCTTGACCCTGAACCGACGAGCATCGTAAGTTATGCCCTAACCGCAGCCTCGTTTGCATAGGGGCGGCATCTGCCCTCTAGCAATCCGGCGCGCGAGGAGAATGACCAGATATGTTCTCCATCTTGATCAGTGAAAAAGGTGGTGAGACCAAGCGGCTTGAATTTGACCGGCCCGAAATCACCATCGGCAGAGTTCAAGGCAATGACATTGTCCTTCCGAAAGGAAACGTATCCAAGCGACATTCGCGAATCGTTTATAAAGACGGCAAGTTCATTATTGTCGATCTGAAAAGCACCAACGGCACCTACGTCAATGGACGCAAAATTACCGCGCCGCTGGTGATAAAAGGCAGCGATAAGATTTATATCGGCGACTTTATTATGAACATTGAGGAAGGCACGGGGCCCTCCACAAGTTCAAACGCCGATCTCGATGGCGCCAAAGGGGCCCCCCCGCCCCCGCCGCGGCCCGGATCGCGACCGGCGATCGCCACCGTTCCAGCCATTCGTGTCGAACAGACCGCAATGGATGTAGCTGCGGGCATGGACGATGAAAACCCCGAAGCGGCAGCGTCGGCCAAATCGCCGCATGAGCCCCGACCGACGCGTCCGACTCCGCCTCCGCCGCCACCGGCTGCGGCCCTGCGTGGACCGACCCGCCCGGGCGGACTTAGCGAAAGCGCTCGCGCTGAACCCGCAACGGCCGAGCGCAGCAATCGCGACGCCGACGCCAATTTGTCTGAGCGCAGCAGTGAAAAAGCCTTGGGCGGCGCCGGCGAGAATTCTACCCATCGCGTTCCGCAAACGGGAAGCGGCTCGCTTACGGCACCGCTAGCCGCTGGAGCAATTGCTAGCGCTGCCGCCGGATTGCCGGCCGGCGGTACGCCGTCGCCAGGCGCGCTGCCTCCGGTGCCGCTGTCCGGTGCCCAAGCTCCCGGAGTTTCGCCGCTTGCGGGTGTATCGCCGCAAGCAAGCGCTGCACCCAGCTCTGGAGCAAGCAATGGCAACGCGCCGGGAAATAATGCCCGCGCCCCGTTGCCGCGGCCTACAACCGGGACCGCGACAGGAGCCGCATTGCGTGCGCCGACGCGGCCGACAAGCTCGGCCATGCCAGCGGCCGGCCGGTCGCCAATCGGCGCCGGCACCTCCGCTACAATCGACGATCCGCAGCGGCGACGGCATATTGAAGTGCTTGGTCAGGTCATTAGCAAAACGCTGGATCAAGCGGGAATGCCCAATGCCAGTGCAGAGCAGCTTAGCGAAGCGGCTCCGCGTTTGGAAAAACTGCTCCGCGAACAAGTCGAGAAGGTCTTTCCGCTGCCTGCAGGCCTGGAAACCGAGGGCCTGGCCAAACAAGCTCTCGCCGATCTGTTCGGCAGCGGACCGCTCGACGATTTGCTTGCCGATGACACGATCCACGAGATCGCGGTCGCCAGCCACGATCGTATTTATGTGGACCGGGGCAGCGGCCAAAGTCTGCACGAACGAGTCTTTTCATCGTCGGCCGCTGTGCAGCGGGCGATTTCCCGCTTGGTAGTAGCTGCCGGTGGCGCTGCGTCTTTGGACTCTTTGCTGGAGATACGCTTGCCAAGCGGTGCCTTGCTGCAAGCGGCTTTGCCACCGCACGCTCGCGTGCCTTCTTTGGTACTGCGCCGGCCGCGCAAAACCGGCGGTCGGCTGCAAGATCTGGTCAATCAGGGCGTGCTGTCTGCCGCCATGTCCGAGTTTCTTGAAGTCTCGATGCGCGAACGCCGAAACATGGTGGTTTCTGGCTACGGACGCGGCGTGATGCTCGGAGCCCTGGGCGGAGCCACCTCCGCCGGCGCACGCGTCGTGACGGTAGAGCCGGTCAGCGAACTCGATCTTTCGGGAACCCATGCGGCGTGGATCGGACTTATCGGCCGCGGACAGGAATCGCGCAATCTGCTAGGACTTGGCGTGCGCATGCATCCAGATCATCTGATGATTACCGATGTGCGCGGGCCAGAGGCTCTCGATGTGGTCGCGGCCTTATGCGGAGGTCAGGGCGTAGTCGTCGGTGTAGATGCCGCTTCGGCGCGGGAATCGCTGGGGCGCCTAGAGTCCTTGGCACGGCTATCCAATGAATCTCCGACCCGCCGCGCGCTGCGCGAAGAACTTGGACAAAGCGTCAACCTGGCCATCCATGTCGGGCGAACTGCCACCGGGGCGTATCGCGTCATGGAAATCGCCGAGGTGACAACCAACGAGGAAAGCGGTATCGAGTTAATTGCCGTGTTTACCTTCAAGCCGGAAGGCGGAGATGGTCAGTTTGTGGCTACAGGGCATGTTCCGGCGTTTTCAGGCTAACCTCAGCCAGGTGGAACTTCTGTGTGGAGAGTAATCGCCACTGATAGTAGGGATGGACGGGAGGTCGGCCGCAAAGAGCTTGATGCGGGCGAGTTCACCATTGGTCGCGACGCCGACCGCCAACTGGTTTTACACTCGGCGAGTGTATCGCGAAGGCACGGCCGAGTTCGCGTAGATCCAAATGGCGTATCTATTATCGATGACGGCAGCGCCAATGGCGTGATGGTCAACGGAAATCGCATTCCGGCCAATCAGTTGACACCGATTCCACCCGGAACTCGCGTAGAAATCGCCGAATTTCGCCTTGCGGTAGAACCCGGCGGCATCGCTGCAGCGCCTTCGGCACCCGCCCCAATGCCGCCCCCTATGTCGGGCCTGCCAGGCTTGGTACCAACGGGGCCGCCGCCCATGGCCATGCCACCGCCGCTGATGGGGGCAGCGGCGATGTCTGGCCAGCCGGGCATGCCAGCAATGGGCATGCCCATGTCGGGCTCGCCGGCCAGCGATGTGGTGCGGCTGATTGCCGAAGGGGGTCAGTACAACGCCCGGGTCTTCGATTTGCCGCCGCTGGCCGAATTGACCGTGGGTCGCGGCGTCGGCAACGAAATGGTGCTCGATGATCCTTCGATGTCGCGTAAGCATGCCAAAGTTCGCAAGCTGGGCGGCGGACGCATCGAGATTGAAGATTTGAACTCGGCCAATGGCACCTACATCAATGGCCGTAAGATTTCGACCGCAACCGCCGGGCCGGGCGACACAGTGCGCTTTGGCGAAGTGATGTTTCGTTTGGATGGCGGCAGCAATAATGGCAGCCGCGCCGCTTCCCTGGATGCCAGCGGCCGAGTTTCAGACCAACCTCCCTGGCTGCAAAACGCATTTTTTGGCCTTGTCGGCGTCACTGCCCTGGTTTGGCTGATTTGGATCATCAAGCTGATCCTGCCTTCGTCTCCGCCCAAAGGCATTGTCGAGAAAGCCATCTCTGACAAAATTGCCGAAGCAGAAGCGCAAGTGCGCACCGCGCAAGAGGCGTTCAACAAGCGAGAATGGCAGAAGGCCAAAGAAGCCGCTGAGCAGTCGCTAGAAAATCATCCGCTGAACCTAGAGGCCACCCACTTGCGCGCCCAGGCCAACCGCGCCGCCGAAGACGAAGGCAAATACAAACAGGGCAGCAACGAATTCGAAAAAGGCACCACCGATGGTTTTGCCGCGGCCCTGCACATCTACGACTCGATGTCGCCCGACAGCACCTACCGGCAAGAGTTTGCCGACAAACTGCGCAGCAAATTGCTAGCGGCCGGCGAAGATTATTACAAATCCAAGAAATACCGCGACAGCGCCGACCTGCTATGCAGCGCCTACCGCGTCGCCCCCGCCAATCAGAAACCGGGCGCCACCGTCATCAAAATGCTACGCGATGCGGAAAAACGAGCCCGCATAACTGCAGGATGCCTTCTAAAATAAATGGCCTTCTTTGAAGCTTTGCGCAAATCCGTAGGGCGCTATGCCTCCGGAGTGCACCAGCTAAATCCGCCGACGGATGAGCGTTTGCTGTTTTCTACAGAGGAACGCTTACAGCAATCTTTGCCGGCCAGTCACCGTGATTTCTTGCGGTCTTTCAATGGAGTTGCGCTTTTTCACGAGTCGCTGCGACTTTTTGCGGCGTCCGAAATCGTTCATGTGGAAACGCAGCCACGTTATTTGCGCGTCGGCGAAACTCCAGACGGCGCCCTGTACATGGGAAATGACGAAAAAGGGCGCTTGTACCTTGTCGATGAAGACGCCCCCGATCCCATACTGGTCGGCAGCGACACTGAATCTTGGCTAGATGCCACTTTGGGTCGCGAGGGACTGCTTTTCGATCGCGAAGGTGAATTTCGCGATGTGTTTACGGACCAAGGTTTGTCCTTGGCGGTGCGCCGCAAACGATTTCAACTTGGACAGCGCTACGATGCGCAAGCCGCTTTATATCTTTTGGAACAGGCCGAGCTCAGTTGCGAAGATGGCGATTTGCCTGCCGCGATCAGCCTGTTGCAAAAGGCCGTCGCTCAAGATCCCAATGCCGGACCGGCTTGGGAACTGCTTGCCACTTTGTGCCTAGACTGCGAACAAATCGAAGCGGGCCAGCAGGCAGCCCTGCAAGCGGCAGCCGCGACCTGGCATCCGCCGCTGCGTGCGGCCCGTCAGGCCCTGGCTTTGCGCATTCGTACTCGCAGCTCTTTGCGAGTTGTTGCCGACTAAAAGGGTGAATTGCGAAGGCGGTTTCGCGCTCGGAGCGGCGGTGGCCCTGTGACGAGGCCACCGTCTTTAGGAGACGACCGGATCGCTAGGCTTTTCTATCGCGGGGTCTGCGGATTTCTCGGCGAAATCTTTGGGCTTTTCGCGTTCGTCTTTGGGTTTTTCCAGCCCGTCCCCCAAGCGTTCGCGCTTGTCTTTGGCTTTATCCAGCCCGTCCTTGTTTTTGTCGCGTCGATCTTTGGATTTATCGGACGCATCTTTGGACTTGTCGCGCTCGCCGCTTGCGTCTCCGCGCGAATCAGCTTTGCCGTCCGCCATCAGCCCGCGTATCTCGAAATGCTCGATGTGAAAGCGTTCGCGCGGACGAATGCTGATCTTTTTTTGCAGCCGCTTTTCTAGCGCTTCCAAAAATTCATGATCGGCGGTGGCCAAAAGCTCGGCGATTTCAGGATGCACGCTGACCACCAGCGTATCGTCGGGAAACACATGGCCTTCGCGGCGAATTTGGCGCAGCACTTCGTAGCAGACGGTGGTCTTGGATTTTAGATAGCCTTTTCCGTCGCAATAAAAGCACGGCTCGGTCAGCATACGCCCGAGCGATTCGCGCGTGCGCTTGCGCGTCATCTCGACCAGTCCCAGTTCGGAAATCTTGGTGACGTTGGTCTTGGCCCGGTCGGGCTTTACCGCTTCGGCAAAAGAGCGCATGACCTTGTCCTGGTTCTGCTCTTTATCCATATCGATAAAATCGATAATGATGATGCCGCCGATATTGCGCAGACGTAGCTGATCCGCGACTTCTTTGCAGGCTTCCAGATTGGTCTTGGTGATCGTTTCTTCCAAGTTGCGCTTGCCGACAAAACGGCCGGTATTCACATCAATGGCGGTTAGCGCTTCGCCTTGGTCGATGACAAGCGACCCTCCGGATTTTAGAAAGACTTTGCGCTCGAGCGCTCGATCCAGCTCCATTTCAATGCCATAGGCATCAAAAATCGGCTCGCCTTTGTCGTACAGCTCGATTTTGGGCACGTACTCCGGCATAAACGCGCTGGTGAATTTCAAAAGCCGCTCGTGCTCGGCTTTGCTGTCGACGATTAGCTTGTCCACATCGCTTGTAAACAAATCGCGAACGGTGCGCAGCAAAAGATCCAGGTCGTTATAGATAAGCGCCGGAGCTTTGACGGTCTCGGATTTTTTCAGAATGGAGTTCCATAGCTTGATCAAAAACTCCATGTCGTGCCGAAGTTCGGCTTCCAGCACTCCTTCAGCAACCGTGCGAACGATAAAGCCGGTGCCCGGCGGACGCATCGAATCCACGATATTGCGCAGCCGCTTGCGTTCTTTGTCGCTGCTGATACGCCGCGAAATGCCTACATGATCCACCGTAGGCATGAACACCAAATTCCGACCAGGTAGCGAGATGTACGAGGTCGATCGCGACCCTTTGGTGCCAATTGGCGCCTTGGCAATCTGAATCAGAATTTCCTGCCCCGGACGCAGCAAATCTTCGATTCGAGTGTCGCGGCTGTTGCGCTCTTCGGCATCTCGCTCGCGATCCGAATTGACGATCCCTTTGCGTTCGCGGCCTTCATCATCTTCATCGACGAATAGCGCCTTCACATCTTCGGGCGAACCACGAACGTCGGCGACGTACAGGAAAGCGGCTTTGTCGGTGCCGATGTCTACAAAGGCAGCCTGCATGCCGGGCAAGACGCGCAGAACTTTGCCTTTGTAGATGTTTCCGACGATACCGCGTTCGCGACGGCGCTCTATATAAATCTCAACGACCTGACCGTTTTCAACCAGGGCGACCCTGGTTTCCGGTCCGTCCGCATTGATGACAAGGAGGTTGGGCACGTTTCCTCATGCCTATGCAAAAAGTTTCAAGTTCGCCGCACCAATCTGCCATCCATGTCGCGGTGGCGGACCAGGCCAGTCTAAGGGACTGGTCCAGACGGACTGACCGACGAGTTTTCTGTACTACGGGAACCGTGTCTTTTCAAGCGCTTCATTCGGCAAGACGGCGCTTGACGATGAACAGCGCAAGCTGCCGGTTCATTTCATGGCGACCGCTCTATAGCTTGGCACATGAAATGCTTATGAAACAAAACAACTGCTTGGCTTTGCTTAATTTCGCCGCTCTCGTCTTTCTTAATTTTATCGGACGTATGCGGCGACCTCGCCTGCTTCGGCGTTAATACTAAGTCCGCCGTGGCGAGTGAGACATTGAACGGCCCATGAGCAATACGCTTCATGGGCCGTTTTTTTTTTGGCAGTTAGGGCAATATTTTCAGCAGTTCAATATCGAACACCAGCATGCCGTAGGGCCGGCCGGGGCGCGGGGTGTTGCCGTAGGCCATCTCTCCAGGAATCCAGAAACGCGTCTTTTCGCCGACGACCATAAGCTGTACGCCTTCGGTCCAGCCTTTGATCACGCCGTCTAGCGGAAAAGAAGCTGGCTCGCCTCGCATGACCGAGCTATCGAACATTTTGCCATCGGTGGTCCAACCACTATAGTGCACTTGCACTTGGCTGCTCGCCTTGGGATGTTCGGTGCCGGTTCCCTTCTTCAGAACTTTATAAGCCAGTCCGGACGGCGTTTTCTTGGCATCCGCCGGAGCCGCAGCCACATCGGAGGGCGCAGCCGGCGCCTTTTTGATGGCTAGCAGTTCAATATCGAACACCAGCATGCCGTATGGACGCCCCGGACGCCCGGGAGTATCGCCATACGCCATGCTGCCGGGAATCCAAAAGCGGCGTTTTTCGCCGACGACCATAAGCTGCACGCCTTCGGTCCAACCGGGAATGACGCCGCCCAGCGGAAATTCCGCCGGTTCGCCGCGTTTTACCGAGCTATCAAACATCGACCCATTGGTCATCCAGCCGGTGTAGTGGACGCGAACTTTGTCTTCTTTTCCGGGGTGTTCCGTGCCGGTGCCGGCAGAAAGTACCTTGCTGGCCAAGCCGGATGGAGTTTTTTGCGCATCCGCCGGCGGAGCCGCCACATCCGACGGTGCGGGAATGTCTCCGGGCGCCGGGGCCGGGGGGGCGGCAGCGGGCGCCGCCGGAGCCGATGGAGCCGACGGCGGGGGTGCCGTTGTCGTGGTTGCCGGTGGCGCTGACGAAGAGGGTTCAGACTGCGGACAGCCGACAAGCGCCAAGGCGGAAAGCGCAAACGATGTAACTAGCAGTTTTTTCAACATGGCCGAGCATGCTACTGCCGCCGCCTTTACACCGCAACCCGCCACTTGCATCGATGCGCCGACCTCATCGTGCAATAGCGAGCCCGAACCGCCCGAGTGATCCATCACCCACGAGACGCCCTTGCTGTCGACAAATATGCTAGCTCTTAGAGCGCCTCATTTAGATGCAGTTGTTCGATGCGCTTTGCACGCTCGGCAACGGCGCGGCGCAAAGCCAGCGGTTCTAAAACTTCGACGCCGGCGCCAAAACTTAGAATCCAGTTAATCAGCCAATCGGAAAGGGGATTTTCGATGTTCACTTCTAGCGAACCATCACGGATCGGCGATACGCGCGCCGGATCAAACCGCGTACGCACTTCATAGCTTAGCGCTCGATCAAAGCGCAGAAAGACGCGCGGATGGGCGGTGGCCGGTACAAAAAGATTGTCGCGGCGAAACTTCTCCAGATCGAAGCCCTTTTGTATTTCAAACTGCGCCTGGCCGTCTCCGCCGTTGCCAAGCGCCGAGACCTTGGAAACCCTTTCGACCTTAAACAGCCGCGGTTCATCATGACGATGGCAGCGACCAACCAGATACCAGGCACCGCGATGATTCAAAAGCGCATAAGGATCCACGCCGCGCAGCTCGGTCATTCCGCGCGAAGCCGAATGATAAAGAAGCTGCAGGGGCCGGCGAGCGGTAATGGAGCGATGCAGCTCGCTAAGCACCGCCAGGCGATGGTGATCCTCGGTTTCCACCACGGATTCACCTTCTAGCTTTAAAAGCTCGGGCGATGCTTCGCCGAGCGCGGCGCGAATTTTGCCCAAAAGCCGCGCCACCGCATCTTCATAAGGACGAAGTCCGGAGCCGGCCAGCGCGCGCAGCCCCAGCGTCAGCGAAAAAGCCTCGGCAGCGGTCAAGCGCAAAGGCCGTGTCAACCCCTGCGGCAGTTCCGCGTAGACACAGCCGTCTTCGTCATCGATGCTCAAAAGCAGAAATTCATCGGGGCCGCCAGCCGGCGGACCGACCATCGACAAAAGTTCGATGTCCTCACGCAGGGTTTGCTCTTCTATAGAGAGCTCCCGCGCCAGTTCAGAAAGCGGCACGCCCTGCCGGTTGAGAACGGCCGGAACCAAATAAAGAAGCCGGCGCAAACGCCCGTTAGGTTCCATCATCTCACCTCACCGTCATGGCCAGCCGGCTGTCCGTGAATTTCGCCGGCATTTCGCCGCGACAGTGCCGAGGCAATTTCCGCAACCCGCTGACGCAGGCTTTGCGGCGAAAGAATGCGCAGCGCCCCAGCGGCGCCAAGCACGCGGTTTACCATGTAATCGGGATTGCGACTGTCGAATTCAACGACCACACCGTCGCTGCCGCGATCGGCAAGCGGAGTCCGTGTCGCCGCGCCAAAATCTTCATCAACGACCCAGGGAGTCTCGGCACTGACCCACAACTGCACACGTTCGGGAGGATGCCGCTCGAAGCGCCAGGGGGAAATGACGCCTTGCTCTTGCAAAGAAAAATCTCCCGGCACGTCAAAATCCGGCGTACGCAGTTTCGTTACGACTTGCAGTTTGAGGATGCGGTCCACGCGAAAGCGGCGAATGGCTTGCGCCCGATGGCAAAACCCGACGAGCAGCCATGCCCCTTGGCGGTAAACAAGTCCGTACGGATCGACTTCGCGTTCACTTGGGCCGCTGACCGGGCTAGTGCCCATGCCGTCGCTATCGCTGTCTCGAGCATCGCGTTCGACCTCGGGAAGAGGAGTGCTTGGGCGATGAAAATCATATTCAAAGCGAATGCGCTTGCGATAGTGAACGGCTTCTTGAAGTTTTTCCAGGTGCTCGGCCAGCGAGCCAGAGCGATAGGTGGTCGGCAAGTGCACAAGCACATCGGCGCTGCGGGGGCCGCCGCCTCCGGCCGGCAGCGCTGTCGGCTCGGTGGGTTCAAGCGTTTTTGGCGGTTTCGAAATTCGCCGCCGCGTTTTCGCCGACAAGCCGCTTAAATCAAACATCAGCTTGCGCACGGCCATTTCCGCCGCATGACGGTAGGGAAAATCGCTTTGATGGCGCGCCGCAGCGGCCGTGGTCACAAGCACCGCGACTTCTTCGGCGCTTAAGCTGATCTCGGGCAGCCGGTACTTCTGCCGGTCGATCATATAGCCACCCTCTATCGGCGCTTCGGCATCTTCTTCGGGGGTGATGAATCGCAGTGGGACCCCCATCTCTAGAAGCGTTGCTTTGTCCCGTTCAAAGGCGCGCGCGCCAGCTTCGGGCTTGGTGGTGCGATATTCGCTGAACTGCTCGCGCAGCTCGGCCAGCGAGATGGGCCGCCGCGCATCTAGAAGCAGGACCACAAGATCCAGAAGCCGTTTGGTCCGTGAGTCGGAGAGCGAATGCATGTCTGTTCGGAAGTACTCCCGCCGAGCCGCTTTAGTCAACTGGGACTCTACCTAGGCGTTCTGGCTTTGCGCGGCTGCGGTTTGTTCTTGGTCGGTTTTGCCGCCGATTTATCACTTTGATCCGGCGAATCCGGCACCGAAATGGTCTTGGGATCCGCGGTCTTGATGTTGGCCAGTTGCGGCGGATCGATGATGACAAAATCTACGCGGCGGTTCTTGGCGCGGTTGGCCTCGGTATTGTTGTCGGCTATCGGTCGGGTTGGACCATAGCCTTCGGCTTCTAAGCGGCTTTCGTCGATGCTGTGGTCGTTAAGCCACTGCATGACGCTTTGCGCCCGGCGACGAGATAGGTCGGTGTTGTAGTCAACCTTGCCGCGGTTGTCGCTATGTCCTTCGATGCGAATCTTTTTGATCTGCGGCGAAGCCAAGAGAGCATCGCCCACTGCTTGAAGAACCGGAAAGCTCTTTTTCAAAATGACATCGCGGTTGGTCGCGAAAAATACCGGCAAAAGGATGTTGATCTTGCCGTTTTCCACGGTGACCAGGCCCGGACAACCATTCTTTTTCGCATCGGGATGCGGCGCGCCGGCTTTGTCCGGACAGGCATCCAGCGGATCCGGAACCGTATCGTGATCACGGTCTTCGGCCGGACAACCCATCTTTTGCGGATCCGGTACCAGACCCTGCCGCACATCCGGACATTTATCCAGATGGTCGAAAATACCATCTTTGTCGCGGTCCTCGGCCGGACAGCCTTTCTTTTGCGGATCCGGCACCAAACCCTGCGGCACATCCGGGCAAAAATCATCGCCGTCTAAAACGCCATCGTTATCGCGATCTCCCATCGGACAACCCGGACGATTGGGATCAGCGCGCAAGCCTTGTGAATTGTCTGGACACTGATCCTCGTTGTCTAAAATGCCGTCGCCATCGCGATCCTTGGCCGGGCAACCCGGCCGGCGCCGGTCTGGACGCCAGCCTTTGTGCGTATCCGGACAAAGATCCTGTTCATCAGGAACGCCGTCGCCATCGCGATCCGGCACCACGACTGCGCGCGTTTTCTCATCGCGAAAGGGCGCATAGGCCACGCGCAGAAGAACTCGTCCATCCGGCGTTCCCGGTTGGCGCAGAATTCCAAATCCGCCGCCAAGGCTTAGCTGAATGAGCTTGGCGATGTTGTAGTGCAACCCAAGCATCGCTTCCATGCTGGTGCCGTTTTTGCGAAAGGCATTTTTGCCAAGAATTGCGGTGGCCGCGACAAATTCCGGCCCGATGGACAAACGCAGCTTGGTAGAGGCATAGGCCACGGCGGCGCCAAATTGCAGTTCGTCCTCGGCCGTGGCGCCAAGACCCGGGTCGCCCAAAGTCGCTTCCGGTCGAACAAGCACGCCGCCTGTAAACGACCACAAGATTGAATGCGTTAAGCCGCCCAGCACAAGCTTGGGCAGGCCGCGAACTTCTTTGTCGCTGGCGGTCATCGGCAGGCTGCTTGAAAACTTGCGCAGCGGAACCCAGATTTCGCCCCCGATGTGTATCGAAAAAGGACTGCGGTAGGGCTGGCCCCACAGCCGTACCATGGCGCCAAAACGCAAATCAGAAACCGTCACCTGATCCGCCGGAGCGGCGCCGCCAGCCGAACTGCCATTTTCCCAAAAAACCACCGGCAGCGAGGCAGTCAAGAGCACGCGGTCCAAAAATGAGCCCGCCAGATCAATGTGCCCAATCAGTTGGTTTTCAATGACCGCTGCCTTATCACTGATGCTGCCATCGGTATTGATACGACTAAAAATCAGCGGTTGATGCGCATAGTTCAGCGTGATTCCGGCTGCGAAGTAACGAATCGACGAATAATAGGGATGATCGACCCAGAGCGACCACTGCCCTGCAGCCGTCGGCTCGTAGCGGTTGATCTGAAAGCCCTGGTTCTGCGCATGCCCTGGCGCAGCGTATAGAAGCAAAACGCCGAGCAGCCACAGCCACAATCGACGTGCGTCGCGCATCCACATCACCATGTTTCTAACAGCGACGCCGTCTTCGTAGCAATATTCCCAAAAGCGCGGCAGCAAAAGCATAGCCAAAGCCGGGCGGGCGCCCGACCTGCATCTGACAAGCAATACCGGCTCCGGTCAGTTGAAAACTGCCGAGTTCTACCGTCGTATCGACAACATTGTTCGCCAAATTGGAATCAGTTGCGCCTTTGGGCAACACACTGGCTTTGCTGACAAAGCGCGTGGCATCGGCCATCGCCAAAATCGCAATTTTGACGGCATTGACAGAGGCTCCCGAAGCAATATTGCCGTTATACCAGCAGGACACTTGCTGATTGACTGGAGCACAATTCCAGCGAGCGGGGGCATCTATGCGAAAGACGCTGCCGTCTTGAGGAATGTCGAAAGTCAACACGGCGCCGGTGGCGGCTCCAGATCCCTGATTGACGAGGCTTAAGGTGTAAACCACCGGAATGTCCTGCCGCGCTGGATTCGGCGTGGTGCTGACGGTCAATTGCAAATCCACGGTGGGCGCATCGCCAATGGGCGTCACCTCGACCGCGGTGTTGTTTGCCGTATTGCGGTCTTGGGCGCCGAGTCCATCGACGTGCGCGGTGGCGCTAAGCGATGAAGCGGCAGCACCCGGCTGTACGCTGATCAGAATCGCCGGCAAAAAGCCCGTCGAAATGCTGCCGACGTTGGATTTGCAGGTCACGCGGTTGACAAAGGCCGAACAGCTCCAGTGATTGGCGGCCGTGTCAAAGCTTAGGACGGTGTTTCCAAACGGCACATTGAAGGTCACGATGGCGCCGGTCGCTGTGGTCGGCCCGCTGTTGGCGACGCGAATTTCATAGCCGATGGCGGCTCCGGGACTGGCAGGATTTGGCGTGCTGTTTAGACCGATGTTGAAATCGGCGGGCGGAAAATCTCCGATGGGCGTGTCGCTACTGGCCGTATCATTGCTGGGGTTGTCATCTTTGGCCCCAAGCAGCATGCTTAGGGCCACCGAAGCAAGGGCATTGCTAGCGCCCTGCGCCGGAAGCACGAAAATATGCACATCCGGAAGCGCAGCATTGGGCGGTACGCCAATGGCGGCATTGGGCGGCGTGTAGGTGCAATTTACCGCCGTGGCTGCGGTCGCGGTCATGCAGGCCCAACCGGGTGAAGTAGCCAAATCTACCTTTTGTAAGGTGGCGCCCGCCGGCAAGCTGTAGGCAAACGAAACGCCATCCGCGGTACCCGGACCGAAATTGGCGACGGTAATACTATAGTCGATGGTCGCGCCTGGACTGGCAGGGTTTGGCGTGCTGGAAATAAAAACGCCCAAATCCGCCGGCGTAGACGAACCCAGCGCCAACGAGACACTGGCTGTGTTATCCGCCAAATTCGGGTCGTTAAAACCCGGCGGCATCAAAGCACTTAGCTGATAGTCCAGATTCGTCGCAAAGCCAGCCGGAATCTTGATGCTCAAAACGTAGGTCAGAACGCCACCTGCCGGCAGGGCGGTAATCAGCGGAGAGGCGCTTCCAGTGATACTTCCCGTCCCGCTTGGCGCGGGACAATTGGCGTTATTGCCAAAGCAGCTCCACGAAATATCGCTTGCCGACAAGCCGCTTGGCAGGCTGTCAAACAGGGCGGCGGTATTGGCCGGCTCGGGTCCGCTGTTGGCAATCGTCGCGGTAAGCTGAATCGTGTTTCCGGGATTCAAGGTGCCGCGCGTAAACAGCACTTGCGTGGAAAGATTTGATGGAACACAAACCGGCAGGCTGGGTGCATCCGCGTAGATCAGGGAATCCAGCGCTTGACCCTCAGCGCCATTGCTGGCGCCGTTTACAGCAAAGCTCGCCTGCGGCGGCGAATTGGTCGTGCCGGCAGATCCGCCAAGGATGCTTTGGGCGGCGCTAGTTCCCTGCGGCGCAAACGTTGCGATATAGCCACCGCCACCACCGCCGCCAGGACCGTCGGCGTTAGTAACTAGCAGCGCCAGTTCGACTTGACTGCCACCGTTACCACCGCGGGCATTTACGGTTAACGAGTTTTGAAAAGCTTGCCCGGAAAGGATTACCACCGAACCGCCACCGCCGCCGCCGCCCGCGCCATCGCCAATGCCGGAAAGCGGCGCACTGGCATCGTGGCCATCTTCTCCATCGGCGACGATCTGACCTGCCCCTTCAAGGCCGCCAGTC
>CAYWPR010000003.1:0-23352 GCA_964460115.1 uncultured Myxococcales bacterium
GCATCACAAGTGATTCATTTTACAAGGCTATTTTGCCAAGGAACCTTCAGCCCGCCAACATCATGGTGGAGCGGGTGGTGGAACCGGGCGGAAGTGCCGGATATCGCCCGGTGGTGATGGATTTTGGTTTGGCCCGTGAGGCCAACGAAGGAAAAGGGCTTACCGAATCGGGCGCGGTGATGGGCACGCCCGCGTATATGTCGCCAGAGCAAGCGCGCGGTGACATTCGCCGCTTGGACCGTCGCGCCGATGTATACAGCCTGGGTGCGACGCTGTATGACCTGCTTGCCGGGCAGCCGCCCTTTGAGGCGGATACGGTCGTTCACATTCTGATGAAGGTCCTTAATGAGGAGGCACCACCTCTTCGGCAAAAGCTTCCGACGGTGCCCGAAGCACTCGACATCATCGTCAACAAGTGTCTGAACAAAGAACCCGAGCAGCGCTACCAAACTGCGCAAGCTTTGGCCGAGGACCTGGGCCGCTACCTAAGCAATCAGCGCATCATCGGCAAAAATGTCAGCACGATCTACCGCTGGCGCTATCGAGCACGGCGCAACCGCGCCCTTGTGGGACTAGGTGCCGCACTCCTATTTAGTGTCATGGGTCTATGTGCTTACGGAGTACGCAACTACATTCAGAACATTCGCAAAGAGGCTGAGGCCAAGCGGCAGGCAGAGCTGGCCCAGAAGCTTGGACAAGCGCTAGGACAAGCGGTCAAAGATCTGGAATGGCTGGTGCGGACCTCGTACTCGCTGCCGCTGCATGACACCGGCCCTGAAAAAACTCTGGTGCGCAATCGGATGTTCGAAATCGACCGGGAGCTGCGTAATAACGGAGCACTTGGTGCGGGTCTGGCCCACTATGCACTAGGGCGCGGCCATTTGGCGCTACATGAGTGGCCGCAGGCTTATTCGCACCTTAAGCAGGCCGAAGCCGCGGGCCTAGTGGACTTGGAACTCGACTATTCCCTAGGCCGCGTGCTTGGTGAACTGTTCAGCAAAGCCATGGACGATGCGCGGCGCAGCGGTGACAAAAGCTTCGTCGAAAAGCGGCGTCAGGAACTGACCCAGCAGTATCTAGTGCCGGCGCTTTCCTATTTGCAGAAAAGCCGCCAATTGCCCAGCGTATCGACAAGCTATGTCGAAGGGCTTATCGACTACTATAACGAGCGCTACGATGCCGCGCTGTTTAACGCCTACATGGCCCGGAAGAAGGCGCCGTGGCTGTACGAAGCCAGCAAACTCGAAGGCGATGTCTACGTTGCGCGCGCGCACTACCAAAAAGATCATGGCGACTTCGATCAGGCGGAACGCAACTATCAGGAATCCATTCGCAGATATGAACAGGCCGCTGAAGTCGGCCGCAGCGATTCCCAAGTCTACGAAGCGATCGCCGAAGCATGGATTCGGCAAGGGGAGATCCATCAATTTCGTGGACAATCGCCGGCGCTCCAGATTCAACAAGCCATCGCGGCCGCCGATCGTGCCATTGAAGGGGCTCCAAGTGATTCCTATGGGCATACTCGCAAAGCATCCGCTTATTATTTTCTTGCAAAGTATGAACAAGGTCGGGGAGCCAATCAAGAAATTTTATCAGCTATTGATCATTTAAACATTGCTGGTGAGCAAGCGTTGCACGTACATGCTAATGATGAATACGCTCTTGATGCGCTTGGACTTGGCTACAATATCTTAGGCGCATATCATATGAGCCATGGAGAAGTCTATGAAAAATATTTTCTGCAAGCAAGAAAATATTTCAGATCTGCAATTTCTGCAAATCCTCGTTTCCCGTGGGCTCATAATGATTTAGGGATTTCATATATGCTAGATGGTACGGCGCGCATGAATAAGAATCAAAATCCCGAATCTTATTTCAATGCAGCAGCCGCTTCATTCAATGATGCTCTTCAATTAGATAGAGAATATTATTTCGTCTATGCAAACATTTCATACGTACACAATAGTTTGGCACTGTGGAGGTTCGAGCATGGCCAAGCTCCGATTTTGAGCATCCATGAAGTTATTACTGCCGGAAAAATTGCAACCAAGAATAAACTAGATATATCTTATTGGAATATTGGATCTGCATACCTTACAGGTGCGATGTACAGCTATTACTTATTCCTCACTAATGAAGACTATGCCAAGCTCGCAATTGAGGCTTTCGCAAATTTATTTGCATCAAACCCTAGCCTTTCTGATGCATATACAGATTATATATATGCATTTTATTATAAAACTCTATTCCTATTAAGGAAAAACATAGATCCCCGAACAATACTTATCGCAGGGAAACAGGTTGCGCAAAAATGTCATCAAGTCAATAACGGCACTCATTATGGTTGCAAAGCCGCCGAATCGCTGCTTCTTTCCGCAGAAGCGCAATGGCAGCAGCAGCAAGGACATCCGGCTGTAAATATTTTTCAGCAAGCGCTACTCGGTGCCAAGCTGGCCCATCAGCACGCTCCCAAAGATTCCAACATTTTGCTGTCGGTTGCAGAGGTCTGCCGCGATGGTGCACTCGGTCGCTTGGCGCTAAAATTGCCTATCCATGCCGAGATTGAAGAAGGGCTTGCCGCCATTGAGCAAGCGCTAAAGATTGCTCCGGAATGGCCGCGCGCGCTAGCCGTACAAGGCGCTTTATTATTGTTACGCGCCAAAAGCGAGCACCGCGCCAAGGAAAAATCGATAGGGTACGCGCGGGCCGAGGCAGTTCTAGCGCAAGCTATAAAAGGGAATCCTCTGCTTCAGAATCTATACGGACAAATGATGCAAGAAGCCCAGACCCAAACCTCCAAGCTTCCTGCGCCCTAAAGAGGTTCTAATCCTTAATTGAATCGGCTAGCACATTGGGAGTCGGGCGTTCCCAAGTGCAGCGCGGCTTGCTGGCCAGCGTCATGCTGCAGCTAAGATCTTGATCGAGCAGCTCTTCATGTCGCAGGTTCTCAGGTACGATGCAGGAAACGCCATTTAGACCCCAGATAGCTTCCAAAGTCGGCAGCATAACTCGTGCGGAATTGGTCACGGTCGGATCCAGCCAGTCCGCCGGCCACAAAGAGGTCTTGGGCAGGGTGTGGGCGACGCCGGTGCCGCAATAGTCAGCACGCTTGAGCCGCGTACACGCTTGCAGAATGTCCCACATCACCGCCGGATGGCAGTTGGCCGGATTCGAGACATCGTTGCACTCAAGATGCGGCGTCCAGGGTTCATACCCATATTCCATACATCCGGCAACCGCGGCAGAGCGGCAGGCGAAGCTGATGGTACTTTCACTTGCAATCATATTGCCCGTAGATAGCTGCCACTGATGTCCTGGCACCGAAACCGCCGGCTCTGGAAGCTTATCGCTGTCATTGCACAGACTGCCGTCATCGATTACCTGACCGCTAGAGTCCGTATAAGAAAGGACCATCGCGAGCATTCCATAGTGACTAGAACCACTTCCGGAATCGCCCACATCCTTGACCGTTAATTTATAAGGAATCTGAACCTTGCCGCCGAGGTCGGTAAAGGTGAATTCGAAGCTGAGTCCGGCAACCTCCTTTTTATCTGCCACAGCGACCATTTTTTCATCTTGATAAGTTACGCGCAGCCAACCTTCCATGGCGCTCACACTCAGCACCGGCAAATCGCGATACGTAGTCTTCGTGATCGGATAAAGCGCGTTGCCAAGCGCTCCGACAATAAATGCCGGTCTATTGTCGCGCATGCCGATGCCCTGCATCAGCTCGCCGTGAATGCGGCCGCTGACTAGGTCCGGCCCATTACCATACCAGCCGCCGCCTTTTTGCTGCAGATTGGCGGTGTCCATACTGTCCGGTCCGCTGCAGGCTCCAAGCAGCGCGGCCGAGGTTGTAAATAATTTCCAAAAATGCGTTTCGAACATCGACATGACTTGCTCCTAAATTCCGCTCTACGATCTGAGAAAGGCTGCTTGCGCTACAGCGCATAGGCGCTTCGCGGCGACGCCTATTATTGTACTCAGTACCAATCCAATTCGCGTGCCAACCGCAGAGAACTTCGCTGGCTCGCGGCAGCCCTCACCCTGGAAGTACGGCGTTTCGCAGCCCATGGCGCCAAGTGCTTTTCGCCATTCAAGATTTCGGCGGCCTTCGGTGTTGAACTTGCGCGCTCACAAGTACGTACATGAACCTACTGTGGCCCGGAAAATCGACTGGGTTTCAAGCCGGCGGCTGGCACGGTGTGCCAAGCTGTGCCAAGGGGTCCCGCGAATTTCTTAGATTTTTCCGATTTTCCCGGTTTTCCAGCTATTCGGGGGTCTCTGGCGCAAAACGTGCCGGGTCGATTTCCAGCCGTTCCAGCAGCCGACGCAATTGCGTACGATGCAAGCCGAGCATCCGCGAAGTTTCCGAGACATTGCCCCCCGTCCGTTTCAGCGCCGACTCAATCCGCTCCCGCGAAGGCGTCCCAGAAATCGGACACTGCACGGGCGGCAGGCTCGGCGGCTCCGGCGCAAAATCCAGCCCAGCGGTCGCCGCAAGATGGCCGGCTTCGACAAGGCCTCCTTTGTCTGGTTCATCCGCCAGCGCGGCGTGCCCGGCGGCGCGAACTTCTGTCAAAAGCTCGCGCACATTTCCGGGCCAAAAGCGCAGCACACAAGACTCGATGAAAGAAGCATGGGCCTTAAGCTCTGCGCCGGTGTTGCCGAGTTCCTGCTCGATGAGCCAGGGAATTTCCTCTAGGCGCAAGCGCAGCGGCGGAATTTCGACTTCCGGACGGCTCAGGCGAAAATACAGATCCTCGCGAAAACGACCGGCGCCAACTTCGGCCCGCAATTCCTTATTGCTGGCTGAACAAAGCTGCAGCTTCACGGGCCTCGTCCGCGTCGCGCCAAGCTGCGCCACCTCGCGCGATTCCAGCACGCGCAACAGTTTGGCTTGCACCGCCATTTCCAGTTCGGCGATTTCGTCCAGAAACAGCGTTCCCCCATCCGCCGCTTGGACATAGCCATTCACGTCGGCAACCGCTCCGGAAAAAGCTCCACGTTTGGCGCCAAACAGCAACCGTTCGGCCACTCCGGCTGGAATCGTTGCACAGTTGACGGCGACAAATGGCCCCGCGCTATGCGGTCCCTGGCTGTGATAATCGCGCGCCGCGGCCTCTTTGCCGACGCCGCTTTCGCCGGTAATGTGCAGCGTAGGGCTAAAGCGGGCCGCGCGCGTGACTTGCAAAAGCGCGCGCTGTAGCGTCGGACCTATCACCCGTCCCTGCACGATTTTGACGCCGACAGACTGAAAGGGCCGCAAATCGGCCATCATCAAAAAAAGGGTATCGCCAGCGCGCAGCACTTGGGCCGATGCGCTGTTTACTTCCTGCACGACAGCGGCGCCATCGACAAAGGTGCCGTTCTGACTGCCCAAGTCAAGCACGCGAAACTGCTGCCCGGCATAAGACACTCGCGCATGGCGGCGCGACATCCGCCGGTCCGGCGGCATCGTCCCCGAACCATCGCCACGGCCGATTTCCAAAGCGTTTCCCGGACCACCTAGCGGCAGTGGCACAGAGCGCGGCTGTCCCATTGCAAAAATCAAGAGCAGTCCGGGAACCGGCCGGTCACGAAACTCACCCTCGGGCAGCGTACGATCTTTGCGATCCTTCAGGGTCGAGTGCTGATCTGACATGCCAAGACCCGATCCTACCGCAATGCGGGCATTGCGCGCGCGGCATCCGGCTGCGCGGCCCTACTTGTGGCCTTGCGCGAATCGAAATTGCTGCGAATGTACGAGCCTACGGTAAGTTATAGGCATGACTGCAGTTGAGGATTCCAAAAAGAGCCGAGCCGCGGCGCGCGTTACCTTGCGCCGACTTTTGCTCTTGGCCAAGCCCGAGCGTCGGGCGCTACTACTCGGAAGTATATTTTTGGCGATTGGCAGCCTGATGAACCTGGCCTTTCCGCAAGGCATTCGCTTTATCATTGACGAGGCACTAGGTGGTCGCTCCAAGCACAGCATCGACCGCGCCGCGCTTTTGATGGCGGGGATTTTTGCGCTTCTTGGGACTTCGATAGCCATACGCTACGTCCTTTTTTCCAATGCTGGCGAACGGGTTGTGGCCAGACTGCGTGGCGATTTGTTTGCCAGCCTGATGTCTCAGGAAGTCGCTTTTTTCGATGCCCAGCGCACCGGCGAGCTGACCAGCCGTCTGGGCAACGACACCACCGTTCTGCAAAATACCGTCTCGGTAAATATCTCTTTGGTGCTGCGCAACGGGGCCGCGGTCATCGGCGGAATGGTCCTACTGTTTTACACGTCGATGCGGCTGACTCTGCTTATGCTGATCATCGTTCCGCCGGTGGCACTCGGGGCGGTGACCTACGGCCGCCGCGTTCGCCGCCTTTCCAAAGAGGTTCAGGATTCCCTGGCCAAATCTTCCGAAGTGGCAGAGGAGTCCCTGTCCGGTATTCGTACCGTGCGCTCTTTTGCCGCCGAGTCCATCGAAGTGAAGCGCTACCGCGAGGCGATAAACAGTTCACTGCAGTTGTCCTTTCACCGCATACGCCTGACTGCAACCTTCATCGGCGCCGCATCCTTTGCCACGTATCTGGCCGGAGCGGTGGTTTTTTGGTATGGCGGACACCTGGTGATTGACGGCAGTCTCTCGGTCGGGGCTTTGACCGCTTTTTTGGTCTACACCATGCTCGTGGCGTTCTCGCTCGGCGCTTTGTCGGATCTGTGGGCCGACTACAATCGCGCCGCCGGCGCCGCCGAACGGGTCTTTGAACTTTTGGAACGCAAACCGACATTGCGCTCCACGGCCAACAAAGTGCTTCCGCAATTACAGGGCCGGGTTAGCTGGGAACAGGTCCATTTTGCCTATCCGGGCCGGCTGGATGTGCCGGTGCTGCGTGGTTTTGATTTGCAATTGCACCCGGGCGAGATCGTCGCGCTCGTTGGCCCTTCGGGGTCCGGCAAAACGACGATTGCCTCGCTTTTGTATCGTCTTTACGATCCACAGGCCGGACGGGTGCTGCTCGATGGCGTGCCGCTTGTCGAGCTCGATCAGGATTGGCTGCGGCGGCAGATTGGCGTAGTCGCTCAAGAGCCGCTTTTGTTTTCCACCACGATTGCCGACAACATCCGTTACGGACGCCCCGATGCCACCGATGAAGAAGTGCAGGCGGCGGCGAAATTGGCCAACGCCCACGGCTTTATCACGATGTTTCCAGGCGGCTATAACACCCTTGTGGGCGAACGCGGCGTGCAGCTTTCCGGCGGGCAGAAGCAGCGCGTGGCCATTGCTCGGGCGGTGCTAAAAGATCCCAAATTGCTTATTTTGGATGAAGCCACAAGCGCCCTTGATGCCGAGACCGAACATCTAGTGCGCGAAGCGCTGGAGCGGCTGATGCAAAACCGCACGACGCTCATCATTGCGCATCGGCTCTCGACTGTGAAAGGCGCCGATCTGGTCGTCGTTCTAGATGAAGGTCGCGCCGCTCAGGTCGGCACGCACGCGGCGCTGATGCAACAACCCGGGCTTTACCGGCGGCTCGTCGAGCGGCAGTTTGCCGTCGCCTGAAGGCCGGCGAAAAGCCGAAGCACGGGAAAAAAATTGCTCGCGCGGGGCAGGCTCTTTCATACTGCGGTCGATGCGTCCGCTGCGCTTTGTTCGCGCGATTTGTTTGATCATTTCGAGCCTTGTGCCCTGGCACGCCGCCGAAGCTGCGTCTACGCCGATGCGGCCGTCGCTAAAGCGCCCGGCGCATTTGATACAGGCACGGCGCAAACACCGGAGCGGTCCTAGACGCGCAATTTCGCGCGCCGTGCCGACTTACACTCGCGCCGGACTGCCGAATATTCAAGCCCAAGCGGCGCTGATTCTGGATGTAAGCGCCGGCGGCCTTCCCATCTATCAAAAAAATCCGGACATGGTTCGGCCGATTGCCTCCATTTCGAAGCTGATGGCCATGCTGGTGGTTTTAGAACACAAGCTTGACCTAAAGGCGCGAACCACCATCATCGCCTCGGATGCGCGCTTGACCACGCGCGGCGCCAAATCTCGCCTGCTCGTCGGGATGACGCTGAGCAATCTAGAGCTTTTGCACGCGGCGCTGATGGCCTCTGACAACCGCGCAGTATTGGCCCTGGGGCGCGCGGTAGGACTTGAGCCTACCGCGTTTGCAACGGCCATGAATGAGCGCGCGCGCAGCCTGGGCTTAAAGCAAACAAACTTCGCCGAGCCGACCGGTCTTGACTACCGCAATGTTTCCACCCCGCGCGAAGTCATTGCCATGCTGCAGGCGGCCTTAAAGCAGCCGCTTATCGCCGAGGTTTGCCGCACTGCGCAGTATGCGGTGCGCTCGTCCACTAGGCCCCAGCAAACCGTGGAATATAGCAACACCGACCTTTTATTGCGCGGCAGCAAGCATCACATCTTGGGCGGCAAAACCGGTTACAACGACCGTGCCGGTTACTGTTTTGTCGTCGCCGCACGACTTTCCGGAGCCGCCACTCAGTCGGCCCCGCCGAGCAAATCGCGTGAAGTGGCGATGGTCTTTCTGGGCGAAGAAGGCAAGCTGACCCGTTTCGCCGATTTTGGCCGAGCCGCGCAATGGCTGGTCGAACGATCCCCTACGCCCCGCGCCATGACGCAGTCGCAAGCTGCGCCAGTTCACCCTCCGCTGTTATAGGAACATGCGCTTCCTTTGCAAATTCAAACGTTCTAGGTATGCCCCAAATCCTGTCACGGCTTGTGCCGCATCGCTGGCCGCAGCCTTTGCCCTAGGCCCCGCTGCTGCCGCGCATCCCAATGCTGCGACACCGGCCGCACCGCCGACATCGACTGCACAGGCGGCACCGGCGGCGCCCACGGCACCGGCGGCGCCCGCCAGTGGCTCGCCGCGCCCTAGTGCCCTGCTCGGCGCCGCCGATGAAATCACCCGTCAGGTCTCGACGATGCGCGGGCTGCCGCTAAAGGCTCCGTTTCAGCGCGGTGTTTTGTCGCGCAGCGAAATCGTCGACAAGCTGCGCGAGCGGCTGGCCAAAGAATTTTCGAAAGAGGAAGTGCGAGTCGAGTCCGGCATTCTCAAGCGGCTTGGACTCTTGCCGGAAAATATCGACTACGAAAAAACCCTCTTTGAGATGCTGGCCGAGCAAGTCGCCGGATTTTACGATCCGTACGTCCGAACCTTGTATATCGCCGACTGGTTGCCTATCGAGCTGCAGCGTCCGGCGCTGGCTCACGAAATCGAACACGCGCTGCAAGATCAATATTTCGACTTGCGCAAGTTTTCGGCGCCGCTGAAAGAAGAAGGCGATCGGCAGCTCGCCCGTTCGGCCGTCGTCGAAGGCGATGGCACGGCGGTCATGCTGGAGTATTCGCGGCGCAACACCCCCGGCGATACCACGCGAGTTCCCGCCGACATCGGACGGCTGGGCAAGCAGATGATGCAGCTCAGCATGAGTTCCACCCCGGCGTTTCAGAAAGCGCCGGCGGCCCTGCGCGAAACTTTGGTCTTTCCCTATGCTGCCGGCTTGGAATTTGTCATTTCGCGCCGTCAGGGATTTGATGTCAGCGCCAAAGGGGCTTTTGCTCGCGTCGATGAGCTGTTTCGCAATCCGCCCGACTCGACCGAGCAGGTACTGCACCCCGAAAAATACGAAGCGCGCGAGCCGCCGGTACGCATCACGGCGGCGCCGCTGACCACTTTGGCGCCGCAGATTGAAGTTCGCCGCGATGTGCTGGGCGAACAGGTTTACAAACTGTGGTTTGATTCTCTGCTTCCCGAGTCGCAAGCTATCGAAGCGGCAGCCGGCTGGGGTGGCGACCGCCTCGTTGCCTATCAGGCAAACGCCGAGGGACTTCCGGCGCTGATCATGCTTTCCGCCTGGGATAGCGACAAAGACGCCATCGAGGCCGAGGCAGCCAGCCGCAAAGTGCTTTTGAACCTGGCCGGCATCAAAGACAGCAGCAATGTCGCCCCGCGTCGCCCCCATGATACGCCGGGCATGTTTCGCGAAAGCGGAGGGCTAAGTTTTGGACTTTTAAGGCGCGGCAAACTGCTGCTTATCCTGTGTGGAACGCCCAAAGGCAGCGAAGCTCGCCTGATCGAAGAGGTTTTTTCTCGCTTTAAAGTCGATTGGCCCCAAGGGACGCCCTGATTGTCGGCAACGCGTCTGGTATGCTGCCAAGTATGTTGCGAAGTGCTTTACGTCCGCTTCTCGTCAGTGCGCTTACGGCGACAGCGGTGGCGGCAGCCGCCATTGCGCCCCAGGCGCCGGCCGTCTCGGCAGCCGATCGGCCAAGCGATCTGGGCGCGCCTAGCGATGCCGCCGTGGCCGCACCTAGCGATGGCGCCGCCACGCCTAGCGATGCCAGCCTAAGTGCACCGGCACCAGGCGATGGCGGGAGCAGCAGCGATGCCGCCGTGGCGGCCGATTTGGCCGTCGATCCGCAGGTTCTGGCCGATCGCCAGCAGCTTGAAGCGCACAATGAGCGCTTTTTCGATTTGCTGGGCAATCGCCAAACCGCGCTTCTCGCCGCGGTCACCGCCGCCGGACAGGCCCAGTCCGCCGGGCAGGCGATGTCCGATGAGGTGCAGCGCAACCTCATTTATCTGGCTTCTGAAATGGTGCTGTCGCAGCCCTTGCGCCATGAAGGCAGCGTCTATTCTGCGACGTTTTCGGCAGATTCGAGCCGCGTGGTTACCGCCTGTTCCGATCACACGGCGCGCATTTGGGATGCGCGCGCGCTCAGCTCCATTTTGACCCTCAAAGGCCATAGCGAAGACGTCACGAGCGCCGCTTTTTCACCGGACGGCAACCGCGTTGTGACGGCCAGCGCCGACAAAACGGCGCGCATCTTTGACGCCCGCAGCGGGCAAAGTCTTTTGACTTTGTCCGGACATACCCAAGAAGTGCTGACCGCAGCCTACTCGCGCGACGGCAGCCGTGTGGTCACTGCCAGCGCCGATCGCACGGCGCGCATTTGGGATGCACGCAGCGGCCGGCTGCTTTTTAAACTGGTCGGGCACGAAGGCCCGGTACTCGGCGCGGTATTTTCCCCCGATGGCAACCGCGTGGCCACCGCCAGCAATGACGATACCGCGCGCCTTTGGGATGCGCGCAGCGGCCGGGCACTGCTTTCGCTTGGTGGACACAGCGACGACGTCACCTCGGTGGTATTTTCACCAAACGGCACCCGCCTTTTGACTGCGGGCCGCGACCGCCGCGCCCAGGTTTATGATTTGGCCAGCGGTACGGTGGTGCTAAACCTTCCCGAAGCCGAAGAAGGGGTGCGCAGCGCCGCTTATTCTGGCGACGGGCTGCGCATCCTGACGACGAGCTACGGGCGTACCGCCCGAGTCTGGGATGCCATCACCGGGCGCAGCTTGTTTGTACTCAAAGGGCACACGCAAGATATACGCAGCGCGCAGTTTTCCCCCGATCAAAGCCGCATCATTACCGCCGGCACGGACGCCACGGCGCGCATTTGGGACTGGCGCAATGGTCGCATTCAGTCGATTTATCAGACGCGCGGCGACCTGCAAGGCATGGCCGTGTCCGCAGATGGAACGCGCTTATTTACCGCCGGAGCCGACCATACCGGGCTTTTGTGGGGCGTGACCAGCGAGCGGGTGCAGTTGCTCCTGCAAGGGCACACCGATGAAGTCCTAAGCGGCGTTTTCTCGCCAAACGGCCTGCGTCTGGCCACTTTTAGCGCTGACAAAACGGCTCGCATTTGGGACACCAAAAGCGGTCAGGCGGTGCTGACGCTATCTGGCCACATGGGACCGGTCTTTGGCGGCGGCTATGCCCCCGATGGCACGCGACTTGTGACAGCCAGCGGGGATCAAACGGCCCGCATTTGGGATACCAAAAGCGGTCAAGCGCTTTTGACCTTAACCGGTCATACGGCCGATGTACGCAGCGCTAGCTATAGTCCCGACGGTCGGCTGATTCTGACGGCCAGCTCGGACACCACGGCGGTTTTATGGGATGCCCTAAGTGGACAAGCGCTGCGCACGCTAAAAGGACACACGCAGGATGTGGTGGCGGCGGCTTTTTCGCGCGATGGCACACGCATCGCCACTGCTGGAGGCGATGGCAACGCCATCATCTGGGATGCGCAAAGCGGTCAGGCGCTTGTCACCCTTGGCGGCCATGTCGGAGTGGTGCGCAGCGTGGCCTTTTCTGCGGACGGGACTCAGCTTCTGACCGCCGGAGACGACCGCACAGTGCGCATCTTTGACGCGCGCAGCGCCAAACAGATTCTGCTTTTGGAAGATCGCGCCCGCGGCGGAGTGCGCAACGCCGCGTTTTCACCAGACGGAATGCGGGTGTTTTACTCGGGCGGCGAAGGCGCAGCCCGTTCGTTTCCAACTCGGCTCGACGGCTACTTCAGCTTTGGCTGCCAGGCTCTGCGCAATTTAGATCTTTATACCGACGTGCAAACCTACTGCGACAGGTCTTAGATCTAGCGCCTATAACTCAGCAGTGGCGGCTTTCAGCGCTTCGGCGGCATTTTCGGTGACGGTTTCATGATGCGAGACGATGATTCGCCGCAAAGCGGGCGTATCGGCCAGACGTAACAGATGTGCCTTAAACGCGTCTCGATTCTTGATGAGAAATAGTTTGCCAATGCGGGTCACATGCAGCGGACCAGAGGACTGCATGACGTGCTTCAAAAGGAAGCCCTGAAATCCCTTGGCATGCGGCATGTTAAAAAGCGCATCGTTAAATACCAGCGTGGCGCCATCCGCGGATTGCACGCACATGACCCCTTCATTGCCATTCACCCCGTCAAGCATACGCAGAGATACCGCCAAATCCGCCGGAAAGTCCTCGTATACACCGCGCACCGCGACGACTTCTTCGACTTTTTTGCGAGCGCCGCTCGGGCAATAGACACCGGCGCCAGGATAGCGCTCTGCAAAAATCTTGGCATCTAGGCGGTGCCAGCCGTTTGGTACAAGCAAATAGCGCACCGGCCCAAAGGCTTCGAGCTCGGCCATCTCTGCCGGATCTAGGGCAATCGCGTTGTGAATGATGAGGTCGCCATCGCGGCGTTTGACGATGGTCATCACGCGCTGTAGAGGCATATCTCCGACCGCACCCTCGACCCGCCACAAATTTTCGGTCAATTTTTCAACAGGCTTGTGCGGAAGTACTTTCCAAGTGGTATGTGCCTTTGCCATGGTCGGCACTATAAGAGATGCCGCGTTGGAAACGCTAGCCGCGCGTTGCAAAAGGACCGTGGCGCGAACCAAAAACCAAGGCGCGCTGTCAGGAACAAAAGCCCAGTGAATTCATGAGTCTATTTTCAGACCATGCTATGGATAGGAAATGCATAGCTTGCTGACGTTTTTTGCCGTGATTGCTTCGGCGCTTGGTCTGACCGAGCCAGAGCTTGAACAAGCGATGCACGGCGCGATTCCGGTGCGCACCGAAAGTTTTACTGCGCCAAGCGGCAAAGATTCCGGCCGCGGAGTGGGTGCCATTGTCATTGACCGTCCGCTGCATGAAGTTTGGGCGGTTCTTATTCACTACGAAGACAAAGCCGAATACCAGCCGCGTGTTGAAAAGGTCTGGGTTCTGGAAAAACAGCCTGATCGACTGAAAGTACGCATGCAAATCGATGCCTCGATCAGCACCGCGCGCTACACGGCTTTGTTTCAGCTCGATCACGCAGCGCACAGCATTCACTGGACGCTGGACAAGACCGCCCCGGACAATACCGTCGCCGATATTGACGGAGGCTACCAACTGGCTGAGATTTCCGATACGCGTACGCTGGTAGTGTACCGAACTTGGGTCGATGCCGGTCGCGCGGTTCCGCGCTCGATTCAGAACTATATCGCCCGCAAGTCGATTCCTAACCTTTTGCGCGCCATCAAAAATCGCATCGAAAGCGGAGGAACTTGGCGCAAGCCATAGATCCTATCCCCAAACCTACTGCAGACCCCGTCTGCTGCGTCGGTCGGTTGCTTTCTTCGGCGGTGGCGATCTCGCTTGCCTGGGCCTGAAAATAGCGCGAAAATCTGCAGGTCTTCGTCATTTTCTTCTCTCGCAAGGAAGGCCTATGACCACGCAGACAGCAGGCGCAGCGCAGGCGCATGAATCGAACGCTCCGGACACCCGCCAAAAGAAGGCGCGCACCATTGTTCGTCACAACTTGTACTGGGCGATCGGCGGCGGACTTCTGCCGATTCCCATCCTCGATTTTGTGGCGCTTACCGCGGTGCAGGTCAAGATGCTCAAAGAGCTTTCGGCGCTCTATGAGGTGAACTTCCTTGAGCAAAAGGCGCAGAAGATCGTCGGCTCGCTCATCACTGGAATGGGCAGCCTGGCGCTTACCGAAGCGCTGGCCGGAAGCCTCTTTAAGCTTGTGCCGGTCGCCGGTCAGATCGTCGGCGCCGTCGGCGTTCCGCTGCTCGGCGGCGCGTTGACGCTGGCCATGGGCAACCTCTTCATCATGCATTTCGAGTCGGGCGGCACGCTGCTTACTTTCGATGCCGACAAGATGCGCGCGCACTTCCGCAAAGAGGTCGAAGCAAGCCGATCTACCGTCAAGAAGATGCAGAGCGAAAAAGCCGATCCGCTTGAGCCGCCGGCTCCCTAGTCTGAATTGACAACCGCGCCAGCGAGACAAAGTCTACGCGGCGCATTTTGAGCAAGGTCGTCATGCCCGATTCATTGGTTCGAATTTCTACGCAAGAAGAAAGCCAAGCAAGCTCTATCCAGGAAGCGATCATCGACATGCCGGGCCTAGATGCCCTGGGTCACGGCATCTACCTGCGTCCGCACCAGCCGCATGAGCTAAAGCGCGTGCTGTTTCGACGCAGCAACTATCGCCCGGTGGCGTTTAAGGACGCGCAGCAAGTCTATCGCCTGCCCGATGGGTACGAAGCGGACGACAGCCCGCCCATGCCAGCCAACCAGTTTTTGAATCAGGTGATGATCGAAGAATCCTGGGATCGCTTCGACAAGCAGTTCAGTCTTGACTCCAAGGTGTCGGTCGGCGCCAGCGCCTTCAGCATCGGCGCCAGCGCCAGCCAGACCAAGCAGATGCGCACGAGCGAAGAAGCATATTATGCGCTGCGCAGCTCCTGCATTCCGCTGTGGAGCGTCTATCTTTCGGAATGGTCGAACGTCATCTCCGAGATCAACTCGGCCGACATTCCGGCGCCTTTTCGCCACGAGCACCGCGCCGCCTACGAGCGCTTCTTCGAATATTTCGGCAGCCACTATGTGAAGCGCGTCTGGATTGGCGGCAAAGCGCAGCTCTTCCTTACCATCTTCAAGTCCACCGGCATGAGCAAGGAGGAGATTCAGGCGGGCCTCAAAGCAAGCTACGGCGCCGTCGGCTCTGGCGAAGCCAACTCACGCATGCAGGAAAGCCGCGAAAAGCTACAGTCGAACTCGCAGTGCTGCGTTGCAGGCAAAGGCGGCGATGAACTCAAGCTGGCGGCGCTAAGCTCGCTCGATGAGTCGAAGTACAACGATTGGATTTCGACGATCCGCGACAATCCGCAGACAATTGAGCTCGAGGTCGCCGGAATCTGGACGCTCATTTCCGACAAGCAGCGCGCGCAAGCTCTGCGCGACGCTTATCAGGAGGCGTCAACCTTTACCGCCATCGCCGCCGCCTTCGCCATCGATACCTCGATCTACTTTGTGCGCGGCCGCCACTATTTCTGCTACCACATCGAGAAGCAGAGCAGCGACAAGCCGCGCCTGCTCATTGAGCGCTGGAAGGCGCTTGGCGACATCGGCTTCGAGCGAATCGACGCAGCCTTCAGCGGACATGATCTTATAACACCGAGTGGCGAGCGCCTGAATCGCAAGATCTACTTCTTCCGCAAGGACAGCGTAGCGCGCCTCGATGTCGACACCAGCGAGATCGATCCCGGCTATCCCATGCTGACAAGCGCCGCCTTTCCCGGCGTCAAATTCGAGCGCATCGACGCCACGCTAGAGATGGGACGCGATAGCATCTTCTTTTTTTCTGGGAACAAGTACGTCCGCTTCAGCCTGTCCGAGAACCGCGTCGAAGACGACTATCCCGACTACATTGCGCGGCGCTGGCAGGGTGTGACCTTCGAGCGCATCGATGCCGCGATTTACTGGGGGAACGGCAAGGTCTACTTCTTCAAAGACGATCAGCACATCCGCTTTGACATGGTTCTGCGCCGCGCCGACCCCGCCTACCCGCGCCAAATCGTCGGCAACTACGTCGAAGACTGGCGCTTCTTTGATTGATTCGGGAGTGTATTGCGTATCCTAATTCCAAGTGGATTAGGTGCTGGGTGCGGTTGCGGTCTTGGCGATGCGCGCAAGTCGAATGTGGACGGTGGTGTGTCCATTTTTGGAAATCATCTCGACATCTCCACCATGGGCGAAAACCAGGTGCTGGACGATGAATAGCCCTAGGCCAAGTCCCTCGCGCTGATGCTCGGGACCGCGCCGAAAAGGTTCAAAGATGTGCGGCAGCAGATCGGACGGAACTTCGCCGCCGTTATTGACGCGAATTTGCACCCAATTCGAGTCCGTTCCATCGATGTTCACTTCGATTGGAACCTCGGCAGTTCCATGGCGCAAGGCATTGCCGACTAGATTCGAAAGGATCTGCCCAAGGCGGTCGTTGTCCCAAACTCCGCGGGTGTCACCGCTAGACTGTAGCTTCAGCACGCGGTTTTTGTGCGCTGCCGCGAATTCATTGACGATGCGCTCGGCAATGGCCCCGACATCGATGTCGGGACGGGGTTTGATGGAGATTCCTCCGCTCATCCGGGCACGAGTCAGATCATAAAGATCGTCGATCATGCGCACCATTTGCCGCGTCGCGGCACTGATGCGCGAGGTGATTTGCCGATGGCTGGAATCCGGAACCATGCGATCGAGCAGGGCCGCTGACATCAGAATCACATTTAGCGGATTGCGCAAATCATGACCGACGACGCCCAAAAACGTCTCATTGAGGCGCAGAGTCGCCTCCAATTCTTCGCGCAGCCGCCGCGATTCCGCTTCGCCTTGCTGCAGGGCGACAAGCTGTTCGCGCAAAATCTGGCGCTGGCTGTGCAGCTCGACAAAGGTATTGACCTTATGACGCAAAATGCGCGGATCTAAAGGTTTGCACAAAAAATCCACCGCTCCCGCATCATAGCCTTGAAACACTCGCGACGGCTCGGTGGCGCCAGCAGTGACAAAGATGATCGGCACGTGACGGGTGCGATCGCTGCCGCGCATAAGCTCGGCCAGCGCAAAACCGTCCATTTCCGGCATCTGCACATCTAAAAGCGCCAAGGCTACGTCATGGACTAGCAAATGCTCAAGCGCTTCATCGCCCGAGCGAGCAGTCAGGATGGTCAGTCGCTCGCTGCGCAAAAGCGCCAACAAGGCAAGCAGGTTCTCTTCGAGGTCGTCAACCACAAGGATTTTGGGGTTGCTAGCGGTGGTCATGGCAGGACTATCCTCGCACGGTATGCATGGCGAAGGCCGCAAGATCGTCGATGGTGCCTATAAGCTGAGGGGCCGCGCTTTTTATCGCGGAAAGCGGCATTGCAGATGCCTGGGCGGTGCGTGGATCTTGCACCGCGACGATGCCGCCAGCGTTTCGCACCAGGGCGGCGCCGCGGGCACCATCGTGGCTGGCACCGGTCAAAAGCAGGGCCATAAGCCGTCTGCCGTAGACATCCACTGCGGATTCGAAAAGTACGTCTATAGAAGGTCGCGAAAAATTTACCGGCTCTTCAACAGATAAGGCCAGGCAGCGGTTGCTTTCGATGAGCAAATGATAATCGGGAGGCGCGAAATAAAGAGCTCCCGCCCCGAGCGGCATTTTGTCTTGGGCCTCGCAGACATGTAAGGCGCAGCGGGGAGCAAAAATCTCGCAAAGCAGGCTTGGCCGACGCGCCGGCAAATGGACCACGACGACGATCGGTACTTCAAAGCCCACCGGAAAAAGTGGCAGCAGCCGCGAAAGAGCCTCGACCGCTCCGGCAGAGGCGCCAATGACGACGGCATCCACGTTAGAAGAGCGGTCGGCAACTAGCATCGCCTGTACCATCGAGCAGTAGCATCGAATTCCGCAAACCCAGCCGCGTGGGAGGATAGCATGAGCGATTCTTTACTGCCAAGGCCGAGAAACCCGCGCCGAATCAGCGCTTCGGCAAAAAGTGCAATCGTCCGATCTTGCAGGTCACGATCGAAGTAAATTAGCACGTTGCGACAGCTAATCAGATGCACTTCGGCAAAAACGCTGTCTGTGGCCAAGCTGTGATCGGAAAACACGGCGCGCGAAATCAGGGAACGATCAAAGACGATTGAATTATAAGCGGCTGAGTAAAACTGCGACAGCGAGCCGCGTCCGCCAGCGGCCTGATAGGCCTCGCTAAAACCGATGACTCGATCGATCGGATAGACCCCGGCTTCGGCCTGGCGCAGCGCATCGCCGTTAATATCTGTTGCGTAGAAAATCGTGCGATCAAAAAGTCCTTCTTCGCGAAAAAGGATGGCCAGCGAATAAAATTCCTCGCCGCTGCTGCAGCCGGCAATCCATACCTTCAGCGAAGGATAGGTGCGCAAAATAGGAATGATGCGCTCGCGCAGGGTTTTATAAAATCCGGCGTCGCGAAACATTTCACTGACTTGAACAGTCAGAAAACGTAGCAACTGCGTGAACAGCGCCGGCTCATGAAGCAGGCGTTCCTGAAGTCTAGAGACTGTTTCGCACTGCAAGACGATAAGCGCCTGCCGAATTCGACGCTTCATAGAGGCCATCGAATAGCCGCGGAAGTCGTAATGAAAGCGCTGGTAAATGGTTTCCAAAAGCAACCCCACTTCGATGTCAAACGCCCCGGGCATCTTGTGTCGCTTTACTTTGGCATCCAAACGCGCAAAAGAGATAGCAGCATCTCGACGTCAAGCGGTTTGGCGACATAGTCATTGGCCCCGGCTTGCAGACAGCGCTCTTGATCATCGCGCATGGCTTTGGCGGTCAAAGCGATAATCGGCAGCTTGGCAAATTGCGGACGTTTGCGAATTTCGCGCATCGCCGTCAAGCCGTCCATCTCGGGCATCATGATGTCCATAAGGACTAGGTCTACTTTGGGCTCTTTCTCAAGCAAGCTGAGGGCCTCGCAGCCGTTGCGGGCGACCAGCATCTTGGCACCTTTAGGTTCCAAAATGCTGCTTAGCGCAAAAATATTGCGCACGTCATCTTCGGCCAAAAGGATGCGCCGTCCTTCAAACAGCTTCTCGCGGTCGCGCGCCTGCTTGAGCAGACGCTGACGCTCGGGCGGCATATCGGACTCCACTTGGTGCAGAAACAGCGTTACCTCATCAAGCAGGCGCTCTGGCGAGCGCGCTCCCTTGACGATGATCGAGCTAGAATGGCGACGCAAGCGCTGCTCGTCCGCTTCGCTGAGCAAGCGGCCGGTATAGACGATGACCGGCGGAAATGGCGAAGTCTGGTCCTCGGCCATGCGCTCGAGCAAATCATCGCCGCTGGCATCCGGCAGCATCAGGTCGGTCACCACGCAGTCAAAAGTGCGGGCGCGCAGCGCCGAAAGGGCTTCCGCCACGGTTCCAACCGCCACGAGTTCAACGTCTTCCCCCCCTAAAAGAGCATGCAAACTCTGCCGCTGCACTTCTTCGTCTTCGACCACAAGCAGGCGGCGGACGCGGCGGGTGAAGCGCTGCTCTATCGAACGCAGCGCCTCGATAAGATCTTCGCGTTTGACCGGCTTATGCAGATAGCCCGCCGCCCCCATCGCCAGCGCCTGCTGACTTAGGTCGGCGACCGAGACCACGTGGACCGGCACATGGCGGGTACGAGGGTCGCGTTTTAAACGATCCAGCACCGAAAGTCCGGAATAATCGGGCAAGTTCATGTCCAGAATCACAGCACTTGGAACGTACTTGGCGGACAAACGCATCGCTTCATCCGCTGTCGTGGCAACAAGGGGTTCAAATTCCAGCTCGTGCGCCAGATCGATGAGGATTCGGACAAAAGGCGCATCATCTTCTACGATAAGCAGCAGTCGTTGCGAGACTTTTGGCGAATCCGTAGAACTTGAAACCTTGGGCGGAAATGACAAAAGCGGTACGCGGGTGGCGTTTGCGGCCGGCGGTGACACCTGGGCCGGAGTGCTCACGGCCCTTGGCTCCGGCGCTTTTTTTAGCGGCTGTGCCGCATCATACTCTCGTGGCAGAAGCAGGGTAAAAGCGCTGCCGCAGCCGGGCTCACTTTGCACGGTCAAGTCGCCACCAAGCAGATGCGCCAGATCGCGCGAAATCGACAATCCGAGGCCCGTTCCCCCGTACTTGCGGTTGGTCGTACCGTCGGCTTGGCGAAACGCTTCAAAGATAAGCTCGTGCTGAGACGTCGGAATGCCAATTCCGGTATCGCGAACAATGAAGCGTACTTCGTCGGCTTCCCCCTCGACGCGCAGCGTCACTGTGCCATGGTCGGTAAATTTCAGGGCGTTTGACAATAGATTCTTCAGAATCTGCTGCACCCGCTGCACATCGGTTCGAATGGCTTCGAGCATGCCCGCTTCTGCTGAAAAGCTCAGTTGCAGGCGTTTTTCTTTGGCAACTCCTTCGAAGCTGCGCAAGATGGGCTGGGTGATGCGGCGAATCGTCGTGGATTCCAGATGAACCTCTACTTTTCCCGCTTCGATCTTGGACAAATCCAAGATGTCGTTGATGAGCGTTAATAAATCGTTTCCCGAGGAATAAATCGTTTGCGCAAAACGCACCTGCTCATCGTTGAGATTGCCGGGTTTGTTGTCGGCCAGAAGCTTGGCCAGAATCAGGGCGCTATTTAGCGGCGTGCGCAGCTCATGCGACATATTGGCCAGGAATTCGGATTTATAGCGGCTGGCGCGTTCGACCTCGCTAGACTTCTCTTTTAACTCTCGCTGCGCGCGCTGCAGATCTTCCGTTTGTGACTCCAGGCTGGCGTTCGTGGATTCCAGTTCCCGCTGACGCTCTTCCAAGCGCTGCTTGGTTTCTTGCAGCGCTTTGCTTTGTTCAGAAAGCTCCTCATTGGCGACGCGCAGTTCCTCCCCCTGGGTCTGAAGTTCTTCAGATTGCTGCTGCGATTCTTCAAGCAGGCTCTTTAGGCGGCTGCGCGACTCGGCAGCGCGTATTGCTGTGGCCAGGGGTTCGCCTATACGCATCAGCAACTCACGCACCCGCTCTGTAGGCGCGGAAAGGAACCCGAGCTCGACCACTCCCAGAACTTCTCCATCGAGTATCGCGGGAGCAAACAAAATCTGGCGCGGCGTGGTTACACCCAGCCCCGAACGGATCATCAAATACCCGCTGGGAATATCGCGCACTTCGATGACCGTGGCCTCAAGCGCCGCGCGGCCGATAAGACCTTCACCTGCGGCAAATTGCTCGGTCCCGCTACCGGCATCAACGCCCAGCCCGGCCCGCCGCCTAAAGCCCCCGCCCTCCGCGACAAAAAGCGTCCCCACTGTGGCCCCCGTATGAGAAACTAGCTGCTGAAGCCCGCGGTGGCCAATTTCGGAAACATCCAGCGCGCCTTGTATGGCCGCCAAAAATTTCATTTGCCCGCTGCGAATCCACTCTTCGCGTTCTAGAGACTGGCGGCTGGATTTTTCCTGCACAAGCGAGGCCTGAAAAGTTTGGGCAATGGCGCTTACGCTACGGCGCGAAAACAGCGAAATCACCAGCGCCGTCGCTCCCAGCAGCACCGCAAAAACAAAACCTGTGGTTCGGTTGGATTCGTGCAGCCGCTGCTGGCGTTCATCTTTGAGGTGACGCTCGGTTTCAAGCATCTCCAAAATGACCTGGCGAATTTGATCCATGCGCTGCTTGTGCAGCCGCATAGAGTCCAGACTCCGTGCCGTCTCATACGGCAGGTGGCCCTGCGCAACCGGATCGGCATCTTTAATCCATAGTTCATAGCGGCTCTGCAATTCGAGCAAAAGGCGAACTTGGGAAGGATTGTCGGAAGTCAGCGCCGACAGCTCGCCCAAGGCTTGCCTGACATTGGCGGCCAAATAAGGCTCTAGAAACAGTGCATTGTCCGTCACTAGAAAACCGCGCAAACCCGTCTCTTGATCGAGGATGCGCTTTTGAACCTCATAAAGCTTGGCAAGGGTTGCATCGGTATGATCGACCCAGTGAGCGCTTTCATTCATGCGGGCGATCTGCAGCCCCAAAACCAATCCGTCGGCAACTAGCATCATCACCGGCAGTGCCAGCAGCCAAAACAGACGACGGGACATGGAAGTATCGGCGCTTTGTTCAGCCATAAGGCTAGCCAGTATACAGCGAAGTATTTCTGACGCTGCAAGCCGCGGCCTGCGGAGGCAGATTTCATTACAGGAAGAGTCTGTATCAAAGACCATGGCGCCGGCCGCAATCAGTACTTATGGTTGCAGTTGTGACTTTGGCGCGCCAAACGAACGTTACAAAAACATAACTCTATGGAACTTAAAAAATGACAAAATCTCCGACCCTAACACCTACAGCCGAACCAGCGCAAAAGGGGCCGGTAACAGCCTATCCGGACCCCTCTTTGTCGGCGCAGGCATCGGCAGCGCACTCAACGGGGCAAAAAGACCATAGCAAGCCAGGATATACGCCCCGCCGCATTCTGATTGTGGACGACAATCAGGATGCCAGCGATATTCTGGTCTTGATGTTGAGCCGGCTTGGTCATATCGCTCGCGCTGAATATGACGGCCGAGCAGCGATAAAAACCGCAGCAGAATTTCATCCCGAGGTCATTCTGCTGGACATCGGACTGCCAGGGCTAAATGGCTATGAAGTGGCGCGCTATCTGCGGGCGCAGCCCGATGGGCACAGGGTAGTCCTGATCGCGGCAACCGGCTGGGGACAAGATGAAGACAAAAAGCGCGCTCACGACGCCGGTTTCAATTTTCATATGACTAAACCCCTTGAGCCCGAGGCATTGCGCAAGCTGCTTGCGGAACTGCCGACGACAACAGGCAATACGAAGGCGCCGGCGAAAGAGTCCTAATCATTCGCTGAGGTGTGCCGGGCTTCGCAAGCTATCGAGCCCAGCGTTAAAAAGCGGAATGCGAAGGAAGGGCAAACTTCGTTTCTGCTTAGCGTCGCATGCCCCGGCCGGGTCCTCCAGCAGGGTTTGCAGGTGGGCTGCCATACGCCCCGGGAGGACCACTTCGACCAGGCGACGAACCACCATGTCCGGGCGGCCCCCCATAGCCTGGGCGTGGACCCTGTCCGGGCGGCGGGCCACTATGCCCGGGTGGGCCTCCGTAGCCAGGTGATGGTCCCTGCCCGGGCAGCGGACCACCATGCCCGGGTGGATACCCGCCGTGTCCGGGCGGTGGGCCGCCATAGCCGGGGCGTGGACCCTGCCCGGGTGG
>CAYWPR010000003.1:23452-41750 GCA_964460115.1 uncultured Myxococcales bacterium
CCGCCATAGCCGGGGCGTGGACCCTGCCCGGGTGGTGGGCCGCCATGCCCGGGTGGATACCCGCCGTGTCCAGGCGGTGGACCGCCATAGCCAGGTCCTCCGCCATACGGACCGCCCATAGGGCGCGGAGCCGGTGCATGATACTGGGGCGGCAAACCCGCTGCCACATGCGCCTGCATCGGCATCATTGTGTGCAAAGGTTGGCCGCTGCGCGTCACCCCGGCTGGGGCCACTAGCGTAAACTGCCGCCCGCCGCCCACCGGAGGCCGTATCACCATTCCGGCGCGCATGATCGGCGGTGCACTGACGACCACCGCCGGCGCAGTGCCAATCGGAGCCGGCACAATAACGCCGCGCCGCGAACCTGGCGGCGGAGGCACAAAAACCCCCATCGGCCCCACGGGGGGTGGCCCAAGAACCACTCCCGGCCGCATTGGCGCCGGTACAATAGTTATGCGCGGCGGCGGCGCGCGAAACACATAGCCTGGCGGTCCCCAGTGCCCCGGCACGAATACAACAAGGCCCCCGCGGTGCTCATAGTAGGGGTCGATCCAGCGATGGTGAGGACGCGGCGGCATCATCCAGCGACCATGCGCCCAGCGCCAATCGCCTTCATTCCATGTCCAGTACCCGCCGATCCAAACCGATTCCGCGGACGGCGCGGGCGGCGGCGGATCCACGAGCATCGGCGGCGGCGCGGCACGCACCGCGATGGGTGGCGGCGGACCAATGGGCGGCTCTATATCAATGCTTAGGGATACACTGACTTGGGCGGAAACCAGCGTCGGTGCGACACTAAGCCACAGACAAAATGCCGAGCTTAGGAATCTGGAGATCATTTTGTACCTGGTGCTTATCGGTTGGTACTGCAGACGAGGCGCAGCAAACTGACTATATCGCAAAAATGCTATGCTAGCGAGGAGCGATGTGGACCTCGAAACTTTTGCAGCTCCTACATGTTTTGTGGAATGTGCAAGGGCTGCTCATTGCAGTCGTTCTGGGGGCGCTTATCGGACAGGGGCTGCGCGCCCTCTTGCTCGGCCTTTTAGGACGCGGCCGAGGAAAACTTGTCATTTTGCGACGGCTGCTAGGAGCAGCGTTTTGGGGTCTTCTGGCCGCAGGCTATGGGCTACTGACCGCCGCCATGATGCATTGGAATGCGCGGGCCCTTATTGTGGCCACTTTGGCGGCGCTGGCCATGCTGAGCAGCGTGCTTATCTGGCAAGTAGGGCTCGGTCGACCGCTTCGGCTGTCGCTGGTTTCGCTGCTCGGGCGGGCCACGCTGATTCTGGCGCTTTTGCTGCTACTGGCGCTTTCGCTTATGCGTAGCGGATTTGTCGCCCTCACCACCGACCGTCCCGTGCTGCGCGTCGAGGTGACCGGCGAAACGCGCCTGCAAAAAGTGCGCTGGGCAGCTCCCGATGAGCCGCTGCAAGAGCAATCGCTAAGTGCCCACCGCATCCTTTTGCGCACCGTCGATACTTCACCGCCAAAGGTGGTTGCCGAAGCCTGGCTGTACGGCGATCAGGCGGCGATCAAGGGTCGGGTGCTGCGGCTGTCGGCGCTTCTCAACGTGGCCGGCATCGAAAATTTATTTGAGCTTTCTTTTATACATAACGGGTACTTCACGGCCGAGCGGCATAGCCATTATCCGCACCAAGCGCAGGCATTGCAGTCGCTTGGCCCCCTGGCGGTACATCCGCGCTTTCGGCCTTTGCGCGATTGGCTGCTAGCGCACTGGGAAAAAAGCAGTACGGACGAACATCGCGCTTGGGCGATTCGCGCCGCCACCACCGAGTCGACTTATTTTCCGCTGGTAAATGCGCAGGGACAGCCGCTGCATCAAAGCTTCGAACTAGTTCTAACGCCAGGCGGCTTGAGTGCACGGTAAAGGCTGGGCGGCTCCGCAAGGTTTTTTAGGAAGCAGCGGCCGGGCGAAGCTGGGGAAAGGGAATGACGTCGCGGATGCTGGCTTGATTGCATAGGAGCATGACCAGCCGGTCGATGCCGATGCCCTGGCCTGCGGTGGGCGGCAAGCCGTACTCCAGGGCACGACAGTAGTCTTCGTCATAGTCCATGGTTTCTTCGGCACCGTGCTGCTTGGCCTGCACCTGATCGACAAAACGCTGACGCTGATCGTCGGGATCGTTGAGCTCGCTGAAGGCATTGGCGAACTCTTTGCCGACGATGAAAAGTTCGAAGCGATCGACAAAGCGCGAATCGCGATCATTTTTGCGCGACAGCGGCGAAATTTCTGTGGGAAATTCGTGCACGAAAGTCGGCTGAATCAGACTGGATTCGACGAATTGTTCAAACAGGGTGATTAACGCCTGTCCGTAGGTCGCTGTGCTTGCCGGGGCTACCGTCCCGCTCAGCACTTTTTGCGCATACTGCGGCAGCGTCTGCCATTCCGCATCGTCGCACGGACCTTGGGCGATGGGGGCGTCGGGACGGGCTTGTTTGACAAGCTCGCGAATGCTGGCGCGACGAAACGGCGCGTCAAAGCGTATGCCCTGATGCTCTTGAAAATCCAGGGTCAGCGTGCCGTTTACGGCCTGACAAAGTTGGCGAAATAGGGTTTCGGTCAGCTCCATCAGGTCGTGATAGGTAGCGTAGGCCTGATAAAACTCGATGGTCGTGAATTCGGGATTGTGAAAGCGCGACAGCCCTTCGTTGCGAAACAGCCGGCCGATTTCATAAACGCGATCCAAACCGCCGACGACCAGGCGCTTTAAGTCGAGTTCTGTAGCAATGCGCAAGTTCAAATCCAGATCGAGCGCATTCATATGCGTGCGAAACGGACGGGCCGCCGCGCCGCCATTTTGCGGCTGCAGGACCCGCGTGTCGCATTCGGTAAAGCCGCGCTCGTCAAAGAAGCGCCGCATCTCACGCATGATGAGGGCCCGCTTGCGAAAGACTTCGGCCACTTCTGGATGAATGATCATGTCGGCGTAGCGCTGCCTATAGCGCCAGTCTTCATCGATGGCTTTGTCGCCTTGTTGCAGCGCTTTGCCCGGCAGCGGGCGCACGGCCTTGGTCAAAAGGCGCAAAGATTCGACGCGCAGGGCCCGCTTGTCCTTGCGCGTACGAAACAGCGGGCCGTGGGCCCAAACCACGTCACCAAGGCCAAGCTCGCTGGACAGAGCAAAGGATTCAGCCTGTTCCGCGCGCAGATAAAGCTGCAACATGGCGCCGCGATCGCCGCGTAGAAATAGGAACTTGGCTTTTCCCATTTCATTTATCTGAAGCAGCCGGCCGGCCACCGCGTAGCGCGGCATTCCGCTTGTAAGCTCGTTGTCGAGCGGCAGGCTTGAGACCGCCATGGGATCAGTCGCGGGCAGTTCGTAAATTTGATGGCTGATGGGTGCGTCGTTGGCGAAGGGATTTATGCCGCGCTGGCGCAGAGTATCGATGATGCGGCGGCGATCACTCATCTGACCGGCGAGGTCGCTGCGTTCGGCGGCGGAGTCTGTCTCTTGGCTCATGGCGAATTTTTCATCTCGGGGGTGATTCGAGCAAGCGCAGGAAAACTTATTCGACGATTTGCAGCTCGCGCGGGACGTTTTTGGCTTTGCCGAGGATGTTCGGACAAAAAGTACGTTGCCGGCCAAGCTCGAAATCCGGCTTGAGGGTCGGCGCCGGCAAAGTGGCATAGCGGCTGGCGATATAGTCCAGATAAAGCTGGGCCTGCTTGGCGCGGTGATCCTCGGGATACTGCAAAGTCAGACGGCGAAACGTGTCGCGGGCGTCGCGCGGTTTGTCCTGCTTCAGATAGACTTGGCCAAGCAGCAGTAGCACTTCTGCCTCGCGCCGAGCGCCCGGGTATTCGGTAACGACGTATTCCAGACGCCAGATGGCGGCCTGCGGATGATTGTGGTCTAAGTAGTAGCTGGCGACGTATAGTTCATGGTCGGCAAGCCGCTGAATCGTGTCAGAAAACAGCTTGCGCGCATCTTCGGCGTATTCGGTATTGCCATAGTGATCGAGGAAATCGCAAAGCTCGCGCGCGGCATCGAGCACCGGTCCTTGATCTTTTTCATAGGAAGGCGGAACTAGAATCCAGTCGCCGGGAATCTGCTTGGCATAGGCCATGCCGACTTTGTAGGCGCAGTATCCGTCTTTGGACTTGATATGATTCGGATGGGCGTTCATAAACGCTTTGTAAGCGTCGATGGCCTCGATGTACGCTTCGCGACCAAAGGCTGCGTCGGCCATACCGAGCTCGGCCCAAGATACAAAGCGCGACGTCGGATAATTTTCGCGGATGTAGCGAAAATATTTTTCAGCGTCTAGAAAGCTTTCGCCTTTCATCGAGCGGACGCCGTAGTCATAGTTTTCGCGCGCGGTCTTGCCGAAAATGACCGGTCGGAAATTTTCGACGAAAGCGGCACAGCCGCCCAGTCCAACACCGACAGCACCTAGGGCGAGCAGGCAGCAAAGCGAAAAAGTCGTCGCGGAGCGAGGGGAAAACATAAGCGCTCTATTTGTGCCCGCAGATTTTTGCTTGTCAAGGTGGAAGTCGTCCGCCTCGCGGCGTGATTGAGGCGGACGGCATTGCCGCAGCATCGATTCGTTTTTCGCAAAAACCGCGATTTGGCGGGCGAAATCGCTGCATTTTCCGCGACATTTGCCCTTGGGCGCACAAAGCGAGGTTCACCGCGCGTCCAATTGGGATATAAGTAAACTTGGTACTACCTCGATGCGGATTCCGCTGTCGGTCAAACTGCTATTTTCTTATCTACTCATCGTCATCATTGCTGCCGGGCCAACATTTTTGTATGTCCGGGCAAAGTTAGAGACGGAACTTATGTCCGATTCGGCCGCGGCGCTTATCGCCCGGGCGCGGCGCATGGGCCATGCGATTGCCGCGGCGGCCCCAGCGGAAAGGCTGGCGAAGCTGCAGTTTTTGGGCGGCACGAGCCTAGACCGCCTCACATTCCTGTCGCCGCACGGCGAAGTCCTTTACGACAACGAAATTGCCGACGTGGTGGCCCTAGAAAATCATCTGGGCCGTCCCGAAGTCAGCTACGCACTGGGCAATACGCTGGCGCCGCGCCTCGATTTTTTGTCGGATGTGCGCGATGTCGAAGGGGTCGGCATTGCACGGCGCGTCTCGGTGTCAAACGGCGTCGATACTTTGTACATAGCAATCGGCGTGACCATGCCGCAAAGCGAAAACATCGGCGTTTTGCGCTTGGCGGCGCCGGTGAATCGCATCGGCATCATGACAAGTAGGCTGGTCCGTTTTGCACGCAATGCGCAAGCGATGGCGGTCAGTTTGGCGATCGGCTTTGCGCTTTTGGCGGCGATTTTTTGGATTCGTCCGCTGCAGCGCGTGGGCATCCTGGTGCAAGCCTTGGCAAGTGGCGATCTGGGGGCGCAGGTCGGTCGGCTGGGCAATGACGAAGTGGGCGACATCGGCCGCGCGCTAGAGCAGATGGCTTTGTCGCTGCGCCGGCGCTTGCTGGCGGCGGGGCTGGGCGAGGCCATGCTCAGCCAATTTGTCGAAGCATTGCCCGTCCCGTGCGTGATCTTTGAAGAACGCGGCGATGTGGTGGCGCTAAACGGCCCAGCGCGGCATTGCCTGGGCATTGAAGGGCCTGAAGCGGGCCGCCGCATGAAGGACCTGGCGGCGCACCCGCTTTTGAAGCAGGCTGTGCAAACCGCCGAACATGAAGGCGAGCCCGAGCCTATAGCCCTGCCGCTAGACGACGGCCTTTGTGCGCGCGGCTGCATGCATGTTTTGAAGCGACCGGGAACCGCCCCGCTGCGCGTGTTTATTGGGGCGGACCTGCCGCCTCCCGAAACATCGATTTTGCCGGCGCCAGAGCAAGTGCAGCCGCAGGACTTTGTCATCGTCTGGCACAAGGCCAAAAAAAGTGCCGAACCGGTTTTGCGCAAGGCGGGGATCAACTTGGAGATTTCTCCGCAAATCTCGAACCTGCTACTGGCCGACGCGCGCCATCAGCTTGGTGAAGCGCTGGGCGAAGCGCTGATTGCCGCCGTACCGGCTTTGTCGCCGGGACAAAGCACGCTGCGGCTGGAAGTACATGAAGAAGCGACGCGCCTGCGCATACGCGTTGGCGCAAGCATTTCGCGCGCCGCCATCGAGCGCATTGCAGCACGGCTGGCTCCCCTTGGGGGCTCTGTAGATATCGCCAGTGGAGAAACCACCCTGTGGCTGCCCCGCGCTTAAGCTCGCAACGGGCAGCGGCTTTTTCGCAGCGCAGCCGAGAATCGCGCTATGGCGAGCCGTCTGAATCGACGATAGCGGCGCAGCGCATCGCCGTGCCGGTGGTCAGCATGCGCGATCGTCTGACGCTAGAAATTCGGCAATTTCTGCCGCTGCCGCGTACGCAGGACAAAGAGGCATCCTATGCGCTAGATGCCTACTTTTATTTTCCGCAGCACTTTGAAATCAATAACGAGACGTGGCCGCGCGAAGATTTTTACCGAGACGCTGAAACCTATCTGCGCTTGCATGCTCCGGGACTGCAACTGGCCGAGCTGGCCGATCTGGAAAACGTCAACAATCCCGGAACGCTTTTGCGCCATCAGTTGCCGCTTTTGATGAGCGAACAGGCGCCGCGGGCGGAATCGCTAGGAGTTTTGGCGCAGCTTCTTGGCGCCGAGCTCGTCGATGCGGCGGCCGGCGAAGTGGCGAGCTTACGCCGGCTGATCCAGTCGGTAGAAAAAGGGCAAGTCACCGAGTCGATAGAAGCCGAGCTCATACGAACCTGCAATGATGTGATGTCGGCGTTTGGCAGCGTGCGCCGGCTGCGAGCCAAAAGCAGCGCCTACCGCGCACTGGCTCCGCCGGCACTGCTGGCGGGTTTGGCCTTTGCCGAGGAATTCGCCTGCGCGATGGTCGACAAGCAGTTTGCCGAACTGGCGCAATTGATCGATGAATCAGCGGCGCTACGCGACGGTCGGGCCACCGCCGCGCGCATGCGAGTGCGGCTCGGCCGAGTCAGCGAGCAAATCAACCGCCATCGTTTGGAGCAAGGCTTTGCCACGCCCTGGGACAAAATGCCGGAGTATTTTTCGTATCGCATGGGTCTGCTCAAAGACGAACTAGAGCGAGCCCTTTACGTCGATACGCGCGCTTTGGCCCGCGACCCGTTTTATCGCAACAGTGCGGCCATGGTTGCGGCCGGGCTGGCTGCGACCTGGGCCACTTTGGCCCAGGTGCCGCTATTAAGCGGCGATCTCAGCGGCGAGCATCGCATGCTGGTGCTGGGACTGGCGATCGGCGCTTATGTCTTAAAGGATCGCATCAAAGAATGGACCCGAGCGCTGCTTTCCAGCCGCATTTTGCGTTGGGATCATGATCGGCGCATTGTTGGCGATGCGCTTTCGCGGATTGGCTTTGGCGAGTTTTCCGGAAGGGCCCGCGAACGGGTTGCTTATGTCAGCGACAAACAGATTCCCAAAGAAGTGACCGCGCTGCGCATGGCCCATCGCACAGTGCATGGGCTGGCCAGCGAAAAAGAGCAGGTGCTACATTCCCATCGCCGCCTGTCCTTTCGCAGCGGCAACAATGCAGTGCCGCCGGGATTTGGCGTGCAGGAGCTTTTTCGCCTGTCGCTTGATGAAGTGATAAAGCGCCTGGACGACGCGGTTTCAAACATCAGTTATTACGACTATAAAACGGGACAATTTCAGACGGCAGCGATGCCCAAGGTCTATCACATCAATCTAGTTCTTATGGCCACGGATTTGCAAAACGGAGATTGGGTGCGAACGCGTACGCGCCTCGTCCTAAATCGGCAAGGAGTGATACGTCTGGATAAAGTGGCGACAAGCACCGTTGAACGCTGAATTCGCTTTTAGGCCTGCGCCACATAGAGGGTGGAAAGATATTCGAACAGCTTATCGGCGGCGGCCGGTTGGCTGCGATAGGCAATATGGCCGTCCGGCCGAATCAGGTACAGACATTCCGAGCGGGCTCCGTACCGCTCGTGCAGCGCTTTTTCACCGTCGATTAGCACGTTCCCTTGCCAAGCTGCGGATGCGGGCAGCTCTTTGTGCGGCACCACAAGATAGGATGCAATGAGATCGCCAAAATGTTTTTGGACGCGCTCGGCGATTTGTGCCAGGTTGGCATAGCCTTCGGCGGTGCTGGCCTCTCCGTCAAAAAGCAGCAAAGTATGCTGCTGAGCAACAAGGACGGCATAAAGATCGGCCGGACCTTTGCCGCTGCCGTCGTGCAAGGAAATATTGGGGGCGCGATCTCCGGGCTCTGGACCGTTGCCGAATGCCGACCAGGCGGCGAGGCTTGGCAACTCGCTGTCGAAATTGTCACGCACGTGGCTTTTCCACAGCGGCTGGCGGTGCTCGGCAACAATTGGACTTTGGCGATAGTTGCGCGCAAGCATGGAGATGGAGCGCGTCACATTCGAACGCACAAAATCCAAACGCGACATAAGGGACATAAATCCGTTGCGCAAGCTTAGGGCCAGCGGGTGGCGCAGCTTGACGACTTGTTCGACGGCACGCGTCGCCAAATCCGTGCCGCGCAAAAGCTCTTTGGCAATGGGCCGGCGCTCGGCTTCATAGGAATCGAGCAAACTGGGAAGGGCTCGGCCGCGCGCCACAAGGGCCAATTTCCAGGCCAGGTTGTGCGCATCCTGAATGCCCGTATTCATCCCTTGTCCGCCGGTAGGACTATGCACATGGACGGCATCGCCGGCCAAAAATACTCGACCGATTCCAAAATGCTCGGCCAGCCGATGATGAATGCGAAAGCCGATGATCCAGGCCGGATCGCTTAAGCGGACTTCGGGAAGCTGCGCTTCCAAAGCCTGCTGAAAGGTCGAAAGACTGGGCTCCCCCTCGGGAGCTTTGTCCGTATAAATCTTTATGACGCGGTAGCGGCCATCTTGAAAGAACGGAAAGCAGGCGATAGGTCCGTCAGGTGCCAGAAAGATCAGAATCTCGTCTTTTTCAACGTGGCGCGGCCAATCCACCCGTACATCGGTCTGTATCAGCTTTTCCTCATAGGGGGCGCCTTCAAAGGCCAAATTCAGCGCATGGCGCACCGTGCTGTGCGCACCGTCACAGCCGACGAGCCATGCGGCTTGTACCGTCTGTGTCTGTCCATCTTTATGCACAAGCGTGGCGCAAACCCCAGCCGCATCCTGCGTGAAGGAAGCAAGCCGCAAAGAGCGCTCGACTGTACCGCCAAGCTCTATAAGCCGCTGGGTCAGAATCGCTTCTGTATCATGCTGCGAGACTCCATAGATGTGCGGAAATGGCGATTCAATTTCATCAAGGACGACGTGCGAAACTCGCTGCCCCTCGGCATAAGCGCTAATTCCGTGGATGAGCGTTGCGCGTTTGCGAATTGCTTCAGCGATATCAAGCTTGGCAAAAATTTCCATGGTGCGGGCGTGTACGACCGCGGCTTTTGAATAGATGACCGGAGCATCGAGCATATCGATCACTCGGCAAGTCAAACCGTGGCGCAATAACTCACAGCCGAGGCTCAGGCCGACCGGGCCCGCGCCGACGATTAGTACATCGAGGTTGCTCATCTCACACTCCGTTAGGATGCCAACTTGCGTTCGCTTGGCATTTTACCTGCCCTTTTCGCCAAATGGGAATCGCGTTTGCATGTAGGCGGAATCGTCAGCCTAAAAGATGCCAGATGCACGTTGCTTGGATGCCTACATCGTCATAGAAAGCCTTTAGGCCCGGGGCGCGATGCAGCAAGGGCGGTAGGCGCCGCTCTTTATGATAGAGTTGCCCCATGGTTCATGAGGTTGTGCGTCCGCTGGCCGGGCACGCTGTAGCGCTACTTTTGTTGCAGATTGCCTTGCTGCTTGTCGTGACGCGGCTTGGTGCAGAGCTTTCCAAGCGCCTCGGTCTGCCGGTGGTCGTCGGAGAGCTCTCCTCTGGCCTACTGCTTGGGCCCACGGTCCTTGGGCACTATTTTCCCAGCGTTTACTTCCGCATTTTTCCACCTCAGGCGGAACAATTTCACTTGCTGGAGGTCGTCAGCACCCTGGGAATGGTGCTGCTGCTGCTGCTAACTGGTCTAGAAACCGATCTGCGGCTCCTGCGCAACCTTGGGCGCTCGGCGTTTATCGCCTCGATTGCCGGGATGGTGGTTCCTTTTGGGCTGGGCTATGCGCTGGGCATGATGATGCCGGAACGTTATCTTTTGCAGCCCGATCATCGAGTGTTATTCAGCCTGTTTTTGGCCACCGCCATGTCGATTTCAGCGATGCCGGTGATTGCCAAAATTTTGATGGATCTGGATTTGACCAAGCGCAATCTGGGCCTTGTCATTTTGTCGGCCGGGGTGGTGGATGATACGACCGGTTGGCTGGTGCTGTCGCTAATTGCCGGCGCCGTCTCGCATGGTTCGGTACGCCTGGCAGAATTTGCGCTGACCCTGGGACTTTTGATTGCATTTCTTTTGGCGGCGGCGCTGATCATGTATCCGATTTTGCGCTGGCTCGTGCGTGTTTGTTCGCAGAATTTTGCGTCGCCAAACACGGACCTCGTCCTAGTCGTCACAACGACTTTTATTTGCGCCGCCTGTACCGAACTGATTGGTGTGCATGCCGTATTTGGCGCCTTTGTCGCCGGTACAGTGTTGCGACAAGTTCCCGCGCTGCGATCCGAAACCATCCACCGGCTGGAATCTTTTGTCTTTGCCATTTTGGCCCCGATCTTTTTTGGCATTGTCGGACTGCGCGTAGATCTGTGGGGACTGCATGGCAGCTCCATGCTGGGAATTGCGCTGGGAGTCGCCTGTTTGGGCAAGCTACTAGGGTGCACCGTGGGCGGAATAAGCAGCGGTATGCACTTTTGGGAAGCCTTTTCCGTAGCGGTGGCAATGAACGCCCGTGGGGCCATGGAGCTCGTCGTGGCGACCATCGGCCTGTCCCTGGGAATTCTTAATCAGGAAATGTTTTCAATCATCGTGGTCATCGCCATGGTCACGTCTTTTATGGCCCCGGTGGTTTTGCGCTACACCATGCGCCTTTTGCGCATGACCGAAGAAGAATCGCAACGCATTTTGGCCGAGAAATCCAAAGGGGTCTTTGATCCGTCGCGCGTAGCCATTTTGGTGCCGACGGCCGGCGGGCCCAATGCCCTGGGGGCGGTACGGCTGGCCCTGGGGGTGGCGTGCCGCAGCGAGAATCACCCCAGTGTTCTTTATATCGATTCCAAAACCACCCTTTGGCAAAAGCTGCGCCATCCCTTTCGCAAAAATCCCGCAGGCCGAGGCATCGAAGAACACTTGGCGGCCATTCGCAATCAGGCCACGGGCGGTCGCGTCCCAGAGGTTCGAACGGTGACAAGCGGAGATGTGGCGCGCACCATCTGCGAGGAGGCCGCCAAGGGCTTTGACGTCATCATGATGGGCGCCTCGCAGCATGGAACATCACTTGGTGGCCCCGTGCTAGAGGACGTGGTCGCGGATACTCCGTGTCATGTGGTCATCGTCAAGGATGTTGGCACCCATGCGGAATTTCGCCGGCTTGTCGTTCGCATCGACGGTAGCGTCGTGTCGCGCGTCGCGGCGGAATTTGCCGTTCGCTATGCCGAAGTAAGCGGTGCCGAGCTGACTTTGGCAATCGTGCGCGAGATGCAGGTGCGCCCCCATTTGGACGAAGGCGGTAGCTTGATCGTGCCGGCGCTGCCTCCGGCAGACATGGAGCTGGATCGCATTTCGCCGGTTTTTCGCGCCTCAGCGGTCAAACCCAAAATCTTACACCTGGACTATGAACCAACGCGCAGCCCCGTCCTTTCCGAGCTGGAAAAAGGAAAATATGACTTAGTTGTGATTGGTGCCGAAAATCGCGCCGTACAGCATCGTCTGTTCTTCGGCTATGATAACGAACGAATCATTCAGCGCAGTCCGATTAGCATCATGATCGTAATTCCGCATTTTGCCAACCTCACTAGAGCCCATCTGCGGACTGGCGGTCGGTAGCGACTACGCAAAGTACGTGCTAGAATTTTATTATGGATGAAAATCAATGAGCGCCTTTGACAAGATATTTCTTCCCGAGGGGGGAATCGAGCAGCTTCGAACCGTAACCGGGATGAATAATGAAGAGCTTGATGGACTTCCCATTGGCGCCATTCGTCTGGATGTAGGCGGCAAGATTTTGGCTTTTAATCGAACCGAATCGGCCTTATCCGGTTTTGCCAAAGAAGCGGTCCTTGGTAGAAACTTTTTTACAGAAATTGCTCCCTGCACCAATGTGCAACGTTTTGCCGGCCGCTTTCGCGACGGTGTGGCCAAAAAAGAGCTACACGCAGTCTTTCCCTACCACTTCAAGTTTGCCCACGGCGCGGTCGATGTAACGGTAACGCTGTACTATCACAAAGCCTCGGATACCGTCTGGGTTCTTGTACGTCGCGACTAGCTCTTCGCGCAAAAACGGCTGCGCAGCCCATCTGTTGCCTCGTCACTGCGCCCATCCCATACCCCGCGGCGCGGGGTCCGGGGCTCACAGCTTATAGACCAACCGCATGGCTCTATTTTCGAAATCGCGGGCTGCTTCGCCTCTGGCTTGCCGTGGTATATCTTCCGAAATCGCGCTTGTCTGTTCCTCTGTCGAAGCAAAGGAATCCTGTCCATGAACATTATTGCCACCTCCCGCTTTTTGCTGCCCATGCTCACCTTGCTTTGGGGGGCGATGGCGGCGGCCCAAGAACGCCCACTGAGCACTTTGCCCTATACACCCAGCCTAGAGCCGGCATTTATGGATCGCAGCGTCGATCCCTGCGTCGATCTGTATCGCTACTCATGCGGCGGGTGGATCAAAAAGAATCCCATCCCTGCCGATCAGTCTAGATGGAGCGTATATGGAAAGGTTCAAGTCGAAAACCAACAGCTACTGTGGGGCATTGCCGAGGAAGCCGCTCGGCAGGGGGCGAACCGTTCGCCATCGCAACAGAAAATCGGCGATTATTTTGCCGCTTGCATGGATGAGACGGCCATTGAGAAGACCGCCGCTACACCGCTGCAGCCGATTCTGAATTCCATCGATAAGCTGACAAGCAAAGCAGATCTCGCCCGCTTTTTGGCTTCTGTGCACATGCGACTGTTCGGAGGTTCTTCAGAACCCGCTTTTGGCTTCAGTGCCGATCAGGATCCGAGCAATTCCGACCAGATCATTGCTTTTGTCGGCGCCAGCGGTTTAGGTTTGCCGGATCGGGACTACTACACAAAATCGGATCCCAAGTCCGTAGAAATCCGTCAGCGCTATGTCGAGCACATCGCCATCATGCTTGGCCTGCTTGGAACATCGGCGGCGCAAGCTAAAACTGACGCTGCCGCGGTCATGCGCATCGAGACGGCGCTGGCCAAAGGCTCGCTGACGCGGGTTGAAAAACGCGATCCCTATCAGCTTTTTCACAAGATGCCGCTCGGCAAACTTCAGGAATTGACTCCGTCGTTTCGCTGGCAAGATTATTTGAATGAAACCGGAATCGGCCAAATCAGCCAACTAAACGTCGAGGAACCGCGCTTTTTTCAAACCTTGGAAGGACAAATTCAGGCCGAAAGCCTCGATGTCTGGAAGACCTATCTGCGCTGGCATCTGGTCAAAAGAGTCGCGCCCTATCTGTCCCAGGCTTTTGTAAAGGCTCACTTTGATTTTCATCGCGGCTACCTTCGGGGTGTCAAAGAACTGCAGCCGCGCTGGAAGCGCTGCATTGGCTTTGTGGATCGCGATCTGGGCGAAGCGCTGGGCCAAGTTTTCGTCGAAAAAACTTTTCCACCGGCGATTAAGGCGCAGACCTTGGACATGGTTCAGAGCATCGAAAAAGCGATGGCCACACGCATCAAGGGACTTACATGGATGACCGAGCCAACCAAAAAACAAGCCTTGGCCAAGCTCACGCTGATGCGTAACAAGATTGGCTATCCCGACAAGTGGCGAAGTTATGCGAGCTTGGAAATTCGCCCTGGCGACTTCTTTGGCAACGTCGAGCGCGCGACCCTGTTTGAATCCAGGCGCCAGCTTGCCAAAATTGGCAAGCCCGTCGATCGCAGTGAATGGCTGATGACCCCTCCTACGCCGAACGCCTACTACAACCCGGCCATGAACGATATGAACTTTCCCGCCGGCGTGCTTTTGCCGCCGCTTTATGATCCCAAGCTCGATGCCGCGCCAAACTATGGCAATACGGGCGGGACCATCGGCCATGAATTAGTTCATGGCTTCGATGACGAAGGTCGTAAATTTAACGCCCAGGGCAATCTAAAGGACTGGTGGACCGAAAAAGACGCGCAGGAATTTGAAAAGCGCGCCAGTTGCATCGCCGATCAATACGCGCAGTATGTGGTCGTGGATGACATCAAGATCAACAGCCGTCTGACCTTGGGTGAGGACGTCGCCGATCTGGGCGGACTGATTCTGGCCTGGAAAGCCTGGAAGGAAGCGACGGGCAAAAAACCCCAGGCGGCGCGGGACGGACTAAGCCCCGAGCAGCGCTTTTTTGTCGGCTTCGCGCAGTGGGATTGTGAAAATGAACGGGACGAGGAAAAGCGGGTCAGTGCCTTGACCAACCCCCACTCGCCGGGCGTGTACCGCATAAACGGAGTGGTCGTCAACATGCCCGAATTCGCCGAAGCCTTCGCCTGCAAAGCCGACGCTCCGCTTGTCCGCAAGAACGTCTGTCAGGTCTGGTAAAGCGCCGCCCCTACTGCTCGCCCCTTTGCAAATCGCCAGCGGTTCGTGAAAAAGCGCCGCTGGCGCCTACCGGCCAATCACCGGCAGTAGAAACCATGTTTTCATGCAATGGACAAAAAAGAAGGCGGCATTCCTTTACAGATTTTCATCGCAAAGGAACCCGCCTATTGAAGTCACGAGCTGACTTCGCTCCGCAAAGGAGGATATCAAGAACGGTAGGACGCTTTTGTTTTCGGGGAAGTTAGGTCCCAACCGCTTTTTATGCGCTCAAGCTGCATTGCAGCCGCTGCAAAATTGGTGACCTACCTCCCCCGCAACATATGCCTTTTATATCTAGCGGTTCCAGGATCATCACCTCCTGTTAAATGTCCAATCTCGAACACTTTCGGACTCTCCGAAGCAAGTCGAGACAGACAGGGTATGCGAGAGAAGCGTCGTTTCTTTACTCTTATTCGGACGACCGTTTCTAAATGTACGGGACCGTTGGCGCTATGCGGATAAAAAGCTGTCTTATCCGATAGACAACCACGAGCTTTCAACCGACATCCTCAACCTCACACCGCCCTTACACATTTATACTAGGTCCATTCCTAGGCTTATAGTCAAGATTTTTTTTTCATTTTTGTAAGGTGCTATAAAAAGCGCCATGAATGCGGAAATTCGAGCGAATTGGACAATAGATCCGACCGTTATTTTTCTGAATCATGGTTCCTTCGGGGCTTGTCCGCGCGTCGTCCTGGATGTGCAAACCGAGCTGCGCGCGCGCATGGAGCGCGAACCGGTGCGCTTTTTTCTGCAAGACTTGGAAGGATTGCTGGACGAGGCGCGCGTCGCCGTCGCCAATTTTATGGGAGCGAGTGTCGAGGATCTGGTCTTTGTGCACAATGCCACCACCGCGGTAAACGCTGTAGTTTGTTCGCTGCGGCTTCAGCCTGGCGATGAGCTTTTATGCACAGATCACGGTTACAACGCCTGCAACAACGTTCTATTGCATGCGGCAGAGCAAGCGGGTGCGCGAGTCGTCCGCGCTCGCGTACCTTTTCCACTGAGTTCACCGGATGAAGTGGTGGCTGCGGTGCTTGCGGCAGCGTCGCCGCGCACGCGCCTGGCGCTGCTCGATCACATCACTAGCCCCACGGGCTTGATTTTTCCCATCGCGCGCCTGGTGGCGGCGCTGGCCGCGCGCGGAATTGAAACCATCGTGGATGGCGCACACGCCCCGGGAATGGTTCCGCTGAATTTGCAAAGTCTCGGCGCCGCTTTTTATACCGGCAATCTGCATAAATGGTGCTGTGCGCCCAAAGGCGCTGCCTTCCTTTTTGTACGCCGCGACAAGCAGGACAACATACATCCGACCATCATCAGCCATGGCAAAAATTCGCCGCGGCGCGATCGCTCGCGGTTCCTTGTGGAGTTTGACTGGACGGGCACCGATGACTACACGGCAGTGCTTAGCGTGCCGGCAGCGCTGCGTTTTTTGCAGGAGCTTGTGCCGGGGGGATTTGACTCTCTGTACACCCTGAATCGCCAAAAAGCGCTTTGGGCGCGCCAAAAGCTCGCTGCGGCTTTGCAAATTCCTGTGCCTTGTCCCGATGAAATGATCGGCGCGCTGGCCGCGCTACCGCTGCCGGTCAGGTCCTTTGGCGGCGCTGTTGCGTCATCGCCCCTGGGAATCGATCCGCTGCAAGCGCTGTTGTCCCAGCAGCATGCCATTCAAGTGCCGGTGTTCTGCTGGCCAGAGCCGCCGCACCGTCTGATTCGCATCTCCGCGCAGATTTACAACCATCCGGCCGAATACGAAAAGCTCGCGGCAGTACTCCCCGCTGCGCTGCATGGATCATACTAAAGGGATTTACCTTCTTGTCGTACATTCGAATACCTCCCGTCCTGTTGCGTAGGCGGAAGGCCCTACCAATCTGAACGTTTAATCAAGCCGTCCTCATCCTTTTTCTTCTTGCAGATTTTCAGTAGCTATTATTGAAGAACAACACTGCGCCCACACGTCACGCCTCGCACCGACCAAATCCGACACAAGCAATCGCGCAAGCCTCGCTTCAGATCAAATCCGCATTGTTTGAGAATTAAATCATTGCGACCGGCTGACGATATTGAACACGCAGAGAGCCTGGACCAGTCAAACATCTAAACCCAGACGCTGCGAAGAGATCCAACTTGACATGAAGCGCAACCAGTCGTCTGGTGTGAAACCATATTATGTTGCAAATTCCTGTTATTTCGCTTGCTTACGACAATTTACTATATTTAATTTATTTTTTACCAATAAACATAAAATATTAAATCATGACACGATTAAAATATCAAAACGAACATGGTTTTTGGCTCCTGTGGGGGATCCTGCTTTCGGCCTTAGTTGTGAGCAGCCTCAGTTGTCAAAACGGGCTCGAGTCTGACGAACAGGCCACGCTGGCCGCTACAGTCTGGACAACAACTGGCTCCTTGGCGGAGGCCCGCTACCAGCATGTCCAAGTCCCCCTGAACAGTGGCAAAGTGCTCGTGGCGGGCGGTATTTCCGCGGCGTCGACCAGGCTCAGCAGCGCCGAGCTTTACGACCCGGCCACGGGTACCTGGTCGAGCGCCGGCAATATGCTCGTCCCCCGTCAGTACCACGACGCCACGCTGTTGTCCAATGGCAAGGTTTTGGTCACTGGAGGCAACACAAACTCCACGACCGTGGTGGCCAACGCCGATCTTTACGATCCAGCCACCAACGCTTGGACAGCTGCGGCGCCGATGTTGGCCGCGCGCCAGGCGCACACTGCCACATTGCTAGCCAACGGCAGAGTGCTGGTGGTCGGCGGCTTTAATTCTTCGTCCACGCTAAAATCGGCGGAGATTTATGATCCAGTCAGCAACGCTTGGAGCAGCGCGGCCGATGCGCTCGTAATTCGTTGTGGCCATACCGCTACGTTGCTCGGAAACAACAAAGTCCTGACGGCCGGAGGCGGCAGCGCTCTCTCTAGCCAGTATTCCAGCGCCGAACTTTATGACCCAGCGACCAATACCTGGTCCGCTGGAGGTACGCTTACCGGCGGAGCGCGCAGCAACCATACGGCGACCATGCTTTTGAATGGGAAAGTGTTGGCCACCGGAGGGGGGATCATCAGCAGCCTGACCACTGCCACCCTTTATGATCCGGCCACCAACACCTGGGCAGCGGCCGCTTCCATGACCGGGGCGCGGCGTTTCCACACAGCCGTGCGCATGTCCACCGGCCAAGTCTTGGTCATGGGCGGCCACACCGGCTCGAGCGCCAGCAGTTCCGTGGAACAGTACGATCCCAGCAACAACACGTGGTCCGCGGCCTCCGACCTGCTCAGCGCCCGTATCGATCATGGGGCCTCTTTGCTGAAGAGCGGCCAAGTGCTGGTGAGCGGTGGATATATCGTCAGCACGCCGCTGAGCACAGCAGAGCGTTATTCGCCACCCGCTGCCAACGGCACCGCCTGCGCCGTTGGGGCCGACTGCCTGAGCGGTTTTTGCGTGGACGGGGTATGTTGCAATACGGCGTGCGCGGCTGGGGCTTGCGATGCCTGCTCCACTGCCGTAGGCGCGACCATCAATGGGACCTGCTCGCTCTTTACCGGCCCGGCTTGTAACGACGGCAATGCCTGCAC
>CAYWPR010000003.1:41850-183912 GCA_964460115.1 uncultured Myxococcales bacterium
ATGGGACCTGCTCGCTCTTTACCGGCCCGGCTTGTAACGACGGCAATGCCTGCACTCGCACCGACACCTGCCAAGCCGGCGTCTGCACCGGCGGCAATCCTGTGACCTGTTCCGCCAGCGATTCATGTCACACGGCCGGTGTGTGCAATTCCTCCACTGGAAGCTGCTCAAACCCTCAAGCAGCAAATGGCTCCTCTTGTAACGACGACAATGCCTGCACCCGCACCGACACCTGCCAAGCCGGCGTCTGCACCGGCGGCAATCCTGTGACCTGTTCCGCCAGCGATTCATGTCACACGGCCGGAGTTTGCAATTCCTCCACTGGAAGCTGCTCAAACCCTCAAGCTTCCAATGGCACCTCTTGTAACGACGGCAATGCCTGCACCCGCACCGACACTTGCAGCTCCGGGGTTTGCGTCGGTTCGAACGCCATTTCTTGCACGGCCCTTGATGAGTGCCACGAAGCCGGCATGTGTGATGCGACGAGCGGCGATTGCTCGACTCCCGCCAAGGCGGACGGGACCCCGTGTACCAGCGGGACCTGCCGCAGTGGCAGTTGCGTTCCTAAAAGCGCCGATGCGGGGAGCAGTTCTTTTCCAGATGCCAGTGACGGAAATGGCGGGACGTCCGACGGTTGCGGCTGCGCCATCGCCAGAGCGGCACCGAGCGGCGCTGGACGATGGCTGATTCTTGGCCTGCTCATCATGGCGCTGCGTCGACGCCGTCGCACGGGTTGTCCATAAGGACAGGGGGACGGATCTTCACAACTTGATTTTGGGACCAGCCTGCGTCACTGAGCAGGAATCTCGCGCCTGGCTCGACACGCGCGCATAGGACAACACCCTCCAACGCATAGATGAGAGGAACTGCCCGCTACGGCTCCTTCACTGAAACCCGTTCAGTTGAGCAGCGCGCTGCCAATTGTTCCAAGTCAGCCGCCTCGTGCGCGGCTTCTTGCCAGCCCATAGGCGGCTCGGGGTGAAAGGGCGACAGTCGCGCGCCAAATTCGGCCAAAAAGCTCAGCGCCCGACACAGCGGTCCGATAAGCGCGACCATTTTAGCGGCATGATGAAGCTCGCGCCGAGCCGCAATGTCCAGTCCGCCAAAGAGCCCCAGCAGAAAAAAGCCGAGCCCTATCGATACCGCTCCAGCGACAAAAAATAAGGCCAGCACGGTGCTCGGACGGGTGGGCATAAGCACGACCACCACACCGCGCCACAAAAGAAAGTTCACAAGTGCTACCAGATGCGGCGCCCCCAAAGTCGTCCACAGCGGCAAACGCAGCGGAACGATGCGCCGAGAATTGATGCTCCAGGCGACTCCGGTTTTTAGCACCAGGGCCAGAAGCGTCGCTAAATAGATGCTTAGGAACTGAAAGCGCTGAATCAGAAGCAACAATAGAAGCAGCCGCATCCCTTGTTCGATAAGCATCACCAGCGTCGTGGTTCCCGGTCGACCGGCCCCCTGCTGCAATGAATCGCTAAGCCAGGCCCAAGGATGCAAAAGTCCGCCCAGCGCTGCGATGAAAAGATAGTCCGCCGCCAGGCCCCACTGCGCCCCAAGCGCGCGCCGTATATAAATTGGCCCCACAGAACACAGCAGCGAAAAAATGATTCCCGCAAACAGCGATCCAAATTGCAGATAGCGCGCGACATAGTACTGCAAAAGTTTATGTTTCGCGCCGGCCAGCGCCTCTGAAACCACCGGAACCACGCTTTGGTAATAGCCCCACGCGAACAGCGACAGCATGGTCAGCCGGTTGTTCAATAAGTCGCGCAATCCCAGCCAGGTCGGCGAATCGCGCAACCAGCGCAAAAGAATGATCGATTCCAAAAAGAAGGTCAGCCGAAATGGCTCCTGCCCAAGCGTCAGCTTGAAGCCAAACCAAAGCTGCTGGCGCACCGTATCGCGTTGAAACTGCGCCAAAAACAGCAAGCGCACAGGCAGCTTCAGACGATACAGCGCATAAAGTCCGATACCGAGCACGCACAATCCGGTCGCTGCCGCGCCAAAGCCCATGCCCAGCGCCGCACCGTAGGCTTCGCCAAATTCCGGATGCTGACGTCCCCAGGCACGGCCAAGCAGGGTCAGCGGCAAAGGCACCAGAAATCCCAGCAGACGAAATTCCAGAAAATCGAGCAGATTATAGTAGTCAAAACGCTGCACCGCCTGACATAGGAATTTGCCCACCGCGTTAAAAGCCGGCTGCGTGGTCGCGGCGTAAAGCAGCAAAAACGGCATGTAATAGGCATAGATCGACCCCGGCAGATAGCCGAGTGCAAACCCCACGAGTAGGGACATCTCTACGGTGCGCGAAAAGATCTGAAACCAGATATAAAACTGCACATCGAGCAAGGCTTTCTCGGGCTGGCTGACGCGATGTTCAGCAAAGTATTTTACAAATGCCGTCTGCGTCCCCAGATCGAAAGTCAGCCAAGCCAGCCACAGCGCATCCACAGTGGTACGCCACAGACCATCGGCTTCCGGAAAAGGCTGTACATAGCCGGTAATCAGCGACTGCATGGCGAAGTAAGGACCGGTCAAAAGCACCATTCCGCCAAGCAGCATAAGCAGGCCGGAAAGCGGTCGCGCAAAAGCCACGGCATTTTGCGCTTGGGTCGGGTCCTGTTTGTCTTTAGAAGGTTTGCTGTGCTGACGCAGCGCCGTCACCGCTTGTAAGAAGCGAGTAGGAGCCTCGGAATTCCGCGCGCCCCGATATCGGGCCAGCCGGTACAGAAGCAGAATTCCGCCCCAGAAAATTCCGAGCCCGACCACAAAATACAAACGGGTGTGCGTACTCGGCAGAGGCGCATGGATCCAATTCGCAAAGCGCGGCGGCGGCACATCTGCAGCCGCGCAGCTTGCCACGTGCAAAAGGTAGTTAAAATAAGGCCAGCGGCGCAGTCGGGCTCCCGGCATGGCCAGCGCGTCGGCCTGTAGCGAAAACGCCAAAAGGACGGTTCGCTGGCTGCGCGATATCGCGATAAGCGGTTGTCCGTCTTCGCTGTATAAAAGCACCTGAGCCTTTTCGAAGACCACCGCCCGTTGCCAGTCCGGCGGCAGCGAAATCGGCATGAAGGCCGGTGGCGCGCTCAGAAAAGGAATGTCACAAAGGCCGGCGGCCGGGCGCGTGCAGGCAGGGCTGCGCACGCCTTGCGGGGTTCCAGCTTGCGCCGGCAAAATCGCAAATTGCGTCCCCGGGGCCGCTGCCAATTTCAGTCGTGCCCAAAGGTCGTCATCGCGGGTCTCGGCATATGCTGGCTGAACCACGAAAAGCGCCAGCGCGATCAAAAAGGGGCCATACATTCCCCTATGGTACGTGGGTCTGCCTTTTTCGAATCAGCATTTCGCAGCGCGATGCCAAGCCGCCTTCAGGCCGACCTTTTTGTTCTCGTGCCTTATTTGCGCAGTGGAGTTCGACGGGAGGGCGGCCCCGCGGGGCGGCGTATGCGACCAAGCTGTGCCCGCACTTCCGAAATGGCCGCGCGCGGATCGGAAGACTTGACGATATAGCCGTCCGCGCCGCACTCGGTGGCTAGCGAACTAAGCTCCGCCGCCGGCTTTGAGGAATATAAGACGATGCGAATGTCCTGCCCGCCGCTTAAGCTGCGAATAAGCTTGCACATCTTGTCGCCATTAATCGACGGCATCATCACATCAAGCAAAACCAGATCCGGGCGCTTGCGTATAAGTTCCTGACTAATGCCAAGAGGACTTTCAAATCCTTGGACGACATAGCCGACATCCTCCAAGGATTGCTTCATAAAGGTCAGTCCGGTGCGACTGTCATCAATGATGAAGATTCGAGTCTTGGTCGGCTTTAGCTTTTCGTCATTCATGATGCCGTTCCAATCTCAAAAAGAGGAGCCCCCGTTTCTTATCATACGTATGATTGCGGGGAACCGTCAATCCATGCGCATTCGCCGGCCGCCGTTAATTTTTTTTCTCGAAACCAGCGACGGGGTCCTAAGTGCGAACGCTAAGTAACTTGCTGCTCGATGGAGCCGCCCTTAAAATCGCACCGAAATGACACTTTGACCATGCGCCGATTGCTATTCGTAGCGTTCTTTTTAGGAACTACACATTGCGGCATGCCATCGAATATGCCGCTCGACCCGGCGGCGTGTCATTCGGACGATGAATGCACAGCGGCAACTAGGCCGGCCTGCCAGATGGGAAGCTGCGCGGATCCGCAATGCCCTTCGGGCTCTATCTATGTCCCCGGCGGGACTTATACACGCGGATGTCAAGCCGCCGATGCCGATTGTGATTTCAAGGCGGAACCTGTCCACCAAGTTACGCTGCGTCAAGGATTCTGCATGGCAGTGAGCGAGCTGACTGTGGCCGACTATCGCGCCTGTCTGGCATCGGGGGGCTGCTTGCCGCCAGCACCGCCAGAGTCGCTGTCCAGTCTGCGCTGTTCTTCGGATCTGTCCACCTTTAGCCTGGTCGTGCAGGATCAGGAGGACTTGCCGATGAATTGTCTTTTGTGGTCCGAGGCCCAGGCCGCTTGCGGGGCCCAGGGCGGACGGCTACTGTTCGAAGCAGAATGGGAACGAGCGGCTCGCGGTCGCGATGGCCGTTTTTTTCCGTGGGGCAATAGTACGCCGCGCTTCTGCGCGCAGGGGGCAAATTTTGCCGGTCCGGATTGTCCCGGAAAGCCGTGGCCGATCACTGCACCAACCGCTTTCGAAGCCATGCGCAGCGGCCCATTTGGCGGACTGGACCTTGCAGGAAATCTATCGGAATGGACGGCGGATTATTTTGCCGAAGATGGCTATGCGGCTTGTGCAGCGGGCTGCACGGATCCGCAAGGCCCAGCATCGGGATTTTTGCGAGTACGGCGAGGCGGTTCATTTGCCAGCCCTGCGTCCGAACTGCATAGCTATGCTCGGGAGTTTCACGTCCCCGCGGGCCCCCGTTCCGCATTGATCGGCGCACGCTGCGCATTTGCGCCAAAGGCATTCGCCAATTAGGCTACCGTTGCCTTTCGAGCGCCCGCGGAAGTCGTCCTCCCTCTGCCTTCCGCTCTTTCTCGAGCGAGAAACCTGCGGGACTTACCAGATCCAAATCCACCGTCGAAAAAAACTGCCTTTCAGATCGTTTCGGGAATGATTTCGGAAACCGAATCAGCTCAAAGTGTTAGACCTGCTTGGCGACGGAAACCATGAGGGCTTCGAGTTGTTCGGGGGCCAGTTGCCGCAGGAAGCTTTCAAGGCGGCTCAGCTCGGGAGCGGCCGGCTTAGATGCTAGAATAGCTGCGGGTTCCGTAAGGAGCCAGATTGCTACGCAGTACTAATTCGCTGGCCCATTCCACAAAGGGCAACGAGTACGGTCCTCACATCTGTGGCCAGCTTAATTAGCGCCGCCGCAGAGCATGAATGCGATATTACTTTCACGTATTTTATAGCTATTTGAGAAATAAAGCATACGCAGACTGAGATTTCTCGAGAAATCCTCTGGTCGCATAAACGCTGAATGGACCTGCTGCGCTTCCGTAGACACCCGTCAAGCTGCGTTGAGTGCTTCGGTGTGCAAGGATTCGTACTCGGTTGGGCTCCTGTAGCCTAGGGAATAGTGAAGTCTTTCTCGATTGTAGAAGACTTCGATGTACTTAAAGATCGCCTGACATGCCGCGGCGCGCGTCGCAAAGCGCTGGTGGTTGCAATGCTCCGCCTTGAGCGTCGCGAAGAAGCTCTCAGCGACGGCATGGTCTCGGCAATTCCCTTTTCGACTCATGCTTCCCACAAAGACAAAGGCCAGCAGCGCCGCTTGGTACTCCTCTCTGGCGTACTGGATGCCTCGGTCGGTATGATGCGACAGCCCCAGCGGAGGCTGTCTGCTCACAAACGCCATCTGCAACGCGGACAGGCACAAAAGGCGCTTGGTCGATGGGAGAAACGATCGACCGCCACTTGTGCCTGTCCGCGTTGCAGATGGTGCTGCGCAGTCGAGAGCCGCCGCCGGGTCTTGTGCATCAATCGGACCGTGGCAGCTCTCGTTGTACCTTGAGCGCCGCAACCAATTGCTCAACTTCGCTTGCATCGGGTGGCAGCGGCAGCATGCTCGCGACCATCTCGCACGCATCTGCCGCCTCAAAACCGCGAAGCTCGATCCGCCGTGGCGCCGCTTCCATGCGTGCAAGACCGGCAAGTTGCGCTTCCACTTGTTCCACAAGATCGCCATCAGGGTCCTTGGGTCTCCGATTTAGCACCCAAGCGACGCGCACCGGAATTCCGCGCCCCTTGCTGCTCGATAAGTAGCGCATGCACCAGAACAGATATTTAATCGTTCCTGGATCAAGCCACTGCGTCTTCGATGATTAGGCACTGCGGATTTTAGTAGGAAGTGTAGCGCACCTCCGCCGCGAAGCGGTCCAGCAGGTATTGTTCCGAAAGTTCGTTATAGGCCTAGCGCGCTTCGGGCTGAATTTCAGCCTGGCGCAGCAGCCTGTAGGCACCATCCCGTTTGCGCTCCGCGCACATAGCACCGGTGTACCAAAGCGCGAACGGCCGGCGGTTCGGGTCAGGTTCGAGCATCGCGCTCACCACCGCTACGACTTCGGCAGGAACCTGCGGCGCGATCTCGGGCAGGCGCAGCGCTTTGATCTCCTCCCCGGCGAGTTGCCGCTGCATCGCCAGCGTCGTGCTGCCCCGGCTGGTGCTCGAGGCTGCGAACACCAGAAAAAGTGGACGTACAGCTCCTTCCTCATCCTCGATGCGCACCAGTGACTCGACAGGGCAATCTGGACCTCGACGGAGCATCCAGTTAAAGGGGCTTCCTCTCCATACAGTAGCGGAGCGCTGCCTGAAGTGTCGACAAGGTCTTGATGCTGGTAAGATCCACGCCCAGCCCGACCACGGTCTGGGCGATGCGCGCCTTAATGCCGGTGATGATTCCTTCGGTGCCGATAAGGCGCAGAGCCCGAATGAGGCTTACCAGGTGACTCGCCGTTGCAGTATCGATGACGCCGACACCGGTTAGGTCGAGAATCGCAAATCTGGCGCGCGTGCGCACGACCTCACTAAGGAGGCTATCCATAAGCGCTGCGGCGCGTTCGCTGTCGACGTTGCCGAAGATCGGCAGCGTCAGCACCCCATCCCACACCTCGATGATTGGAGTAGACAGGCTGCTGATGACGTGTTGCTGCTCCTTTATCACGCCGAGCCGCGCCTTTAGCTCGCGCTCGAAGCGCTTGCTTTCTGTAACGTCGAGCGAGCAGCCGACTGCTCCTTGGGTGATGCCGCTTTTGTCACGGATCGGCAGAATCCAGTTTTCCCAAACGTGCAGATACGATTCGTATTGATAGGTGAAGTTGCCAGCGCTGTCGTGGACATCAGAAGGGGCGCGGTTTCCCGCGGACGTTTCGAGCATGCCGAAGATCTGCTCGGCAGCCGCCTCGCTACCGCGGCGTAGCCGAAAACGCACATCAAGATATCGCCCTTCCATGCGCAGCCGACCTTCGACCGCCGACTCGGCAGCGCCTAGCTGCAGCTCGTCCTAGCTCTTGTTAAAAGCGGCCAGATCCTCAGGAAATAGCCGCTCGTGTAGCCGCTCGCCCGCTGCCATCGATCCCAGAAGCTCGCGTAGCGCCGGGCTCGCCGCGACCACCTGGCCATCGAGGCTCGCCACAAAGACCCACCCCGGCAGCGCCGCTATCAGTGCATCAGCATGCAAAGACATCACACTACCTTCCATATTACTACAGTGCGGCCAGCGTAGGGGACAAACTAATCCCCTGAGTCAGAGATAACTAACTTATAAAACTCGGGAGACGAAAAAATCAAATAGGGGGCACTTGCCCGTGCCCCCGCGCTGCGCCAAGCTCAGCGCGCCTAACATCCCTAGGCGCCGCACGTTTATCGCGCGAGTTCTGCAAGAATTCCGGCCATGATCTACCTACAGATTCCGGTGGAAGGCCAATTCTATCGAGGCACGTAGAAACCTCGGCATCACTCGCTGCCCGGTCCGCGTCTCCTCTCTCCCCAGACGTCGATAAGCTTCTGGAAACGGCAAGCCCAGAATGCGAAGATACCGCTAAATGAACGAGTATCAATTGGCTGCTTTACGCTGTCAGGGCCGCGCGTCGTGCCGACGGCTACATCTTCGTCTCGGACGTTGAAGGTCGGCTCAACACTCAGACACGCAAGCTCCTCCACGATATCTACCATGTCTTTGACGTCGTTTGACTGCCAGGCTGCAAGATGCTCGCGACCAGCGGCGCCTATCCGCCGGGGCAGACCGTCTGCTTGGACAAAGGGTGCGCCGGCTGCGCTGTTCATGGATGACGGGCCAAGGCGTCCCTGGCATCGCATCCTCGATGTTCCGGCGCCCAATTCGCAGGGGGTCCACCGCCTCGTATATGATGGCCTTGCGCGCTCGGAGCAATCAACGCTGCTTTCTACGGAAGACCGCCGGCCGTAATGCTGGTCGCTTCGTCCGCGCAAAAGATCCGGTCCTGCGTCTTAGCCCCCGTCAATGAGCCGCTCAGGGCTGATGTAGAAAGCGTGGATCGTAAATCCAACTACGTGGTAACATACCCCGTCCTTTCACAACCGTGCCCCGAGGGCACACCCTGTTTGATGAAACGGAGGAGATGATGAAGAAGCTGATTTCCGCGGGAGTCCTGGGAATGGCGTTCATGGTGAGCTCTGCGGCCATGGCCAAGCCAGTCACCAACGTGGGCGCGCGCCACCCGAACCTCGCTGCAGCCCAGCGGCTGGTGGAGCAGGCCTACGAGAAGATCACCGCTGCGCAGAAGGCCAATGAGTATCAGCTGGGCGGAAACGCCGCGAAGGCCAAGGATCTTCTCGAGCAGGTCAACAACCTGCTGAAGGAAGCAGCCAAGACGGCCAACGAGAAGAATGACAAGTAGACCAAAGCGCCGCCTCTTAACCTGCCGCCGCCTCTGGTTCTTTTCCCATCCTGTATCGTGAATGTGACATTGATCACGTTCCCTCGTTCAAGGAGTGCCGCCCGGCCCAATCAATGTGGGGATGAGTCGAGCCTGCCGATCCCAGCGGGTTCCACGTACAAATACATCCACTTGTCCCACCTGATTCTCTGCCCCTCCGGCCGCACCAAAGGAAATCGTATCTTGCTCGATAGCCGCCGACATCGGTGTCATGTCATCGATATCACCGCTTCCAAGTGGGATCTCTGCCTGCAGGGACCACGTCTTTCCGGTTTTGCCGAACACATGCATGGCATAGGGTTTGTTGCCATGCACATACACGGAACGAGTACTCCCTACAACCACGGTGTCTTGAGATACTGCAACAGCGTGGCCAAAACCACGGTCAAAATCGGTCCGATCCGCTGTGGTCAGCTTGGCCTCAAGCTCCCAAGTCATCCCTCGACGTGCGTACACGTACGCGATTTGTTCGTATGCATCTGCGACGACGGCGATATCCTGGCCAAGTGCGATTGCATTGCCAAATAGCGTCCACTTTTTCCAATTGCTAGGGATAAACCGGGCTTGCTCGGTCCAGGCGGTTCCGCTGCGCGCGAATACATAGGCTTCTCCCGGAATTGGTTCGCGGTCCGTATCGTATCCAAAGCTGGCAACAAGCGCCGTATTCCCAAGCAGCGCCACCGAGGATCCAAGTTGGCCGTGCGCACCGGAAGCGGAGCCGCGGAGGCTGGCTTGCAGTGTCCAGCCTTCCCCCTGGCGCACATATACGTACGCTGCGCCGCCCGACGTTCCATCACTGGTATCTCCAACCACCATAGTATCGCCGGACACCGCGACCGATTCGCCGAAGTAGCTATTTACTCCCTGGACGGTCTTACACAGCTTGGTCTGCTCTACCCAGGATGTTCCCTTTGCCACATACACGTATACCGCGCCGACCCCGGTCCTGCCATTTGCATCGGCGCTTGGCGCGCCGACCACCACAATATCGCCAGAGATTGATACGGAGGCGCCAAAGGAATCTCCGGGCTTGCGATCGCTTGCGCTAAGAACCGCTTGCAATCTCCAGATGGCCCCACTACGAAAAAAGACATACACCGCGCCAAACTCGGCCCTGCCACCACTCAAAGAGCCCGTCTCACCTACCACCAATCGATTTCCAGACAGCGCAATCGCCGAGCCGAAAGCCGTACCCCGCCGCGATTTGATTCGCTCGAAATCCGCTTGGCTCAAGTTAGATACATCGCCCCCGGGCGCAGACTTCGGCCCAGGTCCTGAAGACACCGCGGAGCTCGAACTGCTATCGAGACGTACAGAGCTTTGTGTGCAGCAAACTGCAGAAAAAAGAGCCATCGCCAAAGTTATTGCGCAGAAGCGCTTCCAGAAGAACATCTATGCCATCATAAGCCGATGCAGCTCTAATTGAAGAAATTTAGCCAGTACGCTCCGATAACGGCGATGCGCTTTGGGCGCTTGCGCAGCCGCGACGAACGGCTCTTGAGACCAACTCAGCATGTCGCGCATTGTCTGTCCGCACAGCCTATGTGGCCTGCACTCGTCGCTCGCTGTGACGTGCGGCGCGTCCTCTCAGCTCGTGGCCGAAGCGCTCGGACACGGCACCGATACAATCACCCGCAAGCACTACATCAGCCACGAAACCCTGGACAGTGCTCGCACCACACGGATCACCAAAGCCCTGGCCGCCAAGCCGGCCGCTCCCGAGCTGCGCCGCCTTGAAAGCCTCCTGCGGCAACTGGCCCCCGAACAACTCGAAGCCCTCATGGTTTCCGTCGCCAAGCAGGTCTAACATTTTGATTTTATTCGGTTTCCAAAATCATTCCCGAAACGATCTGAAAGGCAGTTTTTCTCGACGGTGAATTTGGATCTGGCAAGTCCCGCAGGTTTCTCGTTCGAGAAAGAGCGGAAGGCAGAGGAAGTACGTTCCTAGTCGATCGAACGGAAGCTTACGAATGAATGCGACGCAGCCGATAGACCCGCCGTAACCCCAGTGCCACGCCTAAAACCGCGACCAGCAGAACTGCGGCAGTACCAGCGGGCTGTCGTGTTGAATCTGGGGTCAACGAGCAATTACATCCGCCAAAACCACCGCCAGCATACTTGAACGAATGCAAGGTCGTCGTTCGATCAATAGTATTGTCGGCAGGATGAGGGTCGGCAAGAGGACCGCCGGCTTCGTCTGTGGCCATCACCGAAATCTTCAGCGGCAATTCCGTTTGGCCCAGTTGTCCCTTGGCAACGATGACGATAGGAGAAGCCGTTCCCTCAGGAATGGGCTTGGTGCGGGTACACACCACCTGCGTGCCGTTATTCGGGCGATCACACTGCCAGCCGTCACCCGGCATCAGGGTAATGTCGGCACCATCAGGAACATTGTAGGTTACGGTGGCCCCATCGGCTTCGCCCGGTCCCAGATTGGTAACTTGCACAGTATAGGCAACCGAGCTGTCGGTATCAGACGGCTTCTCGCTCACTGCGATCACCAGATCAGGCCCAAGCGGTAGCATGCCGACGATGATGCTGTCGGCAACGGTATTGTCGCTCGGATTGGTATCGCGAAACCCGCGCGGCGGAGTCAATGAAGCACTGAAATCCAGCGAGCTTGAGGACGGATTGTTCTCTGTAGTGACCGTGTAGGTATAGACAAGCTTCCCGCCTGCGGGCAAGTTGACGAGCGAATCCAGAGGCAGCGTACCAGACAGCGCCGGACAAATCGCCGTGCCGTTGCTGGTACAAGTCCACATGGCTCCCGCCAGATTCGGATTCAGCACCGCGGACAAATTCGCGTTGTTGACGGCAACTTGGCCATTATTGGTCGCGGTCAGGGTATAGGTAATCGGGGTGCCCGGCTCAAGAATGCCGCCTACCGGCGAGCGCGTGAAAGTCAGCGATAGATCCGTATCGATGGGGTCACAGATATGGGTGGTGGTGTTGCAATTGCGGCCACCACTGCAGTCGTTATTGTTGTTACATCCACACTGGTTGTTGCTCTGGCAGACGCCGCCAGCTCCGTTGGGATCGCAAGTGGAATTATTGGGCGGTATACACTCGACGCACTGCATATTGCCAGCCGAATTGCAAACCAGACCAACCGGGCAGTCGCTGTTGGTCTTGCAGACGCACTGCGGGGGAATCAAGCTAAGGTCGCAGATGGGCGCCGTCTGCGAACAATCGGCATTGCTTTGGCAGGTCGAGATCACAATCGTCGTCGGAGCATTTGGATTGGTGCCATTGCCGCTGTTCCAAGTTCCGCCAGGAGAAGGATCGGATCCTGCGACTTGGCCAGTGGAAGTCAGCACCGCTTGATTGTCAATGGTACCCTGGGCGTTCGCATTGATCGTGACAAGAAACTGAAAGGATGCGCTTTCATTCACTCCTAAGTTGCCCCCAGTTGTGCCATTGGCGCCGGTGCCCAGGCGCATGGTCACAGTGCCGCTTACAACCTCACCCACGTCCGAATCGGCCCCATCCGAGAGGGTAGCCGGAGCACCGGGACCCGTGACAAGTTTTAGAGAACCCGGCGTGTAGGTGACTTTGCTGGGAAGCTTATCGGTGACGACAACCTTGGTGCCGACATCGTTGCCGGTGTTCTTGGTCGAGATCGTATATTCCAGCGTGTCGCCCGGCAAAAAGCGACCATCGGTGTGCGTAATATTGCGAACAGATTTGGTAGTACTGGAAAATACCGGACGTACCGTCTGAACCGCGGTAGCGAGCACACCCAGAAAATACTCGTCGTTAGTGGTCGAGGCCATTACCTGCAGGGATTTCTTTCCAGCTGTCAGACTGCTGGTAATGTCCAAGACGTCGGCGTCATAGCCAGCCATCGACTTAGGTCCGCCGGTCATTTGCGGCAAATCGCCGGGACGCGGGGCGCGCTGATCAAAGATGGTAAAAGTCCGATTGAAGAAGTTGTTAAACGGGTTGTTGGTATTTTCAAGGGCGCTGCTGCCCACGATGGCTAGGCTATCTCCGGAGATGTTCTCATCTCCCTCATAGGCAATGACGCCAAGAATACCCGTCTTTGGCTGCAGCGTACCGGTAGGCACCGTAAAGCCATTCAGGTCTACGGTGGTTGAGCTGCCGGAGCCGGGGCTGACTCGATCCAATCCATCAAATAAGGACAAGTTACGACTCGGCTCGCCATCCAAATGGTAAAAAACAACTACATTCCAGACCATATAGGCGACGTCGATATCCTTATTTCGCACATCAAAAGTTTGAATTCCGCTGACGCGGTAGATGCCGCTGCCATTTGATTGCAATTCACGGGTCACGTCAGCGCTACTTTGATAATAATCAAGACCATTGGCCGGCGTGACGTGGGTCGCCGCAACTTCCTGCTGCAGGGTGCTTTTGAAGACGCCAGGCCGCTCGAAGGTGACCGAAGTACCGGCGCCCTGCCCTTGGCTGCGCTGCGCGGCCCAGTACAGACGGGCATGCAGCACGCGCGCATTGGCCGGAAGCACGAGCATCGCAGTGCTTCGTGCCTGAGACGGATCCCAAGTCAGTGACGCTTGGGCCTGATTGGCTTGCGGCGATTCCGAACGCCAGTAAATATCAATGGAGCTATCGATGTCATTGCCCAAAAGGCCATTGCAGTTGTAACCGCCAAGCAAGTGCCTGGGTACAAAGCCGACCACCGGATCCACGACGACGCCATCGTGGCAGTCAAAACCGACTGTATTGCCAAAGATTAAAAAATTACCATTGTCATCTACCGTAAAACGCCGTTCAGTGGCAGCATGCACTGTAGGTGTATAGGTGGTTAACACCCCTAAGCTAGTTAGCAGGGCCAGACCTGCCAAAGGTAAGAAATAGGATACACGATGGGACAACATTACAACCTCCTTTCAATGATCTTGCGCGAGGGCATCAGCAAACTGTGTACCAACAATTAGCGGCAGCCCTTCCTAGTGGCGATAAGCCCGAAGTTCAATTTGATAGATGTCTATCCAGCGATATACATTCTTGCGCGCACACCCCAGCGTACGAGCGATGGCGGCAACGTTGCCGTGATGTTCGTGTAAGAGCGATTCCAAGCGTCCGCGTTCTGGCGCGTCCGAATCCTGCGGTACTGCCTGCGCCGCTGGTCCGCGCGGCATGCGCAGTCTGCTTTCAATGACCGACAGGTCGTCGCCAAGCACTTGAAGCTCGACGGCCAGCTTGACGATTTCGCGAACATTGTAGGGCCAGGGATGCAAAAGCAAGCGCTCCACCAGATCCGCAGACATGTGGCTGGGAAATTGGCCAAGGCTGTGCAAAAGCAGCGGCAGGATATCTTCTTTACGCTCGCGCAGCGGCGGCAGCCCGACGACGACTTCGGCGACTCGCGCAAATAAATCGGCGCGAAATTTCCCTTCGCTGACGGCCGCACTAAGGTCGCGATTGGTGGCCAGAATCAGCCGCGTGTCCACCGGCAAAGCGCTGACCGAACCAACCGGATAGATAAGCCGTTCCTCAAGGACGCGCAAAAGCTTGGGTTGCGCCAGGGCCGACAGTTCTCCAACCTCGTCCAAAAACAAAGTGCCGCCCTGCGCCGCGCGAAAAAAACCCATAGTTGCTTGCGCCCCGGTAAAAGCACCGCGGACGTGGCCAAATAGTTGGCTTTCAAAAAGCGTGTCGGGAATGGCGCTGCAATTGACGGCAACAAGCGCCCCGGTGCGTCCGCTGGCCGCGTGCAGATAGCGCGCAGCCACCTCTTTGCCGGTGCCGCTTTCGCCGCTTAATAGTACGGTCGCCGAAGTCACGGCAATTTTCGACAAGGTCGCGCGCAGCCGGCGCATGGGCGGCGACTGACCAAGTAGCTCGCGCTCGAGAGCTTCCGGTGCAATGGGCTGCTGATAGCGCACGAGCAGCAGACAATCGCCCACGCGAATCAGGTCTTGGTCGCGCAAAGTGCATTGCTTTACGCGTACACCATTGACGTAGGTGCCATTGCGGCTACCCAGATCGGCAATATAAAGCTGCGCCAGCGCCGGCTGATAGTGAATGGCGGCATGCGAACGCGAAACGCGCGACTCCGCCAAGGACAGGCCATGCGCTGCATCCACATCGCGCCCAAGCAGCGTGGATCCAATGCGTAGCGGCTGCGGATGAGGCTCGGTGGCCAGCGCCGTGCCCAGCCAAGTTGGAATGATTGTGGGAACTAAAGCTTCGCGCGGTCGTGATGGTTCACCATCATCAGTGATCAGCAGAGCTTTCTCATCGGAACCGCGCACAGGACAAACATAGCTTAGTTATTCGCTTGTTAATAGAGGGATACGATATGTGCAGAACATGTTCTGCACATGTTCTGTACATGTTCTGCAGCAAAGGCCATATACGCCGATAATTCCAGAGCCCAGATCACTTAAGCTCCTGATACCCGATATCGTATCCATTGCCCTGTGGGCGCGAGGTACCGTAGTAGTCAGTTGGAAACATTTGACTACCTGTGGGCGGCTGTGCCTTATCAACGCAGCAAGCATCATTCTTTGCCGAGCCATCGACTAGTTTGGGCTCACTGCCCGGCATAAAATCCACGTTCCCGGTGACAGTATAGCTAGGAGTGCCACAGTTAGATTCCATATTTATGCCGGTTGTACTTCCAGTGATAATCGAATTTGTTGTGTATAGTTTCCCATTCGAGCAATTAAGCCCTCTGGAGTTTAAGTAGACTGTATTGAACATAAAAGTCCCTTCTGCTTTCAAATTCAAATAGATACCATATAGCTCTCCGGTGTCAGCGATGTCGCCGCATTGAATCACGGCAGAATTCAGAATGCGATACGTCGTCTTGGCCACATCGGTCCCGCCTATAAAAAGCCCATATTTCGGATTGTTATGACAATCTATCATCGAGCGGTCGACGGTCAAGTGCTGGCAATCTAAGTGGGCGTCCACAGCACGGCCGCCATTGTTGCCAATTTTTGAATTCACCATATATATGCTGCTGCCGCTGCCATCGCAGGTCACCGCGGCAGCCATATTATTACTGGCAAGAACTTGCAAATTGGACAGCACAAGTGCGCCGTTTTGTACTCTGACTTCATCCAGCAAAGTAGGTTTAGTATCTCGCCCCTCACCGACTAGAATAAAGCTGCGGCCTTGCAGGTCCTTATTAATTTTTTGATATTTCCCATTCGTATTGCCAGCAATCTTAATATAAGGCTTGCCAGCATTGATGGCTGCATCCAGTTGGCAAAATGGCACATCCGGGCTACTTGCTGATCCACTGCTTAGGCAGCCGGCTTTGTCTTTGTTGACATAGGAAATATCGTCAATAGAGACGCACTGCCCGAATTTTAAATTTTGAATGGGTGGATCATCTGGATAATCTCCTGGTTTTCGACAAATACCAGATATACATTCATTGTCGGCTCGGCAATCTCGGCAGACTCCATTATTGGAATCACACGTTGGCTTATTTGGATCGGTGCAGTCTATTAAATCTTGTCCAGGTCGGCATTCGGTGCAAAGATTTGCTTCATGTATATTCACGCAAAAGCTTCGCTTTGGCGTTGCGTTGCGCGAGGTAGACCAAAAAATACAATCCTCATTGGTTCCACAAGGCACGCATTGATTGTTGGTGCAGACCGTCGCAGAAGGCATCATGCACATGGTCGCAGACGTACAACTTCCGTCGGTACGAGCGCAAAGTCCGGTGGCTTGGTCGCAAATATCGCCTTTGGCAGTACATAGGCCGGCGTTGTTGCGGCAATCGTTAGGATTCGGCTCTGCAGGAAAAAGTACGTTGCAGCTTAAACACACACTCAGCGCCAGGAGCCAATAACTTCTAAGATTCTTCATAGGCCAATCCTTGCGTATAGGTTTACCAAGTCGTTCGGCACCCCAAAAAACGACGTCGTGTGTTTTTTGTGGGAAACACTCCTAAAAGTTTCCCATAAGCTGCATACCGACTCCGCTGCCCAAACTGCCAAACGACAAAGCAGCCTGAGGGGGGGCTATTTTTTCATTGGCTTTGTCGGTAAAAGTATCTGCTTCATTCTCCGGCAAAAGAGGATTGCGTTTTCCGGGAATGATGATCATCACCGCGCCGGCAACCGCAGCAACCGCCCCGCCGATCATAAAGCCGAGCCCGGCCGGCAAGCCGCGCCGCACTGTGTCGCAAGCCATTCCTATCGGTGGTTCATCGACACATTTTCCGTTAATGGCCAAACCGTAAGCTCCGACGCCGATTCCAGCCAAACCAAGACCAATCAGTCCACCGCCAACGCCCAGCCGCCATTTGGGTCGGGGCTGATATTCATGTATGTACCGCGGCGTATCGCGTCCTAGCTCCAGCGGGTAACTTAAAATGGTCTTGTGCGATTCGACGACATCAATTTGCTGATTTACTGACTTATACCCGGTATGGCGTATCGTAATTTCGTGCTTCCCGACAAAGGTCAATCGTTTATAAGGGGTCACGCCCAGTTCAACGCCATCGACCAATACGGATGAATTGCTGGGTTCAGAGCTAATTTCCAGCACTTCGCGCGGCTTGGAGGCATCCTCCAAAACCGCACGTTTGATCATGTCGGCGACATTTTGCGCCACTTGCGGGCCCGAGCAGTGCTCGCATTTGATCTCAAGACGCGCCCCGATGGCCCCGACTTCGATATTGTAAAGAGCGGCGGTCACTTGCCAGCGCAGCGGACTGGCGCTTTCCGTGGCCGACGCGGCATTCTCAGCGCTGCGCCGCCCACGCCGCGATTCCGCCGCTGCGGCGGCCGAAGGCGGTAGCTCGGCGATTTCGACGTGGATGCGATAGGCAACCACGATGCTTACGCCAAGCAGCCGGCCAAGCTGTTCGAGGCAGTCGTTGCGGTAGCAATTTTTCATATTTCCGGCGGTGACGATGCTGTCGCGCTCGTCTTTGCCCGCCAATTGAAACTGCTGCTCGACAAGCGCCGTCGACACCGCTTTATCGATGACGTCTCGATCTTGAGGAATGATGGGACCTGTGACCTTGGGTTCCAGCACCACCGCCACCTTATGGCTGGATCCCGCGGCCCAAGCAACCGGCGCCTCCAAACCGAGGACACCGACTACAATTGCCATCATGAACCGGAAACGCCATTGCGGATGACCAAGGCCAGCCGGCACAGCTTCTTTTCGCGAAACAAGCGTCGTGTGCATGAAGTTCCTATCCGCAGGACACTCGTGCTGCCCGCACGACCGGCGGGAGCATATAATTTTTAATCTTAGCACGAGGTTCCGGGGCATCTGACACCAATTAGAGCTTCCGTGCAGACGCAATCAGGGCGCTGGCCCAAGCTCAGCCCCGTCGTCTAGCCGCTCAAATAGCGCCGCAATGCCCTGGCCGACGCCAATGCACATGGCACACAGACCATAGCGGCTGCGCGAACGCAAAAGCTCATGGCACAACGTGCTAACAAGGCGCGCTCCCGAACAACCTAGGGGATGGCCAAGCGCGATGGCACCGCCGCAAACATTTAGCCGCTGTTCTACATTCGCGCCGGAAAGCTCGGGCAGTTCGCGCAGCACCGCCAGGACCTGCGCGGCAAAGGCCTCGTTCAGCTCGATGCGCTCTATCGCTTCTAGCGGAACATTGACGCGCGAAAGCAGCTTGCGCACTGCCGGTACCGGACCGATGCCCATATAGCGCGGATCCACCCCCGCGGTAGCGCCACCGACGATACGACACAGCGGTCGCAATTGCAGCAAGCGCGCCATCTGGGCCGTACCGATAAGCAGGGCTGCCGCGCCATCATTCAAAGTCGATGAATTGCCCGCGGTTACGCTGCCTCCGGCGCGAAATGCCGGCGTTAGCTTGCCAAGCCGTTCCAGGGTCGTATCGCTGCGCGGTCCTTCGTCAAGCTGAACAATCTGCGCCGGCTTGTCTTTTCCTTGCGCAGCGATGCGTATCGGCACAATCTCGCGTTCGAAATGGCCGGCGGCCTGCGCCGCCAAGGCGCGGGTATGGCTGCGCCATGCGAAGCGGTCCTGTTCTTCGCGGCCGATGGAATAGCGCGCGACGAGGTTTTCCGCAGTCTCGCCCATGGCTTCCAGTGGAAAAAGCTGCGCCAGACGCGAATTGGGAAAGCGCCAGCCTAAAGATGTATCAAACAGCGTCTGATTGCCGTTTGCAAAAGCCGCGTCAGGCTTGCCCATGACAAATGGCGCGCGCGTCATCGACTCGACGCCGCCGGCGATATAAAAATCGCCTTCGCCGGCGCGAATGGCCCGGGCCGCTTGCAGCACCGCTTCCAAGCCCGAGCCGCACAGCCGGTTGACCGTCACGCCGGAGACCGATTGCGGCAGCTCGGCCAAAAGCAGGGCCATGCGCGCCACGTTGCGGTTGTCCTCTCCAGCCTGGTTGGCGCAGCCGATGATGACGTCGTCTATAAGCGCGCGTTGCGCCGCCGAATCAATTGCCACCCGAGAAAGCAGCCCGGCGATGACTTGCGCCAAAAGCTCATCTGGACGCACATCTTTGAGGGCCCCGCGATAACGACCGATTGGGCTGCGCACGGCGGCCAGGATGTAGGGTTCTCGCTCACTTCTGGCCATCTTGGTCACATCGGCACTCTATGCGAGCGCCGCCAAAGATGGCAAGGGCCAGCGCTTGAACTCGCGTGCAGAGTCGGGTAAAAGAGAGCCTCCGCAAGGCAGACAGGCTCAATATGGCTTCCGACAATCACGCCGTCCCCAAAGAACCTAACACCGACGTTCAAAATGCGCCGCTTGGCCACTTCATCACCGAGCGCATCGATGCTGATTTGGCCACTGGCAAATCCCACAGCGTGATGACACGCTTTCCGCCAGAGCCAAATGGCTATCTGCACATCGGACATGCCAAGTCGATCTGCCTAAACTTTGGTCTGGCCGAGCGCTACCAGGGTCTGTGCAACCTGCGCTTTGACGACACCAATCCCGATGCCGAAGACGTCGAGTTTGTCGATTCGATCAAAAACGACGTGCGCTGGCTCGGTTTTGACTGGCAAGACCGCGTGTACTTTGCGTCTGACTACTACGAAAAAATCTACGAGTGCGCCGAGCAGCTTATCAAGCTCGGCAAAGCCTATGTAGACAGCCTTTCCGTCGAAGAGCTGCGCGAATATCGCGGCAACTACTTCATCAAAGGCCGCGAAAGTCCTTACCGCAGCCGCTCGGTCGAAGAGAATTTGTCCCTATTTCGCCGCATGCGCGCCGGGGAATTCGAAGACGGCGCCCATGTACTGCGCGCCAAAATCGATTTGTCGTCGCAAAATATGAATCTGCGCGACCCGCCTTTATACCGCATACGCCGTCACTCGACGCATCACCGCACCCAGCGGCAATGGGCGATTTATCCGACGTACGATTATGCCCATCCGCTAAGCGATGCGTTTGAAGGAATCACGCACTCGATCTGCACGCTGGAGTTTGAAAACCACCGCCCGCTTTACGACTGGTTTATCAGCGAACTTTGGCCGACGCTAAATCTGCCGCATACGCACAAACCCGAGCAAATCGAGTTTGCGCGGCTCAATTTGACCTATACCGTCCTAAGCAAGCGCAAGCTTTTGGAGCTTGTCGGACAAAAGCATGTAAGCGGCTGGAATGATCCGCGCATGCCGACCTTGGCCGGATTGCGCAGGCGCGGCTACACCCCGGCGGCTCTGCGCGCCTTCTGCGAACGCATCGGCGTGGCTCGGCGCGACAGTTTGGTGGATGTGGCGCTTTTGGAACACGCCATCCGCGACGACTTAAATGACAAAGCGCCGCGCGTCATGGCGGTCCTCGATCCACTGCGTGTCGTCATTACCAACTATCCGGAAGGTCAAAGCGAAGAATTTACGGCGCCTTATTTTCCCGACAAGCCGGATTCGCAAAGCCGCCGCGTGCCTTTCTCGCGAGTCATTTACATCGAACGAGATGACTTCCGCGAAGATCCGCCCAAAAAATGGTTTCGCTTGGCGCCCGGTCGAGAAATTCGCTTGCGCTGGGCCTGTCTTATCACCTGTCAAAAGGTCATAAAAGACGAGCAAGGCAACGTCGTGGAGCTGCACTGCACGATGGACCCAAACTCGCGCGGTGGCAATGCCAGCGACGGGCGCAAAGTGCTTGGCACTTCGCACTGGGTATCAGCCGAGCACGCGGTACCGGCGCAAGTGCGACTTTATGATCGGCTATTTTGCAAAGCCGATCCGGCGGATGTCGCCGAAGGACAGGACTGGAAGTCCGGACTCAATTCGGATTCTCTCAAAGTGCTGCACGGCAGCATGCTCGAACCGAGTCTAAAGGACGCCCCCCCAGGCAATTACCAATTTGAGCGGCTCGGTTATTTTTGTGTCGATGTAGAAGATTCCACCGCCGGTCATCCGGTCTGGAACCGCACCGTAACGCTCAAAGACACCTGGGCCAAACTCGAAAACAAAAGCGGTCGCTAACAGCTTCTTCACTTAGCGCCCGGATGGAAATTCCAAAACCCGGGCGCGCGGCACAGCGGGCGCGGACATGCCTGGCTGGGCCAGATATCCGCGGGCCATCAGCAAAAGACCGCCCCCGACCACGCAACACAAAAGCGCCCACAGAATTCCCAGCAAGTGGCGGTGCAGCGCCCGCTCGCGCAGTCGCATGGATAACAGCATCAGGCCCAAAAAAAGCAGCCCGACTCCGTTAATAAATAAAAACCACCTGGGAATCGCAGTCTCCTCGGCAGCAGACGCTGCCAAGCGCTGGACCGCTACGCGTCGTAGCGAGCGGTCCTTTGATACTTACCGGCCGAGTGCTCCAAGCGTAGCGGTGCTGCACAGATGTGACAGCCATTCGGGCAGTGCGCCAAGTCCCACCACCAGCAATCCAGCAACAAGAACCGACGTACAAAGCGCGCGACTTTCAAGCGGAAGGGTCGTGGGCTGGGTCGGAGCATTGCGGAAGTACATGGTGGTGATGACGCGCAGGTAGTAGTAGACGCTGATCAAGCTATTGGCCACCGCCACAAAAACGAGGGGCAGCAAGCTGGGTTTGTCCATGGCGACGCGGAACAGATAAAACTTTCCGAAGAAACCGGCCGTCGGCGGAAAGCCGCCTAAAGACAGCAAAAAGACGGTCATCGCCAAGGCTGCGGCCGGGCTGCGCTGCCCCATGCCCGCCCAATCAGAAAGGTTCAGCCGCTCTCCGGCCGGTCCGCTTTCATCGCGGCTTAGCCAGGCCACAACGCCCATGGCGCCGACGACGGTCAGCGTATAAGCCATTAAGTAGTAAAGTAGCGGCCCGCGCGCGGCATCGCCAACGACCACGAGCGAAATCACGCCAATCAGCAAATACCCGGCATGGGCGACCGAGGAATAAGCCAGCATCCGCTTGATGTTGTCCTGACGCAGCGCGCCCAAGTTGCCAAGCGTCATGGTCAAAATGGACAACGCATATAGCGCATGCACCCAGCCGGTATAGGGCTGCATCGCCGTCTCGTACCCACCAAGTGCGCCGACGAAAATTCGCACGAGCCCCGCAAACGCTGCGGTCTTGACGCCGGTCATCATAAATCCGCTGACCGGCGTGGGCGCCCCTTCATAAGTATCCGGGGCCCACATGTGAAAGGGCACCGTCGCCACTTTGAACAAAAAGGAGACGAGGAGCAGCAGCCAGCCTATATAAAACAGCGGCCGGGTCGACATCTCTTTGGCATGTTCGCGTATATCGGCCAGAACCGTCGTGCCGGCATTGCCGTAGATAAGCGCAATGCCGTAGACCATAAGACCCGATACAAAAGCGCCCACCAGAAAATACTTCATCGCCGCTTCGGCAGAGCGCGGCGAACGGCGCCACGATCCGGTCAGAACGTAGACCCCAAGGGACATGGTCTCAACACCAATGAATACCGATACCAAGTCGGCAGCCATCGCCAAGATGACCATTCCGCACAGCGAAAACAGAATCAGCGCGTAGTATTCGCCAAACTCCATCTTGTGAGCGCGCAGAAACGCCGGCGCTGTCATGACCCCAAGCAGCGCGCCGACGACACAGATGGCGCTGATCAAAAGACCGAAGCGATCCAGGATCAGCATGTTGTTGTAAAGCAGCAGACTTTGACTGTCGCCCAGCCGCTCGGGCATAAAGGCCAGAAGCGCCAAGCAGGCGGCAAGCGATACCACGCAAAGCGGCATCAAGTAGCCGCGCGAGCCGGCCAGCGGCACCGAGACGGCCGACGAAGTCTCGGCCGGCATCTTCTTTTGGTGTTCGGGCCCAACAAGCCGCGAGCGTGAAAACGCATCCAAAAGCAGCAGCAGCAGCCCGGCCACGGTCAGCAAAATCAGCGGCGAGCTATTGAGCAAGTCCATCGGATTGAAGGTCATAGCTCCCTCTATTTGACCGCCGCCTTGGCGGGTTCGCTGGGGTTCTTGGCGCCGTCGAGCTTCTTTCCCGCACCCAGCATGCGCGGAGCATCGCTCGCCGTCGCTGGTCCGGCGGCATATTTTTCTTTGAACGCGGCGATGGTGCGTTCCACCGCTGGATCAATGTCCTTTAGAAAAGTGGATGGGTAAATGCCCAGCCAAAAGGCCATGGCCAGCATCGGCAGCAACACAAAAATCTCGCGGCCGCTTAGGTCGGACAGCTTGCGGTTTTGCGGATTGGAAAGCGGTCCGAACATCACTCGCTGAAACAGCCACAGCATATAGACCGCGCCCAAGACCACGCCGATTGCGCAAATCGTGGCCAGCAGCTTGGCGTGCACAAAAAGGCTGGGGGGCAATCCCGCCATTCCGCGTTCGGCGCTAAAAGTCCCCAAAATGATGAGGAATTCGCCTGGAAACCCCGACAAGCCGGGCAATCCGACCGAGGCCATTGTCAGAATCAGCAAAAACGCCCCAAACAGCGGCATTTTTGCGGCGATTCCGCCAAACTCGTTCAGGCGCCGCGTATGGCGCCGTTCGTACAACACGCCCACGCACAGAAACAGGCCGCCGGTCGAGATGCCATGGGCCAGCATCTGATAGATAGCGCCGTTGACCGCCCGAACGTTGAGCATCATCAGGCCCAGCACCACAAAGCCCATGTGCGCCACCGACGAGTAGGCAATGAGCTTTTTAATATCCGTTTGCGCGTAGGCGACAAGCGAGCCGTACACCACTCCGATCACCGCCAGTAGCTGCAGCCATGGGGCGACTTTGGCGACGGCATCGGGAAATAGCGGAATCGCGAAACGAATCAGGCCATAGGTGCCAAATTTCAAAAGGACGCTGGCCAGCACCACCGAACCGGCCGTCGGCGCTTCGACGTGAGCGTCGGGCAACCAAGTATGCAGCGGAAACAGCGGCACTTTGATGCAGAAGGCCAAGCCGAAGGCCAAAAAGCAGAAGAGCTGTTGCTCGGGGGTCAAAATCAGCCGCTGCATCGATTCGTACGCGAACGACCACTCGCCGGTGGCCTGATGTCCCTTGATGTATAGGAACAAAATCGCCACCAGCATGAGCAGCGAGCCCACCATCGTGTAGATGACGAACTTAATCGCCGCATACAGCCGGTTCTCTCCACCCCAGGCGCCGATGATGAAGTACATCGGCACGAGCATCACTTCCCAGTACACGTAGAACAAAAACAGGTCGAGGGCCAAAAACGCCCCGAGCATGCCGGTTTCTAGCACCAGCATGGCGACCACGAACTCGCGTACTTTTTCGGTGATGGCCGATGTCGTTGACAAAAGGATGATGGGCAAAAGGAAGGTCGTCAGCAGCACCAGCCACAGCGAAATTCCGTCGATGCCCAGGTGAAAATGAATTCCTAAGCTTGGTGCCCAGGCCCATTTGACGACGTGGTTCATGGTCCCGGGCTCAAAGCCGACGAGCACCAAAAGCGACGCCAGAAAAGTCAGCAGCGCAAACGAAAAGCCAAGACCGCGCTGCAGCTCGACCTCCTCGCGCGGGACGACCATGCAGATCAGCGCGCCAAGAAGCGGCAGAAACGTGATCAGGGGCAGGATCATACTCATCGCTTTCTCCTACTCCACCTTGATCCGCAACTGGTCGCAGGAGCCAAACTGCCGCCGCAGCCAGTGACATGTACCAAAAATCAGGTCGTCGGAACGCTTGATCACGCCCCAATGCGGATCCTGCGCCGAGATGATGATGTTGTACGTACCGGAGCCGGTATACTCATGCATCTGACTGGGCTCAGAAGAATCGACGACGTCGAACTTTCCATCGCCCTCCCAGTCGACGTGGTACTTGAGCTGTCCGCTTTTCACATAGCCTTTGCCTAGGTTTAGCTCAACGCGGCGCCCGCTCTGTTTGACCTCGGTCTGAACGCCCATATAGGGCAGCCAGTAGGTGCTGAGGTAAAGCAAGCCGCCAGTGCCGAGCATCACGGCAATCAGGTAGCGCTGAACGTCGCCGTTTTGAATGCGCCGCGTCAGGTCGCCAAAAAACAGGACGATTTCCGGACCGACCTTGGTCAAACCGCCGTCTACGAGGATGCCATCGGCAATCTTCCATAGGCCATTGGCCAAGGCGCGCAGCGGACGAACGAACAAAAAGCCGTACAGTTCGTCTACGTAGTACTTATTCCAAAGTAGGCGATAGGCGCCGGGCAGCGCCTGCTGCACCGAAACTGCGGTGCGGCTGATGCCGCCGCGGTATAGCCAGGCAGCCACGCCAATGCCCACAAGCGAGATGCTGAGCGCCGCCGCCATAAGTCCCCACTCAACGATGTGTTCATGAGGTTCAGGCCCAATCGGCAGCACCGATGGCACCAGCCAGTGATGAAAGAAGGTCAGCACATGCTCGACGGAATCGGGTAGGCCGTGGGTCATGATCTGGGGCACACCGATGAGGCCCGCCAGCACCGCACCGCCGGCCAGAACTACCAGCGGCAAAGTCATTTCCGTCGGCGATTCGTGCAGATGATGTTCCTGCTCTTTGGTTCCGCGGAATTCGCCGGTAAAGACCAGGAAATAAAGCCGCCACATATAAAACGCTGTACACAGCGCCGCCAGCGCCAAAATGCCCCAAAGAATTTTGGGGTACCAAGCGATCAGACTGAGCTGCATTGCCGTGGCTGTCGGGGCCATCTTGAAATGGCTGGCGAAAGCACCGGCCAGGATGGCGTCTTTGCTGAAGAATCCGGCAAAGGGAACGATGCCAGCGATAGCCAGACAGTAGACAAAGAAGGTCCAGCGGGTCACCGGCATGTGCTTGCCGAGTCCGCCCATCTTGGTGATGTCGCCCTCTCCACCCATGGCGTGCATGACCGAGCCGGCTCCCAAAAACAGTCCGGCCTTGAAAAAGGCGTGCGTCATCAGGTGAAAAATACCGGCGACATAGGCCCCGGTACCAACCCCGACGAACATAAAGCCGAGCTGGCTTACCGTCGAATAAGCCAGCACCCGCTTAAAGTCGCGCTGCACAATGCCGATGGTGGCCGCCATAAGTGCAGTGACCGCGCCGATGCCGGCCACTGTCATCTGTGCTGCCGACGGCGTGATGTCAAAAATAATGTGAGTTCGCGCCACGACGTAGACACCGGCGGTCACCATGGTTGCCGCGTGAATCAGGGCGGAAACCGGCGTCGGACCAGCCATGGCGTCGGGCAGCCAGACGTATAGGGGAATCTGCGCGCTTTTGCCGGCGCAGCCGACAAAAAGCAAGAGCGCAATCCAGTAAGCGGCCGGCCAGTCCTGCCACAGCGGAACGCGAAGCTGTGAAATGTGCGCCGGCAGATCAGCATATTTGACGGTGCCGATGACCGTATACAAAAGGCAAATGCCGAGCAGAAAGCCGAAGTCCCCGATGCGGTTGACGATGAACGCTTTGCGACCCGCGGTGGCGTTTTTGTCCTCGGTGTACCAAAAGCCAATGAGCAGATAGCTGCACAGACCCACACCTTCCCAACCGACAAAAGTCACCGGCAAAGAATCGCCCAGAACCAAAATCAGCATCGAGCCGGTAAACAGATTCAGGTAGCCAAAGAAACGGGCGTAGTCAGGCTCATGCTCCATGTAGCCGGTGGCGTAGATGTGAATGAGCAGCGCAATCCAAGTGATGATCATCACCATCACTGCGGACAGCCGGTCGAGCACGAGCCCAGCGGCAATGTGCAAATCGCCAGCAGTCAGCCAATCGCCCGAAAACAACTGGTCGACGAGCACATCGCGCGTGCCCAGATGCGACAGCATCCATACGGCACGCGTTGATACCAGGGCGGCACCGGCCACGGCGGCGCAGGCCACAAGGCTAACAAATCCGTTGCCCAGCCGGCGGCCAAAACATAGGTTCAGCGCCGCGCCCAAAAACGGCAGCAGAACAATCAAGTAAAGCGGGAAACTCTCCGTCATGAGGACCGCCTTCAGTAACGCAGGAGGTTGAGGTCGTCGAGGTCGGTGTTCTTGCGAATGCGAAACACCCCGACGACAATCGCCAATCCAATGGCCGCTTCGGCAGCGGCGACCGCAATCACTAAAAACGCCAGCACCTGCCCGCGCATGTCATGCAAGGCACGCGCAAAGCCCAAAAGGGTCAGGTTTCCAGCGTTGAGCATGAGCTCAATGGACATCAGGGTGATAAGAACATTGCGTCGCATAAAGACGCCAAACACACCGATGCCCAGCAGCACCAGCCCAAGGATCAAAAAGTGCGCTAGGCCGATCTCAGAAGCGGCACTGACAAACGGCTGCATGGTTAGTGGCCTCCGTGGGGGTCGGTAGCGGCCGCGTCTTCGCCCAGCGGGACCGTCTCTTTGGGTCCATGCGGCTGCTCCTCCTTGGGCAATTCATGAATGGTGGTCGGTCGAGAAACGGTGCGCGATAGCACCACCGCGCCGATGACCGCGATGACGAGCAAAATCGAGATCGATTCAAACGGAAATAGAAAAGTTTTGAAAAAGTAATCGCCCACGCTGGCCACCGAACCAAAGTCAGGTGGCGGCAGCCCGATGCGCACCCGCGGACCGTCGGGAGCACCAATAATCACTTCGACGATCCGTACCAAAAAGTAGACGAGGCCGCCGATGCCTATGGCTTTGGCGACGGGGCTTTCGATCACCCAGGTATTGGCTTCCGTATGGTTTAGAACCATGATGACAAAGATGAAAAGCACCATGATGGCGCCGGCGTAGACCAGAATCAGAATGGCCGCCAAAAAGTGCGCCATCAGCAGCGCATAAATGCCAGCCAGTCCAAAAAAGGTGGCCACCAGGGCCATCACGGCGCTAATCAGGTTTTTGCGCGTAATCGTCGCTATGGCGCCGATGACCACCAGCGCCGCCAGGGCCCAAAATGCCCAGGCGGGACACCAAGCTGTAGGCTGAGCGTCCAAAGGTGCCTGTCGAGCCGCAACCGGAGCCAATGCGAGTAGTTGCTCGATCATGAATGTGCCGCCCTTTTCTCAAACTCGCCGCGAAATTTGGTCAAAAAGCCAAGCATCGGCCAGGCGGCAGCCTCGCCGAGCGGGCAAATGGTATTTCCGGCGATGCCGTATGCGATGGAGGCCATAAGATCCAGATCCTCTGGTTTGCCCTGCCCTTCGGACAAGCGGGTGCAGACGCGGGCCAGCCAGCCGGTGCCTTCGCGGCAGGGTGTACACTGACCGCACGATTCATGCGCATAAAAGCGCATGATGCGAGCGCATACGGCAACTAGGTCAGTGTCTTCGTCCATGACGACGACGCCACCGGAACCAGCCATGGTGCGCAGCGGTTTGCCGGGCGCCAGCTCGAAAACCTGACCCGGCCGCACCATCACCGGTTTGATGCGCGGATCGTTTTGCAGAGCATCAAATTCCATCGGGATGTCTAGCTCATCGGCATCAAGGGGTGGCATGGAAGAGCCCCCTGGAATGACCGCCTTGACTTTCTTATTGCCCGGCACGCCTCCGCAAACATCGTAGATGACTTCGCGCAGCGGAATGCCCATCGGCAATTCATAAACTCCGGGCTTGTTGAGGTGGCCGCTCATGCACAGCATGCGCGTGCCGCCTGAACGGGCCACGCCCAGATCGGCGAAAGGCTTGCCGCCGTTTTCGATGATCCAGGGGACATTCATCAGGGTTTCGACATTGTTAACGATGGTCGGTTTGTCGAACAGCCCCTTGACCGCCGGAAATGGCGGTTTCATGCGCGGCCAGCCGCGTTTGCCTTCCAGCGAGTTCAGCAGCGAAGTTTCTTCGCCGCAGATATAAGCCCCGGCGCCGCGATGCACGGTCAGATCCAGCTTGAAGGGCCCGCCGGCGGTGTTGACCTCGGTGCCTAAAAAGCGTTTCTCATAGGCTTGTGAAACGGCCGCTTGCAGCACCGCGGCTTCGCGAATCATCTCGCCGCGAATGTAAATGTAGGCGTGGCGACAGCCGAGCGCGTACGAGGCAATGATCATGCCTTCGATAAGCAGGTGCGGATCCCAGAACAAAAGTTCGCGATCCTTGCAGGTGCCCGGCTCTGATTCGTCAGCGTTACAGACGAGGTAGACCGTAGGCGCGCCCTTGGGGATGAAGCTCCATTTGGTCCCCGTCGGAAAACCCGCGCCGCCGCGCCCGCGCAGGTTGCTTTTTTTCACTTCGTCCACGACCGCCGAGGGCGACATGCCAAGGGCGATCGGCAGCCGGCTGTACACGCCCTGCTGCATCGCAACATCAATGCGGTTGGAATTGGCGACGCCAAATAGGCGAGTCACTATCTTGGTATTGAGATCGGCTGGCATCTTGCGCCTCAGGACTTTTTGTTCGAAGCCGGCCCGTGAGCCTGACCATGGCCAGGTGCGTGACCGTGCATCGGCGGCAGCTTTTTGCACTCGGCAAGGGCGGCATCCACCTTATCGGAGGTCAGGTTCAAAAAGTAGCGCTCGCCGCAAATCATGGCTGGGGCGTCGGCGCAAGCGGCCAGACATTCCTCTTCGATTAGCGTAAATTCACCGTCTGAAGTCGTCTGACCGGCCTTTACGCCCAGGCTTTGTTCTAGCTTGTGCAGCGTCTCATAGCCGCCCCGTAGCATGCACGACACATTGGTACACATCATCAGCACCCGTTTTCCAACGGGCTCGCGATGGTACATGGTGTAAAACGTCGCCACCCCGAAAACGTGCGACTTGGGCAAGGCCAGCTTCGCGGCCACTTTTTCCAAAATTTCGTCGGACAGGTGGCCAAACTCATCCTGTGCCAAGTGCAGCACGGGCAGGCACGCCGCCTGAGTATTCGGATACTGCCGGCAAATGTCGCGGATCCTCTGCTCGGCCTGGGGAGAGAACTCAATCGCCATGTAGGGGGCCCTTATCTTGGCAAGCGCGGGAAAGGTACAGCATCGAAGTACCGGGTGTCAATGAGGTCCGCGGCAGCGGTTTATCTCAGATAGCCCGCGTCGCGGTACCAGCCAAGGGTGTCAGCGATGGTTTGAGCGATGGGCCGCGGCGCATAACCAAGCTCGCGTTCGGCTTTTTCGATCACAATTTGATGATTGCCATCCAGCGTGCGCAGGGAATCACTCGTAAACAGCGTTTTTAGGCCGAAAAGCTTGCTGCAGGCGGCCCAGGCCGGAAGGGCCATTTGCGCCAGCCACAGCGGCGTCACGAGGCGCGGAACGCGCTGACCGCTGCACTTCTCGACAATCAGTGCTAGCTCTTTTAGCGATAGGGTAGAATCGGCCAGCAAATAACGTTCACCGCGGCGGCCGTGCACTTCGGCGTCTATCGCGCCTTTTACAACATCGCGTACATCGCAAAAATTATGGTGGCCAGCAACCAGCGCCGGCAGTTGCCGCTCACACAAGGCGATAAGAAAGCGCCCGAGCGGCGAAGGCAGAAAGTCAAAGGGGCCTAGCACCCCGCTCGGGCTGATGATGACCGCATCTAAGCCCTGCCGTACTCCGGCCAGCACGGCTTTTTCGGCCAGCGCTTTCGAGCGGTCATACAAAATCGCATCCGGGCGATCGGCGAGCTCATGATTTTCATCGACCCGCCCCTGGCGAGAATCGAGCCATAGCGCCTGCACCGAGCTAAAGTGCACAAGCCGCCGCACTCCCTGACGCTGGCAGGCGGCGACGACGTTGTGTGTACCTTGAACATTGATCGATTCCAAGGTAGCGATCGGCTTGTCGGAAAGTGTGAGCTGGCCCGCCAGATGATACACGACATCCACGTCGCAGAAGGCGCGGTTTAGCGCGGCTTGGTCGCGCACATCGGCCACAAAAACTTCGATGGAATCAAGACCGGCCAGGGCGCGGCTGTCCGCGGCCCGCACGACCGCGCGAACTTTTCGGCCGCTGTGCAAAAGCGCACGCACCAGGTTATTGCCGATGTGCCCGCTGGCCCCGGTCACCGCCACGGTCCGATTTGCTTCTTTCATCACGTTTATGTCGCGCCTATAGGGGCGGCACAATATCACATGGCGGTTTGCATAAGGGATGTGTGAACCGACCGGCGAAGTGTAAAATATTTTTGCCCCCATGCCGATTTTCGAAAAAAATCTGTTCTTAAGACTAGCTGCTCCTGTAAGTGGGCTCGCGCTACTACTTATGTGCAGCACGCTGCACGCGGCTCCGGCCGGAGCGGGAACGCCGGCCCCGGCCCCAGCCGCGGCGCCCAAAGAGCTGGCCACCGAGGTGTCCACGCCCAAGCGCGAAGCTGCGCGCGCCCATTTTGTGCGCGGCGTCGAGCTTTATACAAATGGCGACTTTCCCAATGCCTGGCTGGAATTTAACTCGGCCTACGCGCTTTTGCCCCTTGTCGATCTATTAAACAATCTGGCCCGCTGCGAAGTGCGCATGGGCCGGCCGCGCGACGCTCTGGCCCACTTTCAGCAATTCATCACCGCCCGCCCCAAAGATCCCGACGGCGAATACATCCGCCAAGAAATTTCCCGTTTGGAAGGAGAGCTTGGACGCCAAGCCCCTTCGGCGCCCCTAGGCGAGCCAGCCGCTGGCGGCGCCCCACCCCCGCGCCGCTTTCCGATTTACAGCCTCATGGCGGGTGCCACCACCGTGGCCCTCATCATTGCTGGGGCCACGACTTTGGGGCTCGTCAACAGCCGCTATAACGACTTGCAAAGAATTTGTGTATCCATGTGCCAACTTGCCGATGTCGGCGTGCTGCACGATCAGGCCTCGGCTGGTTACGGACTTCTGGGACTAGGCGCCGCCGGCGCCATCGCCACCGGAGTCCTTTTACGTCTTGAACTGCGTAGCAACAAGGAATCCGCTTTGCGTCCGATAGCGGAACTTTCCCTTGGATCATCCCGCGGTGTCGTCGTGAGGTTCTAAATGCATCGACTTATTATTATCCCTTGGCTTTGCGGTCTAAGCTTACTTGGCTGCTGGAACTTTGATGCGCTGACCAATAACAGCAGTAACGGCAACGGCGATATGGCAGTCTGTCCAAAGCAAAAAACTACCATTCGCGAAATTTGCAACAACAACGAAGATGACAACGATGATTGCTTGACTGACTGTGCCGATCCGCAGTGCTATCTGGAGTGCAATACGCAGCCGAATCAGTTTATTGGCTATGGTTCGCTCATCGACAAAGCAATGGATTGCGCGGCCAATGCCGCGGCCCCGATGATTTACCAAGGCGCAAATTCGGATTCCGATTGCAGCGCTGGCTGTACTTGCAAAACTCCCAATACCAACTGGACCTGCAGTTCTACCCTGCACTGGTACAGTTCGATGGACTGCTCCGGAGCCGAGATAGCTTCGGCAGCCATGTCGGTCAACAATGGCGCTTCAAATCCTGCTTGTAAGGACTTCGGAGCCTCTGCGCCCATGGCGGATTCTCGCTTTGTGCTGGATCCCGTGGGATCAAACTGTGCGGCGCAAACTGTTGCCGGTCAAAAAGGCACGCTCAAACCAGCGTGGGCCCAAGAGAAGAAACTGTGCACGCAAGCCATGCCCTGCATCACCTTGGATTGCATGCGCGAAGCCAAGGCGACTTGCATCGCTTTCACAGGCGACTTTGCTACGTGCCCTGCGCAATTTCCAATCCGCATCAATGACTGGTACAAAGTGGTGACCGACAATCGCGATTGTCCGTGCAGTTGCAGCGACGGAGCAGGTTCCTGTGGCATCACCAATAATCAGGTTCAGTTCCATGACGGAACAAGTTGCGGCGGAACCGCGACCCCTCTGACCAGCAATTCTTGCGCGGCCCCCGGCGGCGTAGTAAAAAAATCCATCGCGTTTCAACCGCAGCCGGTTTGCGTCGGCAAAGGCACGGTAGCCAACTCGAACAGCGTTACGCGCACCGGGCAAGTAACGACCTGCTGCACACCCTAAGCATCCTCTTTTTTCAAGCAGAGAAAGGCACCATGTCGGACGTTGTGATTGAAGTATTTTTCGATGGAGCGTGTCCGCTGTGCAAACGTGAGGTCAGCCTGCTACAGCGCATGGACAAGCATCGGCGCATTCGCTTTACCGACATCGCGGCCAAAGACTTTGATGCCACAGCGCTACAAATCGATTGGCAGACGCTGATGGAGCGCATTCACGGCCGCTTGCCCGATGGCTCCTTTGTGCAAGGGGTCGAAGTATTTCGCCGAATGTACGCAGCCGTTGGCTTTGCGCCGCTTGTGGCACTCACGCGCATTCCGGGAATTTCGCATCTTTTAGAAATCGGCTATCGGCTGTTTGCCAAAAATCGCCTCAAGCTGACCGGACGCTGTACGCATCAAAGTTGTGAAGTCGGAGATCATCGCCCTGGCGCCTCTCACACTGCATCATAACGCGCGCAGATGATCCGCTTTGATGGACAGCGCGCCGTCCTGGCGTTGCAACAAGCCATCGATGCACAAAAGTGATGACTCATGAAGGACCGTGCGATGCGCGGCGTAGACATCCGGCGCGATGATGACGTTAATAAGGCCGTGTTCGTCTTCCAAGGTTAAAAAACAGAAGCCACGAGCCGTGGGCGGGCGCTGCCGAACGATGCAGACTCCGGCCACGGCAACGCGCCGGCCGGCAGGCAAGGTACTTAGATCGCGCGCCGACAACATACCGGCTGCAGCCAGCGCCTGGCGCTGCATCGCCAAAGGATGCCGTCCGACGGTCAGATTGGTACCTCGGTAATCCGCGGCAACTCGCTCGGGCAGGGTCATATCTTGTAGCGGCGCCGCTACATCTGTAGCGGCCACGCCGGCCAAAAGTCCGCTGCGATCCGGCATGGCGCTGACCTGCCACAGCGCCGTGCGCCGACTTGGCCGGCCGTCCAGCGTAGCGAAGGCCCCAATGGCAGCCAGCGTCTGCATTTCTGCTTTAGCCAATTGCTCGCAGCGCCGGCGCAGGTCGCCAAGATCGCGAAATTCCCGCTCGGCCCGCGCATGAAGGAGTCCCTGCGCAGCACTTTGAGAAAGCCCGCGCACAAAGCGCATTCCCAATCGTACGGCCTTGTTTTGCGGCCCGCCGGGCGCTGGCTCTAGCGTGCAATTCCAATTTGAAACGTTGACGTCGATGGGGCGGACGTGCACGCCGTGCCGATGCGCATCCTGAATCAAAGTGGCCGGCTGATAAAAACCCATCGGCCAGGCATTTAGCAAAGAGGCGTAAAATGCGCCGGGATAATGCGCCTTGCAGTAGGCGCTGGCATAGGTCAGATAGGCAAAGCTTATGGCATGGGACTCGGGAAAGCCGTACGCCGCAAACGAGGCGATGGACTGTTCGATTTCCGCCGCCGCGGCGCCGGTGATGCCGTTTTTGGCCATTCCGGCGCGCAGCGCGCAAAGCAGCGTCTGCATTTTGACCTCGCCGCGCTTTCCATCCATGGCGCGACGCAATTGATCGGCTTGGCCACCCGTAAATCCCGCCGCGACCATGGCTACGCGCATAATCTGTTCCTGAAATAGGGGCACACCCAATGTTCGTTCCAGAATCGGCCGCAGCGCCGGATGCGGGTAGCGCACCGGCTCGCGTCCGGCGCGACGACGCAAATAGGGATGCACCATATCGCCAATGATGGGTCCGGGACGAATCAGCCCCACTTGTACCACCAAATCATAAAAATCCTTGGGCTGCGTGCGCGGCAGAATCGCCATTTGCGCGCGGCTTTCAATCTGAAAGACGCCAACCGTATCGCTGGCGCCAATCAGACGATAGACCGCTTCATCATTGGCGGGCAAAGTATGCAGATCAAAAGGATCCTGAGAATCGCCACTGTCCCGTATCATCCGACGCGCTTCGGACAGCGCCGCCAGCATTCCCAATCCCAATAGATCGATCTTGATCAGGCCCAAATTCGCGCAGTCGTCCTTGTCCCACTGCATGACCACGCGATCGAGCATGGCTGCCGGTTCCAGCGGCACCACTTCATCCAGCCGGCCCGCGGAAACGACCATGCCGCCGGGATGTTGCGCAAAATGTCGCGGCAGATCTTGCAGCTTGGGATACAGCGATAAAAACAGCTCGGCGCGCTCTTTTTCCTCAGATGGAACGTCCTTTAAGACCTGAGCCAGATCCAGTTTGTTCGCAGTCGGGGAACTTTTCGACGGCGCATCGGCCGTCGCATTCGAAGTATCGCTGGGCGCAAGGACCGCACACACCCGTTCGATAATATCTAGGGGCAGGCCCAAGACTTTTCCCAAATCGCGCGCCGCACTGCGTCCGCGATAAGTAATCACACTGCCAGTCATCGCGCAGCCGTGCGGTCCGTACTTTTTATATAGATGTTGAATGACTTCCTCGCGCGCGGCGCCCGATGGCAAATCAAGATCTATATCCGGCCATTCGCCGCGTTCTTCGGATAAAAAACGCTCGAACAAAAGGTCCATCTTCAGCGGATCGCAGGCGGTGATGCCCAACGCAAAACACACAGCCGAGTTGGCCGCACTGCCGCGACCTTGCACCAAAATATCGCGCTGGCGACAAAATTCGATGATGTCCCAAACCACCAAAAAGTATCCGGTCAGCCCCAGCCGCGCGATGAGGCGCAATTCACGATCGAGCTGTTCTCGCGTGCGGTCGCTACATGGCGAAAACCGCGCCGGCGCTGCGCGTAAGACCAGATCCCGCAAAAAATCATCCTGCGTCGTACCTTTGGGCAGCGGAAAATCGGGAAAGCGGTAGTTGAGGTCGCGCAGCCGAAACTGGCAGCGCTGCGCAATGACGGCGGTATTTTCGATGGCCGCAGGCAAATCGGCAAACAGCGCAGCCATGGCGGCCGGAGGTTTTAGATACCGCTCGCCATTTTTGGCCAAAAGCGTTCCCGCGTCATCAAGGGGCACCCGCAGACGTATGCAAGTCAGCACATCCGCCAGCAAAGCATCTCCCGCGGTGGCCAAGTACACGTCGTTGGTGGCGCACAGCGGCAGCGCAAACTCACGCGCCAGATCAATCAATGCGATGTTGCGGCGGTCTTCCTGTTCTTCCAGATGAATCTGCAATTCGATGTAAAGGTGCTGGCGGCCAAAAATTTCAAGCAGCGTCTCAATGCCTTTGCGGGCGGCAGCTTTGTCGTCGCGATCTAGCGCGGCGCCGAGAATTCCTTCGCCCCCGCCGCTGAGCGCAATCAATCCTTCGGAGTGCGCCGCCAGATCGGCAAAACTTATGGCAGCGCCGGCTTTGCCCATTTTTTCACGCGTCAAAAGCCGACAAAGGTTGCGGTAGCCAACGGGGCGCTCGCACAGCAAAAGCAGCGGATGCGCGCCAATGCTGACTTCGGCGCCAATGATTGGCAAAAGGCCCGCCGCCTCCGCCGCGGCAAAAAAACGCGGCGCGCCGTAAAGTCCGGCGCGATCGGTAAGGGCCAGCGCGCGATAGCCAAGCGCCGCGGCTTGCTCGACAAGTGCTTCAGGCAGGGCGGTACCGCGTAAAAAGGAAAAGGCGCTGTGGCAGCGCAGTTCGACGTAGGCAGTTTCAGTCGTAGAAGGCATCCAGGAACCAACTGTCGGCGTGAAGATCGTGAAAAAGCCGCAGCAGTTCGCCATCGGCCAGTTCCACGTCGTAGTAATCGCGCACGCCTCTGACATCGCGCAGCCTATAGGGCCCACCGGCGGCTCGCACCATTTGCTGCCGCGGCGCTTGACCGCCCTCTTTGGCAAAAAGATTTACCCAAATCAGCGCTTGTTCGCGCCGCGCCACGTTGATGCGCCGCGGCGGACGCACCATCCGCGCGGCCAAAAGCGGCTGCGGCGCCGCTGCGTCCGGGTCAGGCTGCGCGGCGCTGCCGGCAAAGGCGATAAGTTCGGCAGCCCCGGGCGCATGGCTGCTTGGAACCACCGGCTGGCCGACTCGGCCGCTGCCGCACAAAGCTTCTAGGCGGGCCAGGGTCGTAGCCAGACGATCCGGGGCCGGTCCGGCCGGCGCGAACAGATCAAGCTGCGTCGGCCGAGGGCTACGCGGAGTGGTGCACAGCGTCAAACGTTCGACATTGGCGGTCGGCGGCGTTGTCGTCAAAGCCACCCGCAATAGCTCCAAAAGCGGCGCCACTTTTTGCATGGGCGCGGCCACGGCAATGCGCCGCGTTTCTTCTCCACGCGGCAAAAGCGCAAAGCGCAGCGTTAGATCGCCGCAAGCTTGGCTACGCGCCCGCAGTCGCGCCATCAAGCGCTCCAGCATTCCGCGCAGCACGAACAAAAGCGGCTCTAGATTGTCGATGGGGTCGAGCAAGGCTTGCTCTTCGCTTAGCTCTGCCGTCGGTGCAGTCGGGCGCAGGATTTCGCTTTTTTCGCCGCAGGCCAAGCGGTGCAAAGCGGCGCCGGCTATGCCAAGGCGCGTGCTCACCGCAGCGCGCGGCAAACGCGCCAGTTCGTGCACGGTGCGAATGCCCCATAGATCCAGTTGCACAAGCAGATCGGGCGCTGGGCCAAGAGCGGCCAGCGGCAAAGGGCCAAGCGCCGCTGGCTCTGTGCCGGGCCGAACGATAATTCCAGTCGGTGCAGAGCGGCGCAGGGCCAGCGCTTGCACCTGCACCCGCGCGACCTCTTTGCTATTGGCAATCGCGATGTACGCGACGATGTCTACCTCGGCAATGGCGACCTTGAGCGCCGCCAGCAGCGCGTCTTCATTTGCAAAAAGCCGGCCGAGATCGCCGACTTCCAAATACACAGCATAGGCAGCGCGCTCGACCTGCGCCGAAAAGCCGGCGGCCACATCGGCCAGCGCGTCTAGCGTGCGGGGCGCAGGCGTTACGGGCAAAAAGCAGGCGATTCGCGAGGCCGGCATCGAGTTGCCTTACTTGCTTAGCGGCAGCGTTTCGACTTCACCGGGGGCGCCAAAACGAGTGCGCACGACCTCGATGGCGGCGTGATGAGCGCGCAAAACCAGTCGGCCGCCCGGCGCGTGCCCCCAAACCGTTTGGCCGGCCGCACAGCGCAAGGTCGCAGCGGCAAAACTGCCGGCCACTGGCTGCTCGGTGACAATCAGCAAAGCGGCCTTGGCTTTTTCGCAGCGCTGCAAAAGTCGCGAAAAGGCCGCTGCACTGCGCCAACTGCGTTCGCTTTGCGCGCGCGGCGAGAGCCAAAAAACGACGAGCCCAAACCCGCCGGCCCCAAGCAGCAAGTCCACTGCCTTGAGGCCACTTTGGTCTGGGGTTGCGGAATTCGCTTCGGTTTCGGGCCGCACCCATAGCAGCCGCTCAAGCACGACGCCCACGCGCGCTGCCGTCTGTACATCCAGGGCGTCTTCGCAATCGACAAAAGCGCACAGCTCGCCGCGTTGGGTGGCCGCGGCCAGGGCCAAAAGCGCAAAAGCCATCTTGCCGGCCCCGCCGATAATCTCGGCAATCTTTCCGCGAGGCAAACCACCAGAAAGTTCCGCGTCAAGAACTGAAATCCCCGTCTGAATTGGATTCAGTTGCTCATTGGCAGGAGCCTGCGCGGCCAAAGTCCGCCGTAGCATCGCCACCACATCGGCTTTTGAGCTCTGTTGTAGTTGTGCGCTGCCAAACATACGTTCAGTGTACAGATGGGCAGATATCAATCAACAATAATTGCTAAATAATCGATCTCCCACAATGTATGCATGGGATTACATGTGGTTGTTTTCATCAACTTTGGCGAGATTGTACAACAAATGGCTCTTGCCCTCCCACATGCGCCGGCTTGCCCTCGCGACCTGTTGACCTTCCCGTCGACAGAGTTTTTACTTATAGATGCGGTAAATACGCCGACGCGAGCCGGCGATAGGCGCGTGTCGAAGGGATACAGCTATGGGCCCGCGATTCTACGAGCTCTCTAAATGTTTAAAACTTATGGAGGATAAGATGAATAGTTTCAATAAATCGTTATCTTATGCAGCTTCTGCAGTTTTCTGTTTGGCAGTTATAAATTGCGATGGAGCTGGCAGTGGGGCTCGTCCAATCGACGAAGATCCGATTTCTCATTTGTATTCCAAATCAACAATTCAAGTTCGAGTAGATGTGGCCTACCAGACGGGTGCTGAGCCCTACACAGGCAATCTCATCGCCATGGATGTATGGACTTTGTTTGAAACCAATGCAAAACGTTTGTTCAATAACCAAAAAAACATAACCATACCGAACACTTTGGACCAAATGCAAAATGTTACCGGGATTTCGGGCAGCAGTTTCACCACGCAGCAGATTTTGAACATCGCCGAGGCGAATCGCAGCGCCACCGATAATGAGATTCAGTCCTCTTTTTATGTACTTTTTCTAAAGGGGTATTTCAACGATGGGCAGCAGGTTCGAAGTGATGTGCTCGGCGTGTCGATAGGAGATACCGAAGTGATTGCGATGTTTAAGCCAGTCATTAACCAGTCTTCGGGGCAGCCGGGAATTCGTAAATTCGTGGAGCAATCCACGCTGATACACGAATTCGGCCATGCCGTGGGGCTGGTCAATAACGGCGTGAACATGGTCACTCCGCATCAGGACACGGCGCACGGTGCGCACGATCAAAACGATCAGTGCGTCATGTACTACGCCAATGAAGGGGCAGCGGCTGCAACGGCTTTCGCTAGCAAGTATTTGCAGACCGGTGACGAAATCCTTTTTGACAGCAATTGTCTGGCCGATACCGCCGCCCGTCTGAATGCCGCGAAATAGCACTTATACTTAGGGATTGGCCATCGCCAATGCATAAAACTCGCTGAAGGTCTGGTCCATGGCCGATGTATCAAGGAGCGGCAGGTCCTTGAAATTGCAACCGTAGAAGCTGTCCATGTATTTTTGGGTGCCTTGCGAGGTGGTGATGGTCATGGTCAAAACCGGTTTGTCAGCGCCGCAGCCGTCTGCTTTCACCACCTTCAAATTGCTGAGGGCCTGACTCAGATTTTTGAACTCGGTTGCGTCGAGTAAGCGCGAGCCCTGGGCCAGCTTATAAGGGTCGAGCCCCGAACTTCGACATTGTTTCCAGTCGAACTGGCGGCTGGCTACGGTCAACGTGTACTTGGCTGCGCCAATGATGCATTCCGATCCCGGCGGCGCCGGAGGAGCAAAGCCACCGCCTTCATTTTCGGCGACAAGCACTTTTACATCGCTCGTAAAGATACTTTGTTCGTCTTGCCGCGGAATTTCGGTGTCGGAGCCGCCGCAACCGGCCATTTCCAGCACCGCCATAAATGTAAGCCAATTTCGCATCTTGAACCTCCGGTGAGAGTTTATGCAAAGCCTGGACCAAACTTTCTGATCAGCACGCCATGTAAATTTGTGAAGCGCCAATTCGTCGCCAAGCTAAGCTCGACTAGGCGAATGAAAATGCCCGTGAACATTGACCAAAGCGCAGTTTTCGCGCGGCAAGGCGCTATCGTAAAGAGCACACGCTGACACCCTAGGAGCTCCCTATGAATGAAGCAGAATCTCTATTTGGCGACGAGCACGTCCGTCGTTATCGCGAAACCGGCGGCGCGGTTGGGCACATCTGGCGACAGGGCTCGACCATTCTGCTGCTAACAACGACCGGACGAAAAACGGGTCAGAAGCGGACGATTCCGCTTATCTATGCTCAGGACGGCGACCGCTATGTGATCATTGCATCCAAAGGCGGTGCGCCCGAGCATCCCGGCTGGTATGAGAACCTTGTGCGAACGCCCGAGGTCGAGCTGCAGGTAAAAGATGAAGTGTTCCGCGCCCGCGCTCACACCGTGCATGGAGAGGAACGGGAGCGGCTGTGGCGCAAAGCGAACGCTGTTTGGCCCCCGTACACCGAGTATGCGCAAAAGACCTCGCGCGAAATTCCAGTCGTCGTCCTGCAGCGAATCTAATCAAGGCTGCGCGTCGAACACACCTCTTTAGGGCCGCCAGTCGAACTCTCCTTGGCCGCATCACGATGCCCCTTGGTTGTTGGCACGTTTGTTTTTACTATGCGTATGCGTCCTATTTAAGGAGTGAGTCCACATGCATTCCCTTCCCCCCGGACCTCGATTCGCGCTCTTACAGTTTCCTCGCCTGATGTACAAGGCCCATGGGCTGTATAGGGCTTGTGCGAAAAAATATGGCGATCCGTTCACGGTTCCATTGCTCGGCAATAAGGCCGTGGTCACGGGGGATCCGGAAGGAATTCGAGAAATCTTTACCGCAAAGTCCGGCACCTTCGATCCTTGGATCGGCGAAATGCTCGCACCGGTTCTTGGTGAACATGCTTTGGTGATAGCTACCGGCGAAGCGCACCGCCGCGATCGCAAACTTATGGCCCCGCCCCTGCACGGCGATCGCATGCGCACTTACGGTACGCTAGTCGCCGATGCGGTCGCGAACCAAGTCAAGCGTTGGCAGCCCGGCGTCGCGTTTCCGATGCTACAGGTCATGCAAGAGATCTCCATAGAGGTGATCATCGGAGCGGTATTCGGCGTAACGGATCCCCATAAAGCAGCGTCCTTGCAGGAAGCGCTGCTCGAATGGGTCGAATCTTTGACGGCGACTATAAGTTTTGTACCCTGGATCCGCCGCGAGTTTGGCGGCTTTGGTCCGTGGGCGCGCTACACGCGTGCCAAAGCCAAAGTCCGTAAGCTCCTAAAAGACGAAATGACTGAACGTCGGCGTGTACCCGCGGACCGCCAGGATATCCTTAGCCTGCTCATGTCTGCCCGCTACGACGATGGCTCCGCCATGAGCGATGAGCAAATCTACGATGAGATGATGATGCTCCTTGGCGCCGGATACGAGACAACGGCGATTGGCCTCACCTGGGCATTTTACCGCCTGTGCCGCGACAGCCGCGTGCGAAGCAAGCTGCTTGCCGAGCTTGACGCCATTCCTGCTTCCGCATCATTCGATGAGATTGCAACCCTGCCCTATCTAAGCGCAGTGTGCCAAGAAGTCCTCAGAATGTATCCGGTCAGCCCCGATTTCTCGCGCTACACCCGTCAGCCATTTTCGCTGAAGGGATATGAAATTCCCGCGGGCGTGCCGATCTTTGCGGCGGTATGCCTTACTCACTATCGAGAGGACATTTATCCCGATTCAGAGTCCTTTCGCCCGGAACGCTTCCTTGAACGACGCTACTCACCCTATGAGTATCTGCCCTTTGGCGGCGGAGTGCGCCGCTGCATTGGCGCGGCATTTGCGCAGTTTGAGATGGCGATCGTCCTTTCAATCCTGTTTCGTGAACACCGCTATCGCTTGGTGCAAATGCCGCCGCCTTTCCCGCGGCGCCGCAGCTTGACACTTGGGCCATCTCATCCAATTCCGACGATCTGGGAAGGTCCACGCAGCCGCGCACAGTGATGCTTTTAGACGCTTTCTGTACCGCCGGGCCGTGCGCGAATTTCGATGAGGGGGGGCGCGATTCTGGCCAAAGCCAGGGCCGCCAAGCGCCTTTGGCTTTGTGTACCGCTGCGCAGCACTTGCTTTAGCGTTTCTGCGGCCCATTCTTGCCCGCGCAGATACCGCTGACCTTGGCGAAAAGGCGAACCATGCTGGCGCCAATAGCGTTCCACGCGCTCGCGGCTCGGCCAAGCCAGGTCCTCGTCGGGGTCCATGGCAACGTCTTCATCGGCAGGATCGTCATTTGGTCCCGCAGCAAAGCCAGCGGGAGCGTCGGTCTCTAAATCCTGGCGCGCCAAATCGACTCCGGTCAAAAGGCAAAATGCTTCTCCGGCCAGCCGCGCATGTTGCGGAATTTCCATTTGCTCGAGCAGCCAAGGCACAAGCGCCGGATCCAGAATGGACCGTGCTGCCCAAAGCGCCAAGCGGATTTGGCCAGTCTGCAAAAGCTCCTGATGCCAACGCCAAGCAGCTTCGCCGGACAAACAAAGCGCGACAAGTTCCACTGTGCGCTCTAGCCGCACCTGTGACAACTGTGCCGATTGTGCCAATTCCCAAAGTACTTGCACCCCGGCTTGCTGGCCAAGAAGAGCTGCCGAAAAGGCCGCATAGTAGCGGCACAGTAAGTCCGGCTCGTCAAAAGCGCGGTGCAAAACGTGCCACAGATCTACGCGTCCATACTCGCCCACGGCGCGCAGGGCCCGCGCGCGCACGAGCGGCGACGCATCCTGCAGTCCTTTTTCTAGCCCCGATCCCATGGGCAGCCGCAAACAAGCGGTCGCCGCCAAGCCAACGTAGCGCCCGATTTCTTCGAAACTGTTCATAAGCTCCGCCAAAATCGGCGCAGCGGAGGCGTCTTGCCAACACAGCGCCGCCACCAGCGGTCGCGCCAACTGCACATCTTGCGCCGCCATGGCCAGAAGCTCAAAAAACAGATTGCGATTCTGCTCCAGCGCCATTGTGGCGGTGGCAAAAAAAGTTCCCGGCTCGGCCGGGGTCATCTGTTCCGTGCACAAGCGCAGCCCGTTATGCCCGGCAATTCGCAGTCCATCCAGATGCGCGTCCAAACGTCCGTCTAGTCTTTTTAAATCTTTTCCCGTGTAGTGCGCAGCGTGTACGGCGAAATCGCGCAAGAACCATAAATGCGCCGCCATTTCGGCGTGCTGCGCAACAATGTCATCAATGACAAGATTGCTTCGAAAATCGAGTTGATTACTCATTGTCCGGATGATGGACGCGGGTCCATTTGTTTCCATCAAAGAAAGCCAGATCATCTACGCCAAAGGACCAAAGCATGCCGTCGCGCGCGTCTAGGCGATAGCTACCGATTTTGGGTTTGAGCCCCGTCTTGACCGCAGAAATGCTTTTCCCGTCGTAAACATGAATTCCATGCAGCGTGGCAAGATAGATTTTGCCGTTATATTCGGCCATTCCCCAAAAATCGTCTTGCAGTTTGTCCGTGGACAAATCCTGAAAGCCATTTCCGTTTTTTCGAAACAATGTTCCGTGATCGCCGCATATATAGATTTCATTGGCGGCAGTTACAAGGATGCGTTCCAAATTGCAATTGGTCGGCGAATCCAGCTCGGTCCAGCGTTTTCCATCAAAATGGAGGATCCGCCCGCGAAAACCCGCGACATAAATATCATCCTCCGCAGTTCCGGCAATGGCGTTCAAATCCAAAGCCGATGCTGAGATTTTTGGATCGAGGATGCCTTTATCGATACGCGTCCAGCGCTTGCTTTTGCTATCTCTTTTAAAAACCTGTCCTTGATCTCCACAAACATATAAAGATTTTCCAATTTGCCGAATTTGTTTTACCGCACCGAGTCCATCACGAATTCCGGCGCTGGAAATTTTTTCATGAGCAGTGCCGGTTTTGCTCATCAAGCTGACATTGCCTTCTGTAGAAAGGATCACAATTGCATTCTCAAACTCAGAATAGATGATGGAACAAACATTCCATTGAAAATCCGTGTGTAACCATTGTCCATTGTCATACGTAAAAACTCGCGAAAACGTAGCTTCTTCAGCATCAGCAGCATGCAGTTTCGCGACAATAAAAGCATAATCTTTCCATTTTACACATCCATCATTAAAATAGACGGTTGAGGCTTTCTCGGTTGCGCCAGACATAGCATTTACCTCGAAGTTGCAGATGTCGCTACAGTTTTGGTTAGATAAATACGCGGCGAAGGCCGTCTGCCGAACGGATCGGCACGCAAAGGAGTTTTGGCCGGTAAATTATTCGATTTATGATAATCACGCAATTGCTTCTTCAAATCGTTCCTATCGCATCCCGTCACTTCGGAAACTACATCCGCAGCGGCATCTTCTAATTTGCCAAGAGTTGTTGAATTTACAGGATTTCCTTCCGTACCGAGATTTTGCTCTAACTTATCAAATTTGAGATGTATGCGCCCGTGCTGAGCCAAATTGGCAGCGTGTTCTGTATCGCTTTTAAAATTTTTTCTGCTAATGCGTTTTCCGGTGATTGAGGAGGTTTTTGTGCTGCCAGTTACACATACACACAAGCCGTCGGCATGTTGAACCGCGCCCGGATAGTACTTGCCGTTTTCTCCTGATTTGCGAAAGCAGTGATCGGGCACGCAGTGGTGCGCGGTTTGACCGCTTGGACAGCCTTCGCTAAATTTGCGCAGCCGGCATTTTTCCGGACGCGCCGTTTTTTTCGCAGACTTGCCTTTGTGTACAGTCGGTGCGGAATTTCCCGGCTTCGGATTGTGATTGTGCGTCGTCAAATCTAAATGGCGGACTACATTTTCCCCTTCAAATTTCACATCCATCGACCAGCTTGTGAAATAGACCTTGCCGCGATTGGTACTGGTGATGATTCCTTTTTTGGGGGCGTTTCCGGCTTCGTCTCCAGAGCTCTTTTTGAAATAGGACTTGTCCTTGAGCATGACCTCCTTTGCCGAAATCTTGACCGATTTGGAGCCATCGGTGGCGTCGCTGGCCATACCGGTGTTGGGATACGGAATGGGAACGCCGGGCGGCGTGGCCGGGGTCTGCGGCGGCGTGAAACAGACGTCAGGAAAGGCGGCGATGCTTTTGCTGTCTGCCGCTTTGCAGGCGATTTCCCGTCCGTTGGCATAAACTTCGTTAGACATGAAGAGCCTTTTGATGTCGCAAAATCAGTGCGGCACGGGCACCGGCGTCGCTGGCAAAGTGACATAGCACGGTCGGTCCGGGGGCATAGTCTTTTTTAGCGGCATACATGGCGGCGCCCAAGATGAGCGGCCCCGCCGCGGCTCCAACCTCGCCCACACAGTCGGCCGGATGCCATAGCTCAAGCTCGGGCTTGACCGCGCGCATGATGCGCAAAAGGGCCACAGACGCCTCTTTGAAGGCGTAGTGTTCGCCGTTCACATCGGTCAAGCGGTAGTCGATAGCGGCAAAGGTGCAGCCGGCATCAGCCAGGGCGGCCGTGATGGCTTGCACAAGGCCGCTGCCGCGCAGCGGCCGACCGGCGCCAATCGAGGCTTCTTCTTCGGCAAAGCCGCAGCCGATGCAAAAAAGAGTATTTGGCCCAGGAGCCGCTGCCAGCGCCGTCAGCGCCACGGCCGCTGCGGCCTCGCCCGGAATAAATCCATCCAGTGTCGATTCGCTGAGCAGCCGTCCCTTTTCCCCATAGTGCGCGATGCAGTCCGCATTCAGCAAGCTGTCGACGCCTAGTACAATCACCACGCGATGCCCTAGGGCCAGCAAACGGCGCGCGTGCAGCATGGCGTGCGCCGCCCCCAAACGACCGGCGCGCAGAATCTGCGAGGGCGCCGCCGCATCGGGCAATAATCCGACGCTGCTGCGCAACTCGGCCAAGAGCTCGGCATCGTTCATGCCGCCAGGCTGCGGCCGTGATGTCTCTGACAGGCACAACAAAAGCGGACTGCGCGGGTCCAGCTTTTCCGGCATGTCGGCAATGCAGTCCTTTAGCGCCAAAAAAGCCATTTGCAAAAGCCGGCCGCGCCCGGGCAAGCCATCTGGCAGCGGCACCGCAGAGCCGCGCAGCCAATTGCCATCGACTCGAAAGCGCGTCTGCGCAAAGCCAGCAATGCCGCAGCGCAGCGCCGCGCAAGTGGCGGCAGCGCCAAGGCCGACGCCGGTCGCCATGCCACAGGAGATAAGGGCCAGCGGCTCCATGCTCAGCCGACCTCCGCGAAATGTACGGCGGGCTTTTTTACCTCGTCGTCTTCTACATCGTCATTTGGCGCGTCCGGTTCTAGTTCCAGGGCGGCACGTCTTCCGTCTTTGGCCAGCTCAGCCAGCGAGCGGTAGTACTGCTTGCCAGTCGCGCGCGCGCGATAAAATCCCTTCGACATGCGCCCTATAACGGCCTGCGGGACGTCGAAAATACTGTTTTCCAGCGGCAGGCTGGCCCGCCAGATGAGCCGCACGCGTTCAAGATCCGGCTCGATGACGATGGTGTCCAGATTGGCGAGCACTTCGATGTTTTCGCCATCGCGGGTGGTGAATTCGACGGGTACAGGCAGCCGGGGCAGCACGAAAGCGGACTCGCCGTGCGTCGTCAGATTGCGCAAAACGACGACTTCTCCGCCTTTTGGATAGTCCATTTGCTGGTCGATTGGCGCCGACTGAAAATAGCGGACGTCGAAATTCGGCGGCAAAAACGGAAAGTGCTCGTCCAGCCAGGCTTGATCATAGGTTCCGGCCCAGCCGGCGCGCGCTGCAAAATTGCGCCCGAGGGGACCAAAAGCCATCGGCTGGTAGTGGGCATGCCACGAAGTCACCGGATGGCCGGGCTCGGCAGTGATGGGCAGCGACCGCCCCACCAAGCTGTCTTTGGCAGACAAGGGATAGTAGCCGACTCCAACGGGGTTTTCGGCAAATGCCTGCGATTTTTCGGCACAAGTGGGATGGATATCGGTGCCGCCGTAGGCCCGTCCGTACGAAATCGGCTGACGCTCAAAAGGAATGGAATCGGTAAAAACATAGGAACCAAGTACGCGGTCCCAAACACGGTCACCGCTGACCTCTATCGTTTTTTCGATGTGACCTTTTACGGCAAGCGCCACCGACAATTTTTGCACCCGCCGTCCCGCCGGAGCATGGGCGCTGCCGCATAGCAGTACATCGCAGCGCGGCTTTTTGTAGGCAAATTCGGATTCATAGATCATGGCCGACATCCCGGGCGGGCCTTCAAAGACATCGGCATGCACGAAGTCGGCTTGCTCGTCGAAAAGGGCCAGCTCTTGGCCGCGATGGGACAGCGCAAAGGAGCCTTTGACGACGACCACCACGTACTCTTGCCCGCTTGGATCTAGCCCCAGCGTGTAGCTTGCGGACATCGGTGTGGCATTAAAAAGCTGCATCAGCCAAGCGCCGCCAATCTAGTTAATCTGCACCGACCCGCCGCGAATACGATTGACGCCGGAGGAGCGACTGACCACGTACTCGCCGGAAATAATAATCTTGCCCGCCCGGGTCAGAGTAATCGATGACTTGCCGCAGCGCAGCACGATCTCTGTCTCGGCCGTAAATGTGATGCGCCGGCCATCGACCAGTACTTCTTGCAGTTCCGGTTGTTTCGCGGAATCGGTTTTGGCGGCTTCCGGAAGCGATTCCGCGTTCGAAAGCGCCGCCGGCAGGGAATGCTTGCGATCGGAATCAATGGACTTTGGTTTTACGGCTGCACGACTTTTCACGGACTTTATCCTTTTTCTATCTAGTATCCGGCTGATATCTGGCTAGTATCCGGCTGATATCTGGCTGGTTTTGGGCCCACGCCGATTAGTTCTGAGAAATCTTGCTGCCTTTCATCACAATGTCGCCGCTGGCTTTGACCGACAGTTTTTTGCCGCTAAGGGTGATGTCGCCGTTTTTTTTCAGCACAATCGTGGCGCTGCCCACCGCCAAAGTCATTTCGCTGGCGGCGACGATAGTGACTTTGGTGCCGGCATTCAGGATGATCTCTTTGCCGGCTTCACCGGACAGATTCTGTCCGGCTTTGATGCCGACGTTATTGTCGGCTTCCCAAGTCGCCCCGCCGCTGACTTTGATGCTTTGATCGCCACCAACCGTTTGCTTGTGATCGGTGCCCATTTTTTCGGTCACCGAAGTGCCGGTGATCTCGGTTCGGGATGTGCCGTTTATTTCGGTCAGACTTTTAGCAATGGTCAGGGTCATGCTGCCGCCAACCAATTCGGTATGACTTGCGGTGATCATCTCGGTTAGAGAATCTCCCACAGTAAGGTGCATGGCCGCGCCTATGGTCTCGGTATGCGCGGCGCCGGTTTTCAAAGTCCGATTGGCAAAAACGGCGATTTCCTGATTGGCGCCGACGGCGATTTGCTGATTAGCACCCACCGCCAGGCTCTGATTGGCGCCGACCTGCATCGTCTCATTTTGAGCAACGGCCGCAGCGCGATCGTTTCCGACGCTGACTGATTCATTATGACCGACGTTGCGCACTCGATCGTGGCCTATGGTCGCGGTGGCGTCATGGCCGACTGTATCGGTGGTATCACGGCCAAAGCTCTGCGTCCGATCGCGCTCGATGATCGAGTTCATGTCAAGCTGAGCGTGCAGAAAAATCTCTTCCGAGCCGGCGGCGTCCTCGAAACGCAGCTCGTTGTAACCGCCGCCGCCAGGACTAGAGGCGGACTTCAAGGTGCTGACCGTCTTTTTGGCCGGCAAGGGATAGGGTTGCGGGTTCTCACCGTTATAAACGCGACCGCTTAGCACCGGCCGATCCGGGTCACCTTCCAAAAACTGCACCAGCACTTCTTGTCCGATGCGCGGCAGTACGACACCGCCAAACGACAGACCGGCCCAAGGCTGACTGACGCGTATCCAGCAGGAACTTTGATCGTCGTTTTTTCCCTGCCGATCCCAGTGAAACTGCACCTTCACTCGACCGTGCTCGTCGCAATGAATTTCTTCTCCGGCCGGACCGACGACGATGGCGGTCTGCACGCCGGGGATGGTGGGGCGCGGCGTTAGGCGCACCGGCCGAAACGGCGCACTGCTCGGAATGCATTCAACGGAGTTTTCATATCCACCGTTTTGCGGCGCGGCGGCATGCTCGCGCAGCGCCTGCGGCTGCGTCCCTTTGTGCCGCACGGCGACGATTAGATATTCTTGATTGAATTCCTGACGCCGATGCTGGGTCAGAGCAAAGGTATAGCCAGGGCAAAGCGCACGTACATTGCTGCGGCCTCGAAAAACATTGCGGCGACAGGTTTGTTCCTCGAGCCGGATTTTCGCCAAGCGCTGGCCAAGGGCCGGGTCGACATATTCGCCGGGGAAGTAATAACTGCTGAGGTTGTCAAAGGCACTGCCCTGCGCCCGGGCTTCAAGCTCTAGACTGGGCTGCTTGAATTTGAAATCGCGCAGCACCGCAGCACCGGAATGCAGCGCGCTTTCCGCTCGCAGTTCGTACATGCATTCTTCATACAGGTGCGGCGTATCGCGATGGCTGAGCTCCGCATAGTTTGGCAGCTTGGCAAAAGCATGGGGACCGTCGCCAAGCACCAACACATCTTTTTCTTTTTCGTGCTCAAAGTGATAGCTGATGCCTTCTTCTTCCCACAGCCGCTGTACAAAGTTCAGATTGCTTTCCTGATACTGAACGCAGTAGTCGCGCGGACCATAACTGCCGTGCAAAAGAGCATTCAGCGCATCCGACGGCAACTCGGCATCGGTCAGTACCTTGCGGGCCACATCGGGGGCCGATTTTTGCTGAAAAATTCTTGCGTCGCGGGTGTAATGCTGCGCTTTTAGCGTCGGAACTAGGGTTGCTTCGTAGCGGCTTTGCGCAATGCCGGCGGCGGTCTGCACAAAGCGCTCGATCACCCCGTACACATGCCGCGTATAACGCTCGCCGCTCGGCAATCGTCCAAGCATGGTCAAACTGGCCGGCTGACCGATGGGTGCCTCCAGATCCAGCGCAGCATTGGAACTGACGAGCTCTAGCTGAAAGTCAAAGGTCTGATTCAGGGCCTCATACCCCGTAAATTGGTAAACTTGCAGCGCCGCATCAGCCAGCGCCTCGGCATGAAACAAAAACTCAGCCTGATCTAAATCCAGCTTGCTCATGAAACCACCTCGATCGGCGTAATTTGGCGGAATTTATGACGCGCCGCAGATATAAAATCGCGCTCGGGGTCACAAATCATTTCGGGACCATAGACTGGCATTTGTCCCTGCGCAACTAGAACTCGCGGCAGGGCAGAGGGGCGGCGTCAGAGACGCCTGAGGCCGACGTCAGGGCGTGGGGGCACACAGGAGGGTGAAGCTGAGGTCGCTTAGAAATTTGCCAAACACCAGGGGCGAGCTCAAGTTGAGCGCGCCCGAAAGCAGCGGCGGTTTTGTAAAATGAACCGACTTTTGGCCGGTAAATTTCCACTTTCCCGAGGGCGTAGCTTCGATCGTCATATAGCCTTCATCCAGATCTATACCGCCGTCGTAGGTGATGCCAAGAAACGTCATGTCGATCGAAGTGTCGAGCCAGAAGTCGAAGCGGTGAGCAAGGACTCCGTCCCGCGGAGGATCGAAACGCCTGCTTCGAAAGCCGAGCAGGTTGTGAAGCTGCGAGACGTCGAAGGAGAGCAAAGCAAAAGACACGTCCTCGTAGAGGATTCCTTCCCAATTGCTGCCGAGTTCAGGGGGCGGATTGCGAGGCGCAAGCGAACGCCTGTCGGCAATGAGGTAGGTGCTTGCAAAGTATTGGCTCGCGGTGAGATCCCAGCTTTGTGGGTCGCCGATGCGGCGCAGCTCGCGAAGCGGACGATCGCTAAGCATGGCGAGCTTCACGGTGGTGGTACCGGTTGAAAACTCGTAACTCGACTGAACGTAGAGCAGCTCGGCATTGCAGCCCTCCGGAGCCAAGCGCATGAGGGCTTGCTGCTCAGACACCGAAGCCTCCCGGGTCGCTAGCCCGTCACATTTGCCGACGCAGATTGACTCCTCGTCGCGCGCAGTCTTTGCTTTTTCCGCAAGAGGTCCTTCGCTCCCGCAGCCGATTGAAAGCAAAAGCATCCCGCACCCAGCAAGCATCCATTTTGTTCCCATACGAGTCAGTATTTTCTTATTCATCTGTCTGTTCCTGTGTAGTTATCGGTGCCATTCCAATGCCAGGGGCATTGGGGTCCGACACTATAGTGAAGCTGCCCTCAGAAAGGAGGGGAAAAAGGGTCTTCCGCGGTTTTTCGCCCAGCTTCGTTGAGAAGTAATTCTCCGTTACGAATGGAATGCTCAGCAGGCCATCAAGTGACCCAACCATTTTTCGAAGCCGGTTCCTCCTGGCGATTCATGTCGATTCATGATGCACGCAAGTCGTCCTCGCCAATGCCATTTCGAGTGTCATACATTGACATGGGTACAATTTCGCAACGGGTCGCCCTTTTGTTGCTAGCGCTTGTCGAAGTTTCAGGATGCTACGCGTGGACCCAGGTTCCCGCCGGCGTGCAGCAAAAAGTATTTGATGTAAACGTCGACGGCCTTTTGCAGCACTATACGTTGCTGATTCCGGCGGCGCGCCTGGCCCAAAACAGCCGTCCGCTGTCTGCTGTACTGGTCTTGCACAGCGGCTTTTCCGGAGATGATCCAAGCAGCGCCGACATCGCGCGCCTTTTGGCCCAGCAGGGCATGATGGTTGTGATGCCGGCGTATCGCGGCGAAGTTCGCAAGGTGGATGGTCAAAAAAGCCAGGGGCGCATTGAGTTTTGTCGAGGCGAAGTCGATGACGCGTACGCGGGTCTAACCTGGCTGCGTCAGCAGCCTGGCGTCGATCCGGCGCGCATCGGAGTCCTTGGCTCGTCGCATGGCGGCTGCATCGCGCTGCAGCTTGGGCGGCGCGTTCCTTGGTTGCGCGCCATCGTGACGCTATCGGCGCCGCTTGAAGCAGCAAGTTTGCTGAAACATTTAGAGGACAAGCCTTATCAGACGTTCTTTTACAACGGAATTCTGGCCGCGAAGCTAAAATCTTATACTCAAACCACGCCGAGCGAGCATCCGATGTCCTACATCGAGCGCTCCCCGCTTTTTGGCATTGCCGAAGCGCAAATTCCTATGTTGATCATTCACGGAACCAGCGATTCGATTGTTCCTGTGAAGCAGGCGTGCTGGCTGCTTGCGGCATTGCGCCGACAAGGCCGGCCCATTCGTGAATTTTTGGTAGATAGCTCTGGCGAGATGCGACCGAGCAGCCAGTCCGTCTGTTCGCCTTCCCAAGATGCGCCAGCGGAGAAAAACCACCTGCGCACCGAATTCGTATTTCTGCATGAACAAGGTCACAGTTACGCCCAAGCTCCGCGGCACACGGCGCAGATGAAAGCCGTAAAATTTCTAAGCGAGGAGCTTCAGCCGTAAGATCATATTTACTGGGCCAAAGGAGCAGCCTTATGCACAGCATTCATGTCGTTCTTGCCGCTGCCAATCCCCGTGGCACCACGGCGCTACAGCTTGATGAAGAAGTTCGGCGCATCGAGGAGCAGATTGCGCAGTCGGCATATACAGAAGGCCTGGCCGGTCAAAGCGGAAAAAGTGCCAAGATTTTGCTGCGCGCCGTGTGGGCCGCCCACCTTATCGATCTGGTACGAAATGTCGCGGCCTTTGAGCCAAGCATCGTGCACTTTAGCGGACATGGAGAAGGGCAAAACGGACTGCTTATGGTCGGGCAAGATGCGCGACCGGCGCCAGTGGAAGCACAGATTCTGCGCGATATTCTGGAAGAGTTTCGCAGCAGCACGCGCCTTGTTTTCCTCAATGCTTGTTATTCTGCCGTTCAAGCAGAGCAGATTCGCCAAGGAATCGACTGCGTAATCGGCATGCGCCACGGCATAAGCGATGCGGGCGCGTCTTTGTTTGCAGCGGCTTTGTATGGGCAACTGGCGCTCGGTAGTTCCATCGGCCGAGCCTTTCGACTGGCGCGGGCCGTCATGAGCGCCCAGTCCGCCGCAGATGCAGAGGTCCCCTGTTTGCTTTGCCGCGATGGCATCAATGCGGATCAGGTCTTTTTGACCGCGACCGCGGCATCCCCGGCCAAAGCCGAGGAATGGCAAACCATGCTGCAAGCGTCAAATCCGCCGCGTTCCGTGCTGCGCCGAGCCATCAACTTGGCCCTGCCCAAAGATGCCGATCTGGAGGCATTCGTGGCCGACCGGCGCAGCGATCCGCGCTACGCTCGCGTCCATCGAGAATGGGGATCGGACATGCAGCGGCAGCGTAAGCTCAACCTGCTATTTGACTACGGCCCAAGCACCGACGAGCTCAAGGCGGATTTGCTCGAATTTGCCGGCTGACCGAGTTTCGGCAAAGCGTGGGGGCACAGTAGGGTATAATGGTACGTTGTCTGCGGGTTTTTTTGGGGATTCGAAACGCGCCGACTGCAAAAGCCGCTTAGACCAAGGGGACACACCATGGCAACCATGGATACCTATGTCTTACAGGAAACTTTGTATCTAGGTGCCAACACCCATGTCAGAGGCGGAATTCATCGCGATAGCGGCATCGCAGTTGCCCTAAAAATGCCGCTGGGCGATCCTCCGCCACAGAAAATGCTGGACAAGCTACAGCGCGAGTACCGTCTGCTGCGCGATCTAGCGATTCCGGGAGTCATTTGCGCCATAGACCTCATCTACTCCGGACCGAGCTTGGTGCTGGTCTTAGAACGCTGGGGCGAGCAATCCCTTGATCGGGTTTTATCGCAAGGCGCAATGCCAGTGACCACGGCACTGCGTCTAGGTGCATCCATCGCGCGCATTTTGGCCAAAATTCACCAACGCGGAGTGATCCACCGCGACATCAAGCCGCAAAATCCTGTTTGCGGAATTTCTCATCTAAATACAGCCGGCTAGAAATGGCCGTTCAGCAATTCCTCACTGCATTTCTCGACCTCTCCAAAGCTGAAGGTTCGAACTGGCATGGCTCGAGCGTGCACAAAAACGGAAAGCCGGACTCGGTCAATGCACGGACTGTTGCGCTCAGGGTCTGTGCCTTCTGCTCATCGTACTCGGCAACCCACGCTGATCCCTCGTTATGCACATGCATCATTACTTCATGCGCATGCTCGGCGTCGATAGCGAAGTGCACGAAGAGGAGCTTTTCTACAAACTCCATAGTGGTGTAGTCATCGTTGTGAAAACGAATCGCAGCGCGTCCATTTGGAAACCGCGCATTCGGTGACGTCCAATCTGACCTGGGGTGGCGACGATGGCGTCAAGGCGCGAGGCTACCTTCGCGGCCAGTGCGGCATCGGCAAGGCCGCACTGGCGTAGCAAGGCGCACCTGGTCCTGGTGAAGCAGGACCCATAATACATGGATCACGCCGACCTGCGTTGCCCAAGGGCGTAGGAGACAAGCAAGCCAAGAAGCAGCATCTGCTATCTTAGAGCAACCCAGCCGAGCCCGCAGGCCACGGCAATCGATACGAGCGCCACGATCAGGCTGCCCCGGCCCGGACGGTCGCGCTCGATCAAGCCGGCAAAGACGTAGCCACCGTCGAGCGGCAACATGGGCAACAGGTTTAGCACACCCCAGCCGACGTTGGCCCATAGTAGCTGCTGAGCCAGCCAAGATTGCTCTTGGTGCATAAGCCGAGCCGCTCCCCAAAAAAGCGCGCCCAGTAAGAACCCGGCGGCGGGTCCGGCCAGTGATATTGCGATATGCCGGCGCCAGTCCGCCGCCCCGGCCACTGGGCTGTAGAAAGTCAGCCCGCCGAACGCCCCAAGTTCGATCGAGGGGCTGGCCCAATTGCTGGATGGCGTCGTGTGCGTAGGCGATTTGTAGGACGCGGGTTCATCTTTTGTGAACTTCGCTGGCCAGGCGGCTTCTCGCAGCTCACAATCGGTAGCGCGCCTTTATGGACTGAAAGGTTGCTTGGACGTTCTCGATCAGCCTGTCAGTTGCTACACCGGCGACGGAAATCTGCTCTGAAAAGACCACTCGCAGCGGCCCCTTGCGCACAAATGCGCTGCCGCGGGCCAGGCGCTCGTGGCCGCCGATGACCGTGACACAGACAATCGGCTGCGCCGCTGAGGCCGCCAGCAGAAACGCGCCGCGCTTCATCGGCAGAAGCTCGCCATTCCAACTGCGCGTCCCTTCCGGACTTACCAGAATGCAGGCGCCTTCCTGTGCCCGCGCTGCGGCCCGGGCCACACTGGTGCGCCATTGCGCCTCGTCGGTGCGATCGACGTGCAGGTGGCCGGTGCGCTTCATGTACGCACCATAGAAGGGAAAGCGCCCGAACTCGTTGTTGTAAAGACTCAAAAAGGGGCGCGGAATCACGGCGCCAAGGACAAGATGCTCTAGATGGGACTCCTGATTCCACATGAGGATGAGCCCGCCTTGCAGGGGCACACGCTCTTCGTGCAAGACCTCGAGCGTCACTCCGAGATGGCGCAGCGCCCGCAGAGACCTCCGGCGCGCGTAGCAAAGACCATCGGCAGTGTTCGTCGATGGCGGATTCGAATCGAGCGCCAACTTGGCCAGAAGCGGGACGAGATCGGTAACAAGCACCCGTACCGAGCGCAGCACATCGGTAGCACTTGGCTTCGGCGGCGTGACGTATCCGGCGGGCTTGAGCAGACTCATCTAGGATTCATTGCATCAAGGATTGGTTCATGCAAGTTAAGATTTTGCCTAACTTCACAGCTTCCCGATTCGCTCGTAGAAGTCCTGCATTGCCTGCTCTCCGATAGGAATGTTCTGCGGCGTGCCGAGAAGCGCTAGTCATGGCCCATAGGCCGCTAGGGTGAGCGCCTTCGCGATCGAGATGTTCGCTACGGGCTATGACTCCGCTTGTAATCTAGCCGCGGCTTCCTTTCTTCCAGGAACGCTGAAAAAAGGGAATCTCTCTCTGGTCATTTTGTACCCGTTTTTTGGGGACAGGTCAGGGTTTCTTAGATTATGATCTTCGAATCAGCCTTTGCTGATTGTGATCAAACTCGAAACATAGGAGTCCTGTATGAAGATGTATACTTTGTTCTCAGTTTTCAGTCTGTTGTCGGCAGGGTGCGTAGGTTCGGAGATGGACTCACAGTCCCCTTCAAACGAAGCCAGCAGCGCCGCAGTTACGCAAGCGCAAAGCGGGACGAATGCAGATGATACGGCAAGCACGCTATCGATTATTAAGTTGAAATCAAAATATTCGTTCGCCGTTGATCTGGTTACCAAAGATCCAAGCAAAATTAATCAACTAACTGATCTGATGACGGATGACATCGTGGTCGATTATGGCCCTTCTGGAATCTATACCGGAAAAGCGGCCGTCGCGAACTTTTTCCAAAATATACTCCCGCAAGCGATTGCTTGGGGATTTCATATGCCACAGAATCCTGTCATTGAAATTACTGGCAATCGCACAGCCACTGGAGATTGGTACGTTCATGCGTTAGGAGTTTACAAAAGCGCTTACGCGGCTGGGCCTCAGCCTGTATACGGACGTTATCATGACACATACAGCAAGAGCCAAGGTGAATGGAAATTTAAGACCATTCAACTGATCGTCGATATGCCGCCTACTGGCCCGTAAACTCCGCCGCTTGCGACGCCTCCCAGCGTCGCCGTTCATCTATCCACTGCTGGGCTTGCTCAAGATTGCGTACAAATTGAATCGCAATCGTCTGCTTGCCTAAGAGGCGTATTGCGTTTCCAATTAAAATGGTCAACGCTTTTGCTGCCATACTTCCACCGATCATTGCTGAGGCACGCAATTTCCGGTCTTTTGTCCACTTAGAAAGCAACTGCCGCGCTTGATAAGAAGTCGAACCTTGACGGGAAATATCGCAAACCGCGTAATAGATCGATTCGCCAAATGATTCGCCAATAAATGTAAGCAAGGCCTTCGCTTGATCGTAAGAAAAGTCACCCTCAAAGTAAATATAGACGATATTTTCTTTTGTCTGTGCATAATGATTGTCAAATCGAAGCATGCGTTCTGGATTTTGTATCATGAATAGACTCCTTTGAAGAATTCACACATTCTTGTATCATACATAGTAAGCAGCTCACGTCTGCTTGAAAGCGGCGCCGCTTCGAGATGAGCGACCGTATACTTATGGCAAAGCAGGGCCAGAAAAAATACTTCCTTCAATTGTAGAGTATATTGGTCACTATACAAATCAGAAAATGGATGCTCTCACGGGCGCCTCTCCCCAAGCTAGCGAGCAAGCGCGAATAAAAGACGAAGCCAGCCGCGGCAACAGACGCACGGCATTCCTTCCAGATTCCGATTTCTGTACCACCAAGAACTTGCGTGCCGAAACAGAACATCGTAGGAAAAAGCATGCAACGTGTTCTTGCCGATATCGATATGTGGTCAAAAATGTCGCCAGCGCATGGCTATCCGTTTCATGGGCACCTACTATGGCTGCCGGGCATGACGATTTGCGTGGATCCGGTGGAGCCCCAGCCGGATGAGCTCGCGAACATTATTGCGGCGCGTCCATCGCGCATCCTTCTGACCAATCGCAATCACACCCGCGCTGCCCAACTTATACGCGAACGCACTGCCGCTCGCATTGCCCTGCATCCAAAAGACGCGGCCCATGCCGCGCAGCAAGGGGTGATTTCGGACGATGCGCTGCATGTTGGAGAGCGCATCGGACCGCTTTGCATCGTCGATCTATCCGGAAAGTCGCCCGGTGAGGTGGGCATACATTGGCCAGAGCGGCGCATCCTGCTCGTTGGCGACGCAATCATTGGCGATCCTCCGGGAAGCTGCCGCTTGCTGCGACCGCAGGTCATCGATGATTTGCCGCGGCTGCAAGAAAGCGTACGGCGGGCGCTGGAACTGGACTTTGAAACGCTGCTAGTCGGCGACGGAGCACCGATTCTAAAGGATGCCCACGCCCGGGTCGCCGAACTTGTGCGCAGTTTCAAAAGCGCCGAAACAAATTGAACATAGATTCGATTCCTCACCCTTTTGGAGGTGCTCATGTCGATTCCTTTTCATCTGGTTGCCAAAGATCGTGCTCAGCACGATATGATCTTAAAACCCAAGTCGAGCATCGAAGTGGAGATCACCGATTCCTTATTTTCCGGCGTGGGAAATAGCGGCGGCAGTTTCGAGCTGCAACTTTTTCGCTGGAACGAAATCGCTGGCGAGTGGGAAATGGTTGGCACCGCCAGCGTGGGAGTTGGGCTGCAAACGCGGACTCTTTTTGATGAGCTCAGCAGCGACCGCGGCTATGCCATCGGAGTGTTCTATAAGAACTACGGAGACGCCATCGACAGCGAGCTACAGGTAGACGGAAACATCATCGTTCATTAGAACTTAGGAGCTCGATGGTGGTTTTGGGCGGCGGAGCATGCAATGCATCTCGCAGCTCCTCTACGTGGTTCGCAACGGGCTTGGGCCGATAAAAGATACGAAAGGTTTCCCACAAGGCCTCCCCCCAGCCTAGCGTCTTATAGGGATAGCCTTCACGCTCGCAGAATTCACGAACATACGGGCTCATCGCGCGATAGTGCACATGGCAGTAGCCGGGAAATAAGTGATGCTCGATTTGATACTGCAGTCCCGAACATATAAGTCCGCCCAAGCGTCCGGTGCGAAAATTCAGCGTCGTCGCTGTTTGTAATAGGACGAAGTCCTTTGCCCAATCCCCTTTGGCAACGACGGGCGCTGCTGCCGGATAATGTCCAGGCGCCAGCACCGCAAACAGCGGATACCCGAGCATTCCTATACGAATCAGGTTGAAAAGCACCACGCTTGTCCAGGGAAAAAAAAGTGCAGGAATGACATACCACGCAACCCAGTGCAGTCCCATGGCGACGGCATCGGCAACGTGCGCCGGTCGGCGGCGCACCGGATCGCGCAGCATCGTGATGACGTGGTGCCAGCTCTTGATTTGTCGAATATAGCTGTGCAACCAAACTAACATCGGAAAGGCTAGCCACTGATAGCGCAGCCACTTGCGATAGCGACCGCGGCTGGCCAGCACTTCGCGATCTGTGCTGGCAAAAAATGGCGAGAAATCGGCATCGTCATCGGCTCCCATTACATTGGGATTGGGATGGTGCACAGCGATGTGTTGATGTCGCCAATATGTCGCGCCAAGTTGCAAAAAGAACGGATAGCCGAAATAGGTAAGCAGATCATTGACGAAGCGCGACTGGCTGGCCGCGTTGTGTGTGGCCGTGTGAGTATTGGTTCCCACCCCCACCGAGCCGACGGTGGAAATCAGCAATCCCAAAATGCGTAGAGCAATATTTTGCGCATACACGAAGATGGCAATGCCTAAGAGGGTGACTGCGACGTGAAAGCAAAGCTCCAGCACGACTTGCAGGGTGGCTTTGTTTTGCCAGCCCCGCTTGCGAAACTCGGCACGCAACGCCGTCAGCGCTTCTAATTCCATGGCACTAAGCATAGGCCGATTGCACAGAAGGTCTACGGCGTTTTCTACGGGATACATTCGTTCGTCGGCGGCCAGCGAAGCAATTTCACAAGCCATCGGCGGCGGTTCGTACTTGTTTGGTGCTGTAGTGACGATCGGTCCTTTCAACGCCAGCCTTTACGCGCACGCAGTCTTTGCTGCATGCTAAAGTCGCGAGCATGAAAGATATCAAGTTCTGGGCGCTGCTGACGCTGCTTCTTGCATCCCCTGGGCTGGCGGCGGCGCCGGCCGATTCGCTTGTTGAAGAGGGCGAGCGGAAGCTGCAAAGCGGCGATGATGCCGGCGCAATTGCGGCCTTCGAGCGAGCTTCGGCGGCGGCGCCGACGGACCCACGGCCGCGCTTTTTGCGCGGAGCGGCGCTGGCGCATCAGGGGAAAAAGGAGGCCGCAGTGGCGGCCTATCACGAAGCGCTAAAGCTCAATGGCAAGCTGCCAGAGGTACATAACGAGCTTGGTATCGCCCTGCAAGAGCTCGGGCGCAACGACCAGGCCATTGCGGAGTTCAAGACGGCCGCGGAGCAAAACCCGCAGCTCGGCGAAGCGTGGCTCAACTGGGAGCGGGCGCTTTTGCGCAAAAAAGCCGCGAACGATGCGGTGGATGTGATCAAGCGCGCCATTTTTGCGCTGCCGCGCGACATGGAGCTGCGCGTGGATCTGGTGACTGCTTTACGCGATGCCAAACGCCACCTCGAGGCCGTGACCGCAGCGCGCGAGGCCGTCAAGCTGTCACCGGGCAGCGCTGGCGCGCACTACAGCCTGGGGCGCTCGCTACAGCTCGTGCAAAAGCTCGACGAATCGATCAAAGAGCTGGAGCTTGCGGAGCGGCTTAAGCCCGGACCGGCAATGACCGCGGCGCTGGCTTCGGTGCTGGCGGACAAAGGCGACTTCAAACGCGCCGAGACGCTTTTGCGAGGCGCGATTGCCAAGTCGCCGCGCTCGCTTATTGCGCACACCGAGCTCGCGCATGTGCTGGCCCTTACACACAAGTGCGCCGAGGCGCAGGCCGAGCTTTCGAGCCTGCCTGCTGACAAAGAGGCTGTTATCGAGGCGCAAAAGGCCGTGAAAGCCACCTGCCCCTAACAAATCCGTGAGAAGAATCTCTTGACGGAAAACCTTCAGCTTCTCACCTATTCGCTGCCGCTTCTGCCTCAGACTAGACTGCTAGCCGCATAATCGCGCGCCAGATTCTTTTCGTCGCAAAGAAGGCGCTGCGAGTGCGTTGCGAACATCTTGCGGATGGCATCGCTCGCGTACACAGCAGCAAAATAAGCATACATTTTTCTGAACCGGAAATCGGCAAATACTGGGGAGACTCCTAGTAGCGCGCTTCGGACGCGCGCTTTACTTTCAGCGGGAAAGGCAAGTCTCATCACTCGGTAGCTGTTTAGGGCTAGCTGTAGTCACATGGAAAAGAGCGAAAAAAGCGACGATTCTAAGCAAGACCTACTCAGTACGCTTCAGCGACTGCTCGAACTACCTTCTGTCGATCTGCGCACTGCAATGAATCAGGCGGCCCAGCTAGTCCTCGAAGCGCTAAAGGCGGACAAAGTAGATGCCTTCCTATATGATCCGGCAAAGCAGGTATTGCGCGCGCTTGGAACCAGCGATTCGCCGCTCGGCAGACTGCAAAAATCCTATGGCCTTGACGTCCTGCCGATTGCAAATGGCGGGTCGACAGTTCGCACCTACCAGACTGGGCAGCCCGTGCTACACGGAGATATTGTCGAACAGACGTACGAAGTACCAGGGCTCGTGAACGTGCTAGGAATTCGTGCCGTCCTTAACATACCGCTTGAAGTCGCTGGCGAGCGGCGCGGAGTCCTAAGTGTACATTCCCTAAATCCAGATTTCTTTAGTGCGGAGCACTTACACTTCTTGCAAGCGGTGGGACGCTGGGTGGGTGCGCTTGTGCATCGCACTGAGCTTGTCGAAGCCAGCACCGCGGTGGCGCACGCCAGCGGACGTCGAGAAATCGCCGAGGAACTCATTTTGGTGCTGGCGCATGATCTGCGCAACTACTTGGGGCCGCTAAAATACCGCATCGAACTTTTACACCGCCGCGCCGAAAAAGAAGCGCGCTCGGCCGATTTGCAGGATGCCGAACGCGCCGGCCAAAGCCTTGAACGCCTGCGTAGGCTCATCGAAGACCTGCTGGATGTACACCGTCTTGAGCACGATCTTTTTACCCTACAGCGTACTACTTTTGATCTCGTAAAATTGGCGCATGAGTCAGCGCAGTCACTTGATACCGAAGAGGTCGGTGTTGAAGTGCGCGGCCCCCTGTCGCTTTGCATGCTAGGAGACGTCGAGCGTATTCGTCAGGTTCTAGAGAACTTGATTGGCAACGCCACCAAACATTCGCCGCCGGGAAAATCAGTGCTGGTGAAAATTCGCATCGAAACACCGCATGACCTTGTGCGGCGCTACGCAGTCGTCGAAGTCTCAGACCAGGGACCTGGAGTACTTCCCGAGGTCTTGCCGCACATCTTCGAACGCTTTGGCCGCGCCGGCAGTGCGCAAGGGCTTGGTTTAGGGCTTTATCTAGCGCATCGCATCGCCGTAGCGCATCGGGGCTCTTTATCGGTCAGCTCGCCCCCCGGGGAGGGCGCAAGCTTCTATCTGCACTTACCTATCGAAGCTGACGAGCCAAGCAGCAAAGACTGACGCGCGGATGCGGCAGCGGTTCGCGTCAAAGCACCGCTCGCTTGTTTCGCGCCTCTTCGTAGGCGCCGATGATGGACTCTTTGCTAAGTCCGTACTTGGCCAGTAGATACGGCGTCGAGCCGCCCTCCGCGAACGTGTCTTTGATGCCAACGCGAGCAAAGCCAACGGCGACACCGGCTTCAAGCAGAGTCTCGGCGACGGCGCTGCCAAGTCCGCCGATGAGGGTGTGGTTCTCGGCGGTAACGACGACGCCGGTGCGGCGGGCGTGGGTGATGATGAGCTCGCGATCGAGCGGCTTTAACGTCGGAAGGTTTATGACCGTAAGCTTGTGGCCGCGCTCGGCCAGCGCTGCTGCTGCGTCAAGCGCTACCTCGACCATCAGGCCACACGCAAAAAGCACGCCGTCCGGGCCAAAGCCGAGGACTTCGCCGCGGCCGATGTGAAGCGGCACCTCACAGGTTGGGCGTACAAGGGCACGGCGCATGCGCAGATAGACCGGGCCGCGGTGCTCGGCCGCGGCATGAACCGCGGCGCGCATTTGCTCGGGACCGCTTGGCTCGATAAGCGTCAGGTTTGGCAGCGCGCGCAGAATCGCCAGGTCTTCGATGGCTTGATGCGAGACGCCAAGCAGCGTCGTAAGCCCTGGCAAAAAGCCGACGATCTTCACGTTGGTGCGCGGGTAGGCAAGCTGCATCGCAATCTGATCGAAAGGACGCCGCGAGCCAAAGACGCTGAATGTATGAAAAAATGGAATATCTCCAGCGCGAGCCATTCCCGCGGCGACTCCGATGGCGTTGGCCTCGGAAATGCCGAGGTTGTAGAAGCGCTCGGGAAAGGCGTCGCGAAATAGATCGATCTCGGTAGAGCTTGTAAGGTCGGCGCTTAGGCAAACAATCTCGGGGTGAATGCGCGCAAGCTCGACGAGCGCCTCGCCATAGAGGCGCGGAAATACACTGCTTGTCTGCAAACGCGTTGCTGTGAAGTCGGCACCGCCGCTGCCAGTTTTTGCTTGGCTCATCGCCGGCCTCCGAGCTCTGCAAGCGCCGCATCCGCGAGATCCTGCGGCAGCTTCATGTGATGGGCGTACTTGCCTTCCAGAAAGGAAACGCCTTTGCCAGGCACGGTGTGCGCGATGATGACGGTCGGCTGCTCCATCGTCGCGCGCGCCAAGCCAAAGGCCGAACAAAGCGCTGCGACGTCATGCCCGTCGCATTCCGTGACAAAAAAGCCAAAGGCGCGCCACTTGTCGGCGATGGGCTCCATCTTCACGACCGAGTCTATATGTCCTTCAACCTGCATGCGATTCAGGTCTAGAATCACGCACAGATTGCTCGCGCGCAGGCTGCCCGCCGCCATTGCCGCCTCCCAGACTTGGCCCTCTTGCATTTCGCCGTCGCCCAGCACCACATAGACGCGAAACGACTGGGCGCGGCGGCGCCCTGCAAGGCAAAGGCCTAGCCCCACCGAAAGGCCCTGTCCAAGCGACCCGCAAGTCGCTTCGACAAGCGGTCCCAGCCGCTCGGAGACATTGATTTCAAGCGGCGAGCCATCCTGACAGTATTCGTCAAGCATCTCTTGCGAAATCAGGCCGCGCGCCGCCAGCGTTGCATAGAACACCGCCGAGTTGTGTGCTGTAGATAGAATGCAGCGGTCACGCTGGCAATCGGACGGATTCTTTTCATCAAGCCGCAGCTCTGCAAAGTACAGCGCCGCAAAGAGCTCTGCCGCGCCCAGGCCTTGCTGTACATAGCCCTGCCCCATGGGCGCAATCATGCGTATCACGTTTTGCCTGATTTTGTGCGCGGCGGCGCGTAGCTCATCGAAGTTGGGAGTGGCTGGCTGCGATATCATGATGGATTTTCTTGGCGCCGCGGACCGCAAAATTCGCGGCAGCGCCGGCACCTAGTTGCGGCGCAAAGAATGGCACGGGAGTGGCTGCGCTGTACAGCGGAAGGCTCGCGCAGGATTCAGCCGCGAATCATGCGATTAGAAGTTTTCCTTTCGCAAACCCATCCGCATCGCTTTCGACGCAACGCGGACTTGTTCAGGCTGCGCCGGCCTCGAAGCAAACAGGTAGCCGCAAAATATCCTGGTGAATGCGGCGCGGTCTGAAGTTCGATTGATTGATTTTGGCATCGCGTCGCGGAGCGGACCTTCCGAGCCGGCTGCGTCGAGCGATGGATTTGGCGGAACCTTGGCGTATATCGCCCCCGAACAAACCGGGCGAATGAATCGCAGCATCGATTCACGTGCCGATTTATATGCCTTGGGCGTCACCCTGTATCAAATGCTTACGGGCGATTTGCCCTTTGAACAAAAGGATGTGCTTTCTTTAATACACGCCCATTTGGTCAAAATTCCCGAGCCGCCGCATCTGCGTCAGCCGGCGCGGCGCATTCCGCAGACGGTTTCTGCCATCGTGCAAAAGCTCTTGGCCAAAAATCCTGAGCAGCGTTATCAGACTGCGGACGGCTTGGCGGTTGATCTGGAACGGGCCGCGCAAGAGTGGAACGACAGCGAGTCCGTGTCCGCCTTTGCGCTTGGTACTTGCGACTGGGAGGATCGCATTCGCTTTCCTTCTCGGCTTTTTGGACGAGACACCGAGGGCCAAAAGCTACAGGCCGCCTGGGCACAAGCGCGCGGCGGTGCCGTTTGCAAAATCATCGTGTCAGGTCCATCTGGGGTCGGCAAGTCGGCGCTGCTCGACAGTCTGCGGCAGACAGTTAAAAACGATCAGGGAATTTACGCAGCCGGAAAATTTGACGAGCTGCAGCGCAATGTTCCTTACGCTGGTTTGGCGCAGGCCCTGCGGCTGGTGGTAAAACGCCGACTGGCGGAATCCACGGAAGTCTTGCAAATCTGGCAACAAGCTTGGCAACAGGCCGCAGGGAACAACGGACGCATCCTTCACGATTTGATTCCGGAACTGGCCCATCTTTTGCCCGCGGCACCGCCCCTTTCGGAAGTTGGCCCATTAGAAGCACGACAACGTTTTATAACGACGGTACAGCGCTTTGTGCGCACGCTGGCGCGGCCAAGCCATCCTTTTTTGCTGGTCATTGACGATTTGCAGTGGGCCGATTTGGCGACTTTGCAGCTCCTTCCGGAACTGCTTGGCGATGCTCAGCTTGGGCATATGCTATTCGTCGGAGCGTACCGCAGCGAAGAGCTTACAAGCGAGCATCCGCTGCACTTGTTCCTAAAAACTCTTCGCGAGCAGGCCGATGCCGCAGAGCCGATTGTCCTTGAGGCGCTTGATTTCGCAGCATTGACGGCTCTTGTCGCCGACATGCTGGACCAGCCCGCCGCCGAATTGGCCTATCTAGTCCAGTTGCTAAAAGAAAAGACCGACGGCAGTCCGTTTTTTGTCGAGCAATTTCTAAAGCACATGCATGCGCAGAAAGTCCTATACCGCGATAAGACCACTGGGCGTTGGCAGTGGGATCGGCAGCGCATCGCTTCGTTAGAAATGACTGACAATGTCGTGGAACTTCTAACCAAGCGCTTGCAAAGCTTGCCACAAGCATTGCAGACCGTTCTGCAAAACGCGGCGTGCATCGGCAGCCCATTCGATTGCGATTTGCTAGCTTCACTACATGACTTGGGCTTCGCGCAGCAGGCGCTGCAGCCCATTGTTCAGCAAGCCGTAGAAGAAGGTCTCATCGAACCCCTTTTTCAGCCGTCGAAACATGCCGAGCAGGAATCCTATTTTTTCGTTCACGATCGCATTGCACAAGCTGCCTATGAAGCCTGCCCGCTTTCGCAGCGGCTGCTGGCGCATCTTTTCATCGGAAGGCAGTTGCGCGCGCGGACTTCCGGCGGTGCCAGCGATGATGCGCTGTTCGCCATGCTGTATCATCGCAATCGTGCTCTGACTTTGCTTTGCGATGTGGCTGAAAAGCAGGATCTGGCCGCGCAAAATTTACAGGCGGCCGAGCGGGCCATCGCCAGCACGGCGTATGCCAAAGCCATCGAATTTCTAAAGAACGCGCAATTCCTTTTGGAAGGTTTTGGCTGGAATAAAGCGCCGGAGCTGACCTTAGAAGTACACCTGGCACTGGCACAGGCGCTGACCCTTTGTCAAAAGACAGCGGAAGGCGAACGGATTTTTCAGCAGTGCCTCGACCAAGCGCCAAATGATATAGAACGAGCTCGAGTGGCATCAGTTTGTTTGCCGCTGTACCTTTTGAACGGACAGTACGCGCTGGCATTTGATCTGGCGCTGACCGCCCTGGCTTGGCTCGGTCGACCATTGCCAGCTACGCCCGAAGCGCACGGCGCGCTTTTGCAGCAGTTGCAAATAGAGGTCGAGCCGCATCTATTGGCCATGAGCAATTCCGACTGGAAAAATCTGCCAGCCAGCCGCAGCAAAGAACACACGCTTGTCTGCACCATTCTGGAAGACCTTATCGGACCAAGCGGCATGATACAGCCCTCGCTAAGTCCCTGCTGTGGGCTGGCCATTGTCGCCGAAACGCTACGCCATGGGGTTCCAAGGCGGGCTCTGTTTGGATTTGCTGCGACCGCGCTGTATCTGACCTATGTGCAAGGCAAGCTAGCTGTCGCCGGCCGCGTTGTCGACGCCACGCTGGCGCTGATGGAGCGCACCCAAACCACCAAGACGCTGGCGCTGGCCACGATTGCGACATCGGCGCTGTATAAAGAGCCCCTTCCTTATGTCAGGGAATTGCTCCTACGCACGGAACGAATCGCGCAAGAGGAAGGCCATCTTATTTATTGCGACGGCGGCGTCATTACCAACTTGTACGTCGAGCTATTGGCCAGCACTCCTTTGGCGCGCATGGCGCAAATCCTTTCGGCAACGGTCTGTCAGTACGATCATTCAAAGCTGATGCAGCGCATTTTGCATATATCCATTGCCGCGCTTAGCGCGCTTCCGGATAAGCAGAAAGCCGAAGCAGAAACTGCGCCGCCCTGGATGGAATTGGCGGAAGGTAGTTTTCCGTCGCCGTTTCACACTTTTTATGCCGGCGCCATGGCCAGCTTTGTCGCTTTGCATCTTGGACAGGATGATGCAGCCAAGCAAATTGCGCTGCGCATCGAACCACTTTGGCCGGCTTCCTGGGGGCATGTTCCGCTTATTCTGCTTTCGGCAAGCTTGTGCATCACCCTAATCTTGGCTTCTGGGAAAAGCTCTGAAACGGAATCCGATTCTATTTCAACCGCACTTCGCTTTCACGAGGCGCGCCTGCGCAGTTGGGCGGAAAATTGTCCGACTACGTTTGGACATATGCGCTTGCTTCTAGATGCCTGCCGGGCCCAAAGTCTTGGCCAAGCGGAGTCCGCGGCCGAGCTCTATGACGCCGCCATTGCCGATGCCAATCGTTTCGGCCATCTGCACGGCGAAGCGCTGGCTTTGCGCTTGGCCGGCGAACACTTTTTGGCCCAGGGAAAACAGCGCAGCGCCAAAGCCTACTTGGTCGATGCGCATCAGATTTACCTGCGCTGGGGCGCTTTGGCCGCAGCGGCAGCCATTCGAGCGCGGCATTCGCTGTTTTTTCCAGTGGTGGTATCGGACGGCGGAATCCTTAGCGCACGCGACTTTGGCGAAGGTCAGGCGCTGACCGAAACGCTAAACAGTCACACGACGACAACCGGCAGCAAGCTGCATGCGCAACTGGATGTCGCATCAATGCTTGGCGCAGCCCAGGCGCTGGCCAGCGATCGGGTGTTGTCATCGCTTCTGGAACGTTTGCTGCGCCTTTTGACCGAAAATGCCGGGGCCACGCGCGCCGTTTTGACCTTGTCGCGGCAAGGCCAACTGCGGGTTGTGGCGCAATTTCACAGCGAAGAGGACAAGCTGGATTTGCAATTGGATGAACCAGCGGAAAGCTCATCTTTGCTGCCCGGTCAGGTCATAAAGTATGTGGAACGCAGTTTGGAGTCCGTCGTCCTTGGTCAAGCAACTGCCGATTTGCGCTTTGAACAAGATCCTTATCTGAGCGTGAAGCGGCCTGCTTCCGTACTGGCCGTTCCTTTGGTGCATCAAGCACGACTTTTGGGAGTGATCTACTTAGAGCACGCCAAAACCGGCGATGCCTTTGCAGTGGCCCGGGTCGAACTTGTGCGCCTTTTGGCCGGACAAGCCGCCACCGCCGTGGAAAATGCGCAACTTTATGCCGAAGTAAGACGTCAGACCGAGGCTCTGCAGCATGCCAATGATGTGTTAGAACAGCAAGTTCAACAGCGCACCGCGGAACTGCGCATTACCAAAGAGGCCGCCGACGCCGCCAATCGTGCCAAAAGCGATTTTCTGGCCAGCATGAGCCACGAACTGCGGACTCCGTTAAACGGCATTTTGGGGTATGCGCAAATTCTGGAACGCTCGCCCACAATGGAAGCGAAGGACAAAGAAGGAGTACGCATTATTCGGCGCTCTGGCGAGCATTTGCTGACGCTGATTAACGATGTGCTGGATCTGGCCAAGATTGAAGCGGGAAAACTGGAAATTACACCGGCGCCGCTGCATTTGGCATCTTTTTTACAAACCGTCGTGGATATGTGCAAAGTGCGCGCCGAACAAAAAGGATTGCGCTTTGTCTATGAGCGCAGCGGCGTGCATCCTGAGGTTGTCCTGGCTGATGAGAAGCGGCTCTTGCAGGTTTTTTTGAATTTGCTGGGCAACGCCATCAAGTTTACGGCGCAAGGAACTGTGGCATTTCGCATCGACGCAACCCAAGCAAGCGCCGACAGCCAAACTTGCGAACTGGACTTTCAAATTCAAGACACCGGACCCGGCATTGCGCAAAAAGAGCTTGGCCGGCTGTTTGTCGCATTTGAGCAACTTGGCAACCGCCAGGCGCAAGCCGAAGGCACCGGCTTGGGACTTTCGATCAGCAAAAAGATCGTCACGCTGATGAATGGAACCATCGCGGTACACAGCGAATTGGGACAGGGAAGCAGATTTGTCGTGCACTTGAAATTGCGCAAGGCAGATGGCGCAGCGCCAAACCCGGTCGCCGTGCTCGGAGATGTTTGCGGTTATAAAGGACCGCGGCACAAATTGCTAGTTGTCGATGACCATGCCGACAATCGCGCCGTGATTCGCGATCTGCTTTGTCCTATAGGCTTTGAAGTCTTGGAAGCGCAAAGCGGACAGGAAGCGCTGTCCTTGGCGCTGGCGCATCGCCCCGCGCTTGTCCTCATGGATCTATTAATGCCGGAAATGACCGGCTACACGGCGACTCGAAATTTGCTACAGCAGCACGAACTTGCATCCACAATCGTCATCGCTTGCTCGGCCAGCATGACTCAGGGAGAAAGGCAGCGCAGCGCCGCAGCCGGTTGCAAAGACTATCTGAGCAAACCGGTGGCTGCACCTTTGCTGTTTGCGCTTTTGCAAAAGCACCTGCACCTGGAATGGGTCTACAAGGAAGCCGCGGCCCCTCCTAGCGCTGCCGTAGAAACGACGAACCCAGTTGAACCTGCCGCGCAAGAGCGGGCCCGACTGTTAGACCTGGCCAATCGTGGCCGTTTGCGTGACCTGCAGCAGCAAATAGACGTTCTGGAACAGCGGGATCCGCGACTTTCGGCGTGGGCAACAGCGCTGCGTACGCTGATTCAGAATTTCCAAATCAAAAAAATTCGTGAAGTGCTGCAAGCCGATGCATAAATGGCGCCCCCATATCCATGGGATCGGAAATAACCGGATGTAGGGCTTGCCACTTGTTTCGGAGCGATTTACGCTTGTTGTGCTACACACGGTTCGCTATCATTTTGACTGCTGGTCTTAGGGCAAGGTCATCCTAAAGCCGGATCGGCTGTGAAACGAATATCGGGGAGGATGCTGTGTCGCTCAAAAAGGTACAGATCGCATTGGATGAAGTCGCAGCCGAGATCATTCCTGAACGGGGAGGAATCGTTAGTCGTCTGACTATTGCCGGCGATGAAGTATTTTATCTCGATCCTGCCACTTTGGGGTCAGGCAAGGTACGTGGCGGCAGCCCCATCCTTTTTCCCAATCCCGGACCGCTGGAACATGGCCTTTATCGCCATCCAAACGGAAAGGAGTACTTACTTGCTCAACACGGCTTCGCCCGCGACCTGCCCTGGCAATTGGTTACTTGCGATGATCGAAGTGCTGAAATCCGTCTGACTTCAAGCGACTATACTCGCGAACGCTTTCCCTACGACTTTGATTTACGAATTATCTATCGCTGTTCCGGCTCTACGTTTACCATCGAGCAGCGCTGGCACAATCTTGGAACGGAGCCGCTGCCCATACACTTTGGTTTTCATCCTTATTTTGCCGTAGCGGATGCCGATAAGGGTCAAGTGCAGATTTCTACCAATGCCACGCGAGTCTGGAACAACCAGACCAAACAGGAAGGTCCTTTTTCCAGCTTGGATCTTAGCGCCCCCGAAGTCGATCTGCATCTTATGAACCATACAGCCAATGAAACGGTGCTCACGCGGCCGGGACACAAGCCACTGCGCATCACCTGGGCCGACCCATACAAGTGGCTCGTCATCTGGAGTCTGCAAGGCAAAGATTTTGTCTGTGTAGAGCCGTGGACAGCGCGAGCCAACGCGCTAAATTCTGGAGAAGGTCTGGTGCACGTGGGTCCCCGTGAAAGCCGCAAATCCTTTATTGCAGTGACGGCCTTATAGCCGACCCGCCATGGGCGACGATGTTCTGATCTTAGTTGGTGATGATAATCCCGTCAATCTCGACGTCCTTTGCACCACGCTGGCCAAAGAGCAATATGGAATTGCCGTTGCAACCGACGGCGAAATGGTCTTGGATCTGGTGGCCCGAGAGACCCCCGATCTAATTCTTCTTGATGTAGTGATGCCGGGACTTGATGGCTTTGAGGTCTGCCAGCGCCTAAAAAGGAATGTCGAGCTGGCCGACATTCCGATCATCTTTATGACCTCCCTACACGAAACAAGCTATCGTGTACGCGGGTTTCAGGTCGGGGCCATCGATTACATTACCAAACCCTTTGAAGAAGCAGAACTTTTGGCGCGCGTGCGCACCCATGTTGCATTGCGCCGAACCGCGCAGGCCCTGCAGATGCAAAATGCGCAGCTTCAGGCAGAGATTCAGCAGCGCAGCGCGGCGGAGGCGGCGCTACAGCACATTGCCGAGAAACTGCTTCGACGTGAAGAGGAATTGCAAGGCGCCAATGAGACACTGGCGCGAGAGCTTTCCGCGCGTCAGCACTCGGACGCCGAGCGTCTAAAGCTGCAAGAGCAGATCATTTCCGCACAAAACGAGCGTCTGCGCGAACTGTCGACGCCGCTGATTCCAATCACGAGCCGCATCATGGTGATGCCGCTTATCGGAACCATGGATGCCGAACGCGCACAGCAAGTACTAAGCGCCGCCCTACAAGGGGCAAGCGAGCGCGGTGCAAAAGTGGTGATTCTGGACATCACCGGACTGCGCAAACTAGACGCCACCGTGGCGCATATGCTGGTGAAGGCAGCCGATGGTCTGAAGTTGCTTGGCGCGCAAGCCATGATCACTGGCATACGCAGTGAAGCAGCGCAAGTTCTGGTTGCGCTCAACTTGTCGCTTGGCAGTGGAATCACGAAGATGACACTACAAGACGGCATTGCCGCAGCCCTGGCCATCGGAATGCCAACCCCCCACCTCTTTTCGCGCGGCGGCAAGTCGGGCTAGGTACCTTTTAAGGACTAGTACCTTGTTGGCTATGGATCCGTAGCCGATAGCGCAGATGCGCGCGGACCGCGGGCCATTCGCTGGCGATGATGCTGTAGACGCAGGTGTCGCGGACGCTGCCCTCAGCATCGGGATGTCTGTTTTGTTGATGGCTGCGCAAAACACCATCGAGTTTTGCGCCCAGGCGTTCGATGCCGGCGCGGCTTTGGTGATTGAAAAAATGAGTGCGAAATTCCACTGCGATGCAATGCAATTGCTCGAAGGCATGGGTCAATAGCATTAGTTTGCATTCCGTATTTACCGCCGTGCGCTGCACCGAACGCCGATAAAAAGTAGAGCCGATTTCCAAGCGCTGGTTTGCGGCATCGATATTCATATAGGTCGTCATTCCTACGGCCTTGGCAGACTGATTGTGCAGAACCGCAAAAGGCAGCATCGTACCCTTTTCTTGCAAGTCTAGACGTCGAGCAATCTCGATCCGCAACTGCTCAGGCGCGGGCACCGTCGTGTACCAGTGCTTCCACAGCTCGCCATCATATACCGCTGCCAGCAGATCATCATGATGGGCATACGAAAGCGGAGCCAGGGTTGCATGTTGGCCGGTCAGGGTGATCGCATTCACAAAATTGTTCATGGCACACATCTTCCTAAAAATCAGAGGAATTCACGGCTTAGCACACTTTGACGTCGGCTGTCGCGCAGCTCTTGCGTCTAGAGGCGCTTTTCAGGAACCGATTTGCAGTTTTGTTGTCATTATGACCTATGCGGCGAAAGCAGTTTTATACAGTTTCCTGCATCTTGCTAGCCGGCGCTTTAGGATTTTGCTTGGGTGGGCCTATACGCAGTTTAGGGGCCGGCCAAGCGCCTGCGCCGCAGCGCCCAGCAGTCCTACCTGTCGAAACCGCCGCGTCCCCGCCACGCATTTTGCGACCGCAAATTCCTTTTGAGGCGACGGCGATGCAGGGCATGCTGTCCACCAGCGCGTCCGCTTTATCGCCAAATGCCGAGAACATCCAAATAACCCCCTTGCCCGCCGATACGACTCAGGCGCTGCTTGCCCGTTTAGAGCCGCTGCCAGGTCTTTCGTCGCAATCGCCGACGCCGCTGCGGCCTGGCTCGGCACCACCGCCGCGTCCGGGTCCGGTGCAAGCTATCGCATTTTTGCGACCAACCGGCAAAGCAGTTGCCAATGTTCCCCTAGTTCCGCAGAAAAAAATCGTGCCGCTCGCCGCCCCGGAAATTTTGCCGCAAGGTCAGGTCAAAGCGGAATCCGAAGTCCGCATTCGCTTTGCGCAGCCCATGGTCGCGGTCGCCGCAGTTGGCAGCGCTGTGACGCCTAGAGTGATCATTGCGCCCGCGGTGTCCGGAACTTGGCGCTGGATAGACACACGGGTGCTGGTTTTTAGCGCCCATTCCCACTTGCCAAAGGCCACTGACTTCGTTGTCACTGTCCCCGCCGGCATACAAGCCCAAAGCGGCGCCCCCCTACTGGTGGCGGCGATGGGCAAGTTCTCAACAGCGCCATTGCGCATTTCCAGCGGATTTCCCAAACAGCCGTTGCGAACCGATTCGCCGATCCTCATTCAGTTTGATCAAGCCATCGATGCGGCGCAATTGAGGCCATTTTTGTATGTCTATGATAGCAAAGGCCAAGCGCTTCCCTATACGACCCTGGAACTTGAAGCAGCGCAACGGCTGTGGTCTAAGAATTCGCGAATTCAGTTTGAGAAAAAGGACTTTGGTCGCCATTCCCTCATCCTTGCTCCAAAAAGCGCATGGCCAGCGGGCAAAGAGCTGCGCGTGCTCCTAAAGTCCGGTGCACCTTCTTCGGAAGGTCCGCTCTTATCGGACAAGGAAACAGATGCGCGCTTCGAAGTCGTGGCACCATTCACTGTCCGTGGTATTTCGTGCGACGATTCCGACAAACCGCGCTACACCCAGGTGCGCTGCGCGGTCAACGGCCTTGCCGACCTCAAATTCAGCAATGACATCGATCCAAAATCCTATCACCCAAGCAAAGTGCAGCTAGTTGGCGAGAAATTAGCAGACCACCGCTGCCATGGCAATTCGGTATGGCTCTTTGTCCCAGACTCTGTCGGGCGTACTTATGACATTGCCATCAAAGACGGACTTGTAGACGTATTTGGGCAAGCGCTGGAAGGCAACAAGCGCATTTCTTTGACAAGCATCCCCGAGCGCAATGAACCATATTTTTCTTCTTCGGAGGGCCTGATTGTACTGGATCCGCGCTTTGAAATTCCCCAGTGGGTGATTACTGCCCAGTCTGTACTTTCGATACGGGTACAGCTTTATAAAGTAAAGCCCAGTGATTACTTCGAATACGAACGCTACGAGCAGGGTCAACGCATCACCCCGCCCGGGCAGCGCATCCTTGACAAGACCTATTCCGTTGGACAAAAGCAAGGTGCGGATCTGCGCGTGGACCTGCGCCCGGCGCTTAATCAGGCCGGACGCGGCCATGTCATCGCCATTGCCAGCGCAGTGGGGCCGCCGCGCTCTGCATCCTTTCGGTCCAAGTACGTGGCATGGATACAAGTAACAAAGCTTGGGATTGCGGCACGCAGTGATGGCGAAAAAGTAAACGCGTGGATTTCCAGCATCTCTGCGAACCAGTTTTTGGCGCCCCTGGCCGAGGTCAAGACGGCGATACTCGTCGAAGGCCAGACCCATTCCGCAGAGCAAATTCAAAGCGATGCGTTTGGCCATGTAAGCCTACCTCTCTTGCCCGCCCAGCAGCAGCCGCCAAAAACTCCGGAACCTTCGGCGCTGCTTGTTGCGCAGACCGAAACCGATTCCATCTTCACCGCCATCCGTCGTTATCGGAAGGCCATTCGGAAGCAAAATGCGCTGTGGTATGTCACAGATGATCGCTTCACCTACAAGCCCGGCGAGAAAGTCTATTTGAAAGGCTGGGTGCGTTTTACGCATGACGGCGTGAATCCAAATTTAGCCTTGCCGAATCCTTTGGCCGGCGTTTCGTACACATTGATCGATGAGCGTGGCAACCAAATAGGAGGCGGAACCGCCAAGCTGTCGAATCAGGGGGGATTTCATATCGAAGTGACGCTGCCTGAAAACGTCAACCTGGGCGTTGCTTACTTTGTGCTTGCCACTGAAAAGCTTACGCATCGGCATCCGATCGCGATTCGCGAATTTCGCACCCCGGCCTTTTCCGTTGCGCTTGACAATGATGTTACACACGCTGGCGCGGCTCCTTTGTTTCTGGGCGAAAGCATTCAAATGAATGCCATGGCCCGTTACTATTCGGGCGGCAATCTCAGCGGCGCGCATGTTCATTGGACGGCGCGCTTGCAAAACACAACCTATAAGCCACCCGGCTGGTCCGATTGGAATTTTGATTCGGAAATTCATTCCAGATACAAATCGCAAGACGATGCGCAGCACCCATCGACGCTAGACCTTTCACGCACGGAAGCTATGTCGAGCGCCGGAACCGCAAGCATGGAGTTTGGCGTTGCGGCGCTTCCCAGAATGCATACAAGCCTGCTAAGCGTCGATGTGACCGTTACCGATATCGATCGGATGAGCATTCGAGCAAGCTCGCCGTCCATTGTGGTGCATAAAAGTGCCTACTACATCGGAATGCGCGTCCGGCCAGGTACCGACGATGTGCTGGAAATCATTGTCACGGACGTAGATGGCAACGCGGTCAGCGGAGTTCCCGTCAAAGTCGATTTCGCAGGGACCCTTGGCTCTGAGCGCTATCGCGCCGATGCCAAGCCTATCGATGTACAGCACTGCGAGGTAAAAAGCAGGACCGAATCGGTCACTTGCCGCTGGCAGCCTAAAGACGCCTTGACTGCATATACCGCAACCGCAGAGCTCGTCGATTTTCGCGGGCGCCCAAACCAGACCCAATATGCCATCGATTGGTTTTCGTTCAGCCGTGAAACAAAAGATTTGGAAGTCTTTTCCGATCGTCCGCAGTATCGCCCTGGAGATATCGCCAAGCTGGAAATTCGCTCAAAAGTATTTCCTGCCATGGCAGTCGTCACTTTTGCTCGGCAGGGAATCTTTGCGCAAAAGCGCATCGCGCTGACGGCCGAATCGACATTTCTAGATCTGCCGATTGAACCGGCCCACGTCATGAACCTGCATGTACAGGTCGATCGTTTGAGCAAACGTCAGCGCCTGCACAAAGCTAACGCCGCGCCGCTGCCCGAGCTAAGTTCCACGCAGCTAAATATCCCCGTCGATTTGAGCGGTGTTCGTCTAGATATAAGGACCCGCGCCAAAAGTGCGCTGATTGCGCCTGGAGAAGATGCCACGTTCGATGTAGAGGTTTTTCATCAGCAAAAACCGCTGGCCGATGCCGAAGTGGCGCTTTTGGTCGTTGATGAGGCAGTCCTTTCAGTCTCGGGCAAAGACTACGCCGACCCCTTGGCTCCTTTTTATCGCAAAGTCGATGCGGGAACGTCCAGTCTATCAACGCTAGGAATCGTTCAGGATGCCGGAGCAGATCTGGTCGGTGAACCCGGATTTTCGCGCTACCGGCTAGATGGTTTCCTCAGGTATGCATCAATGATCGGATACGGTAGCGGTGGCGGCGCCTACGGCGGCAGCTATTCCAGCCGAGCTTTGCGCGGAGCCGGCAGTACCTCGACCATCGTCGCGGCGCGCAAAGACTTTCGTCCGAATGCCGTGTTTTCGCCGCTTCTAAAAACCGGTGCCGACGGCAAAGTGACGCTAAGCGTCAAAATGCCAGATAGCCTGACGCGATTTCGCATCATCGCCCTTGCCACGGCGCAAACTTATTTGTTCGGCAAGGCCGAAAACCTCATCGTGACGCAGCGCAAGCTTAACGCCCGCACCGTCGCCCCGCGCTTTTTGACGCAAGGCGACAAGTTTGCGCTCCCCATTGTCTTGCAGAATCTGCATGCGGCTCCGCGCACCATCGATCTGGCAGTGCGCGCGGCCAATCTGATTGCTTTAGGCCCTATCGGAAAACGTGTGACGCTTCTGGGCGGTCAGCGCGCGGAAGTACGTTTTGACTTCACAACGCAGCAAAGCGGCAAAGCTTTGATTCAGACAATTGCCGCGTCCGGTGATTACGCCGATGCCGCCAATGTCGAGCTGCCGGTCTACACGCCGGCCACTACCGAATCCTTTGCGACTTATGGCAGCGTTGATGAGCTTCCGCAGTTTGAGACCTTGGCGGTACCCGCTGATTTGTATCCTGCGGTTGGCGGGGTCGAAGTTGAATTGGCCTCGACGCAGCTTCAGTCCCTAAGCGACGCCTTTTCCTATCTGTATGCCTATCCTTATGAATGCGCCGAGCAGCGCTCGGGCCGAATGCTGGCCACGGCCGCCATAAAAGACATTCTGGAAGCATTTGCAATTTCCGGGCGACCCACGCCGCAGCAGATTGCAGCCACGCGCAAGCGCGATATTGCCGTCCTTGCCACCGAGCAGCATGCCGACGGCGGCTGGGGTTATTTTGCCGACCTGCATTCAGATCCCTTCGTCAGCATGCAGGTCTTATCAGCGCTGGCCGGACAGCAGTCTTTTGAAAATACGACCAAACTGGCTACAGCATATGTACGCAAAGAAGCGGACAAGCTGCTTTCCCGACTTGAAAAAATCGTCGCAACGCCGCCTGCTAAGCGTCAGGATCGCGATGAGCACGGATACCTTGTCTCATTGGCGGCCACCGCGCTTTTTTCCCTGCAGACGGCCCAGATCAAGGTCGATGCCGATGCCGAACGCCTGCATAGCGCCGCGCTGGCCCTAGATAACTATCCCGTGGATGCCAAAGCGCGCATCCTTTCCCTTTTGGCAAAAAGCGAAAATGCCAAGAGCATTCGCGAAAAACTTCTGCAAGATTTGATTTCAAAAACGCACGAGACGGCTTCCGCGGCAACGGTTGCAGCACAGTATCAGGAGGCCGAGCGCTTGCTTTTGGTCTCTAGCAACAAAACCTCGGCTTTGGTTCTAGATGCCTTTGTGCGCACCGCACCAGAGCACAGCCTGGTCAGCAAATTGGCGCGGGGCGTGCTTGACGCCCGCCGCTACGGTCGATGGGGCTCGACCCAGGAAAACCTGGTCGTGCTGCAAGCCTTGCGCCGCTATTTTGATACGTATGAGAAGTCGACTCCTAACTACATTGGCAAGCTGTGGGTTGGCCAGGCCGCTTATGCCGAGCAGCCTTTTTTAGGACGCAGCTTGACGACTCGCCACGCGCAGCTTGACTGGAGTTTCTTGCAACCGGGTTCTCAGCACGACCTGGCTGTGCTCAAGTCCGGCGTCGGTCGTATGTACTACCGCATCGGCATTACTTACGCGCCTAAGCAAATTGATTTGCCGCCCCTAGACGCAGGATTTGTCGTCCGCCGAGTTTACAGCGCCGTCGATGAGCCTAGCGATGTACAGGCCACTCAAAGCGGTTACAAAATTCGCCTGGGGGCCAAAGTTTTGGTCACGCTTGAAGTCTTGAATACGGCCGAGCGTTACAATGTCGCGCTGGTCGATCCCTTGCCTGCCGGCATTGAAGCCATCGACGAATCATTGGCGACTTCCGAACGCGCGGTGCAGCACGATTTCGATACAAGTTGGGCGCACGTCAATATGCGCGACAATCGCAGCGAAGCATTTGCGCTGACGCTTTTTCAAGGCAGCCATCACTTTTCCTACACCGCGCGGGCCAAAACGCCCGGTACCTTCATTGCCGCGCCGGCCAAAGCCGAAGAAATGTACAATCCCGAGACATTTGGCCGTACCTCCGGACAGACGGTGGTCATTGAATAGCGCCAAACTTGGCACAGATTTTTCGCACATTCGAAAAGAATGCTTAGCTTGTCAATATGACAAAGCCAGCCCAGCCGCTTATACACATTGATGATCCGAATCCGAAGGTTCCGTTCAAAGACCCGGATCCCAAAGTTCCAAAGCCCATCGAGCCGTCTCCGACGCCAACGCCGCCGCCGCCGCAAAAAGATCCACCGCCGCAAACTCCGCCCTTGCGCGATCCGGATCCTCCTCATGATCTTGAGCAACCGATACCCGTTATCAAGGATCCGCTGCCCAAGGATACCGAGCGTGGCCCGATCGTCGTCAACTGACGAGCAGCGTCAATCTTGAATATAGCGAGCCGGACGGCGACCCACGGGGCCGCGTCGCGAAGTTACGGATTGGCCGCGACTTTTGGCCGAAGCCAGCCAGGAAAAGCCCATGAAGAGATAGCCGGCCAGCGCGCGCGCCTTTTGATACAGCCGACCTACAAATGGAGCATTCTCAAATAGGTCGCCGACACTCCAGATCTCTTCCAAGCGAGTGATAAGAAAGCTTCGGCCGTCCGGCGCAAGCACAAAGTCATACACAAGAATCGTGCGCAGCGGATAGGTATAAAAAGGAATCTGCCGCAGATTCATGACTCCGTCGACCATCACCCGCCCGCTTTGTCCAGACGAGTTCATTGTGACATCGAGCTGAAAGATGTCGAAGTCAAAATAGATGGCACAATGAAATCCGCACAGCCCAAGCTGAAACTTGTCGCGACCTCGCGCGCTAATCAGCCCATCGATAAACTCGATGTTCGCATCCAAATAGGGGATCACTTCTTGTTCCAGCACCGGCAGTGAAACGCTTGTGTCGTAAAGCAGCAACGTGATCTTGCGAAAATGCTCTTCCAGATCGACCGTGCGCAGCACATTGGCGGGGGAGCAGTCCGGCATTTGGGCCTCTTTCTTTGCAGCAGGCTAGCACAAGCGTGTTTACTTATTTCGAGGTCTGCGGCTTTTTTTTCAGAGGAAATCGCACTATCCTGCGGCGGCCATGCCGTTTGCAACCAGATTGCTCTTCATATTTCTGATGGCGGTATCAGAAAGTGCATACGCCCATCAATCCAGCGTGGTTTATAGCGACATCAGCGCCGGCGGCCGCCTGGTTGAAGTCAGTCTGCAAATCGCCAATACCGATTTATATGAGGCGCTCGGCTTGGCCCAAGATCGGCCCGCCACTGTGGAAGAAGCGCAAGCTTCCGCCACGCGCCTTGGACAATATTTGCAATCGCGCATTGTGGTACGCAATCACGAGCACGCCTGTGCCGGAGAACTTGACGGGCACGACATCCTTGACAAAGGCGGCGGCTTTTTCTTCGTGCAGCGCTTGCGCTATCGCTGTGCCCGATCTCTTGAGGACGCAGAACTTGTCTACAACTTGTTTTTCGACCTAGATCCGCGGCACCAGGGACTTTCCCATGTGCGCGCCTTTGGACACCAAACCGAGCACGTCTTTCGCAGTCACAGCCGAACTCTGAAACTTGGGCAAGCGCTGGGACTTTACGATAATGTGCGTGACTATTTAGAACTCGGCATCGAGCACATCTTTACCGGCTACGATCATTTGGCATTCCTTTTTGGGCTGTTAATCATTGCCGCTGCCACATCGCGGGCCGATGGGATGCAAAAAACGTCAGGAATGCGCCGCGGTCTTGGTTATGTCATCCGCATTGTCACCGCCTTCACTTTGGCGCATTCGGTGACTTTATGTGCCTCGGCGCTTGGCTGGGTGACGCTGCCTTCGCGCTTCGTGGAAAGCTTTATCGCCGTTTCAATCGGCTATGTAGCGCTTGAAAACATCCTATTTCCAAAGCCGCGCTGGCGCTTTGCTTTGACCTTTGTCTTCGGCCTTGTGCACGGCTTCGGATTCGCATCGGTTTTGCAAGAGCTCGGGCTGCCCAAAACCGGACTTTTGTGGTCGCTATTGTCGTTTAACATTGGCGTCGAAATCGGCCAACTTTCCGTGGTGGGCTTGGTGTTTCCGGTCCTTTATTTGCTGGCGCAGCATAGCGCCACCCCAAGCGGTGTGGCGCATACCGCGCCGCGCCGCGGCCCGCCCTTTCAAGCCGCCGAACTGCTCCTTTTGGCCGCTCTTTTGGGATTCTGCGTAGTGCTGTTTCAGCACTTTGGCCTGCCCCTTTTCACGGTATGCATCGTTGCCTTGGGGCTGCCCGCAATACTATTGCAACTAGTCCCGCGGCGCGGTTACGATAAAAGCGTACGCATTGGTGCATCCGCCCTGCTTTTGGCCCTCTCAATTCTTTGGCTTCTAGAACGAGCACTTGGAAAGCAGCTTTTTTGGGGGATTTTAGGATAATAAAGTCCGACTTTGCAACGGGGCCAAGACGTGCCTGCTACACCGCAGAGTCCGTAGATAAGCTAACCTGGAGGTTGAAGTTCTCTGTCAAGTCACTATACGGCCCTTAAAAGGGACGCTCAGGATGGGGGAAATATGTCACAAACCACGTCGATGATGGCCGCGCTGCTATCGCTGGGATGCCAGTCTGAAGGGATGTTAAGCACTGAACCGCCTCCGGGCTTGGATATGGCCGCCCCGGACCCTTGTATGGCGGGCTCAAAAAACGCAACCGAGCCAGCACCCGACACCAGCTTTCTTTCATCGGGCGGAGCGAAGCAGAATCTGACCGTCCCGCGTGAAACCACCTTCACGATCGGAACAACGCTGCCGGCGACGATCTACTACACCTTGGATGGCAGTGAGCCACGCTCGAGCTGTACCACCCAGTTCGGGCCAAGTCCCCTGTCTTTGCTGGTGGGCCCGGCCGATGCGACGCTCAAGTGGTTTGCCGACTTTGGCGCGCAGTACATGCCCGAGGTCACAAGCGATGCTGCGGTCGACATCGATACTGGGCAACCGCGGACCGATATGGGCTCTCTCGTCGAAAATGTGAAGTTCAGCAAAAGCAGCGGCCCAGTCGTCACGGCCGCCCCTGGCGAGGTGCTCTCCGGCACCCTCAACTACCAGGTCTGGCGCAGCAACTCGAGCGGATACTGTCCTGGCTGCATCATCCAATTCGTCGTGGTCCTCGGTACGCCCGCTGGCGGTACAATTGTTAGCAATGGATGCGACCCTAACGTGACGTCAGCAGGCACTTACCCGGGCAAAAACAGGTCGATGAACTTCTCGCTCACAGCGCCCCAGACACCCGGGATCTATCTTCTGCAGCAGGGACTGACCCTCCAAGCTAGCTGCAATGGTTCAAAACCGCCGAGCCGAGTGGACATCGGCCAGGTCATCGTGAAATAGCTCGAACGGGGCTTCCTGTAAGGATGGCGAGAAGCGATCCAAGCTGTGTATAACAGGTCAAAGCGATGACGAATCAACACGCCTGTCCCTGTCAAAGCGGCCTATCGTTTTCTGCCTGTTGCGGTCTATACCTCGACAATCATCAGCCGGCCCCGACGGCCGAGGCGCTGATGCGTTCGCGCTACACCGCGTTTTTGATGAAGGATGCCGCGTATCTGCTGGCGACTTGGGATTCGGCATACCGCCCGGCCCATCTGGATCTTGGCCGCGATAAAACCGAGTGGCTTGGTCTGCAGGTGCTAAATACCGAGGCCGGCGGCGAATCGGATGATGAAGGGCGTGTCGAATTTGCGGCGCGCTTTCGCTTACACGGAAAGGAAGAAGTCTTGCGCGAACACAGCCGTTTTCGCCGAGAAAAAGGCGTCTGGCTGTACGTCAGCGGCGATATCGCGCCTGTCTCTGCGGCAACGACGCGGCCGGCCGCACCAATCGGCGGACGCAACGCTTGGTGTCCCTGCGGCAGCGGTCAGAAGTGGAAGCGCTGTTGCGGCAAATAACTCTCGAGCGGCCGCCTTAACTTGCCGGCCATAGTATTAGCAACTGGGGTTTTGCCGCGCAGCGGTGCGCGAAGCTGAGGGATTATGTCGGCCAACTGGTTCATCGCTCTTCCCGTTTCTGCGGAGCCGTGGTTTTACTCCTTAGGGAATACCCCCTGCGCACCGCCGCCAGCGGTTCAGCTATTTCATCCCGCAGACCTTCACCTGACCGTGGCCTTTTTGGGAGCGGTTGCGGAATCGGCCGCCCGTGCCGCCTTTGTTCATGCACAAAGCTTTGCGCTGGCTCCCATTGCCGTCGAGCTTGGCCCAGTACAGGCTCTCGGGGCACGGCAGCGGCCATCGGCGCTCTCGGCGACGCTGGCCCCCGGCGCAGCGCGCGACTGCGTGGCGGCGGCGATGGCCGGAATTCGCGAAGTCATGTGGAATGCCGCTAAGGCTCGTCCGGATTCGCGTCCGCCACTACCGCACGTAACCCTGGCCCGACCCAAGCGCGATTGCAACCGCAGCGAGCTGCATCAGGCTTTGCGCTGGGCCGCGGAATTGCCGGTGTGCGGAACGCGAATCTGGCTCGATCGTATCGCCCTATATACCAGCGCCAAAGATCCCGGAGCACAGAAGTTTCAGCAGATCGAAACGCGACAACTACGAGCCAGCTAGAACATCCCTTGCCTGTGAAAACAGCGTCCTAACGCGGCGCCCCTTGCGCAATCCAGTCAAAGAGGATCTGGTAATCGGCCGGATTCTCGTCAAAGTGTGTCGGCCCCGCCACATCGTCCGCGGAATCCGCGGACAAGTTTAGCGGTGGCATGCGCCGATCCCCATGGCCGCCAAAGCGTTTTCCTCCAGAACCGTACCACTTCAGACCTTCTGCGGAAGCGGCGCGCTCGGCATCCGGAACGGTACGGCGGGCCAGCGGCGACAACGCCGGAACGCCAAGTTCGATCATGTACTCGACCTTGGTGATGGCCTGCTCGCAAGCCTCACGCATCGCGTCATCGGTGGGGTGCATGGCCGCACAATTGGCCTTTTCTTCGGCATAGCCAAAGTCGTTTGAGACCACAGCTTCGTAACTGGTTAGCGGAAAGTCGTGCGCCGGGCCGCTATCGCTATGGCAGCCCACGCAACGCGTCTGCAAAAGCGGCGCAATGTCGCGGGCGTAGCTGCGCGGGGTGTGGTGCTGCGGCTTTAGAAGCCCTTCGGGCACAGTCACCGGCTGGCCATTTCCATCAATGGCCGCGGCACCCGAATAGCGCTGATCTTCAAGAGCTGCCACAACGACTAGCGGCTCAGCCGGCGCGGTGGTCAGGGCAACCTCGACCTGTCCGTCGATGGCCGAGGTCAAAGTAGTTCCCATCCGCGTTTCGCGAATGCTATCGCTAAGCAGTCCGTTTTCGGCGCCATCATCGCATGGCGTCAATCCGGAAGGCATTCCGCCGATGGTGCAAGGCATCATCAGCCGTCGACTGCGCCGCTTGGACGGCGGATCCTGAAAATTCGTGAAGGGAACCAGCTTGTCTCCTTGCAGGCTATACAGCCACAGGTCGGTCATGACTGGCTTTTCCCCATCGCGCACTGTAATGCGCAGATCCATAGAGCCGCGCTGCAAAGCCAGTTGCAAGGGCGGTTCCGCCGTGCCATCTGAATCCTCATGGGACGAGCAACCGCCGAGTTCAGCGATTCCGATGAGGGACAGCAGCAACAACCGGGAAAAGGAATGAGCAGAAAAAGTCGTGTTTTGACGCATGCGCGCAACTTACTGTGCTGGTCGCAGAAAACGCAAATGAAAATCATAATCAATTTCAGAAATTTCGCGCCATACGTGTTGCCATCGATGTGAATTTCACGCCTTTGCTATTTCTGGGGATTTTTGAAATCGCCCTCTATGACCCAGGCAAAGGCGGCGGTAAGTTGTGCTTGCACGCCGGCGGCGTAGGTGTGGCCTTGATCGGGGGCGTACACCACCTTCACTTGCACGCCGGCCTGGCTTAGGTGCGCTGCGGCAGTCCGAGCGCTACGTAGGCAGGAATCGCGACCACAAGCGAACAGAATGCGCTTTCCGCCACCTATGGCGTAGATACGTGCGGTGTTCGCATTCCAAGCGCCGTGTCCACCTTCCACAAGAATTGCCCAGGGGTAGCGCGCCGGATGACGTATCAGAATAGGCACACCTAAGATCGCCCCCTGTGAGAAACCGGCATACAAAAACGGACCAGCGCGCAGACGACCGGGGTAGGCGGTCTGTAAGGCGTGCACCGCGGCGTCTATTTCTTTCTCAAGCCCGGTGCTGGGAAAAAAGTAGCGCGCCAGTTCCGGTTGTTTAGGGCTGTCCCAGCGCAAGCGACCGCGCGGACATAAAACGACCGCAGCGCCGGCAACGACTTGCTTGTAAGTCTCGCAGTTCCACTCGGGCTCATCGAAGCTGCCATGCGCGGCGATAAGTATAGGCAGCGGTTTTTCCGCGGCCTCGGGCCAGCTTAACACCGCCGGCAAATAGCCGGGTACGGCCAAGTGAGCAAATCCCGTACCTTGCGGCAAAGGTGGCAAAGGCATCGGCGCCGCCGCATTTGCCGCAAGTTCCAACGCCTTGAAAAGCAAAGGGACAAAGCAAAGCCAGTGCCGACCGAAGCGGCGATGCTTGATCGGATTCGATTTGGCATCTTGTAGCATTTGTCCCCTCCCCTTTCAGAAACGCTCTTCAAGAATTCATTTTTAGAGCTGAGGCTGGCGAATTTTTGCAGACCGTTTCCGATCTGTTCGTTAAAAAACATGTGACAGTAGATACAACGAAGCCAGATGCGAATTCTAATCGCGGATGATGATAACGTCTCCCTGTCCCTGCTGGCGCGGCACCTGGGCAAGCTGGGCCATCAGATTTCTACAGCCGGCGACGGAAATGAAGCGCTGGCGCTTTTGAACAAAGGAGGTCTGCAACTTGCCATCGTGGACTGGATGATGCCCGGCCTGGATGGTGCAGAGCTGTGTCGAATCGTACGCAATCAGCCTTCCGAAGCTTACATATACATACTCCTTTTGACTGGAAAAAATAGCACGGCCGAGCTCGTCGAAGGCTTAGATGCCGGCGCCGACGATTACATGGTGAAGCCGGTCAATTTGCGCGAGCTTGAAGCCCGGCTGCGCTGCGGACAGCGCATCATTACCCTGCATACGCAACTTATCGAAGCGCGCGAACAATTGCGCATACAGGCGATGCGCGATGCGCTGACCGGCCTTTGGAACCGCGGAGCCATCTTTGATTTGGCTCGCGGCGAGTATCTGCGCACGGCGCGCGCAGGCACTGACTTTGCAGTCCTTTTGTGCGACATTGACCACTTTAAGCGACTCAATGATACGTATGGGCATCTAGCGGGCGACCGCGCACTGCGCGAAGTGGCGCAGCGCATCCGCAACTCTGTTCGGACGACGGATTTTGTCGGCCGCTACGGTGGCGAAGAATTTCTGATCGCGCTGCCCTGCAGCGATGAGGCCCAGACCGCAGAAGTCGCCCAGCGCGTATGCCAGGCCGTGCGCAACCTGCCGGTGCAGCTCGACGAGACCGCTTGTACGATTAGTATCAGCGTCGGTACGGCGGTACGAACCCTCGGCAGTACGCGAGAATTTGAAGAACTTGTGAATCTAGCGGACATGCGTCTGCTTGCCGCCAAACGCAACGGCCGCAATCAAGTGGTCACCCAATCGGGGCACACGCCCAAGCTCATTTCAGGCAATCCCAAGATTGTTTAGAGGGTGTCTAGAAAGCCCTCTTAACCACGTCGGCGCAAAAGCCGCACCGCAGGTTGGCAACAGCTACGGATTTCGCCAAAGGAGGCGAGCGTCCAGCACTGCCCCGATACGCACTGCAAGATCATGGCGGTGAGCCGCGCTAGTGACATCGCCACCGCGCGCCGCCAGCAGCCGCTTTTGCAAAAGGTTCAGATGTTCACGCGCCAAAGCGCGCGCATCTTGGGGCAGTTGACTGGGCGGATCCAGCACAAAGGATGCCAGGTAGCCAACGTACTCGGATTGCAGATCGCGGCGCAGGAGGCTTAAGGGACGCCCCGTTTCCGCAAAAAGCATACGGTCCAAGCTGTCAAAAAGCTCGGCGGTGGTCACCGTTGCCTCGGAGCCAAAGCGGACCTCGGCGGCGCGCAATCGCCCAAGGAGGCTCGGTGCGGTCAGCGCCTCAAGTACTCTGTGCGGAACTATGTTTAGGAATTCCGGTACGGGATCCTGAATGCGACGATGGAAGCGTCCAAGTCCAAGCTGTTCGCGCAGCTTGGGCGAGATGGGTAGAACATCCTCGCGAAACACCGCCTCGGCCAGCAAGTTTAGCGCATCCTTTTGCCGAGTCTTGGCAATCGGAACTGAAGAGGGCCGCTGCCCTGGATCTCCGGCGTGATCATAAAAAACTTGGTAGCCGCCTAAATAGCGCGTGGCAAATCGCGCGGTTTGAACATAAGACAGCACAACTTCCTCGACCATCTCTGTCAGCATCACGGCTCGTCCGTCATCGCCAGGCAGCGGCCCGGGAAGTGCGGCCAGCATTTCACGCAAAAGCTGCATGCGCTGGCGCATCCATTCCAGTGGATCGCCCCCAAGATCATGACGGGTTACAGTGGGATCGGGGTCCTCTTCATCGCTGTCCCAAGTGTGCCAGGCATAGCGATGGCCATTTTGGGCCGCCGTGCGGGCCAGCTCACGTATTGATTGCTCATCCGGCTGGTAGGCGTAGCGGATGGCCCATATATCAGTGGGGCCAATGTCTTGATTGTAAATGGGAAAATCTCGTTCCAGCGCGGCCTTGAGACTCGGCGGCAGGTTCAGGGCCGGATAGTCCATGACCGAACTCGCGACTCCATGCTCGCGTACCCAATTGGCATCGGCGAGCTTTTCCACAGAAGTCGCCAGCGTCGCCGCAAAGTTGTGTTCAAGTCCCAGCGCATGGCCGACTTCATGCATCGTCGTTTTCTTAATCATCTGTGCCACAAATTCCACAGGCAAAGGCTGATTCGGACGCAGCCTTCCCTGCAGAATGAGCATCAGCCGCAGCAGACGATCATCGACCAGGCGATCGCCATCTAAAACGATGGTGCTGCCCAGAATTTCGCCGGTTCGCGGATCCACGACATCGCTTGTCAAACCGTTGATTCTGGCCGCCAGTTGCGTTCCCCAACGCACGGTCGGGTAGCGCAAATCGCCGAGATCGGTTCCCGATGGCAGTGGCTTGGCTTGTATCGCATTTTCCAAGCCCGCGGCAGCCAGGGCGCGGTTCCAGGCAGTGATGCCGGCCATGACAAAAGGCCGATATTCCAGCGGAATAGACGGATCCAGATAAAACGTCAAAGGATGCCCCGACGAAATACGCCAGCGATATGCAAAACGCATGATCGGTTCCAGAACATTGCCGGGTTCACGCCGAGTGACGACACGCAGTCCGATGCGATCATCGGCCAGCCGAGGCAGCATCGGAACCGCCGGCAGCCGAGCCAGCGTATAGGAAATGCCCACCGGCAAATAGCGACCATCGCCATCCGCCAAAAAAGGATGGCTGGGATCTTCGGTGGGACTGAAGGTCAAAAGCACCGAGAAATTGACATTATCGGGAAAGGCGCGAACCGATTCGACAAAGCTGCGATTGCGATCGGGAGGACGCAGCGCTTTGCCAAGTTTCAGCTCGCTTTGCACTCGCCCCACGGCATTGGTCAAATCCGAAGTCAGCCAGCCTTGAATCGGAATTAGGACGGCCCCATCGGGACGAATTGCTTCGATCTTGGCGGATTCCAGCACGGTATTGGCATAGCTTTGCTCGACGCTTTGTTCCCAGCTTGATCCAGTCGCCGTTGAAAAATAGCTAGAGCGCTGCAGCAGATAAATCGTGTCACCGCGGCGATGAAATTCACAAAGCCGAATGCGCAGTCTGCCGCCGGCAATCAGCGACAAAGTCCCGGCCCCGCGGTCGATGTGGGTGGCCAGCAGAAATTCCTTGTTCAATTGCCCTTTGGGAATGGTCAGATAGACCTGCCCTTCCTTTTGATATATCTCGAAAAAACCCCGCTGTAGCTGCGCCCCCGCGGCCAGCTCGGCAAATTTTTTCAGCGCATCCGTACGGGGATTGCGTTCCGGCAGCTTGGGCTTGCTTGCTGAAGGAGGAACAATGACCGGAGTATGGCATGCACAAAGACCACAGAGGACAATGGGGATAAGACGGCGCAGCATAAGTTTATCATATCGTGGGAAGCGAGCCGGCATTTGCAAATTCGCAGCAATCCGGACAAGGTGAGCGAGGATGCCTATAACACGGCGATTTTGGCGCTAAATCTCTTATTCGGTCTCCTTAGCGAAGCGCTGCAAAGTACTGGGCTTTATGGCTCTAGTGCCATGTAGCTAGATCTCCTACTTGACATGCTTGCACTCGGAAGTCCCTGACACAAAGCGCAATATAGGCTAATATGATTCAGCATTTTTAATCGTTACGAAGTTTGCACCGCATTAGGGAGGCCAACGTGGACGCAGAATGGGCAGACTTGCAGAATCCTTTAGAGCAATTTATCGAAAGCGCCCGTCAGCGTCTACGGCGCATGGACATCCTGCTGGCCGAACTAGTACAGGACGGCACCGACAGTGAACGCCTTGGCGAGCTTTTGTCCATGTTTCACAACATGGCAGGCACCGCCGGAAGCTACAGCTTTGCCGAACTGTCGCGGCACAGCCGTGAAGGCGAGCAACTGTGCATCGACTATCAGCGCGAAAAGCGGCGCATTACTCGCGATGATGTGCGCGTTTTACGCACGCTCGTCGAGAAACTAGGCGGTTACTTGGAAAGCGAACGCCAACAAGCGGCCAAAAGCATGGCGCAGCTTATCGGCGCCACGGCCCAAGTCTCGGTCTTTCAAGTACATGTGCTGGAGTGGTCTGATGAAGTGCGCGAGCGCATGGTAGCCCACGTCCAAAACAGCGGTTTGCCGGCGCAAGGATTTAGTACGGAAGCGGCCCTCTTGCAAGCGCAGGACAATCCCCCTGATGCCTTAATTGCCGACGTCAGTGTCGTGGCGCGTAATGGCTTTCGCTTGCTGAAACAGCTTCGCGCCCTGCCGCATGGACCGCAAATGGCGATCATCCTGATCGGTCAACTTGGCTCCTTTTCGGAAAAAGTCGAGGCGGTTCGCTTTGGCGCGGACGCCTATTTCGAAAACGATGTCAATCTAGACGTAGTTATGCAGCGTCTGCACGAGCTTTTGCAAAGCCGTCAGCCGCAGCGCTCGAGCATCCTGATTGTAGATGACGATCCGGCGCAAGTAACCCTGATGCGGTCGATTCTGCAGGCAGCAGGATATGAAGTCCATTCCTGCCGCGATCCGCGCTACTTTGACCAAGAACTGACGGTCGCCAAACCGGATCTGATCCTCATGGACATTGTGATGCCGGGGATTTTGGGTCTAGACCTAGTCCGTTATATACGCCAGGGCGAAACTCATCGGGCCATTCCGATTATTATCCTCAGCGGCGTAGACAACGCCAAAATCCGTGCTGAATCTGCCGTGTCCGGCGCCGACCTGCATCTGCAGAAACCGGTTACCCCGGCGGTTCTTTTGCAAGCCATCGCCGGTTGCTTGGCGAATGCGCGACGGCGCGGGGTCGTGACTCCGATCGAGATCCTTACCGAATAGGTTGTTTACGGGACATAAGATGACGATCCATAAAATCTTGCTCGTAGATGACGATCCTGACCTGCGGCGAATCGGAATCCTAAGCCTGCGCAATATCGGCAAGTGGCAGGTCAAAGTTGCCGCATCCGGGGCGGAAGCCATCGCTGCACTACAGACGGAAGTCCCAGACCTGATCCTGCTAGACGTCATGATGCCTGATTGGGATGGCCGTCAAACATTGCTACACATTCGCGAACTGCCAACTGCCAAGAGCGTGCCGGTGATCTTTTTGACTGCCAAGGAAAAGCCGGAAGAGCTACGTGAACTCATGGCGCTTGGGGCCAAGGGGGTCATTGTCAAACCCTTTCCGGTCATGACGCTTCCTCAATTGATTCAGCAGATTCTCGAAAAACCGGATGCATAGACGCGGCGCGGCGCTAGTTTGTTTTTGCGCTGGTGGGGGAAGTAAAGATGTCTGAGCCGTTTCAAGATGTTTTGACCCGCAATCACGTTCGAGTGGTTGGAAATGGGAATCCCGTCCTTGTATTTGGGCACGGCTTCGGCTCGGATCAAACGGCTTGGCGTTTTCAGAAAGAGGCGCTTTGTTCAAAGCACCGCTTGGTTTTGTTTGATCATGTCGGGGCCGGCCGCTCTGACTTAAGCGCCTACAGTCCACGGCGCTATCGCAGCCTCCATAGCTATACACAAGATTTGCTTGAAATTCTGGATGAGCTGTCTATCGAGAATTGCGTCTACATCGGTCATTCCATGGCGGGAATGATCGGCCTTCTGGCAGCCCTGGCCGAGCCATCTCGCTTTTCTCGGCTCATCTTGATTGGCGCCTCGCCGCGCTATTTAAACGATGTGAATTACCATGGCGGTTTCGAGCCAACCGACATCACTGCATTGCTTGCTGCCATGACCATGAACTATCAAGCCTGGGCCAGTGGTTTTGCCGGATTGGCAATGGGCAACAAAGAAAGGCCGGAATTGGCGGCCGAGTTTGCCGCCACCCTTTCCGCGGTACGTCCGGATATCGCCATTTCCGTCTCGCGGCTCATTTATCATTCCGATCACCGTGCCGATTTGCCGCGCGTAAAAAAGCCGACTCTGATCATCCAGTCTAAAAGTGACATCGCGGTACCACTCGAAGTTGGAGAGTATATGGCCATGCACATTCCGCATGCCGAGCTTTCAGTCATGGATACACAAGGCCATTTTCCGCACATTAGCGCTCCGCAAGCGGTCTTAGAGGCGATTCATTCATTTCTACCTTGAAGGAGTGGGCATCGACGCGAACTATGACACTACTCAATTCTGATCTCGGCAGCATGGAATTGGCGCAGCGTTTGGGCTGGGCCAAACAAGCTCTTTTGACTGTGCTGGGACAGAACCACACGGCAAGTGGGCCGGAAGTCCTGATTCAGAAAATTCTGGAGGTATGCCGGCAAGCATGTAGCGCCGATGTCGCGCTGCTTTTGCGCTGCGTCGATTCGGTGACTGCTATTGCCCTGGGCGCATCCCCCGAAGATGTCCTGCCAGACAGACTGATGTCGCCCCGGTTGCTACAGGAAGCGGTCACAAGCAAGCACAGCGTGTACTATACCAAGGAAGCGGCGCGGCGCTTGGTTTCGGCGAAGCTGCGCGGCGCCATTGCTGTGATTCCGTGTCTACTCGACCCGGCGGCAAGCAGTGCACTTGTCATGGTTCGCAATGATGGCGCGGAATTTGAGCCGGAATGTCGTGAGTTTTTGCAATCCGTACAAGGTCTGGCCCAGGTCCTTTTGCAATTGCACGATGCCACGCTGCAGTGCGAGTGGCTGCGGGCGCGTTTTGATGCGATGGTATTGACCCTGCCGCACGGTTTGATTTTTACGGACGATAGCGGTGCAGAATCGTGGATCAACGAAGCGGCGGCTTTGCTGCTAGAGCTTCCGGCGGGCAGTTTGTCACCGGAACGGGTCGCGCAAGCGATGTCCCTGCTGCATAGTCGCGCCGACAATTCGAGCGAGATTGCGGATGTCGCAAGTACGCTATTTGGAAATGAGAATGCCGTGCTTCGCGACGGACGCTGGATTTACAACCAAGCACCGCGGCGCGCGCTTAGCGTATCGAGTACTCCGATTTGCGGCCGTGGTGTAAAAGGCCGGCTGTGGCTGTTTATCGATGTGACGCTGCAGCATTTTGCGCAACTCGAACTTGAAGCCAAAAACTGCGCGCTAGATGCTGCGCGTCGTCAAGCCGAGGCTGCCAGCGTTGCCAAGTCGCAATTTTTGGCCGCCATGAGTCATGAACTGCGTACGCCGCTAAACGGCATCATTGGCATGTCCGGTCTTTTGCGCGACAGCCCCCTAGCTGCCGAACAAGGGGATTTTGTCGATACCATTCGTAGCAGCAGTGACGCCCTTTTGACCATCATCAACGATATCCTCGACTTTTCCAAAATCGAAGCCGGCTTTTTGACGCTGGATCGCCATCCCTTTGATTTGCGCACCTGTGTCGAAGATGTACTGGACTTGCTCGCGGCGCGGGCGTTTGAAAAAGGTCTCGAACTTGGAACTCTGATTTCGGCGCAGGTCAAAACTTCAGTCGTCGGCGACATGGCCCGGCTGCGGCAGATTTTGTTAAATCTTGTGGGCAATGCCATAAAATTTACGGTGCGCGGCGAAATCATCGTCGAAATCTCGCTTGTTTCTGATGGCAAAGGAGATGCAGAGAATTCGTCCCTGCAAAAGTTGCGCATTGCGGTGCGAGATACGGGCGTCGGCATTCCCAGCGATCGCATGGATCGGCTGTTCAAAGTCTTTAGCCAAGTCGATTCCTCAACGACCCGTAACTACGGCGGCACCGGTCTAGGTCTGGCCATCAGCAAACGCTTGGTGGAACTTATGGGCGGCGAAATTCACGCCCAAAGCGAGGTGGGAGTTGGTTCGGTGTTTCATTTTTGGCTGCCCCTGGCCTCGGCCGAAGCCAGCATCGAGCGGTCTCTGCCTCCCGAACCAGTGCTACTAGCCGGCACTTCCGTACTTGTGGTAGATGACAATGCGACAAGCCGCCAGATTCTGTTTCATCAACTGTCAGGCTGGGGAATGCGTCCGACTTTGGTCGCTTCCGGAAAACAGTGCCTGGTAGAGCTTGAAAGCGGCGGACCTTTTGCGGCTCTGATTCTGGATGTGCTCATGCCGGAACTCGATGGCTGGGAAACCGCCGCGGCCATTCGCCAGCAACCACGCTTTGCGGCATTGCCCATCTTGATGCTGTCCTGCAAAGAGCTCGTATCCACGCAGGAAGCGGCGAATCGCGGTGTAGTTGCCTGCTTGCGCAAGCCGGTTCGGCCCCGCCAGCTTCGCGAGGCGATGGAACATGCGTTGCGCAGCCGCGAAGCAGAAACAGCGCCCGAGCCAACTTTGCACGCGCCGGCAAGGCGACGTGAATTTGACGATACTTTTGTGCAGCGATTTCCCTTAAACATTCTGGTCGCCGAAGACAATTTGGTGAATCAGAAGGTCGTACTCATGCTGCTGCGGCGGCTTGGCTATACACCCACTGTCGCGAGCAACGGCGTCGAAGCGCTAACCAGTTTGGCACAGGGGGACTATGACGTTGTGCTGATGGACGTGCAAATGCCGCAGATGGATGGCATCGAAGCAACGCGTCGCATTCGCGCCCAATCCGATCGGCGCCAGCCGACGATCGTCGCACTGACAGCCAATGCCATGAAGGAAGATCAGGACCAATGTCTGGCGGCCGGCATGGATGATGTGCTGACCAAGCCTTTCCAATTCGAAGCACTCATCGCCGTTTTGCAAAAAGTGGCAACAAATACAGACAGGGTCACCGCTTCCCGACCTGCGACAATCGCGGAATCGGCGGTGGCGCCGCGGGCAGCAGTGCTGGATTTCGAGGCACTTTCTCAGCTTGAACTGCTTAGCGGCGGCGATGAATCGGTCTTGGCCGAACTTATCGATTCCCATCTTGAGAACTCTGCGGAATTGATCGGCCAGATGGCGACTGCGCGCAGCGCCGCGGACTTCCATACCCTGGAAAGAGTGGCCCATACCATGAAGGGAAGTACCAGCTACTTTGGCGCCGTAGAGCTATCCCGTCAATGCGCCAAGCTGGAACAGCTCGCCAAAGCGCAGGCACTTTTCGCCATGGCTCCGCTTTTATCGGCCATCCGCGCAGAATATGGGCTGGTCCGCGAAGCGCTACAGCAGAAGTTGGCCACCCTAAAAAGGAATGTATGAGCTGCCGTACAGTTTCGACGCCCAACTTTTATTTGGGCAAATGGTGCCCGTGACACTGAAGGCAGGGTGAGTCGATCTTGCCCGGCTTTCCAGGGTCGGCGTGACACTCGCGACAGCGGGCGATGCGCGGTAATAGGATGTCACTTGCGCTCGTCGACTCACGGACCTTGCCATGGCAGCTTTCACACGTAGCTAGGCGATGCGCTTCGTGGTCAAATCGAGCAGCCGGCATTTTCTTTTTGGGCAGCCTGGGGCTCAGTACCAAAAAGCGCGGCTGGTTCGAGACTTCCGACGATGCAAGCTTCTGTATATCGTGACACATGAAGCAGGCGCCGCCTGGGGTGTAAAGGCCAAGCTCGTCCTCGCGACTTTCTTCATCAAGCTTCTTCGCGTCTATTCCCGCTTCGAGCTCCGACGGCGTCGCCAGTCGCCCTTGCCGGCGCGAAGGCCGCTCTTTCCTTTTTCCGCGTTTTCGAAGTTCCTCGCTAGGGTTTTCGGTGAGACTGCCTCTCGGGCTCCCTACATCGGGGCTGCGCTCGACATACAGCCTGGCCAGCTCCGCTTTGATAAACCCCAAGGCCTTCTTGGCATCGCCGTGCGGCAAAAAGCGATCCTTCAATCGACTGTCGAACTGGATGGGATGGCATCCCTCGCAATGCCGCGCGTACGAGATCGGTAGGATTTGCTTGCCATCATCGCCGGCCACGTGGCAGCTCTTGCATGTGAGTTTTTCATCTGCGCCTTCTCGGCCAAGATGCGAGGCGTGACTGAACTTGAGCTGATTGCCGTCCCGGAGGTTTGGTTCGTCAAGTCGCGATTTCACAAACGCCGACGCGCTGCCGCGCCATGCGAGCACAGCGAACTCGGGATGATGTGCGAAGTTCGAAATGCTCGGTTGCGTCGTATTCGGCGCAAGCTTGCGAATCTGCGAATGGCAGCGGGTGCAAAGCTGAGAGTCGTGCTGGATCAGGCTCTCGACGCCATGATGCTCTTTGTGACAGCTCGCACAGCGAGTGTTCCACTCGGGATGCGCCGAAAGCAGCTCCGGCATTGCCCTGGTGTGAGGAGTTTTGACGTGGCAGCTTTTGCACTTTTCGTCAGGCACGGCGCGAAACGGAGACGCGTGACACTTTGCGCAATCCGACTCGATCAAGCGGTGATAATTCGTAACCGCACCGCTTGACGCTGCATCGCGCCCCCGCGTTGCAAAATAGGGCCAGAAAAAAAGCACCGCAGCGGCCAGGACAAGCGCACAAATCGCCAGCTTTTTCAACGACGGCAGATAGTGACCGACGTCGAAGCTTTTCTCGGAAACAACATGACCTGCGACTTTCATCGCGTTGGCCACCTGTAAAAAAGTACCCAGAAGATGTGCGCCAACATGGCGACAAAGCACGCCACCGATAGCGGCACGTGCAAGAACAGCCAGACGCGCATCTGCGCGGCCACGCTTGCTTCGCCAATCAGCCGGTTGGCGATGGCAATGCGCAAAGAGGCGATCTCGGTCATCTTGAGGCCTGCCTGATACTCGGCTTGCGGCAATGTGCCGAGGATGGCGCTGAGCGCTTGCTTGTTGAAAGTGCGAAGCCGCCGAGCCAACAAAAGCGTGCCAAAGGTGGGCTGAATCGGCGCGTGTAGCTTTGCCTGCGCCGCTACAAATGCCTGGCTCTTGTTCTTTGCCAGCGCCAAAAGCTCGCTACTAAGCGCGTTTATTTGATCGACGCTTCCACGGATGCTAAGTCCCTCGCGTCGGCCGGTCATCTCGGGCGGGTAACGCAAGTAGGCATACGCCCCCCAAAGGCCGCTAAGCACCGTAAGCACCATCAATAGATACGGCGCCGAGTGTAGGTTCCATTCGACTTTGAACCCGGAGTGCATCGGCACCACGATACAAAGGCCAAGGCCCACCCATACGTGCAGCCCGAGCCAAGTCTTGAGCGTGCTCGATCCGGTGCGGTAGGCGTAGCGCTTGCGAATGCCGTAGTACATAAGAAAGCTCATTCCGGCCGTACAGATTCCGCCATAGGTAAAACCAAGGAATGTGCCGCCGTTTCTGCCGCCGATGGGGTGATTGAGCCAGTAGATCACGCCCAGCACCACGACTGCGGCAAAGCACGCCCAAAACCAGAAAAAGCGACGTTGGTTCAAAAAAGTTTGAATCACTGCCCCGCTCTTTTGCGCCGCATCATCTCGGCAAGCTCGATGGGATTGATGCGTGCCGCGGCGCCCGTCGGGCAGGCGCGCACGCAAGCCGGGCCACGCGGCAGCGGCGTACACAAGTCACATACGGCAGCCTTGGCGCGACCTTCCTCTGGTTTTTTCAGGCCGAGCCACGCCCAAAAATCAAACTTGCTTGGCTTCTGGTGAATGAGCTTGGGCACGCCGTACGGACAATTGTTCACGCAATTGCCGCAGCCTATGCACACGTCTTTGATGGTCACTTCACCATCCTGATTTCGCGTGAGCGCGTCGGGCGGACAATCGATCATGCAAAGCGGATTCTCGCAGTGACGACACGAGATCGGAATCTGCACCGCAGCAAAGAACTTACCGCCCTTGCGATCGAGCCGGCTAGTGCCCTCGTGGGTGGCGGCGCAAGCGCTTTCGCAGTTGTCGCAGCCTACACACAGGTCGGAGTCGATGACCAGGAAGTTCGACGCGTCGGTGACTCCCTGGCTGTACATGAAGTCAAGGACCGCGCCCGCCTTTATGTTGTGCACGGTCATAAGGTTGTCGAGGCGTCGACTCTCCGCCTTCTTCTGCACCTCGGCGTTATCCTTGGGGTCGGCAGCAAGCAGCGCGCGAAAGCTCCGCTTATCGATCACCGCCGTTTCGGTGGCCACCACCGCGGTCACCGTTGCAGTGCGGGGCACCACGTCTTCCGATAAAAGCGCGATCTCGCCAAAGTAGTTTCCCGCTGCGATGTAGCTGCGCGTGATTTCGTTGCCTCTGGGATCTTTGCGCGAGACCTTCACCTGCCCTTTGCGAATGATGTAAAGCGCATCGCCGGGGTCGCCTTCTCGAAACAGCGTCTCTTCCTTCTTGAAGTTCTTGAGTGTGACTTTGGCCGAAAGCTCGGTGATCATGCTGCGCAGTGCATTGGGGAAAATCACCGACAACTGGCGCATGATGAATGTTTCGTCGAGCTGCCGCTTGACGCTCTCGACAGAGCTTATGAGCTTAAGCATCTGCTTGCGAGGCGTCTCGATGAGCACGCAATCGGTCGCGGCGGTGATGGTCGCGAGCCGCCGCCGCCCTGACATAAGCCCAAGCTCGCCAAAGAAGGTACCGGCGTGCAGGGGAATGCGTCTGCCGGTGCTCAGACTGATGTGGGCCTCCACCGTACCGCGGACGATGCTCCAAAACGTGTTGGTGTAGTCGAGCCGCTCGAAGATGATCTCCCCCGGCTTCTTTAAGTGCACCGGCGAGTCGATCAGCATCTCGCGAAACTGCGGCTCCGAGAGGTCGGCAAAGATCGGCAAACTTTGACGGATTAGCTTATAGTTTTGTTCGACGGTGCCCGGCAGATGTTCGAGCCGCTCTTTGATCAGCACCCAATCAGCCGGCTCGACGGGGTTTCCCAGAATGTGCTCGATGACCTCGTAGCCCTGGTTCATCGCCTGTTTGATAAGCGGATAGCCGATGAGCGCGCCCAGGCAATAAAGGTTCTCGACGTTTGTTTGATAGCGCTCGTCGACTTTGGGCAGCGCCGCGGGGTTATTCGCGGGCAGCGCGATGCCGCAGCTTTCAAGGAACTTGCGCGGCGGAACACCGCCGGCGCGCACGATGACAAGGTCGCACGGAAGCTCGACCTCTCCTTGTGGTGTCTCAAGCAAGACGCGATCAGCGTCGATGCGCTTTAGCACCGTGCTGGCGAAGCAGCGAATCTTTTCCTGGGCGATGGCCTCGCTGATGAGCTTAACGTTTTTGTCCTTGGCGCGCGCGAACTCGGCCGAGCGGTTCATGATAAAGACCGTGTTTTTGTCCGCCAGCGCGAGCGCGTTTTCGATCGCCGAGTCTCCAGCGCCCGCGACAAGGATATTCTTGCCTTGGTAGGCGTCGGGATCGGACAAAGTATAGATCACGTGCTTTTGATCTTCGCCGGGGACACCGAGCTTGCGGGGCGTTCCTTGTACGCCAATGGCAAGGACCACGTGTTTGGCGTACGTAACGACTTCTCCACCGGGCCCCTCGGACCCACCGTGCCGAATCGCGAAGACATCGCCGGTTTTTTTGATGCTTTTTACTTCAGAGCGCACCATCTTGATGCCATGCTTTTCGGCGCCCGCTTGCCAGGCCGAAAGGACCTGTTCGCGGCTGCCTTCTTGAAACGGAATTCCCGAGCGCAGCGGCAGCTTGCTCGGTTCGTCCATGACCAGCTTGGCTTTTTGATAGTCGTAGATGGTATTGGCGAATTCGGCTCGTTCAAAAAGCGCGTACTTCAGCTTGTGCTCCGCAGCGCGAGCAGCCGCCGACAGCCCCGCTGGGCCAGCACCGATAATTGCCACATCAAGTTGATTGGGGTTGCTCATGGGGCGGGGCGAGACGAATCCCCTTTGCAATTTTCTTCTGCCTCTTTTGGCACGTCAATCGCTAACTGCTTACCCGTACGGTGAACCTGGCGCCTCTTGCCATGCGAACCAAGCACGTAGTTCGGCCTCGCCCGACTCGATGGCGGCTTTCGTCGGCTTTTCGTAGGCCCTAAGTAAGGCCGCCCAGACCTCCGCTTGCGATAGCTTCGCAATCAGCATGCGCCAGAAGGTTCGTTGCGGCTCCAGCGACACCAAACGCCTTGGAAACATGGAATCACGATTGCAGACGGTGCGCATTGAGAGGGAACCCGCCAAAACTCCCTTGGCCGGCTCACCGAATTGACTGCGCCAAGCGTCCGCCCAGATAAAGAGCGGCGGTCAGGCTGGGGTTGAGACTATCGAGCGGTTGGCCAATGCGTTGTGCGTCTCAGAAGCTTGGTTAGCCGATGAAATCGGAGACCGAGAGTTAGCGCCGCGTCGTCGCTCCCGCGCAGTAGAAAAATTGCGACCTGCCCGCCAACCGGGAATTATGCCGGCCATGGCGCGTATCGAAGTCAAGTCTGTTCAGCATGGCGTGGCATCCGTGTGGGTCGAGATTGATCACATCTCAAATGCAGACGTGCAGCACATTTACGCAACCATCGATACGTTGATCTCGACAGAGGCGCAGATCTCTGACGCAGTCGCGAGATCATTACTATTTGCTGTAGAGCGAGCTCCCGCTGCCAATCCAAGCGATCTCTGGCATCACGTCATTTACCGTCGATTGCTCGACTTGGGCTACAATGATGCACGCTGGAAACGAATCTCGGGTTTCGCGCTGGAACGAGCGTTCATGGAAGCCTACACACCGCGCCTGAAACCTCATGGCCTGACGCTGCGGATCGTCAAGGGGCCAGAAGCATCGCGACTTCTCGCTGCGGCTGGCCTCGACGTTCAAGTGACCAAGATCGACCTATTCGCTGAGGACACCGACGGTTTCTCGTCTACAGTGGTCGGTGCCGTACATGTGAAGTCCAGTTTGGCTGAGCGCATCCAAGACGACGTGCCTGCCAGCCTCGCATTCATGGAGCGTGGCTTAATCTCCATCGTGTTGACGATGGACGTGAAAAGCTACCCGCCGCCGCACGGTGACGGCGTGAACTACGGTGAGCTTGGCGGACGAAGCTTCGAGCTCGAGAAGGCCCGCCAGAAACGCGACTATGTCGAGAAACACGGGCAGTTTGACGGAATGTTCTCCTACAACCTCCGCACGCCGCCAAGCAAGTACCATACACCGTCGGGGAAGCGGATCTATACGCTCTCTTTGATGGAAAAGCAGCCTGATCGGCTTGTCCGGTACCTCATCGAGCGTCGAGATGCACTTCTAAAACGCTAACGAGGTTTGCGATGCCCTATCGGCACCGTAGATGTAATGATCGGCAGTACGGCACATCTCGTGATTCAGCTCGAAACCGATAAAGCTGTGATCGAGCATGAGGGCGGCTTTTCCTGTCGTTCCGCTTCCCATGAAGGGATCGAGGATGATGCCGTTTCCCTCAATGCCGGCCGCTTGGATGCATTGCAGGGGCAGGTCAAGCGGAAATGTTGAGCAGTGCGGTGTCATGTTCGGCGTCTGAAGGAGCTTCCACACCGATCCAACTGGAGGTTTCACGCGGAAAGCGTGTTTCTCATCCTTGGCAAAAATATAAATGCCTTCATGCCTTCGGTGCGGACGTCTACAGCGCCCCTCAGGCAGGGGTCGCGATTTCTCCCAAATAACCTCGCCGCGAAACAGAAAGCCGAGATCTGTCAACCCGAGGACTATGCGGTACGGAACAGCAAGGAGGTTGCCGTACTTCAACCATCCAACGCTGGGATCAACCAAAGCTCGACGGCTTCCACGATTCTTCGTGTATGCAGAGTTTGTTGCGGGTAATCCCTCGCCGTTTTTCCCGAGGGAACTGTACGCATGATCCTCTTCGCGCCAGTTGATCGGGGTGTTATAGGAGTCGCCGATGTTGAGCCATAACGTCCCTGTCTCACGCAGGCAACGCATCGCCATGGCGAGAATCACGACGAGGTTGTGTACGTAGTCACGCGGGTCGGATTCGGAGCCAAGCCCTGCTGATCCACGCTGTCCCCAGTAAGGCGGCGACGTGACCACCACATCGACGGTATCAGACGGGATCTCAGACATGCCTTTGAGGCAGTCCATGTTGTGGACCTTATTCATCTCCCACGGTCCGAGTTTTGCAAGGTGCCTCATGTGAATCTCTCCTCCTTTCCTACCACACGATCGATCGCCGTCGCTACGTCTCGTTTCGTTTGAGGGTCGAAGGTTACCAACTGCCGCTGACAGAAGTTGCTACTCCATGATCATCATCTTGGTCGGTGGTTGCGATGGGCCTGCGCTCGACGGTAATTCTACGAGATTCATTTGCGACATTAATGTGCCCCATTAAAGCCCATTGTCAAGATCGAGAATAACTTCAATTTTGCGATTTTTTGGGGTACTTTTGGACTCATGGAGACGAAGAGGCGAGCGGGGCGGCCGAGCAAAAGTATAGCGGACAAGAAGACCGTATACCTGCGTGTCCGCCTCTCTGAGGCACACGAGGCAGAGATTAAGGAAGCTGCAACGAGAGCAGGGATATCCGTCTCGGCGTGGGCCATCGAACGACTTCTGCGGTGCGCGAGGCAGGAGCGCCCTTCGCAAAAGTAATTGGCCGTTGCAGACCACCGCGAGGGAAGTCCTACACGCTGCGGACGCGACGGAAGTAGCAGAGACAGACGCAGCGATCTGGCTTTCTAGCCGTACACAAGACAACGACGAAGACGACGCCCAGATCGTGCGAGATGACGCATGGCCCATTGGGGAGAAGAAACACCTTGGAACCATCCCTTTTGGCCCCAAGGTGACGTTTCAAACGCCTTGGAACCATCCCGCTTGACCCCAAATTGGCGTTCCAAACGCCTTGGAGGCGAATCTTGGGGCATTGGAAATTATCTCACTCGTCGCGCCTCTGACATCCAAAACCGTCTTTATGTTGATCGATAGCTGCCGTAAAATCCTGTACTGTGGAGAACTGCTTCCGCTGCGCGCTGCGAATCGGCATTTGGGCTGGGCTTTGTCTTTGGGCTTGGGGCTGTGGCTCGGTGAAAACAAGTGTTCCGGGCGTTGCCGATCCCTCCCTTTCAGAAAATGTTCAACTAAACTCCTCTGACGTTCAAACGATCATCGCGCAGGCAGCGACCGAGGCGCAACGCCGCGGCCTGCCAGTCAGCATCGCGGTTGTGGATCACACGGGCGTCGTGCTTGGAGTTCTGCAAATGGCCGGAGCCAAAACGACGACCACGCCATCAGGCGGCGGCAGCGGCGGCTTGGAAGGAATGGTCATCGCCGACTCGGCCGCGGCGGCGGCAATTTCCAAGGCGGGCACCGGCGCGTTTTTCGGCACGCAAGGAAATGCCTTTAGCACCCGCACCGCCAGCTTCATCGTGCAGGAGCATTTTCCGCCCGAGGTCAATCCCGCCCCAGGTGGCCCGCTTTTTGGCGTGCAGTTTTCGAATTTGCGCTGCAGCGATGTCGATCGCGGATCCGGGACCCATTTGGCCGCGACGTCGAATCTACCCCTGGGTCTTTCGGCCGACCCGGGCGGTTTACCTTTGTACAAATTTGGCGTCGCCGTGGGCGGAATCGGCGTCGAAGGGGACGGGATCTACACCTTGGACCCGGGACAACCTGACACGGCGCCGACGACCGAAGAAATCATCGCCGCCGCCGGCACTTTGGGATTCTCTGCACCGCTTGCGATTCGCGGCGACAGCATTCTGGTCGGAGGGTTTCAGTTCGTGTTCGCCAATGCCGAGCCACCCAACATGCAGGCAACCACTTCCTACGACATCTTCGCGGCAGCGGGCAGGGTCATCACTGCACCTAGGGCCGGTGAAACAAGTCCTTTTGTCGCGCGCAAACTCGAAGGCACGCAAGGTACCGTGCCGCAGAGCTTCGCCAATAGCTTTCTGGCGGGCACTACACCGGACCAAGGGGGCCTGACGATCGAGGACGTCACTAGAATCATCAATCAAGCCGGTGCGCAAGCGGATAAGACGCGCGCCGCCATTCGACTGCCGATTGGCACGCCGGCCCGCGTCAATGTCGCGGTGGTCGATGCAAGCGGCGCGATTTTGGGCCTATTTCGTACCCTGGATGCCCCCATCTTCGGCTTTGACGTCTCGGTGCAAAAGGCCCGCACCGCTGCCTTTTTTAGCCAAACCACGGCCGGGCGTTACCTCACGCAGGCCGGCTTTAACGCCTACGTTGCGGCCGCCGCCCAAGATGGCGTGGCGCTTGACGGCACCGTCGCCTTCTCGACACGCGCTTTGGGCTTTTTGAGCCAGCCGATCTTTCCTCCGGGCGCCATCGCGCCCTTCGACAAGGGTCCTTTCTCGCTGGCACTAGGAACTTGGAGCGCCTTTAACACGGGGCTGCAGCTCGATATGTACCTGGACGCGCCCGGCGCCAGTCTTTTTACAGCGCCGTGCACCGGAGCGGCGCTGCCCACCTTGCCAAACGGCATCACCATCTTTCCGGGCGGGTTTCCGCTTTACAAAAACGGCGTGCTCGTTGGTGCGATTGGCATTTCCGGAGACGGCGTGGATCAGGATGATCTGATCGCGTTCGTCGGATCGACGGGATTCGAAGCGCCCACCAAAATTCGTTCCGACAACGTAGTGGTGCGCGGCGTGACGTTGCCCTATGCGCGCTTTCCGAGGCATCCGAACCTATAAAATGCGCCGACTATCTGCCTATTTCGCATTGCTTCTGCTGCTCTTTGCTCCAATCGTTACGCGGGCAGACGATCCGGCCAAGCAGCTAGAGCGCGCCGCCTATCTACCGGTGTATGGCCGTGGACAAAACGATCTGATTCCCATGCAAGACCGGTGGCGCATCGGCTACACCGGACGCTTTTGGGATCCTTACCACCAGAACATTCTGAAGGGCGACTATGCCATCGACGGCAAAAATACCTTTTTGGTGTTGACGCTGGTGTCGGACACGCTGTTTGAAGCGCGCTATCTGCCAACGCCGCAAGGCATAAGCCCCACGTCGCCGGGATCTAACGAGTTCTTTGGCAACGGCAACTCGATCCTAGTGAGCCAGAACATCATCGCCAGCGTCGATCTGTTTCGCGGATCGACGGCGTTTCGTCCCAAGGACTTTGAAGCGCGCATCACGCCGGTGTTTAACGTCAACTACTTAAGAGTTTGGGAAAATGGCGCGGTCCATATCGATCAGCGTCGAGGTACGTCGCGCACCGACTACAATTTCCGAAGCGGCGAGAAGATCTCGCTGCAGGAATTATTTGTCGGCATGCGCCTATTTCGAGCCAGCCGGCGTTTTGACTTTGTGTCGGTGCGAGCCGGCATTCAGGGCTTCACCAGCGACTTTCGCGGATTCATTTACGCGGACAATCAGCCGGGTCTCAAATTCTTCGGCAACCTCGCGAACAATCGCTACCAGTGGAGCGTCGCGTACTTCTATTTGCTCGAAAAAGACACCAACAGCAAGCTGAATACCTTTGCGCCGCGACATCAGCACGTCGGAGTCATAAACCTCTACCGGCAAGACAGCATATGGCTTGGCTACACCAGTCAGTTCAGCTTTCACTTTAACCTCGATCTGGCCGGATCGCATGACGAGAACGGCCAGTTCTACGACGCAAACGGAGGCCTGGTTCGTCCTTCTGCGATTGGCGCCGTCCGTCCGCATGATGTGAAGTCGTTCTATTTGGGCTGGGCCGGCGAAGGTCACATCGGCCGCATAAACCTCAGTCACGCGCTTTATCAGGTGCTTGGCACCGACGATTTCAATCCGCTGGCAAACAGCAGTACGTTCATCAGCGCGCAAATGGCGGCGCTTGAACTCAGCATCGACATCAATTGGCTGCGGCCCAAAGTCTTTGCCTTCTTTGCTTCCGGAGACTCAAATCCACAAGACGACCGCGCAACGGGGTTCGATTCGATTGTGGACAACGTGGACTTCGCGGGGGGCGGTTTTAGCTTTTTCAACCGTCAGGCCATCGGGCTGCCTACTTCGGGAGTGAACATCGTCAATCGACTGAGCCTGGTTCCTAACCTTCGCCCCGACAAGAATCAGGGGCAATCAAACTTTGTAAATCCTGGCCTGTTTCTGATTGGAGCGGGCCTAGACGCGGACCTTACGCCCAAACTGAAGGGCTCGCTCAATTTCAATGTGCTCACTTTCGTCGCCACCGAGCCAATCATCCTGCTTCTACAACAGCCGAGCATTGGACATTATATTGGCGAGGACTATGCACTGCGGCTCACCTATCGTCCGTTTCTTACGAACAATCTCATCACCACCCTTGTCGTCAGCATGCTGCGGCCGGGAAGCGGTCTTTCCGACATCGGAATCGATCAACTTCTTTATTCTGCTTCTTTAGCGGTGACTCTTGCTTTTTGAGGAAGTGGGGAAACGCAGCGTGAAAGATCCCATAAAAGATCTAAAGACAAGCGTCGTGCTTTTGTTTGTGGTGCTTTTAGGCTGCAGCCGACCGGCCCAAAAGGTCACGCCACTGCCCATGGCAGTGCTCATTCAAAGCCAAGAGGAAATGGACCGCAAAAGCGCGGGCTGTGTGCGTTGTCACACTGCTACGGACGAGCCCACCATGCATGTCTCTAAAACCGTGAAGCTCGGCTGCACCGATTGTCACGGTGGATCGCCGGAGATTTTGCTGCCAAGGGAAGTCGTGAAAGGCTCGCTCGCCTACGACGACATCATGAACAAGGCGCACGTGCAGCCGCTCGATCCCAAAGCTTGGCGCGGCCCAAGCGGCCGTTATTCTTCGGCCAACCCGAAGCAATCCTACACGCTGCTGAACAAAGAAGATCCCGCGTTCGTGCGTTTTGTAAACCCCGGCGACCTGCGCGTGGCGCAGCAAGTCTGCGGCCTGTGCCATCCAAGCGAAGTGAACGCAGTCGAGCGGCATACAATGACCACGACCTCGGTCTTCTGGAGCGCGGCCGCCTATAACAATGGAATCGTCGCTTCGGCGATTGGTGCGCAGAAAATCCCGTTTCTTGGAGAAAGCTACGCAAGCGATGGCAAAGCGCGGCGCATCGTCGCCAGCCCTACTCCTTCGAGCGCAGAGCTTGAAAAGGGCGTTTTGCCCTTGCTCTTGCCGCTGCCGCGCTGGGAGACCATGGCCCCGGGCGACATTTTTCGCGTCTTTGAACGCGGCGGTCGCTTGATCGGATCGGCCTTTCCCGACATTGGCTCGGCCGGGTCGAGCGCCATTCAAGGAACGTCGGGCGATGAACCAGGCAAGCCGGAAATCAGGCAAAGCAATCGCGGCGCCGGGACGGGTCTGCGTATCGCAGTTCCCGTCTTGAACCTGCACAAAACCCGCTTGAATGATCCTCACCTTTCGTTCCTTGGAACAAACGACAACCCCGGCGATTATCGTTCTAGCGGTTGCACCGCGTGTCACGTGATCTATGCCAACGATCGCGATCCGGTGAATTCCGCTTCCTACGCGACCCTGGGAAATCGCGGCCAGACGCAGACGCTAGATCCGACGATCTCTAAAAAAGAAGAAGGTCATCCGCTGCGTCATGCCTTCACCACCGCAATTCCGACGAGCCAGTGCATGGTTTGCCACATGCATCAACCCAACGTCTTTGTGAACTCGTACCTCGGTTACACCATGTGGGACTACGAAACCGACGGCGAGCACATGTGGCCTAAGAAGCAAAAATATCCAAGCGACGAAGAGATTTGGCAAAGCCAAAACAAAAACCCCGAGGGCGCAGCGGTTCGCGGCAACTGGTCGGATTCCGAATTCTTGGCGCACGTGAGCGAGCTCAACTCGAAGCTTTCGCACACGCAGTTTGCCGACTACCACGGGCATGGCTGGAATTTTCGAGCCGTCTTCAAACGCGATCGCAGCGGCAATCTGCTTGACGATGCCGGCGCCATCGTCAAAGACGTGACGCCGCAAAAGCTGCAACGCGCCATGGTTCCACACACCGATGAGGAATGGAAAACAGGGCGACCGGGACTTCCGGTTCATCTGAAAGACATCCACCTGGAAAAAGGAATGCACTGCGTGGACTGTCACTTTCAACAAGACGTCCATGGCAATGGCAAGATGTACGGCCAGTACGCCGACGCTATCGAGATCTCTTGTGTCGATTGCCATGGAACCATCGGAAGCCGCGCCAACTTGCGCACAAGTGGTCCGGCGGCGCCCGAAGGTGGAACCGGGCTGCTAAATGGTCTTACGCCCTGGAAGCAGCCGCGTTTTGTGTGGAAAAGCGAGAAGCTGTTTCAGCGCTCGATGCTCGACCCGAACAAAGAATGGGAGGTCGTGCAGGTGGCCGACACCGTCAATTCGAGCTCTGCATGGGCCAAGGCGCATCCGGCCCAGGCAGAGCGATCGCGTCGCGCCAAGACGATGCAGAAGGATGGCCTGACCTGGGGCCCAACAAACGTAGGCAAAGAGAAGCTGGCGCACGCAAACGAAAATATGGCGTGCTACACCTGCCACCTTTCCTGGACGACGAGCTGCGCCGGATGTCACCTGCCGATTCAGGCCAACTTTGCCAAGGAGTCCAATCACTACGAAGGAGAGGAAACGCGCAACTGGGCGACCTACAACCCGCAAGTGCTTCGCGATGATCAATTCATTCTGGGTGTACACGGAACGGTGCGGCGCGGCGGCAAAGACGCGTTTCTGGTCGCGCCGGTGCGTTCTTCGAGCGCGCTTGTGTTGAGCTCGGAAAATACCAATCGCGAGCACATCTACATTCAGCAGCCGCCGATTGCCGCGAGCGGACATTCAAGTCAGGCGTTTAATCCGCACTTTCCGCACACGGTGCGCGCCAGCGAGACCAAGCAGTGCAGCGATTGCCACATCTCGGAAAAGAACGACAACAACGCCTGGCTTGGGCAGGTGCTTGGGCAGGGAACGAATTTTCCCAATTTCCTAGGTAGGTATATCTATGTCGGTGAAGGTGCGGCCCTCGAAGCGGTTTCGGTCACCGAATGGGACGAGCCGCAGGCGGTGATTGGCAGCTACTTGCACAAGCTCGCCTATCCCGATGCCTATGCGGCGCACAAGAAAAATGGCGACCGCCTTTTTCAAAAAGCCAAGCATCATTCCGCCACCGATATACGCAGTCTGCAGATGAGAGGCGAATTCCTTTACACCGCCAACGGCAAGGACGGCTTTCGCGTCTACGACATTGCCAACGTGGACAATAAGGGATTTTCCGAGCCCATCGTCACCTCGGCCGTCTCGCCAATCGGCGAACGCACGCATGTGCCTTCAAAAGATGCCACCGCAGTGGCCTTACCGACCACGATGCCAGTCGCGCCATCGCGTCAGGAAAGGCCGGCGTTTACGCAGCACAAGAAAAACAATCAAGAGCAGCCGCTGCATCCGCTGTATCGCTATGCCTATGTCACCGACCGCTACGAGGGCCTTTTTGTGGTGGACATCGAAACCCTGGCCGATGGCGATCCGGACAATAACTTCCTAACGCGCGCGACCACGTGGAACCCAAATGGCATTCTCGCCGGTGCACGCAACATTACGATCGCCGGCATCTATGCCTACATTTCGTGCGAAAAGGGCCTTGTGATCGTCAGCATTGATGATCCCTTGCATCCCCAAGTGGTGGCCCAAATTGGCGCGCCGACGCTCGATGTTCCAACGGCGGTGGCGATTCAGTTCCGCTACGCTTTTGTCCTAGATAAAAAGGGCCTAAAGGTCTTTGACATCACATTTCCGACGCAGCCTCAGCGGGTTGCGATGCTTGATCTTGAAGGCGCGCGCGATTTGTATGTCGCACGCGGCTACGCCTATGTCGCTGCGGGAAAGCGCGGCCTTGCGATCGTGGACATCGAGCGCCCCGAAGCGCCGCGCATCGATCAGATCTTCGACGCCGGCGGTCAAATCAATGATGCCTATAGCGTCCGCGTCGGCTCTACCAATGCCAGCCTTTTCGCCTACGTCGCCGACGGAAAAAATGGCTTACGGGTGCTCCAGCTTACTTCGCCTACGACGCAGCCCAATTATTACGGCTTCAATCCCAAGCCCGTCCCCGAGCTTATCGCCACGTATCACACCCATGAGCCGGCTCTCGCGCTGTCAAAAGGGCTAGACCGCGATCGTGCCGTCGACGAAAGTGGCAATCAGGTAAGCGTCTTTGGCCGTCTGGGATCGCGTCCGTTCACCCTGCAGGAGCAGCAGCGGCTGTACCTGCGAAACGGCAAGGTATATCGCGTATCCGACGGCGCGCCGTCCGCACCTGCGCGTTAAACTTCCTTTTCGAGGTCAATTTGCGCGTGGACCTAGGCCATGGCAGCGGGCGCACTCTTTTTGACCAATGATCGTGAATGCCTTGCGCCCGTCATGGCAGCTACCGCAGCTTCGCATCGTCGGAAAAGTCAATGCAGCGGCGCCGTTCTGAAAGTGACAGGTAACGCAGTTCTGCGGCGTCCGGTGATTGTTGTCGTGACGGAAAAGATCGCGCGTCGACCACGGACGTCTGGTACCATCTCGCGGTTCGGGTTCGGCGGCAGGCACGTGGCACGCCGCGCATTTGTCGAGCGTAACCGGCGTTCCCTGCGGTAGCTTTTTGGGCACACGCTCGACCACATGACACTTTGCGCAGACCGCATGGCCAAGCTCGGGCGAACGCGGCGTCACCCCCGCTTTATCCGCATGGCAATGCTCGCAAGGGACGCCCGCCGCTTGGTGCTGGGTGTGCGAAATGTCGGCCGCGTCCGGCGGGCGCCACTCGCTGCTCGCAGAAGTGGGCAAGCGTAACGGATTCGAAGCAAACGGATCATTTCTCAGGTGGCACGACAGGCAGATCTCTTGTCCTGGAGTGCGAAACTCGTCGTCGTGACAGCCCTGGCAGGGGCGATGCTGCTCGCGGCCCGCTTGCACTTTGCTCGGCTCGATGCCGACGCCATGACAGGATGTGCAATCGTCAATTCGCACCTTGCGCCGCGCATGCGCGGCGTGCCCAAACGGCTCTTTGGGCGGTGGCAGCGGCGAAAGCTGCGTTCCGGGCGGGGCCTCGTGGCAGCGAAAGCACTGCGTACCAAGCGCATCAAACGCTTTTTTGCCGTCATGACAACTTTCGCACATCTGCATTTTGGGACGCGCTTGAAACTGCGCGCCAGTTCCGCCGTGGCAGGGCGTGCAGCTGTGCACTAGACCCTTTGCCACAACCAGCCGAGCGTGCGCGACGTGCTGAAACTTCGCCTTGACGCGGAAAAGGTTCGTCTTTTGCGAATCAACTGGCGTGGCCTGGGACGCTGGCTGATCGAGTGTAGCGCCGTCTCGCTGCGTCGACGCGGCCTTCTGGCTGGGTGTGACCTCGCTCCACGAAAGCGGCGAATGGCAGGCGTTGCAGGGGCCAAAATATTCGTGCGGCCTATCTTTTTTGTGACAGGACTCGCAGGGCACGGACTTCGACGAGTTATTGAATCGAAATTTCGGATGGCACTGTAGGCACGTGGCGCTTAGATGCTTCCCCGGAAGCAGCTCCGGGTCGTAAGTATGCTGATTATAAGATACGGTCTTCCAGTCGTCGACGTTGTGACAGGTTTCGCAAGGCAAACGGGTTCCGCGATGCGTCTGCTTATGACAATCGGCGCAGGTGACTATCGCAGTTAAGTGAGCACCCTTTATGTGGCATGAAGCACACGGGACGTTATGGTTTCCGACGAGGGAAAAGCGATGCTCGGCCGCTTTATGACGAATCGACTTCCAGCCGCTTACGTCGTGGCAGCTTTCGCACTGGACCCCGAGCGCGCCCTTATGAGTGCGGCGGTCGCTGTGGCATCCATGACAGTCAAGCGGCACGCCTTTCCACACACGGCTGCCTTGGCTTGGAGGATGACAGCTTTCGCACGGGACTTTCTGATGCAGGCCCAAAAGAGGAAAGCGTGTCTTCGAGTGATCCACGCGCTCGTCAGCAAAGGCGGTAGCTACAGCCAATAGTCCGAACGCGAGGACGACCCGCGCAATCATCATTCGATACCTACCATATCATCACCGCAGAGCAACATGAACCTCAACCTTTAGGTTACACGCTTACCTACTATTATGGCGACGATGGATTCGGATAAAAGCAAAAGCGCACGATAGATCAAACCGTAGAAAATTTAGTACCCCGCAAGAGCATTGCGCGCTAGCTTAGCGCGATGATAAACGCTGTAGGAACGACTGCCCTGCTTGTCGCCGCATTGCGCGCCGAAGAGACGAAGCGAAAAGACCGCCTATTTGAAGATCCCTTGGCCGAGCGATTGGCTGGAGAGGCCGGGCATCACGTCCGTGCTAAGTATCAAGCCGCCGCCGGACCTTCGGTTCCGATCATTGAAGTGCGCACGCGCTACTTTGATCAAGCACTGCAAAATGCCTACGAAAGCGGAATTCGCCAAATCGTCATCCTGGCGGCGGGGATGGATGCGCGCGCTTACCGCATGGGATGGCCTGCGGAATTGCGCCTTTTTGAGCTCGATCAACCTGCAATCATCGCATATAAAGCCAAGCTTCTTGCCGAAGAACCCTGCTCCTGTACGCGGGTCGCGATCGCTGCCGACCTTGCCGAGGATTTTGCACCGCAGCTTCGCGCGCAGGGCTTTGATGGAGACAGCCAAGCCGCCTGGCTGGTCGAGGGGCTGACGCAATATCTAGAGGCCGCAAGTGTGGAAGCGCTGTTTGCACGCATTGATGCATTGTCTGCGCCTGGCTCAGTTCTACTATATGACATGCTCGGACGAAGCATTCTTGAATCGCCTAAATTCACATCGACGCTGGCCATGATGAAGGAATTGGGTGCACCCTGGCTTTATGGCAACGATGATCCGGGATCGCTTGTGACAAGCCGCGGCTGGGATGCGGTGGTCGAGGATCCCGCCGTCATCGGCAATAGATGGCAGCGCTGGCCTTTTAAAGCCCCTCCCCCGGGAATTCCCGGCATTCCGCGCGGCTATTTTGTAAAAGCCACCAAGCGATAGTGCCAGCCCGCAAGCATCTTTTCACTGCCCGGAGCGGCCCGAACGTTCAAGCGCCAAGGCCACAAGGTTCGACATGAGATAGGCAAAGTTCTCTTGGTCACCGTCCCAAAAACGCTGGCGGCCGATGTGCTCGTGGCACAGGACTCCGAGCATCTTGCCCTTTACCCAAATCGGGACGTCGAGCATCGAGGTGATTCCGAACGGCGTAAGATATATCTGCGAAAAGCACGATGTGCGTGGATCGCGATGGGCGTCGTGGGCGGCAATCGTGCGTTCCTCTCTAATCGCCGCGAAATACGACGGAAAGTCTCGTTCCAAAAGAACGCTTCCCGACGAATGCTTGCGCGTCTTGCGCTCCCATAAATCGGCGCACCGAATTGTCGACTGACTTGCGTCTAGATACCACACACTGACGCGCTCCACATCGAGCACGCTGGATGCAGTCTCAACGATGCGCCGAGTCGTCGCGCTCGGATCATTAAGAACCGCGCCGCGCTGCGAGATGAGCTCGACAAAGGTCTGCACGTGCTTGCGCAGAATGCGCGTTTGCTCAGCGGTGGTCACGGCGGGCGCGATGGCGCCTTCCGAACCTATGTTCGCTCGACGTTCTTCGTCGACACGAATCTCTTGAAGTGCGGATTCGAGTCGAAAAAGCACATCCTTTGAGTCTTCAATGCCCTCGGCTTCTGCCGAATTGACGCGCGCCAGCGATGCGAGCCGCATCGTGGCTACGAGTCCACCAAGCTTGCGCGCTTCTTCAAAGAACCGGACGGCCTGCAGTCCCACGACTCCATCGTGCCTCATGCGCCCATTCTTTGAAAGCAGGGTCCGCTGTGCAGCCCGCTTCGAGGGGCGCTTTCGGCCGAAGTCAAAAGGGCGATGATCTCGCACTTTGCTCACATGCTTGGCTTTTTGGCGAAGCTTCCTCAGACAAAGTGCTTGACCGCAGTGCGGTGGGTATTTTCCAATGACACTCTAGGCAGTTTGTGTGCATGCACCGCCAGACCGAATACAGGGAGCTGCACACAGGCTGGGTCGCCGCTCTATCGATATTTTGGTTCGTAGTCCGAGACAGCAAGCTCAGCGCGCATAGAGGAGGAGAATGTCTCACAGCATTGCCTGGCTGAGTTTGCTTGCACCTTTTGTGGCAGCACTACTCGCGGCGCTACCGCACGGATTGGGCAGCAAAGTATACCGCATTGGCGTGCTCTTGCATGTGCTGGCCTTCGCCGCTGCGCTTGCTTCCTTTTATGTTGTCGCGTCGCACGGTCACGGGCCGATTCGGCTCGACTTCTTTTCGTTCAAAGGCGCGCTACCGCTAGTCCTTTCGATCGATCGGCTGGCTGCCGTCATGATGGTGGTCATCACGGGGTTTGGCGCGCTCATCTATCGATACTCCATGCGCTATATGCAGTCGGAAGACGGACGCCCGCGCTTTCATACGCTGCTGTCGCTGTCGGTCGTGACGCTCATCTGCATGGTGGCAAGTAGCAACCTGCTTGCGCTCTTTTTGTTCTGGCAACTACTAAGCTGGCTGCTTGGCCTGCTTCCCTATAACTATTCGCATCTGCCGACGGTCAAGGGCGCCTTTCGCACGATGATTCTGCTTCGCCTTGGCGACCTCGCATTTCTGGCCGGAGTCGCGCTGGCCTATCGCCATTATGGAACTCTGGACTTCGAGCTGCTCTTTGGCCGCGCCAAGGCGAGCGAAGTCACACTATCGGTGGCCGGGCTTCACATACGCGCCGTCACTGCCATCACGCTGCTCATCTTCGTGGGTGCGATGACCAAATCGGCGCAGTTTCCCTTTCATCAGTGGCTGCCCGATTTTTTGTACGCGCCGACTCCGGTGTGCGGCTTCCTGCATGCCGGCATCGTCAACGCCGGCGGCTTTCTGCTCAATCGCTTGGCGCCGCTTTACGGACTCAGCTCGGCGGTCCTGCACATCGTCTTTGCCGTTGGTGTGCTCACGGCGTTTCTCGGCGCCAGCATGATGCTGACGCAAAATGACATCAAAAAGACGCTCGGCTACTCCACCGTGGGCCAGATGGGCTACATGATCATGGAGTGCGGGCTTGGTGCCTTCTCGCTTGCCATCTTTCATCTCATCGCGCACGGACTGTTCAAGGCCACCATCTTCCTAAACAGCGGACATGGCATCCACGCCGCCCGGCAAGATCCGCGCCTGCCGTTCAAGCATGAAGAAGAAGAACAGACGGAATTCTCGCTGCTCACTTGGCTGACCGGCTTTGCAACCACTTTGGTTCTGCCGCTCACTATCTTATTTGCATTGCACGGCATGCTCAGCATTCCCTTGTCGCAAGGAACGGTCATCTTCCTTTTTTTCAGTTGGTTTACTTCTTCTCAAGCGATTCTGACACTGTACCGCTTAAAGGCCGTTGCCTCGGGAAAAATAGCGGCGCTCATGCTGCTGACACTGCTCCTTGTCGTCTCGACGTATTTATTGGCAGCCGAGGTATTCACGAGCTTCCTTTATCCGACGCATGGCGAGGTAGCGTATTACTTCAAGGTAGCCGGACTGCCGGACTGGCTCTTTGATTTCATCATCGTGACGACGTCGCTGCTTGTCATCATGGGATGGATTCTCATCTACGCCCGCAGCCATGGCCGTTCCATTCGCGCCCGAGGCTGGGTCGCCAAGTGGATCGGCGTGATACAGCTACAGCTCTATCTGTTCTTCATAAACCGTCTGTACATGGAGACGGCCTGGCTGCGCATCGAGCGTAGCTTCAAGCGCGCGGTCCGTCGCATCGACCACAATCGGTACTTTCCCATCGCGCTCGGCCTTATCGCCCTCTTGCTGCCTATACCCAGCGTCATTCGGGCCGGCGGGTTTACACTGCACAGTCTCGCCTACGCAGGGCTGACGGTGCTGGCCGCGCTGCTGTTGCCGTTATTTCCCCTGCACCAGCTCTATGTGGCGGCGCTGCTACGTCTGCGCGGCAGATATCCGCTTATCGTCGCGCTGCTCATGCCGCTTGCCGGTCTGTGCGCACTTTATTACGCGCTGCCGGCAATTCCTCGCGGGCTCCTTGGCCTCCTTCGCGTGCTGGCATTTGCCTCCGGACTGTACGGATCGTTTAAGGCGCTCACCCAGACAAAGACGCGACATCTGCTTGCCTATTTTAGCCTTGCGCTTTACTCCCTGCTTTGGTGGCAGCTTTCGATCCTCGGAAAAGTGACACCGCAAGCGGCCGTCTACGCCGGTTCATTGGCGCTTGTAGTCAACGGGCTTTTGCATGCCTTCGATCGAGTGCGGCAGCGCTACGGTCCCCTTCATGAGGAGCTCGCCCTCGACCGAATCAGCGGTCTTGCCCGCTCCATGCCACGCTTTTCCGTTGTCTTTTCGCTGCTGGTGATGGCCGCCGCAGGTCTGCCCCCGTTTGGACTGTTCTCGAGCTTCGCGGCGCTGCTTCTTGATGCGGCTAGCGCCGCTTCCTTTGTCATGTTTGTCGACCTTTCGGTGATTCTCATCGTCTGGTTTGCAGCTTCCTATTATCTAGTTCGAATGATGCAGCGCTTCCTCTTTGGTCAGGATCGCTTGGACATCCTCCATTCGGACCTTTCGGGCCGGGAGCTCGCTCCCTTTGTGATCGTGCTGGTGGTCCTTTTTATTCTAGGAGCCATGCCGCTCGGACTTTACGCCACGGACGCGTTTTTGAACTCCTATCGCCTGGCCCTGGGGTAAGCTTGATGGAACCGGAGAAGAGCACCGCTTATAGCGACACCCAACGGATGCGGCTCCGCGGCGTGATTCTTGTCGCTGGTGAGATCGTCGCGGTCTACTGGCCGATGCGGAACTTCGTCAAGCGCAATCCACTGCACGGTCTTGAGGACCTGCCGTTTGGCGATGCGCTGCGGCGCGGACATGAGCTTCTAGGCGGCAACGGTTATTTGTCCAATAAGCTCTTCCGCGACTATGTCCGCTCGGGCCGTATCCTTTGCCGACATGTAGCTGCCGCGCTCAAGCCGCTCTACTCAGATAAGCGGGTCATGCTGGGAATCCGCGAGCTCAAGCACGCCGATGTGCTCTCAGTTCAGCTTCTACACGGCATTTCCGAACCTGCTGATGAGACGCTCGATGCGCTAATCGCGCGTTCGCCAGAGCGGGCTTTGCTGGAAGGTCTGGCCCATCATCTGCGCCTAGTGATACAGCCGCCGCCGCCAAGCGAAAATCCGCAGGCCGCGCTACAGGAAGCCTGGGCCCTCCTTGGACAGCGCTCGACGCTGGCCGTGTGGTGCGACCGCGCCTTTGAAACCGAGATGAGCGATCTTATCAATCGCGAAATGATCAAGTGGTGCGAAGGCTTTCTAGATGAAGGTCACGCGCCATGGCCGATGCCCGGAAGAGAAAAAGGATTCTACGGCGCCTGGAAATGGCTGGCCGCCAAAGAATGGTCGGCCTGCGGCATTCCGAGCAGCCGCCAAAAAATCGCCCGGCTTCCGGACATTCCGGAGGATGCGCTGCTCGAGTCGCTGGATGCGCTGCGTATACCTTCTGATTTCTGGCCAGAGTATCTATCGCGGCATCTGACGGCGCTGCCCGGCTGGGCTGGCTTTATCAAATGGCGGTCGGATCAGGCCGACTATAAGTGGCAGGAGGCCTATCCGGCCACCCTCGTCCAGTATCTTGCCGTGCGCCTCTTTTACGAGCGTGAGCTCGTAAAAAAGGCCTGCCGCGAGGAGCTTTCGATCGACGGCAATCTCTACGCCATCTCGCGGGCCATCGCGCTTTTTGCAGAGGATTCAGGAAAGCGCGGCATCGTTCGCCAGCGCGTGCTACGCGGCGACGCCACGCGGGTAAAACAGTCGCCGGCACGCGCTGCCTGGCGTCTCAAGGCACTTGCCGACGCGCTCGTCATTCCGGCGAATGTCCTCCTTCAAACGCCGCCCGATTCGCTAAAGATCCTATCTGACTGGATCGAAGCGTTTCCGGAGTCTGCACACGGACCAGTCTGGCTGCAAGCCTATGAAGCCGGATATCAAGAACAGCTCCTCTCAAGGATTCGGCGAAATCTCTCTTCGCCCGTCGCAGTATCATCGGTCCGACCGCAAGCGCAGGCGGTCTTCTGCATCGATGTGCGGTCCGAGTCTCTTCGTCGCCACCTTGAAGCGATAGGCGATTATGAAACCTACGGTTTTGCTGGCTTTTTCAACGCCTTTATTCGGTATAAAGCACTCGGCAGCCACCATGAAACCGATCAGTTTCCGGTCGTGATGCAGGCCAAAAACGAAGTGCGCGAGGTGGCGCGGACCTATCATGCGCGGCTTCTCTCTCGGCACAAAGCCGGCTCGCGACTTTTGCATGCCGGGCACGAGCTTCTGCACGACTTGAAGGAAAACGTCGTCACTCCCTATGTCGCAGTGGAGACGCTCGGCTGGTTTTATGGCCTGCCGCTCGTCGGCAAGACGGTCTTTACCGCCTGGTATCAGACCTGGGAAGACTGGGTGCGCAGCACCTTCGTGCCAATCGTGGCGACCGCGGTGACCGTTGACAAGCTACAACCCGAAGAAGTGCAAGAGATGCTAACAGCCGAGCAGCGCGCCGTCATTCGCCGCGCTCTGCACGAACGCTTTGGCGACCGCAATCTGAACCTTTCTTTGCAGGAGCTCGAATTTCTGCGCAAGCGTGCGCTCGGCGAGCCGACTGCCAAAGCCGAGCTTCCGCAGAAGACCCTCACAGCCGAGGAAGAAGCGAACTTTGTAACCGAGCTGCGCAGCCAGTATCAGATCAATCCGGGCGGCGCTTTTAGTCGCCTAGAGCGCATCACGCGCATCGGCTTTACCGCCAGCGAGCAGGCTTTTACCGTCGAAACCGCCCTGCGCATGATGGGGCTATTGCGCAATTTCGCGCGCCTCGTGCTCTTTTGCGGCCACGGCAGCACCACGGACAACAATCCCTTCGAGGCTGCCCTCGACTGCGGTGCTTGCGGCGGCAATCCGGGCGCACCGAATGCCCGCGTCCTGGCAGCCATGGCCAATAAGGCCCTCGTGCGTGACGCGCTCGCCCAAAAAGGAATCATCATTCCGCAGGACACCTACTTTATCGCCGGGCTGCACGACACCACCACGGACACTGTGCAGTTCTTCGATCTTGAGGATCTGCCGCATACCCATCTGAAGGATCTGCTGCGACTGATTCACGACCTCGAAGAAGCGGGGCGCCGCAACAGCCACGAGCGCTGCATGCGATTTCCGGAAGTCGCAACCGGACTCTCAGCAGCGCAGGCCGCCGGAGAAACCCGCCGACGCAGCGGCGACTGGAGCGAAGTCCGCCCGGAATGGGGCCTGGCCGGCAACGCTTCCTTCATCATCGGGCGGCGCGGCCTGACCCGCAGCGTCGCGCTCGATGGCCGGGCTTTTCTGCATTCCTATGACTATCGTGAAGACAGCTCCGGCCGGCTGCTCGAGATCGTCATGACCGGACCGCAAGTCGTCGGACAGTGGATCAATATGGAGTATTACTTCTCCAGCGTCGACAACGAGGTCTATGGCAGCGGCACCAAGATCTACCACAATGTCGTCGGCCGCTTCGGCGTGATGTCCGGGCCGCAGAGCGATCTGCGCACCGGACTGGCGCGGCAGACCCTGATGGACGGGCCGCAGCCTTTTCACGAACCGATGCGCATGGTCACGCTCATCGAAGCGCCGCGCGAGCGCGTCCTTGGCATCATCGGCCGTCACCGCTTGCTACAGCGTTTGTACAACAACGAATGGGTCCACTTGCTGGTGCTCGAGCCGGAAGAGCAGATTTTCTATCGCTATGTTCCAAGACAAGGGTGGACCCCCGTAGATGAGGAAAGCCGTCCCTAGACCCCCGCTTAGGAAACAACCCATTTTCCTTTCAAGGAGTACCGCACATGGCCGGCCTCACGCTTCATCCGATGAAAGAGATTCGCATCATCATTCAGGGTGAACATGTAAAGTTCGCGACCGATCTTCTGGATAGCATCAAGGCGACCGGGTACACGATCATTCACAACGTCTCGGGCAAAGGTCATCACGGGTTTCGTGCCCATCCCATGTACAACGACATGGACAGCCTGGTGATGCTGATCACCGTCGTGACCGAAGAAAAAGTAGAGCCGATCTTTGCCGGCATGCAGCCGGTCTTCGAGCGCTACACCGGCGTCATGCTGGTATCCGATGTCTCCTTCAGCCGCAGCGGCAGCGCGCCCCCCAAGGAAACAAAGAAGTAAGCGCTAGCGCCCTAATTGATCCGCTTCCCGCTACGCCCCCACCCCCACACGCAATACTTGCAGAGGCCGCATTACCGGTTGAATTTTGAACTCTGGAGGACCCAGCAACTCGGCCTTGGGAAAGCGACGCAAAAAAGTTTCGATGGCGAGCTGCCCGACAACACGAGCCAAGGCCTCGCCCAGGCAATGATGAGCGCCAAACCCAAAGGTGATGTTGGGATTCGAAGTACGGTGCAGGTCGAAGACGTCAGGATCGGCAAAGGCTGCAGGATCGCGAAGCGCCCCGACAATGAGACTCATGACCATCTGTCCTTTGCGAATGCTGGTTCCGCACAGACTCAGATCTTGTCGCGCATAGCGCGGCACGGCAAAAGTCGTAAAATAATCGAAACGCAGCACTTCATCAAGTGCGCTACGGACTAGCGTTGGATCGCTGCGCAAAAGGGCCAGGGCAGTTGGCTGGCGCAGCAGATTTAGGACTGCATAAGCAATCAGATTCATCGTCGTCTCGGAACCGGCGGCAATTAAGGCGGTGATCAGCGCCAAAAGTTCTTCCCGGGATAGACGGCTGCCCTGCTCTTCGACCCAGATGAGTTGGCTCAAAAGATCACTGCTCGGACGACGGCGGCGCTCCTCGACAAGCTCGCGCAGCATGGCGGCCCCAGCCGCAAACATCGTCTTTACTTGGGCGAATCGCTCAGGACAAATGGCCGGATTGGAAGCCTCGATAACCGCATCGCGAAAATTGCGAAAGGATGTATCAAGTTCTACGGGAATGCCCAGCAAAAGACTCATGACTCGAGCTGGGACATGTTCCGCGAACTTTAGTACATCGAGGACACCGCCGTGCAAACTTTGCTCAATGGCTTCGTTGACAATGCACGCAATATCGGCGCGCAGCGGTTCAATGCCCCGTGGGCCAAAAGTCGGAGCAACCAGGCGCCGCACCCGCACATGGTCGGGCTCGGACAATCGAAACAAGCCATACTTCATGATTTTGTCGAAATCGGACTCCGCTTCGGCTGGCGGCGGCGGCGGCGCGTACTCCCATTCCGTGTAGTCTAAGCCAAAGCGCCGATCGCGGCTGATGATACAGCTCTCGGCAAAACGGGTGACGACCCAGGCGTGGCCGTTTTCCCAGTAAAAGATCGGAGCTCGCTCGCGCAGCTCGCGGCAAGTTGGATGCGGATTGCCAATAAATTCAGGCGTCAAAGGATGAAACACTATCGTTGGCGCTGCAGTGGTCGGCTCCATGCTTGGCTCCCGTCTTAAATACGACGCTGCCTAGCGTAGCAGCATTGTTAGGATTCAAAAAGGTTCGACCATCAGAAGCTTGATGTCTGGCGCGGCCTAGGCATCTGCGGCATCACAAAAGCCGCTGCATGTACACTACATCTAGCCATCGGCCAAACTTCCAGCCGACTTCCGGCAGACGTCCGCGCTCGACAAAGCCGCAAGCTCGGTGCAACGCCAGGCTGGCTTCCTGATCGGCAGAAATGGCTGCCACAATGGCATGATGGCCGGCCTGCTCTGCCGCAAAAATAAGCTGACCGAGCAATGCCGTTCCTAGGCCGCTCCGATGAAAATCGCTGCGCACGTAAATAGAATTCTCAACGGTACGCGCAAAACCTTCACGGCTGTGAAACGGCGACAGCGCCCCCCATCCAACGACATAACCAGCGCGAGTCGCGACAATCACCTTGTACGGTCCAGAGTGGCGAGCCAGCCAAGCCGCATGCTCGGCCGAGGTCTTTGGCTGCAGCGCAAAGGTACAAGTCGAATGCTCGACATAGTAATCGTAGATGGCGCTTATCGCTGGCAAATCAAAGCGGGTGGCCGGGCGCAAGCAGGTCTGCAGGGGGTCAGGAAGCGGCGCGCGATCCGGCGCAATGGCTGTATGGCGCGAGGCAGCTTGCGCCAACGCTTCTGCGCTGTAATGGCGCTGCAAGGCCTCTTTGCCACCGACGTCTGCAAAAACGGCCGCAGCCAGCTCGTCGAGCGCTTGTCCGCAATCCAGCCGGCCCATAGCGGCACCGATTAGCGTCAGCCAACCCAAGGTCATGGTCTCGCTATAAGCATCCGGCGGCAAATTGCGCGATTGCAAATAGCGCGGCAGCGCATCGCGAAAAAGCGCGGCAGCCGCTTCCCAGCCCGTTCGCCGCAGCGCATGCACCGCGACAAGGACGTGCGCTTTATGGGTCCATTCCGCAGCCGCCACAGTCGCGCGCGCAAAGCGGTCGGCCAGCGCGGCAATTTCGAAATCCTTCATGTATCAATCTTCTGAAGCAGCTTTGGCCGTGGCCGATAAGACCAGTCCTTTTTGTAAAAGCGTCAGCAAATGCTCCTGCTCTACTTCGGAAAGCGCCAGCATCCACGGCTGCGGCTCGCCAAAACGGTCCAGGATTTGCTTACGCAAAGCCGCTCCTTTGCGGGTCATAAAGACTAGCTTAATGCGGCGGTCATTGGCATCCGCCCGCCGCTGTACAAGTCCGCGCGCCTCCAGCTTGTCCACGATGCCAGTTAGATTCGAAGGCGGCAAGCCGGTCAGCTCGGCAACCTCACGCATGATCGACGGCTGCTCGGTGTTCATCAGGCACAAAGTACGGGCTTGTATCGGCGACAAGCCAAGCTCAGCCGCTTCGGCCGGAAATTTCAGCATCCGCCGCCGCATAAGTTCACTAAAGGCCTGCGCAATGGCTTGCGTGCGCTCGATTGCTCGCTGCTTTGCCATTTGACTGTTTCTCGAAGCTAGCAATTCGACGATAGTTTTACAATCATAATTATTTTAGTTGATGGAATAAATGATCTTCGGCATGATTCCAAACATGCTTTTGGGCGCACTGACAGCTTCGGCCCTCTTGCGTATTGCCTTGCGCAATATCGTGCGCAACCGCCGGCGCTCGCTGATTACGTTTTCCGCCGTGTTTTTGGCCTTGGGAGTCATGGTCGGAATTCGCGGATTTCTAAACGGCTTGCAGGAAACTCTGCGTCAGTCGGTGATTTTCGGGCAGACCGGAGCGCTGCAGATACATCGTCAGGGATTTCTAAAGTCGATAAACAGCGCGCCTCTGCATCTAGACCTTCCCACCGATGCCGCATTTTTGGCCAAAGTCACAGCGGTTCCAGGCGTCAAAGCGGCAGCGGCACGCATCGCTTTTGGCGGCATGGTAAACGCCAACGATACCACGGCCTTTGCGATGTTTACGGCCATCGATCCAGTGCGCGAAATCGTCGTCTGCCCGCGCCGTTTGGAAATGATTTCAGAGGGGCGGACGCTTGAGGCCGGCGTGCCAGCAGCGGGAATTCTGACGCCAGAGCTGGCGGCAAATCTAGGCAGCAAACTGGGACAAAAAGTTACGCTGCTTATCAATGATCGAGATGGCGTGATGAACGCCTTGGACATGGATTTTGTAGGACTTTACGGACAGTCGGGAATTCCGCTACCCGAAAAGAAACGGGGCTTTGTGCCGCTGGCTTTTGCGCAAGAGCTACTGCGCATGGACGGACGGGCCACCGAAATTGCCGTATCGGTTGAGAATCTGGATCAAGTCGAGCGCATCAAACCGCTTTTGCAGGCGGCAGTGGGCCCAGCCTACGAAGTCTCTACCTGGCATGACGTGGCCTCTTTTGTCGATGAGGCCATTGCCGGCCAGAATTTTGTATTGAGCATCATTGCCGGAATCTTCCTATTTGTCGCATTGCTTGGCATTACCAATACCATGCTGATGTCGGTTTTGGAGCGCACCCGAGAAATCGGAACAATGATGTCTGTAGGTGTGCGCCGGAGGCACATTCTGGGGCTGTTTTTGCTGGAAGCGGCGCTGCTGGGACTTTTTGGTGGCATTTTAGGAACCGCCGCCGGTGGCAGCTTTGTTTTCTACTACGGGCATCGCGGCATGGCGCTGAAGTTTCCGGGGATGCAAGCGCCGCTGCATGTGTATCCCGAAGTCAGCGGGCGCTACATCCTGTTTGTCTTTGTGCTGGCCGCAGGTGGCGCCGCGCTGGCGGCCCTATGGCCGGCGCTGCGGGCCAGTCGACTGCGCCCCGTTGAGGCACTGGCTGCGGTGTAATATGAGGCTGATTCTACTTTCCCTACGCAATTTGACCCGCAACAAACGCCGCACGCTGATCACCGCGCTGGCCATTGTATTTGGCGCCGCCGCAATCATTTGCTTGCAAGGCTTCGCCAACGGCTTTGTCACAAACCTCATTGAAGCGGTCGTCTTGTCCAAACTTGGTCCGATTCAGGTTTTTCGCAAAGGCTACATTGGGGCCGATGATCCGCTCAAGCTGACCATTGCAGAATCTCCCGAGCTTTTGGCCACCATTCGCGCTGTACCGGGAGTGACCGCGGTCGCGCCGCGCATTAGTTTTGATGGCATGGTCTCAAACGGTTCGGAATCGACTTTGTTTATGGCGACAGCGATCGATCCGGCGCAGGAATATCAGGTCTGTCCCAAACGGGTGACGCGGGTCGCACCGGGCTCACAGCCGCTTGGGGTGGACCAGGACGGCCGCGGCCTTATCGGCAAAACCCTGGCCGAGGCACTGGGCGCCAAAGTGGGTACGACCCTGGTCATGCAAGCGGCCGGGCCGCATGCCAGCAGCAATGCACTAGATTTTGAGGTATCCGGATTTCTGCCGACGCAAAATATTGCCGAATCCAAGCGGCTGGCGACTGTGACGCTGGGGTTTGCGCAGGATCTTTTGCGCATGCACGGGCGAATTACCGAATATGCGATCGGAATCAGCGATCTTGAACAAGCCGACCAAGTGGCACAAAAGCTGCGCGCCGCGCTCGGCGATGAATATGAAGTAACGACCTGGTATGAGCTCGACGTGGCAACACGAACTCGGCAGAACTCGCTGACTTACGTAATGCTGTTTATCGCGCTTGTGCTGTTTTTGCTAGTCGCCACCGGAATTATCAACACCATGCTCATGTCGGTGTACGAGCGAGTGCGTGAAATCGGCACGATGCTGGCCGTGGGCGTTCGGCGCTGGCAGGTGACATCGCTATTCCTTTGGGAATCGATTTTTCTGGGGCTCATCAGCGCGGCCTGCGGTACCACCATCGGCTATACCGCGGTTTATGCGCTGGGCCGTCATGGCGTGGCCGTCTATCCCCCGGGCGGCGACAAAACAGTAATTTATCCCTATATCGGTTTTCACTTCCTTGCCCTTGTCGTGATCTTTGTCCTAGTCGGTACGATGTTATCGGCGCTGTATCCGGCCTGGAAGGCATCGCGGCTGGATCCGGTCGAAGCCTTGCGCGCGACCTAAAACAGGAAAGGAATTTCATCATGCGTCGGGCTAAATTCAGATTCTCGGTTTTCGCAGGTCTTCTTTTGACGCTGCCGGTCTACGCATTGGCAGCTTCCGCGGCAAGAGCGGAACCAACGGCGCTAGAGCTATTGCAGCGCTACGATCAAGTAATGTCGCCGCGAACTTTCGATGGATTGCTTGTGATGATCGCCCATCGACAGGATGACACGACGCGCAGCTACAAATTTCGCGTCATGAAGTCTGAAGATGACAAAGTGCGCATGTGGTTTTTCGAACCTGCTTCGGCCAAAGGCCAGGAAATGCTGCGCGTCGGCGATAATATGTGGGTGTATATGCCCAATCTCAAACGTTCGCTGCGCATTGCTTCGCGCGAAAGTTTTCAGGGCGGCGATTTCAACAATGGCGACGTACTGCGCGTCAATTACGTCGCCGACTATACTGCCAAGATTGTCCCATCAGATGATGACAAGACTTGGCTGCTTGATCTGGCGGCCAAGACCAAGGAAGCCACCTACGACCACATCAAACTGTGGATGACCAAAGACAAGCAGCAGCCGGCCAAAGCTGAGTATTATGCGGCGTCGGGAAAAATTCTACGCTCGGCGAAGTTTGAAGATGTCAAAAACTTCCATGGCCTAGACCGCCCGTCGCACATCACCATGCGCAACGAACTGGCCACCAAGCGCTATTCCGAGATGCTGACGCTTGATCTGCGTCTGAACGTCGATGTGCCGCCGCAAAAGTTCGTGCTTGATGATCTTGGTCGATAGCTTCTTTGCGCTGTATGAACATGGGAAGATGCGATCCCAAAATCGGAGTGGTGCTGGCTTGGCTGACGCTCGGCTGCGTCTTGCCGGCCGCTGCATGGGCGCAGGAATCGCTTGATGAGATCGATTCTTCCAAACCCGCCAAATCGCAGACGCCATCTTTAGAATCCAAAAAGCTGATTGTCGAAGTCAACGGATACGTCGACAACCGCTTTCAGTACAGCTTCATAAATCCAAACGCCACTCCCAGCTCGACCATCGACATTCCATCTCTGCAAGAGATTCTTGAGGGCAATATTCAGCTTAAAGTGAATCTGAGCAGCCGCGCATTTATCTACAGCGACGTGTCGCTGATTTATCAAAACGGCTGGCTTTTTTATGACAAAGACGGCGCCGGCGGCCGAACGATTTACAAAGAACACGACGTAACGACGCTGCACCCCTTTGTGGTGCCTAGCGAACTGTACCTCACCTATACTCCGCGGCCTTATCTCAACTTTTTAGTGGGCAAAAAGCGCGTCGTCTGGGGTCCGGGCTTCGCGTTTAATCCAACCGACCTTATCAATCCGCCTAAAGATCCCACCGACCCGAATTTTCAGCGCGCCGGCCAATGGATGGTCCGCGTCGAGCTGCCTTTTGAAAAATTCACAATCAGCACGTTGTTTGCACCGCAGGTGCTTTATCAATACAGCGGCATTCCTTATTCTTTGATGAAATTTCCCGATTATCCATCGGCGGATCTGACTACGGCCACCGACAGTAGTTACCATTATCTGCTGGCCGCCCGCTTGTATGTGCTTTTGTATAATACGGACATCAATTTGTTTTACTTTTTTGCCAACAAATACAATAGCGTCCAAGAAAATGCGTCGCGGCTTGGCGCCAGTTTTTCGCGCTACTTTTTTACCGATTACGAGCTGCACGTTGAGGCCCTTATGCAATTTGGCACCGGCCGGCTGTATCCCAGCCATCTTTGTGCTGTGGGCAGCGCATGCAATCTGCAAACCGCGCTGGCGCCGACCAAGCTCGATGCCACAACGATTTATCCTCGAGTCCTTGTTGGCGGCCGAACGATCTTCAAGGACGAAAGTTCGCTGTCCATTGAGTACTACTACCAGGCCGATGGATTTTCCGATCTGGAGTTTGAAGATCTGCTGCGGCTATTGACCCGGGCCCAAAGTGCCAATCTGCCGGCGAGCGGAACCAGCACCATGCCGATGGGCGGCAACTCGGGCGCGCTGCCGCAGCGGTTTACCTTTGATCCGCTGCGGCGCCATTACCTGATCATCAGTTACAGCAAACCCAAAATCAAAGATGACTGGGCAATTAACTTGGTCCTAATTGCCGGTCTGCGCGATCTTTCGGGCACGCTGTCGCCATCGGTTTCCTGGAACACGCGAGAATGGTTGACGCTATCGCTTTACGGATTTGTGCCGATTCGCGGCATTCCGGTGGGCCAAGTGGCCGTAAACGGTACGAACTACGCTGAATATTCCCTGCTTCCCATCGACTTTCGCGTGCTTTTTGAGGCACGCGCCTATTACTGAGGCCCTTAGACATGATCGGAACCGCCAATAACAGCCGCTTGCTTGTCTCGCTGCGTAACATCGTCAAGGAATACCACCTTGGCAAGACGCTGGTGCCAGCGCTTCAGGGTGTGGACCTAAGCATCGCGCGCGGCGAATTTACTGTCGTCATGGGCCCCTCTGGTTCCGGCAAATCCACGCTGCTAAACATTATCGGTTGCCTGGATCGTCCGACAAGCGGCAATTATCAATTCGATGGACAAGAAGTCGGCGACCGTGACTTTGACAAACTGGCCCATCTGCGCAACGAAAAAATCGGAATCATTTTTCAGTCGTTCAATCTGATTCCGGTTTTAAACGTCATTGAGAATGTCGAATTTCCATGTTTGATGCGCCGCACGCGCGAGCCGTCGCGCGAACTGCGCGCGCGCGTCATCAAGCTGTGCGAGGATGTCGGTCTCGGCAGTTTTATGCAGCACCGCCCCGATGAATTGTCGGGCGGACAGCGTCAGCGCGTGGCCATTGCTCGAGCGCTTATCACCCGCCCCGAACTGGTTTTGGCGGACGAACCAACCGCCAATCTGGATTCCAAAACTTCGCAGCAAATCATCGATCTGATGCAGCGCCTCAATCAGCAAATGGGAGTCACATTTCTATTTTCCACGCACGATCCTCGAATCATGCAGCACGCCCGCCGTGTGGTGTACATAAACGACGGCAAGATCGTTGAAAAGAATCCGATGGCGGCATAGGAATGATCGTGAAAAGCCATATGGGCGTGTGTGCCTGGGCGCTGCTTCTACTTTTGGCCCAAACCGCCTATGCAAAGGAGCAGAGCGCGACGACCGAAGCGCCGGAACCGCCTCCTGCGCCCTTGGTGCTTCCGGAAGCCGCCTCCCCTGCCCCCAAGGCGCCAGCGGTCGAGCCCCAATCCTCCGCGGTTCCCATCGCCCAGCCGCCGCGCCCAGCCTCAGACCCCGCCCGTCCCTATTTGATTGCTGGATATAGCGGTGCGGCCATCACCTTGGCGCTGGTTGCGACCGGAACGACGCTGGGCTTGCTGGCGCAAAATCGAGCCGACGACCTCACCCGCACTGCCGCGCAGCTTTCGACTCCGCGGCCCATCGTTTTTGACCAATATGCCCGGCAAAATTATTTGGATATCCAAGCGCAGGGGCGCACCTTCAATCAGGCCGCCATCGCTTGCTTTGTCATCGGAGGCGTCACCGCAGTGCTTAGCGGTGTACTGTTTTGGGATGCTGCCGCTCGCGCGCCCAAAAGCGCGTCCCTTGCGCTTTTGCCGGCGCCTACAAGCGAAGGTGTCGTGCTATCTACGCTCGGCAGATTTTAGTAGGTGTTTCGAGCAGTGCGGCCCATCGACGATTCCTGAAGTGACTTTCCTTTTTCCTATTCGATGGCTGCCGCTGGTCCCCATTCGGCGTGGTCCGCCGCTAAGGGATGTCCCGCTGCAATCGCTCCATGTCTGGACAATCCATTATGGCGGTTTGTGGGATGAAAGTAATGATTATCACATTGCGCGACGGTTGCTGGCTCTTGTCCGCGGCAGCCCCAAGTGCCGTGATTGCAGCGGCATCTGCGCAGCAGAAATTCGCCGTTGGCCTTCTTGCAGGTATTGGCCCGCTGCGCATCTAGCGTCGCTGCGGCGATTTCCTCGGTTGTAAATGCCACGCCATACGGAATGGACACTGGCGAATCTACAATAATCTCATAGCAAGCAGTGACTGCTGAGGGCGGAAAGCAGCAGGCGGTGGACGTCCAGGGCAAAGCGAAAGTTTCGCCGGGCCAGGGATCGCAGGTAATCCAGGGCGAGGTGCCGCGCTGCACAACTGCATACGAGTGATCAAAAGCGCCATCGAATACCACCGCGATGCGAGTTCCTGCCGGCGCCAACATGGTCAGCACGCCAGCGGCAACATGAGAGCACATGCGGCATACCGCCCCGCCGTTTTCCCAAGGTCCGAAGGCGACGGCGGCCATTTGCCGGGCGATATCTTCCTGATTGTCGCCGCGCAGGGCATCGGCCATGCGATCGTTATAGTCGTAAAGATACTTTGGAGCCTGCTTATCGGCTTGCCCGAGCGCGTCGCGACAGCAGTAATAGATCTGGTGCCCGCCGATGCGAACTTTGTTGTTCAGCGTACCGCGATACAGGATGGCCCGAGCAATTCGAACGGCCATTACCGCCAGATTCTTGACCGCCGCGGCATCCGCCCCATTGGCATTGGCACCTCCGGGCGGTGCCGGTGCTTGATTGGCTCCCGGCCGAAAGCGCAGACAGCTTACCGTACCGCGCGAAACCGTAGTTCCCGCGTGGCTGGAAACCCGCGTATAGTTCACGGTACGCGCATCTCCTAGGCAAAATTTTATATAGTCTAGGGCCAGCTCGTACTTGGTCTTTTTTCCAGCCGACAGGGCGATTACTGCCTGGCGTACAAGCTGGGCTTGCCCAGCGGCCCCGGCGCCGCGAATCGCCGTATTGTAAGCATCAAATGTTCCGCGCAATCCGCGGGTCGAGGAATTTTTCCAGTTTTCAAAACTCGTGTTTACGACTTTGCAGAGGTTTAAAAACGCCGCCTCAGAGATAGGAGTTCGCATCGCCAATCCTTAGGATGACACCAGCAAGAGGAAGCAGGTACAGAAGGACCTGACCTGCCGAAAGCGCCGTCATTTCTTTACAAGCAGTGATGACACCTTTATGCATTATATCGTATTCTTAGTACGATGGAAACCTAGCAAATATGTCCCTTCCTGGCTGCTGTACCGATCGTCGCCGATGCAGGATGAAGGGCGACGATTCCCCACATGCACGCTTAGGAATTTTCGTTGCGAAGTTGCAAGACCATCAAATGCAGCCGTTTAGTCATTTCGGACATCCCTTTGTCTTTACAGGAAGTTGCCGATGAATTCCTCCGAAAATATTAAAGTTACGATATCGGGCTACGAAATTTGTTGGGACCTGGCCCAGGGAGTCAATCTGTGGGCAGGCATGCCGACGCTGAGCATGTGGATTCCAAATACCGTCGCCGGCCTTATGTCGGGATTTCAAAAAATGGTCGGCACGGAACGGTTTAATCTCTGCATGCAAGTCGGTGGTCAAAACAGCACTGAAGGCGACTGGGCAATTATTTCCAGCGCACCGACGCTGGAACAGGGACTGCGCGCCATCTCAGAGATTGCCTGGCCGGCCGGATGGGGTCGCTGGACCCTGGTCTCGCTGAATCGCGAGAAGAAAGTGGCTGTTTACCGCGCGGTCAATAGCTGGGAAGGCATTTATCAGCGGGCGCTTGGCGTCTCGTGGGGCAGTTTCATGCTGGCCGGCAAGCTTGCCGGGATCACCAGCAAAGTACTTGGAATTCCCTGCTGGGCCGAGCAAACGGTTTTTTCCGCTTTAGGTGCAGAATACGACGAGTTTGAAGTACGCGAGTCGAACCTAACGTCAGAGCAGCGGCTGGAAGCGTTGCTTCAAGCCGGCAAGGCCAGCGATGCCGACTTGGCAGTGGCCCTGGAAACGCTACAGCGTGAAATGAAAGAGCATCATCGAACTTCGCAAGAGCTGCGCGAGAAGTTAGCATTGATACAGCGTCAGGAAGAAGCGCTGCGTACTCTGGCCGTTCCCATCGTTCAGGTTTGGGATGGGGTGCTGACGGTACCGTTTATGGGCGTACTCGATGGGCAACGCGCTTCAGCCATGATGGAGCGCTTGCTTGCAGAAATCGTCAAAGCCCGCGCCCGCTACGCCATCCTGGATTTAACCGCGGTTGCAGCCGTCGATACCACAACCGCCGATCATCTGGTGCGCATCGTCTGCGCCATCGAATTGCTTGGGGCCCGTGCCGTAATTACCGGCATCTCACCCGCCATTGCGCACACCATGGTTTCGCTCGGCTTAGATCTGTCAAGAATCACGACGCTGCGCAATTTGCAGGAAGCGCTGAAAGCCTGCATGCGCTGGCTGGAAGAAGCGCAGCAAACACACAGTGCCGCGCACGGGCAGCTTTAAAACACAAGTTTGCTTTCCTTTGTGCAGTACGCTCCTTAGTTCGTCGCTGGCCGTCGAGCCTTGTTCGAACTGCCCATCGTGGACTACGATGGTACATGCTCGGCCCTTCCCCTGCCGCCTTGCCGCAAAGTCCGTCCGGACCGGCAGATGAATTGGCGCAGACACTTGATGGGAACAACATAGACGCCGCCCAGGCAGCCGCAAGTTTACCGATTTTGCCAGTAAGTCAACGAATCGGACGATTTGTGGTACTGCGCGTACTTGGCAAGGGTGGCACAGGAACGGTCTATGCCTCCTACGATGAAAAGCTCGATCGCAAAGTTGCCGTGAAGCTCGTGGCCGCCAATTCGTCCGATGCGCAGACCCATCAGGCTCGAGTTTTGCGCGAGGCCCAAGCCATGGCCCGCATCTCCCATCCCAACGTGGTACAGGTCTTTGAAGTCGGCGAGCTCGGCTCGCAAGTCTTCATCGCAATGGAGTTTATCGATGGGGTCACGCTGACCGATTGGCAGCGCACCCCCGGGCGAACCTGGAAGGAGATTTTACAGCTATACCGAGCGGCAGGTCAGGGCCTCTGGGCAGCGCATCAGGCAGGACTTGTCCATCGCGACTTCAAGGCCGAAAGTATTTCTTCCGTCGAGAAACTCAGAAATTTTGTCCGCGTAGAATGGTCATCGTTCGCGCTGATGCGGGGCTCCCTTGCCAAAGCAAGGGACAGCCCTTCGACAAACAGAGACCATGAAGTACGCGCTCGTCGAGGCTTCTAAAAACCGCAGGCCCTAGAACGTGGCGTGGTATTTATGATGCCATGGCGCGTCTTGTCGACTCTGATGGGCTTTCCCAGTTTATGCGAGATAGTCGCGCTGCCGACACCCAGACGGTGTCAAATGTTGCCGAGGCTCAGCAGCTTATTCAAAGCTTCCTTGGCCGCAGCGCCACTGGTGCTTGGCCGTCGCTTGATCGCCAGATGGTCGGCAACAGGCTGCGGCAGCTTGTCGCCAACCCTCGGTTGTTTCAACAGGGCGGGCTGAATCTGTGCGGGCCGGCCACTTTCTTTTGCATGTGGACTGCTCGCGACCCAGTCGGCTTTGCTCACTTTGCCATTCGCTTGTTCGAAGAGGGCCGCGCCTCCATCGGTAGCCTAGACGTCGTCCCATCAAGCGAATTGCTACAAAATGACTATATGAAGATGCTCACGCGGATGCAGAAAAATCCGGCTCCGCAAGCTGATTGGATGACGCTTGGCGCCATCCGTAACAACAACGATGCACTGTTTGTCTGGACCGGAGATCCCACGCAAGAACTGTCAGGGCTCACTCGTCCAGAAGAACTGAGCGTCTGGCTGGACGCCACGGGCATCTACAGCCACGTGAGCAATGAAGCCAACTGGGCCACTAGTGCTGGCTGGCTGCACGCCAGTGATTTGCTGCACTATGGCGGGCAAGATATAGCCCTTTTGCTCAATACGAACGCACTTATTGGCGGCACGGCTCGGTCTTTGCGCAACTGGAACGATCCAAAGAACGCGCCGGAGCCGATAGCGCTGGACAATCCGGTCACTTTAGACGATCGCTTCCTGATTAACCAATTCCCAAATCACTATGTGATGCTCCTGAACTCGCCGATCACCAATTACGACCCAGCCGACTCTGATAAAGGTACTGTGTGGCTTTCCCTTTGGTCGTGGGGCCAATCGCTGAGTTTCGAAGTTTCATTTCACGCCTTTGTCGACAACTACTACGGTGCGATCATCGCCCGGTTGCCCTAGCGACACGGTCCTTTTGCAAACCGCTGCTAGGTCAGTCGCGTTTCCAAAACCAAGCCATCCACATCAGCGCCGGCTTGTGTGCCGCGCGTGCCGCCGCCGATGGAGATTCCCTCCACATCAGTACGCAGCCGCGATAGCTCCTCGGCATCGCCTTTGGGAGTGGCCGATATAAAAGCCTGCATGATCTGCATGCGTCGGTCTCGTGGACACGCAGTCAGGCTTCTTCTCCTATGCCTGGCTGATTCGCCCGCTTTGACGTAACTGATTGAGCTGCGCGAGCAGCTGCATGTCTTCAATGTGTTCGCGCAGACCAGGCTGCGCATCGACGTACGAGTTCCAGGCGTCCTTCATCCAGGCATCTAGCGAGATGCCGAGCGAAGCGGCGAGCGCACCGGCGCGGCTAAGAAGCGCAGATAGTTCACGTGCCGGCGATGGTGCGTCCAAAGTGGCGTCGGCCACACCAACCTTTGGAACAGCTGCCGTATTATTTGGAAATATTTCGTCGCGATTGGATATTTGGTGCATGACTTACCTCAGGTGCCAACCAAATCATCAGCAGCTTCGCCGTCAACCCCTTTAGCAACATTTGAAATGCCCGTTCACTTTTGCATCGCGACATTCTGCGCAAAAGGACCAGACAGACAAGCATCATGGCGAATACCCCGGCCAAGGCGCCGCGCTCCTGGTCCTGCATTGTCCGTAATTTGCCCGCAGCGCTTATAAGTTCTCAATGTCTCGACGGAAAATATGAAGATGACTTCAAGGCCGAAAGTATTTCTTCCGTCGAGAAACTCAGAAATTTTGTCCGCGTAGAATGGTCATCGTTCGCGCTGATGCGGGGCTCCCTTGCCAAAGCAAGGGACAGCCCTTCGACAAACAGAGACCATGAAGTACGCGCTCGTCGAGGCTTCTAAAAACCGCAGGCCCTAGAACGTGGCGTGGTATTTATGATGCCATGGCGCGTCTTGTCGACTCTGATGGGCTTTCCCAGTTTATGCGAGATAGTCGCGCTGCCGACACCCAGACGGTGTCAAATGTTGCCGAGGCTCAGCAGCTTATTCAAAGCTTCCTTGGCCGCAGCGCCACTGGTGCTTGGCCGTCGCTTGATCGCCAGATGGTCGGCAACAGGCTGCGGCAGCTTGTCGCCAACCCTCGGTTGTTTCAACAGGGCGGGCTGAATCTGTGCGGGCCGGCCACTTTCTTTTGCATGTGGACTGCTCGCGACCCAGTCGGCTTTGCTCACTTTGCCATTCGCTTGTTCGAAGAGGGCCGCGCCTCCATCGGTAGCCTAGACGTCGTCCCATCAAGCGAATTGCTACAAAATGACTATATGAAGATGCTCACGCGGATGCAGAAAAATCCGGCTCCGCAAGCTGATTGGATGACGCTTGGCGCCATCCGTAACAACAACGATGCACTGTTTGTCTGGACCGGAGATCCCACGCAAGAACTGTCAGGGCTCACTCGTCCAGAAGAACTGAGCGTCTGGCTGGACGCCACGGGCATCTACAGCCACGTGAGCAATGAAGCCAACTGGGCCACTAGTGCTGGCTGGCTGCACGCCAGTGATTTGCTGCACTATGGCGGGCAAGATATAGCCCTTTTGCTCAATACGAACGCACTTATTGGCGGCACGGCTCGGTCTTTGCGCAACTGGAACGATCCAAAGAACGCGCCGGAGCCGATAGCGCTGGACAATCCGGTCACTTTAGACGATCGCTTCCTGATTAACCAATTCCCAAATCACTATGTGATGCTCCTGAACTCGCCGATCACCAATTACGACCCAGCCGACTCTGATAAAGGTACTGTGTGGCTTTCCCTTTGGTCGTGGGGCCAATCGCTGAGTTTCGAAGTTTCATTTCACGCCTTTGTCGACAACTACTACGGTGCGATCATCGCCCGGTTGCCCTAGCGACACGGTCCTTTTGCAAACCGCTGCTAGGTCAGTCGCGTTTCCAAAACCAAGCCATCCACATCAGCGCCGGCTTGTGTGCCGCGCGTGCCGCCGCCGATGGAGATTCCCTCCACATCAGTACGCAGCCGCGATAGCTCCTCGGCATCGCCTTTGGGAGTGGCCGATATAAAAGCCTGCATGATCTGCATGCGTCGGTCTCGTGGACACGCAGTCAGGCTTCTTCTCCTATGCCTGGCTGATTCGCCCGCTTTGACGTAACTGATTGAGCTGCGCGAGCAGCTGCATGTCTTCAATGTGTTCGCGCAGACCAGGCTGCGCATCGACGTACGAGTTCCAGGCGTCCTTCATCCAGGCATCTAGCGAGATGCCGAGCGAAGCGGCGAGCGCACCGGCGCGGCTAAGAAGCGCAGATAGTTCACGTGCCGGCGATGGTGCGTCCAAAGTGGCGTCGGCCACACCAACCTTTGGAACAGCTGCCGTATTATTTGGAAATATTTCGTCGCGATTGGATATTTGGTGCATGACTTACCTCAGGTGCCAACCAAATCATCAGCAGCTTCGCCGTCAACCCCTTTAGCAACATTTGAAATGCCCGTTCACTTTTGCATCGCGACATTCTGCGCAAAAGGACCAGACAGACAAGCATCATGGCGAATACCCCGGCCAAGGCGCCGCGCTCCTGGTCCTGCATTGTCCGTAATTTGCCCGCAGCGCTTATAAGTTCTCAATGTCTCGACGGAAAATATGAAGATGACTTCAAGGCCGAAAACGTTCTTATCGGTCACGATCTTCGTCCGCGCGTACTCGACTTTGGATTGGCGCGACTTCAGGAAGCTCAGGCGAAGAAATCAGAGCGGACCTCAGTCGTCGAAATGCCCATCGCGCTGACGACTCCGCTCACGCTGGACGGAACCATCTCGGGAACGCCCGGGTACATGTCGCCAGAGCAGTATTGTGGCGACACAGCTGACCACCAAAGTGATCAGTTCAGCTTTTGCGCCTCGCTTTATGAGGCGCTTTATCAGCAGCTCCCATTTAAGGGCAAAACTTTTGATCAGCAGTCGGCGGCCGTGCGAGGTGGCGAGCTGCGTCCTCCACCGGCCAACACTCAAGTTCCAGTTGAGATCTGGAAGGCGCTAAAGCGAGGTCTGTCCACCGCATCGAAACACCGCTTTCCCGCACTTTCAGAGCTTCTTGCGGCGCTCGAAGTGGAAAGCGAGCGCGATCCCGCTGGCGCCTGGCTCGCGCGTCGTCGGCTGTCTATAACCGTTGGACTTGTCACGGCACTCATCGTCACACTGTCTTTTTTGGCCCATCGCAACCGTCCTATGTCGATGCGAGAAATCGTGGCCGGCTCCACGCTAAACGGCGTGGCAATCTTTGCAGCCTTGCTGGCATTGCGCCGCTCGCTCTGGCACAACGTATTTCACCGAGGCCTTCTGCAACTCATCAGTCTGAACATCGTCCAAGTGTTTGCGATTCGCCTGGCTGCCTGGCGCCTCGGAGTTCCTTTTGAACTGTATGTGCCCATCGATCTGCTGATGCTAAGCGGGCTGCTGGCGATCATTGCGCAGCGCTATTTGTCCGGACTGTGGATGACGGTAGCGCTTTTGGGAATCGGAAGCCTCATTGCGATGTGGAAGCCGGCGCAGATATTTTGGATCACTTCTGTGATTTATCCGCTGGCCCCTTGCAGCGTCATCTATTTCTGGAACCACGCCGCCCAGTCCAAGCCTTCGGTGTGAACGGAAACCAGCGCCGGTTCGCGATTTGGAAGCATCAACGCCAGTTGGCAAGCACTGCATCGGCGGTACGCAAGCCATCGATGGCTGCACTGACAATGCCGCCGGCATAGCCTGCCCCTTCGCCAATGGGATATAAGCCGAGCAGGGACGGTGACATCAAGCTGGGCTCGCGGACGATGCGCACCGGCGAAGATGTACGCGTCTCGACGCCTACAAGCTGTGCTTTCTGGGTCACAAAACCGGGCAGCGTCCTGTCGAAACGCTGCAATCCCGCGCGCAGTGCCGCCGTCACAAAATCGGGCAATATGGTGCTTAAATCTCCCGGTCGCACCCCCGGCCGGTAGGTGCTGTGCAGCACTTGTAGGCTCGGCCGGCCGGCCAAAAAATCGCTAAGGCATTGCGCCGGAGCCATAAAATCTCCGCCGCCGGCCAGATACGCTTTGCGCTCGATACTGCGCTGAAACGCCACCCCGGCCAGCGTATCCAAAGCGCCGCTAGTTCGAAGCGTGGCGGCATAATCGGTTGGCTCGACGGTGACCACCAGCGCCGCGTTGGCCAGCGGCGAATCGCGACGCTTCAGGCTCATGCCGTTTGTGCACAGCCCTTCCGGTTCGGTCGCCGACGGCACGATCCAGCCACCGGGGCACATGCAAAAACTGTAGACGCCGCGGCCTAGGGCCTGCGCGGTCAATTGATAAAAAGCAGCCGGCAAAGCCGGATGCTCAGCCACAGAGCCATATTGTAGCCGGTCGATCAGCGGTTGCGGATGTTCAATGCGCACGCCAATGGCGAAGGGCTTAGGGGCAAGCGCAATGCCGCGCTTGGCGCATAGCTCGTAGATTTGCCGGGCGCTGTGTCCGACCGCCAGCACCACAACATCGCCGAAGACTTCCAAGCCCGAAGCGCAGCGCACTCCCGCCAGTTGGCCCTTTTGCGTCAGCAGCAGATCTTCCACGCGCTGTTCAAAGCAGTATTCGACGCCAAGCGCAATCAGATGCTGCCGCAGCACCGCCAAAATTTGCGGCAGCCGATTGCTGCCGATGTGCGGCCTAGACTCGACGGCTATGTCCGCATCGGCGCCATGTTCGATAAGAACGGCCAGCGTTTCGGCGACGGCCTGCCGATCTTTGCAGCGAGTATAAAGCTTGCCATCGCTATAAGTGCCGGCCCCGCCTTCGCCAAAGCAGTAATTGGACGCGACGACAAGCTGTCCTCGCGTCAAAAGCGCCAAATCTTTGCGGCGCGGCTGTACCGGCTTGCCCTGCTCGACAAGCGTCACACGAGCCCCGGCTTGCGCCAGCCGCAGCGCAGCAAAAGTTCCAGCCGGGCCACTGCCCACGACCACTGCCCGCCGCTCGCCGCAAACCGGCGCTGGGGCCGGCAACCTGGCCGGGCCAGACGACGCATCCCCAAAGCCGCTTTGTGGCGCTTTGGCCTCGTTTTGTTTCAGCAGCTCTACTTGCAGGTGAAAGCCGACGGTGTAACCCTTGCGCGCATCGAGCGAACGTCGTAGCAGCCGGCCGTGGCTGATGTCCGCGCGGGCAATGCCCGCGGTTTGCGCCGCCCGTTCCAAGGCCAGCGCCTGCAGCGCGGCGCGCCAGCTCTGCCGCCTCGCTGCATCGCCCTCTACCGCTGGCACTAGATGCTCATGAAAATCGGCGGCCGTAGATGCCAAATCCGCCAAAGGTACAAAAATGTCTACGCGCGTGGGCACGGCCGCAACATACATCACGGCATCGCCCAAGCGGCACGCTTAATACAAAGGGGCGCTTTCTCGGCCCCCCCCTCACAAGGCTTTTATGATATCGTTCTAGGTTCCCAGCGGCGACAAAAGGCCGCAACTTTTGCATGCAGAGTCCGATAATTCGATGTGGGCGAAACCTTCTATCCAAGATCGCCGATAAATGTCGTTATAGTAGTACGCTAAACTGCGAAAAGAGGGATCATGCCCGCACCTGTGCCTGCCGTTATGGCGACATTGGCCAAAAAAGCCTTCAAAGGTTACGGCCTCAAAGTGCCTCTTGAGTGGCCGCAAAACGCGCCGGCAACGGATTTGGCCAAAAAGCAGTTTAACGATGCGATGCAGCCGGCAGAACGTAACGTTCCGGTTCCGGGGGAAGAGAATCCCGCCGACCTGAGCGTCCTTTTCAAAAGATACAAAACCTGTCTAATACACACCAAGGTTCAAAGCGATCAGTCGACGAGCTATGGCGCGCTTATCGACAAATTGTGTGCCACCATTTGCACAACCTGGACCACGTGGCAAAACAGCGCAACCGCAGTCGGCATTGCCTGCTCCCTGCTCCCTCCTCTACCCGTACCCTCTGGGCAGTGTGTTGGCGCGGTCCCATTTACCCCGCCCCTGCTAGCCGCCGTAGGTCCAAGCCCACTCGTCTCGGCGATTGGAGGTGGAATCGATGCTGCATGGCAGACCTTTCAAAGCTCGCTCAAGTTTATCGGTCTGCTGATGGCGCCGATAGGACCGGTACCGCCAGGCAGCGGTCCGACCCCGGGCACTGTGCCCCTTCCGCTACAGGTCTGCTGCCCGACGATGAAGCCGATCGATAAGGAGTCTTTACTGTCGATGATGGGTGTGACGAGTCCAAAGACCATGCCAAACGATCCGCTGGGATCTCACGGTCAAGCATTGGCGTGCGCGATAGCAGATGCCTTTGCCCAATGCTTTACCACGTGGGCGAGCAGTACAATCGTTTCCTCTCCAAGCATACTTTTTTTGATGATCAATCCTACTCCGTTTCCGGTCCCAGGAATAAACGGTGTCGGAAACTCAGTCGGGCCGATTTTTATATAGAGTGAACCAGTGAATTACCGAGGTAAAAGGAGAAGATTGACATGCCACCACAGGCAATTTTAGGGGATGAGGCACTGTGTCCACAGCATATGCATGCATGTCCAGCGGCATGCATCACTTTGGTGCCAACGGGGCATCCGGCTGCCAAAGGTCCCATCGTCACCGGTTCGGCCAATGTTTTTGTCACCCAAAAGCCGGCCGCGCGCGTGAAGGATAATGGCATCGCTGCCGCCTGCTGTGGGGCCAATACTTTTTCAATCGCACAAGGCAGCGGAACGGTTTTCATCAATAATCTGCCTGCGGCGAGAGTCGGTGATCAGACCATGCATTGTGGCTCCTTTCCGGGGATTATTCAGGGCCCGGGGGCAAGCACAGTGAATGTCGGCGGCTAGTTCCCATCCAGAAGTCGAAATTCCTAACAGAGATCTATACTCATCTGTCAAGCGATTTACTAACGCCTCCGAAGGGGGATATGAGCTCGTGCCAACTGACTTTCAAAGCTGCCGGAGTACCCCTGTGTATGTCCACACAGTTTCCGCGGCTTGTGGGCTACCCTCAGTGTAGGATCTGGAGCCGCATCAAGTGCGGTGGCGGTACGGTACCTGTCAATGAGAATGGGACACCTGGGGTCCGAGTTTAGTTGGTCACCTCCAGCAGTTTGTTGATAAAGACCTGGGATGGGAGCTCCGGAGGTCTTGGGAGACCCATGACGAAGCACTGTGGGTGTATCGCAAATGCGGCGGCAAGCACCTGCTCCCGACGCTACCTGAGCTCTTTGGCGCGGCCCATAGTGCACGGCCTCTGGAGTCATCAGGCCCAGGCCGCTGTGATGATGCTCGCCGTTGTACCAGCGTAGTAGCTCGGCGGCCCACTGCCACGCGTGCTGCACGTTGCCGAATCGCTGGGAACAGCCAGGACGATACTTCAGCGTCAGAAAGTGCGCCTCGGAATACGGATTGTCGTTGCTGTTGTGCGGTCTGCTATGCGTCTTTGTTACGCTCAGATCTGACGGGAGACAAAGCGACCTCACTCGCTCCCCATCACCACCCGATGTGCCCATCCTGCCTACCGATGGGCGTACCCACACCATCCCACCCCATGGTAGGCGGCAAAGCGACATCGGGCTCGGACAATGTGAATATTAATCAGCGGCCCGCCATAAGACAGAACGATACCGGCCAGCACACTGACGTTGTGTGCTGCAATGCCGCTCAAAAGTGGGAAGCCATCAAAGGAAGCATGACTGTATTTATCAATGGCAAAGCGGCCATGCGGATGGGCGACCAGACGCTGCACTGTGCGATGTTTCCAGGGATGGTGATGGAAGGGTCGGATGACGTCAACATCGGTGGGTAGCATCGCCAAACCGCGCCGATGTCCGCGATTTAGCGATCCTTGTCTTCGTGGCGTTTTTTGACTTCGATTTCGATTTGGTTAGAGCACAGGCCGCCAAATTCGCTCGTAAAGCGCGAAGGATAATGCGCTTCGCGCGCAGTCGGCACGCAGGCCTGCACTTGATATCGTCCCAAAGAAAGGGGCACATCGCGCCGCTCGATGCTTAGCGGCGAAAGTCCCTGCCGCAGCTCTTCGCCGGAGGCAATCGGCGCAAGCTGAACCGTCCAGTTGCGCAGCAGCGTGACATGGCGCTGCTCGCTGTGCCCATCGCGGCGCAAGGTCAATACCAGCGACAAAATCAGGTCCACACCGACCTCGGGAACCTCAATGGGGCCGCCGTGGTTTTTTAGCGTCACAAGCAGCATCGGCACGGCCAGTCCGAACTCGTTGCCGGTGCGCTCTTTCATTTCCGTCAGCGTCAACGAAATCTGCGCGCCGGGTCGGCTTGGCGCGAGACGAGCTGCAGAAGATGAAGACACAATTGGCGACGCCGGCAGGCTAGACGCTGAACCGCCGATGGTATCGCGACGCTTTGCGCTGAAGTCACATGTAATTGAGAACACAGAAATCAATAAACACGTGTTGACAATTACATTTGAGTAGAGATTTGATAACACGTTGTCTCTATTTGCCCCCATCTTCACGCCATAGGACCGAGCCCATGTCTGACTACCAAGTCGAGGTCGTTTTTAGTTTTGACACCACCGGCAGTATGTATCCGTGCTTGACACAAGTTCGCCGCAAGGTCAAGACCACCGTCGAGCGTTTGATGAAAGAAATTCCCGGCATACGCATCGGTATCATCGCCCATGGCGATTACTGCGACAAGAATTCCACGTATGTCACCAAGCATCTAGGGCTAACCGCCGATGTCAAAGCCATCGTTTCTTTCATCGAGAAGGTTGGCGCCACCGGCGGCGGCGATGCACCAGAGTGCTACGAGCTCGTACTGCATGAAGCCCAGTCGCTGTCCTGGCTGCCCGGCACCAAAAAATGCTTTGTGCTAATTGGCGACGATGTTCCCCATGCGCCAAGCGCCAATCCGCAAAAACTAAACTGGCGCGACGAAGTCGACAAGCTCGGCAACATGGGCATTCCGGTTTACGGCGTGCAATGCCTCAACCGCGGACATGCCACCAAGTTCTACCAAGAGCTCGCTCACAAATCCGGCGGCTTTCATGTGGGCCTCGACCAATTTTCATACATCACGGAGCTGGTCACGGCCATCTGCTTCAAACAATCCTCGGACGAAAAATTGCAAGGCTACGAGCAAGAAATCATCAAAGAAGGCCGCATGAACCGCGGCCTGAACAAGATGTTCG